>CAZQVB010000007.1:0-142924 GCA_964596645.1 uncultured Roseivirgaceae bacterium
TAGCTGAAAAAGATAAACGGAAGCAAAGCTGCCCTGAAGACAGCCGGATTCACCGATGAAGAAGTACTTCTTCACATTAATTCTGTCAATCAGGAAATAGAGGATCAAGTAATCAAAATAATGGAAACAAGAGGCATTTCTCCCCGCATTCGCAGAAGGCAAAATAAATGTTGACTTACAACTGCCAGAAGACAAGCAAAGCTCCACCCCCTACCCCCGCCAGCGGGGGACATTGACGCTCCTCTGCGTGTAGCAACAATCTAAAACCAGAGAGAGCCTGCGCTCAGACGTTAAAATGGCAATCGGACTTCTATCTCTCGTATTTTCAGCGTTGGGACACCGTTAGAATTTTTTATTCTATTCGCCGATCATCATCTTGGGAATTTTCCCCCGCTGGCGGGGGCAGGGGGTGGAAAATACCGAAATCCACATCAAGGGACTGCCTTCTTCCAATAATTACCAATAAATATGCATTTTGCCTCCAATGCCAATAATTGCAGACTTCATGTGCAAAGAGTTGCAGCTGATTATTGAAGTTGATGGCATTACCCATACCTATGAGGAGGTAGCTGAAAAAGATAAACGGAAGCAAAGCTGCCCTGAAGACAGCCGGATTCACCGATGAAGAAGTACTTCTTCACATTAATTCTGTCAATCAGGAAATAGAGGATCAGGTAATCAGGATAATGGAAACAAGGGGCATTTCTCCCCGCATTCGCAGAAGGCAAAATAAAAGTTGACTTACAACTTCCAGAAGACAAGCAAAGCTCCACCCCCTACCCCCGCCAGCGGGGGACATTTCTAAACTTGAGGAGTACACAAACTCACATGAAATACCTTTTGTCAGCGTTGCTACCCGCCATAGGTTTTATCTATTTACATTAAAAGCAAGCTTTGATCTCTTTATTTAATGTAGCCCTTGCGGCGCAGCACCGTTTCTAAGAATTTCTTCTCAGCCTCCGAGTTAAAAATTTTGAATGGCAGATATATGATCTGCACCTTCGACATAAACAGCACGAACGCTTTTTTGGTCATCCACGCGCGTTTCACCTGCTCCCACTTCACGGGCATGCCCTGTTTAGTGTTTATTTTTATGAGTATCTGATGGCTGGTGATCTCGTAGCTGAGTCGTTCGAAAAGTATTTTGCCCTGTTCAAGCTGCGTCATACCGGCAAACTGAATGAGCCAAAAAATAATATACAAGGCGTAGGCTATGAGCGCGCCGGTGATCCACCAATGCGACCAGACGATCAGTGCGCCACACATGATGGCTACTGCTATCAAGGCAACCCACCACTGCTGTATGAGTACAGCTTTCAGGGCTGTTTTGATGTATACCCCTGTGTCGAGCTTATATTTTCTTGTTTTTACAATCATCGTCTATGGTTAAAAATATGAGCGCCAAATTTAGTATTATTTTATTCGATATGTGCCTTCAGGCTCATGTCGAGGCTGCGGGCCGAATGGGTGACTGCACCGATAGAAATGAAGTCGACACCTGTGGCCGCTACTTCTTCCAGATTATTCTCAGTAATGCCCCCTGATGCTTCTGTGATCAATCTTCCATTGATTTGCTCTACGGCAAGGCGCATATCGTGCGGCTGCATGTTGTCGAGCATGATCACGTCCACACCGCCGCAGGCCAGCACCTCCTCCACATCGTGCAGCGTGCGAGCCTCCACCTCTATGCGCAGCTTGCGGCCTGTGCTTTCCAAATACCGCTGTGCCGATGATACTGCCGCCGCTATGCCCCCGGCAAAGTCGATGTGATTGTCTTTCAGCATGATCATATCAAAAAGGCCGATGCGGTGATTGGTGCCTCCGCCAATGCGCACAGCCCATTTTTCAAGCAGGCGCATGTTGGGTGTGGTCTTGCGCGTGTCGAGTATTTGAGCCTTATATGGCTCCACCATTTTCACCAGGCGCTGTGTGTAGGTGGCTATGCCGCTCATGCGCTGCAGGCAATTGAGCACCAGTCGCTCAGCACTAAGTATTGATCGGGCCTTTCCCTCAACCTCCAGCGCCACTGTGCCGGGAGTGATCGCGTCGCCATCTGCGCGATGCCAATGAATTGCCAGCCCAGGGTCGTAGGCGCTGAATATGTGCGTGGCCAAATCGACGCCGGCCAGTATGCCATCTTCCTTGCAGAGCAGCCTGGCCTTGCCTTTGCTTTGCCCGGGTATGGTGGCTAGCGAGGAGTGGTCGCCGTCGCCCAAGTCTTCGGCCATGGCGCGCGATATAAAATCGTGCAGAAAAGCATCGTGGATATACTCGGGTTTCACGCCGCAAAATTATAAAAACACGGCAATTAAAAGCGTTGGCCTTTCACTTTTGGAAAAAGTCGGCGGGCACTATCGCCACCTTGTACGATGCGGCATGGACTTCTTGTCAAGGATGTGGCTTTATCCGCATGCTACTTTCCGATTGTCGAAAGGCTGGGGGGCCTATTCGCGGCTAAAGTCAATGAGGTCTACCAGATATGCCTCGTCAAATTTTTTGATGTAGAGCAATACTCTGAAAGAGCCATTGTCAAACGAGTACTTGCCTATCACGTAGGTGAGTCCCTGCTTGGAGGCGCCCTGGTGAATATATTGAAAGTCGGAAGGCGGATATTTCTTGAAAAAATCTTTGAGTACAAACTCTGCCTGAGTGCGGCTGTAGCTGGACTTCTCACCGTCGAAGTTGAGTTCGATGGTATTGTTGAAATTTTTGACCAGCTCCTTGGAGCTGCCTGCCTTCAGAGATGCCCGCACGTTGTTGATGACAGTGCTTTGCGCTTTACCAACATGCGAAAATGTAATGAAGAGAAAAAAAAGTAGTGATGCCCGGAATACCATAAATAGCCTCATAATCTTCTCTAAAACCCAAATTAACGAAAAATTAAAGCCAATACTATGCCACGATTTGTTTAATTTTGAAGCATAAAATTTAACCATTCGAAGGACGATTTGAACAATTCATCATCGAGGTTTTTATACTCATTAATCAATTATTGAAACTTTAAAACAAAGCAAGCGATGTACAAAGTGGTATTGATCCGCCATGGCGAGAGCCAGTGGAATATGGAAAATCGATTTACAGGTTGGGCCGACGTAGACCTCACAGAAAAAGGCCGTAAAGAAGCCAAGCTCGGAGGTCAATTGCTCAAAGAAGCCGGCTTCAAATTCGACAAGGCATATACCTCTGTGCTGAAACGGGCCATACGAACTTTATGGATAGTACTGGACGAACTGGATCAGATGTACATACCGGTGGAGCGCTCTTGGAGGCTGAACGAACGGTTTTATGGTGGTCTCACCGGCCTCGACAAAGGCGAAACCGCCGAGCGCTTTGGCGAAGAACAAGTACTGATCTGGCGACGCAGCTACGATACACCACCGCCAGAACTCGAAAAACAGAACGAATACTATCCCGGCAACGACCCGCGATACAAAGATCTGAAAGAGGAAGAGCTGCCGCTGACGGAATGCCTGAAAGATACCGTGGAGCGTGTGGTGCCTTTCTGGGAAAACACCATAGTGCCCGACATAAAAGGGGGTAAAAATCTGGTAGTAGCTGCACACGGCAATAGCTTGCGTGCTTTGGTAAAATACCTCGACAAAATATCGGATGAAGAAATATTGAAGCTCAACATTCCCACCGGCGTGCCTTTGGTATATGAACTGGATGAAAACCTGAAGCCTATCAAGAACTATTACCTGGGCGATCAGGAAGCCATTGCCGCTAAAATGGAAGCAGTAGCCAATCAAGGCAAATCGAAGTAATGCGACTTGCCTGCCTGCTGTGGTTGCTCGCGATGTGTATGGGGGCCTGTGGCCTCGACAAGGAGCGCATAACGCAGGAAGGTGATCAATTTTATGACTTGAAAGGACTTGTCGACCAGCAAATTTCTGAATTGCAGTCGGCAGGTCTTTTTGTTTTTAAGGAAGCCCAGATCAACGACAGCCTGGAGCGCGTGCGCTTCGAGCCCGACAGTGCCGGCTGGCAGGAAGAGCTTGCCCCCTTTCGCGATGCCGACATCAATAAGCCCGTACTTGCCAATAGTTTTGTGCTGGAAGAGCACAACACGAACGATGGCCTCTTTTTGCGCAGGTGGATCACCAAGGTGCCTGAAGAAACACTGGTGGATACGCTTTCACTCTTTTTTGCCGATCCTGGCCAGGCCCACCCATTGCGCATCACGGCCAGTGTGAAACAATCGAATATTCTTTTTCAATCGAGAAAACTATTGGAGCTCACACTAGCGAGGCAGGGAGGCAAGCCGGTGATAGAGGCTTACACCATAGCCGGCTGGCAAAAAATGCAGACCAAAGACACTACGCGTTTTGCCATACGTTCTCGTATTGGCCGGCCCGGCTCATTCGATTAGCGCCTCGAGGGCGCTCATATTGTGATTTTTTTCCTTTGCTATGATGAGCGGAAAGTGTGTATTGAGCTTAATCAATTTTTCTGACACACTGCCAAGCAGCAAAGCCGCCATCTTCGTACGACCACGCGAACCCACTACTATGCCCGTGACCCTGCGCTTTACTGCGGCATTGTATATAGCCTGAGCCACATTGTTTTTGGTATCAAGCGCCAGCATTTTTTCAAAAGGCACACCATGCAATTCTGTCTTTTCCAAAAACTGATCGAAAGCTTTATCAGCATGTGTCCGGAAGTTTTCGGCATACTCTTCTTCACTCTTGCCCGAGAGGTGATAGCCCGCGGGTACGCCGTACTCGTGTAGGCCAATGATGTTGCCGGCACCATTGCCGGCACATATCGTCACGGCCAGCTCCAGTGCCAGTTGGGCATTATCAGAGAAATCGATAGGCACGAGCAGGCTCTCCGGCACAGTAGGCAGCACCTCAGGCACCAATGCCACATGGCAGGGCGCAGACTTGTCCATCTTTCTGGCTACTTTTCCTTCCCCTTCCAAACCCGCCTTGTTGCCCATCACCAGCAGGTCTATATCCTTGGTTTTGCACGCATTCAGCAGTACAGCGGCCACTTTGCCCGTCTCCATTTCCACCTGCCATTTGGCCTGCCAACTTCCCGTGGCATTTACCATTTCTTCTATCACCTGGCGTTTCTGCCCTTCCGCAGGTCCGTCATCATTTGAGTGCTGCCCGCCGCTCGTCACATGAAGAAAATAAATCTTTTGCAAGGCCAGCATACCAGCTATTTTGTGGGCGTAGTTCACCAGCACCTCGTCCATTTCTGTGCAATCCAACGCGATCAGCAGGTTTTTTATAGGGTACATAGGGGATATGTATTAAGGTGAAACACGAAAGCTTTGTGTTTAAAATTAGCATTTCTATGGTGAAGAACTTTAAATTGCGCGGAATTTTCAGTTACCATTCGAGACAGACGATATGCATCAAATGGATCAAACAGCAGTGAGCGGTGTGAATAAGTTTTTGACTAAACTAAAAGTGAAGTGGGGGCTCGACAGCCTGGTGCAGGTGGTGTTGGTGCTGGTGGTGTTCAGCCTTACCGGCATGTCGGTGGTGTTTTTGCGAAAGACGTTTTTCCATCTCATCGGCTTCGATGAGCATACGCCTATGTGGCTCAAAACGGTGACATACATATTTACCGTTTTTCCGGCCTATCAAGTTCTGTTGCTGTTTTATGGCTTTTTGCTCGGTCAGTTCAGCTTCTTCTGGGAAAAAGAGAAGAAAATGTTTCGCTTTATAGCCAAAGCGTTCAGGCGCAGTTAGCAACATCCCCCCCTTCCTAATTTTCATCTACAGATTTATCCGTAGGATCTACGGGTTGTAAATGATCACAACCTGAACCATTACGTCGTGCTTCATCATGCAGCTCCCAGGGAATGCTTACTTGCCTAATATCCGAGATGTATTGCGCCAAGCGGGTGAATAAAGGCGGCCCGGAAGTCAGACCATCGGTCACCTTCAAAAATCGATGAGTTCATGGGCTTGTTTCTGCAGCATTTTCAAAGACCGCTCATTGGTAAGTCGTTCCTCATCCATGTGTTTGTGTATGTTCGGTAGCTTCACTTTGGAGGCCAATACGTGCATGCCCAAATAATTGAGCACATCGGTGAGGTGGCTGAGCGCAATGCCGGCCCCTTGCCCACCTGAAGATATACCCACAAGCGCACCCTTTTTGCCCGCAAACTGGCTGGGATAGTCAAGGCCATCAATAAAAGCTTTGAGCACGCCCGGAAATGAATTGTTGTATTCAGGCACGACGAATACGTATTTCTCAGCTTCATGCACCAGATCTTTCAGCAGGTTAAAGCCCGCACTTCTGCCGGCATTTTCGTACAATGCCGACACCGTGAAGTCTGAAGGCAGCGTACCAAGGTCTATGATTTGGCATGGCTCACCGGCGCTTTCCAATACTTGCGTATAGGTACGCGCCACTTTGAGGGAGAGCGAGTCTTTGCGATTGGTTCCGGAAATAACGGCAATCATGGGTATAAAAAATTTTAAGTAAGCAATGGACACAAAAGTAGGCATGTTTGTTTGTAGAACAGGCCCAAAGCAGTGTCGCTGGGAAAATTCCTGAATGGTCTGCTGTCGTGTAACTCAGGTCACACAGTGGCACACGCGGGTGCAGTAATTTTTGGTTTAATTTTAAATATTACGGACATGATTAAAAACATGGGAAGTGCCGACCGACTCATCAGAATCGGACTGGCTGTTATCATCGCGGTACTGATCATCACTGGCGTAGTCGTCGGTGTGGCGGCCATTATTTTAGGCATTTTGGCAGCGGTATTTGTGCTGACCAGTGTCGTGAGCTTTTGTCCGCTGTACTACCCCTTTGGCATGAAGACTTGCAAAAGAGACGGAGCAGCCAACCCCGGCAGGGCCAGCGAGCGGCTTTAGTGCCTTCGTCGCCGGGCTGCATGTAAAAGCGTCCTGGATATTTCCAGCTCTTTAAGCTTTCATTCCAGCCAAAAGAACGGCTGTAGTGGTGGTATGCGAGATTTCTTTTGAAATGAGCGCCTACTTACCGGCTGCATTGAGCGACCAGTCATAAGTCATATAATTCACTTCCGCCTCATTATTTATTGGTTTTTTACTGTACTCTTTGAGGAAATCGATCAGGCTGCCCCGGGTGGTAAAGTCGCCCTGATACCATGAAAACAATTTCGAAATCTCTACTTCATCAGTACTTATCTTGTTATACGAGGGATTGTTGATGAATGAAACGGTCTGCTCGCGCAGCTGCTCGTCCAGTTGTGCACCTGTATAAGCCTCACGCCGCAGCGGCGGGCAAGATATGGAAGCGCAGTTGACGGCGAAGTGAATGCGGGGATCATCAAATTGCTTGCGCAGAATGCCGTGTTCAATATGATTCAGATCCATCTCGTTGCCACCAATCTTGATAAACTTGATGTCCCACGGCGACAACACAAAGGGTATTTGTATGGCAGGGCCGATGTCCTTAATGCTTTCCACAGGCCAGTGGTCGAGGATCAGCGCCACGGTGTAGGCATTGTATGCGTTTATCCAATAGGCCATTTGCTCGTGGTCGCTCCAGGCGGCAGTATCGGGTGGGTGTGCGGCCAGGGCATCGAGGTACCGCTGCAGGGCGGGACTGTCGGCCCGCATGCCTTCATAGTCGACCATGCCTTCAGCGGTCACATGCGCCTTGAGCAATTTTGTCCAGGGCGCATGGTCGGGCTTTTGTGAGCCACTGCTGTGTGGCACTGCGCCGCCACAGCCCATCAGGCATACGGCCAACCAAATATGTCTAGTCATCATCCATTGCGTCTTCCAGCCTTTGCTGGGCTTTTTTATTCTTCTTTATTTCTTTGTGTTTATCGAGGCTGTACTTCATAAGCGGTGCGGAAATGATGATGGTGACCACGACCATCACCACTATGGCTACAAACAATTTTTCACTGATAATGCCGGCATTCAGTGCAATGGTGCCCAGAATTACCTCCAGTGTGCCGTGCGTGTTCATGCCAAAGCCTACGGCTATCGACTGATATTTGCTGAGTCCGCCCAGTCGGGCACCAAAAGATGCACCCACCACCTTGGTGACAAAAGCCAGCACAATGAGCACCAGCACCATGGTGAGGTCGAAGTTGGTAAAGAAGTTGACAAAGAGCCCTATGGACACAAAAAATAGCGGGGCAAAAATATTATTGATAAACTGATGCACAATCTCCTTGGCCCGCTCCGACATATGCTGCGAATCGCCCACAGCAACACCTATAATGAAGGCCCCAAAAATCGAGTGAATACCGATATATTCAGTAAATGCAGCCGCCAGAAAGCACAGCACAATGGCAATAGAAAGCACGCCACCAGGCCAGGCAAACTTCTTATTCACCCAGGGCAGCGCCTGGTTGAGCAATTTTTTGCCGATGGTGAGCATGCCAATGGCGAATACAACTGTGAGCACTATGGTACTTCCAACAGAGCCATTTTGCTCACCCGTTTCCATCATGCTCAGTATCACACTGAAGATGATCCAGCCCAGCAGGTCGATCACCATGGCCGAGGCAATAATGATCATGCCCAGTTTCGATTTAAAAATATTTAAATCCATGAGCACTCTGGCGATCACCGGCAGGGCTGTAATGGCCAGGGTAGTGCCCAGAAAGAGTGCGAGCACCAGGCGGTCTTCGGTGCCCTTGCCCCCAAATACCCCCGGAAATGTGTAGGTGAAAATGAAGCCAATGATGAGCGGCACCAAGAGTGCAAACATGCTGGTATACAAAGCTTTCTTGCCCTGCTGCCATACCAGATCCAGCTCCACCTCCATACCGGCAATGAAAAGAAGCAGCACTACGGCTACGCTGATCACGCCATCGAGCACTATCGACGAATTGCCCTGCATAGGGAAGAGCATGTCGTACAGGTCTTTGTCGATCATGCCCAGTATAGACGGCCCGAGAATAATGCCGGCGATGATCTCACCCACCACCATGGGCTGATTGAGCCGCCGGGCCATCTCGCCGAACACACGCGCGGCAAAAATCATTATACCAAGTTGCATCAGCAGGTTAATGATTTCCTGATGGTTCAGCTTCTCCATAAAATTATCAGGCTTTGTCGATCAAAATGTTGGAAGGCAGATCTTCCATTACGCTTTCCAGGTAGTGAGGAAACAGCCGGTCGAACACGCCCAGCTTGTGACTGGGCCCCTGCACGATGAGCAGGTCGGCCGACTTGCGCCGGGCAAATTTGCTCAGCTCAAAGCCAGCCTTGCCGGCGGCCACTTTTATGTTTACCCGCAGCCCTTCTGTATTGATGCTGTCGAGCAGGTCTTCTATTTCTTTTATCTCCTCATTCACGATCTGCCGTCGTGTAGCCTCGTATTCATGCTCGCTTTCTTCCTCTCCGGCTATGGCCATGCTGAGCCCAAAGAGCTTTATGGCCTTAAAAATATGCACGAATTGTGCCCCCTCCATTCTGGCCAGGCCAATACCCCGGCGTATGGATTTGTAGTAGTTCTCCCCTTCGGTGCCATTGATCACGATATTTTTGAATGGCGACGACGGGAAGGAAGGGTTGATAAGCATGAGCACAGAGCAATGCGAGCGGCGGATCAGCCGGCGCGCAATGGACCCAATGTAGTACTTCAACAGATTTTCTTTTTGCAAGGCACCGGCCACCAGCAGGTCTACCTTTTCACGATTGCAGATGCTCAGGATCTTAGAGGCCGGACTGCCCTGCTCCCAAACCACCTTCATGCGCTTTCGGTCAATCCCCGTGTCGTCGATCATTTCTTCCAGAAATTGCGCTTCGTCTTCGTGTTTCTCACCCACATGTATGATCACCAGCTCAGCATTGAAAAGACCCTGCAAACGCGCAGACTCACCGATGATGGCTTCACAACGCGGGGAAAAAGCTACAGCTACCCCTATTTTCTGATACATCAGCTCTTATGATTTTTTGGGAATATAAAGAAAAGTAAATTCTGGAATCAACTGCTGTGAAGCACGATTTTAAATAAAGCAAAATTTGGTAATACAGACGACCAATGCACGCTACTTGATGAAAAAAATAGCACCCTTAGGAAACATTTGTATTACAACTTTTTTTAACGCTTCATCCAATTAATCATTCAAATCAAATCTTCCAAAACAGCCATAAAATTTTCCCGAGATGATCATAAGTAAAGGCAGATCAGAAGCTTGTGTCTTCATCACCATCATGCAAGTTTAGGATTTAGCGCTTAAATCAGTTGTTCAACTGCTCCGTTGTGCTACTTTTTTTTGCAATCTAAAGATGATCATAATAGATAAATACACGCTCTCCGGCCCCTCGACCTTATAGCCAGTGCACATAAACCTTCCATTTTTCCATACTTTAAATATTAACCCATGTACAGTACTACTGCCAAGTACCTGCCATTGCTCTTGTTGATCCTGAGCTTATGGTCTTGCCAATCCACCCAGACGGTGGAATCGAATGAAGAGAGTGATAGAATAGGCCTGCCGCATACCGATCCTGAATTTGCCGGATCAATTGCCCGCACCTATCAGGACTCGGAAATGGCCTGGCCCGAATTGCCCGCGCCCCCGGAGGGTGCGCCCAATGTGGTCGTCATTTTACTGGACGACGTAGGCTTTGGCATGACCAGCACGTTTGGCGGCTCCATACCCACGCCACATCTCGACTCGCTGGCCAATCAGGGACTGCGCTACAACCGCTTCCATACTACAGCCATCTGCGGCCCTTCCAGGGCGGCGCTCATCACCGGGCGCAACCACCACAACGCCGGCAGCGGCTTTCTGGCAGAGTGGGCCACCGGATTCCCGAGCTACACCACCATGATACCAAAAAGCACCGCCACCGTTGGCCATGTACTCAAATACAATGGCATGAACACATCGTGGTTTGGCAAAAACCACAACACGCCCGACTGGGAAACATCCGCCGTGGGCCCGTTCGACCGCTGGCCGACAGGGCTTGGCTTCAACTACTTCTACGGCTTCAATGCTGGGGAAACGCATCAATACTACCCTGTGATATTTGAAAATACAGTGGCCGTAGAGCCGGATAAGTCGCCGGAAGAAGGATATCATTTTCAGACAGATATGACCGATAAAGCAATAGAGTGGCTTCAGTTGCAGAAATCAATATCGCCAGAAAAGCCAGTGTTTATGTACTACGCGCCTGGCGCCGTGCATGCACCGCACCACGTGCGCAGCGAATGGAGCAAGCCTTTCAAGGGTAAGTTTGATCATGGCTGGGACAAAGAGCGCGAGATCGTATATCAGCGGCAAAAGGAGATGGGTGTAATACCGTCAGATGCCAAACTATCGCCCCGCAACGAGTATGTACCGCAGTGGGATTCTTTGGGTGCCGATGAGAAGAAATTTTACACGCTCCTGTATGAAAATTTTGCCGGATATCTGGCATTTACCGATTATGAAGTAGGCCGGCTGCTACAGGCGATTGCCCAATTGCCCGATGCTGAAAACACCCTTATTTTTTATATAGTAGGCGATAATGGCGCCAGCTCCGAAGGCGGTATGCAAGGCACCATCAATGAAGTAAAAGCCCTCAATGGCATACCGAGCAGCATAGAAGAAAACCTGAAGAAGGCAGACGAAATAGGCGGGCCAAGCACAGAGCCGCACTTTCCGGTGGGCTGGGCCTTTGCCGGCAACACACCCTTCCCCTGGGTGAAGCAGGTGGCCTCGCACTTCGGCGGCACGCGCAACCCGATGGTGGTGTCATGGCCCAGGGTGATCAAAGATAAGGGTGGCATGCGATCACAGTTCCTGCACATCATCGATGTGGTACCCACCATACTGGAAGCCACCGGCATAGAAATGCCCGACGTTGTGGAAGGCATAGAGCAACGGCCACTTGATGGAAAATCGTTTATCACCACCTTCACCGATGCCAACGCACCGGAAATACGAACTACTCAGTATTTTGAGATATTCAGCAATCGGGCACTTTACCACGATGGCTGGGTGGCGGCGCATCAGCATACCTTTCCCTGGCGGCAGGATTTTGCACCTGGCTACGAAGATGAAACCTGGCAGCTTTATCATGTGGCAGAAGACTTCTCGGAAGCAGTAGACGTGGCCGGTGAATACCCGGAAAAGCTTGAAGAGCTCAAGGCCATCTGGGAAGATGAAGCAGAGAAATATCATGTCTTTCCCTTAGACGACCGCGGAGCAGCCCGGCTGGGTGAGCCGAAACCCTCTCCGACCAGCGGCCGCAGTTCCTTTACCTTTTACGAAGGGGCCACACGCATACCTGAAACGGCCGCACCCAATACCAAAAATACCAGCTGGACGATGGAGGCCATGGTAGAAACAACGCCGAAGCAAAAAGATGGTGTGATCAATGCCCTGGGTGGCCTGGGCGCGGGCTATACTTTATATGTAAAAGATGGCTATCCCACATTTTTGTACAACTTCTTCGAGGCAGAGATCACTACGATCAAGTCTGATAAAAAACTGCCCGACGGACTGGCGTCCATCAGAGTGACTTTTGACTATGAGGGGGGCGGCAGAGGCAAAGGCGGCGCGTTTTCACTCTATGTAAACAACGACAAAGTAGGTGAGGCCGAAGTAAGCGCCACAGTGCCGGCGCGGTTTGGCATCGACACGTTTGGCATTGGTGAAGATACCGGCTCTCCCGTCACGCACAATTATGAGACACCATTCAAGTTTGCCGGTCGCATCGTGGAAGTGAATATTGATGTAAATCCCGATGAAGGGGCTTGACAATGTTTTTGATCAAGAGGTCGAAAAATCCTCCTTGTCCAAATTGATACACAAACAGATTGATTATGATTCCACTGACTATTATCAACCCTTAATCACTATAAATCGATCATTATGAAATGCAAAAAAGCAATCATTCCTTTGGTTCTTTTTATCATGTTTTCATCAGCATTGCTCGGCCAAAACAAGCCCAATATCCTGGTGATCATGGTAGATGACGTGGCGCCAAACGCCATTAGTGCATACTCATTGGGGCTGCAGTACAGCACGCCAAACATTGATCGGATTGCCCGGGAAGGTGCAATATTTACCTATCACTATGCGCAACCCAGTTGTACTGCAGGCCGGGCGGCCTTCATCACTGGCCAAAAGCCAGTGCGCACCGGCCTTACCACCGTTGGGCAACCTGGCAACCCGCTGGGCCTTCAGAAGGAAGACCCAACCATAGCCGACCTGCTGAAACCACTGGGATACCTGACCGGGCAGTTTGGCAAAAACCACCTGGGCGACCGCAACGAGCACCTGCCTACTGTGCATGGGTTTGATGAGTTCTATGGTAATCTATACCATCTGAATGTGTCGGAAGAGCCCGAGCAGGCAGATTACCCGAAGAGCAAAGAATTTGCTGAAAAGTATGGGCCACGCGGCATTATTGAGTCATATGCCACCAGCACATTCGACAAGACCGAAGACCCACGGTTTGGAGTCATTGGCAAGCAGAAAGTGAAAGACGTTGGTCCGCTCACCTCTGAGCGCATGAAGACTTTTGACGATGAACTCGTGACCAGGTCCAAAGACTTCATGAAGCGAGCCCAAGCGGCCAACAAGCCGTTCTTCATATGGCATGCCACCAGCAGAATGCACGTATACACACATTTGAAGGAAGAATCTAAAAACCTGGCTACAGGCGTAAGCACCGACCTGGATAAGTTTGGCCATGGTTTTTTGGAACATGACGGTCATGTAGGCCAGTTGCTCGATTACTTAGAAGAATTGGGCGTAGATGAAAACACCATTGTGATTTACACCACCGACAACGGCCCAGAGCAGAGCACATGGCCAGATGCGGGCGTCACCATGTTCAGAGGTGAGAAAATGACCACCTGGGAAGGTGGCTTACGTGCGCCATTTATGGTGCGATGGCCGGCGAAGATCGAGGCCGGCTTGATCAGAAATGGCATTTCAGCGCATGAAGACGTGTTGCCAACGCTCATGGCAGCAGTGGGTCAGCCCGACATAAAAGATGCACTGAAGGCGGGCAAAAAGATCGGCGATATGAACTACAAAGTATACATCGACGGCTTCAACAACCTGGACTATTGGACAGGAAAGGCCGAAGAGTCGGCCAGAAATTATTTCATTTATTACTACGAAACAGGCCTCACCGCCATGCGTGTAGGGCCGTGGAAGATGCACTTTGCCACCAAAGAGCGCTACTTTGATGATATGGAATCGCACACCATGCCGCAACTCTTCAACTTGCGCAAAGATCCATTTGAGCACTACGACGATATCACAGGGTTTCATACCATCATGCACAAGTCGTGGGTGATGCAGCCGGCGATAGGCTTGCTTACCGAGCATTTGCAAACTTTCCAAGATTATCCACCGCGCCAGGCGGCAGCTTCTCTGGACATCAACCAGGCCATAAACAAAATAATGGAAGCCGGCGCACGGCAATGACAAAAAGCGGTACAAAATGGGCCTTAGAGCAGGAGGCCCATTTTTATATTTTTTTTATTCAACTTGCAGTCTCACTGCAAGCCATTTCACATCTTTTATCTTACCCACACAAACCCATGAATTACCAGATACGCTTTTCATTGATCATTGCAGGTATACTTTTATTTGCTCAGGCAAATGCCCAAACAGATGCCGATGCATTGGCTAAAAAACTGCAAAACCCTGTCGCCAACCTCATCAGCGTGCCCTTTCAAGGCAATTTTGATTTTGGTATTGGCCCGGCCGGTGGCAACCGGATGACGCTGAACATACAGCCCGTGATTCCTTTCAGCATCAGCGAAAACTGGAATCTGATCACCCGGACCATCATGCCCGTCATCTCCCAAAATAACGTGTTCGGAGAAAGTGGCAGCCAGTTTGGGCTGGGCGACATCACAGCCTCGGCATTTTTCTCTCCCAAGCAGCCAACGAGTGGCGGCATCATCTGGGGTGTAGGCCCGGTGCTGCTGCTGCCCACCCGCACTGACGAACTTCTGGGACTTGGCGAGTTTGGCGTCGGACCCTCGGCCGTGGCACTGACGCAAAAAGGCAGCTACACCCTCGGGGCCCTCATCAACCACATCTGGGCCGACAATCTGAGTAACACCTTCTTCAACCCGTTTGTCGCCAAAAACCTGGCAGGGGGCCGGGTCATCTCCATAAACACGGAGCTTACTCAAAACTGGGAAGCCGATCAGTTTAGCGGCATACTTATGTTTCAGGGTTCAAAGGTTTTTACCGTCGGGAGTCAGGCAGTAAGTGCTGCCCTTGCACCCAGGATCCACTTTGGTGGCGGCCGCACTGCCGACTGGGGCTTTAGGGCCATGGTTGTTCTGCTTTTTCCAACAGGGGCTTAAGAGAGTATTACAGAGTTTCAACTTCTGCTGGTGATTGGGCAGATCCTGAAACAAGTTCAGGATGACTTAGAATTTGAGCGTTTGGCTATAAATTTTACAATACTTTTCCCAATTCCATGGTCTGTGGCCAACAGAACATTATCAACACAGGATTGCTGCTTTGGAGCAGGATGACAGAGACCAATGAGAACAACTCTTCAAAATAAATCTTTGGGTTATTTGACTTCCTAAAATGAATCTTTTCTAGCTTTAAGAAACATTTTTTAATATGATAAAGCAGTCAACAATACTTTTTGGGCTGTTGCTATTTTCTGGTGTTGGATTTGCCCAGACCAACTTTAAGCCCGGCTATGTCGTGACCAACAACGGCGACACCCTGCATGGTGAGATTGACAACCGCGGCGACCTGATGATGAGCAGTCTTTGCAGATTTAGAAACGAGCAATTGGCGGTTGTCACTTATTCCCCCTATGACATATCAGAATACCGTTTTGTCAATGGAAAGTATTATGTGTCAAGAAAAGTTGATGATGAAAAAGTCTTTCTCGAATTTCTGATCAAAGGGGAGCTCAGTATTTATTATTTACGTGATATTGAAGGAGATCATTACTATGCAGAAAAAGAAGATCAAAGGTTAATGGCACTGCCATATGAAGAACATGTGAAGATAACCGATGATCGTCAGTTGCTTTATCAGAGTAAGAGACATATCAGCTTATTAAAATTGTATACCTATAATGCCCCACAGTTGCAGACGCGTATCGAAGCAATGCAGAAACCCGAAAGGTCGAGCCTTATCAAGTTGGCAGAGGATTATCACAATATTGTATGTGCCGATGAAGCGTGTGTGATTTATAAAAAAGCAGCCCCTTTGTTTGGAATGTATATTGAACCTGTTGGGGCGATTACTAAATTTAAAGAACAAAATAATCTATTGTCGAAACACACCTTTATTGGTGGATTAATTGGACATATTTGGCTGCCTCGAAATAATGAGAAGCTATTTTTCAGAACAGGTGTGTTGGTTACACAAATAGAAATTAATGATCATACTCGCACTATTTATAAATTCCCACTTCATCTTGAATATATATATCCGAAAGGAACGATAAGACCAACGGCATCTTACGGAGTCAATTATTATTCAAATAATTATCACACAGTTTCTGTCAATTTGGGTACTAATGTGAAAATTTTACCCAATACATTCCTTAGAAGCAGCGCAGAAGTAGAAATGGATCAGGTTGCATTGATTCTGCCAAAGAAATACTTTGCCTATTCTCTTTATATCGGCATCTTATACCAAATCTAGTATTGGTTCATAGTGGTAATCAATTCTTTTGAGAAGAGATTGGTATACCTGCCATGAAGAAATACGTGAGACGTAAATGCAAGAGCGACCGATGAAAAGTGTGACTTGACGACCGCTATTTTGCAAGTTTCACGCCGGTATGCGATTTCCAATACTTACCAACGGCCGACAAGTATTCAGAATAATTCCAATCACGCATCACATGAGTGCGCTCCACGTCCGGTGAGCAAATGTAGGTTTCATCCAGTGGCCGCTTTTCTACTTTCAGGCCACAGGTTCTCAGCATGGCTACTATGGCCGCATGGTTGGGCGCCCACCAGTTGGTAGGATCGCCGGCAAGCCGTTTTTCTATAAAAGCCAGCTTGGGCCAACCCGGCTCCAGCATATGCTGCCTGTCATTGATCTCATAGTCGTCTTCAATTATTTTTTCAGCATGGTCGGGCATGGTGAGCGTCTGAAACACAAGCATCTTTTTCACCTTTTGCGAAATGATGTCCAGAGCCAGCATCGGGTATCGCAGGTGGTACAACACGCCCATAAACCACACCAAGTCGAAGGATTTTTCCATCTTGGCCAGGTCGTACACCTGCATTTCTTTAAAGCTCACGCGGTGTTCCAGGCCAAATTCGTGTGCTGCCCAGCTGGCCTGTTTCAGATAGTGCGGGTCGAGATCGATGCCCAGCACCTGTGCTCCGCGCCGGGCCAGCTCGAAGGTGTAAAAGCCCGCATTGCAGCCGATGTCAAGCACATTCCAACCCGTAAGGTCTTCCGGTATGTGCTGTGCCAGTTGCTGCCATTTGAATTGGGGAAAATCGCCGAGAAAATGATCCGGTGCCGTACATCGGCCGTCGGGCAGGTGCAGGTTGTGAAACCAGGGCTGTAGCGACTCTATCGTTTCGTTGTTTTTCATATTCCGATCAGCATGTTAAAATAAAAGTATAAGCACTACCCCGTAAGCAGCCACACCTGTAGCAAAGGCCGAAAGCTTGCTCCTTCGTTCTTCAGGAAGCTCTTCCTTCAGCACATTGAGTATGACGCTGCCGCTTACGAGGCTAAAGAGGGTAATGACAAAGTTGGGATGCACCGCTGCGAACGCGGCCACAGCACCGCCCAGCACCACAGCACAACTTATCAGCCATCGTCCCTGCTTCCTATAATCATCCCCGTAGTGTTGTGCCAAGCCGAAGTCATTCACTAAGAAATGGAGCGCCATGGCTATACAGAAAGAGGTCAGTTCTTTCAGCTCCGGAGCCAACTGCCCAATGATGAGGTAGCCGATGATGAAGTTGTAGACGAAATATGAAAATATATGCAGCCAGAAAATCTGTTCGATTTTAGATTGCTCAGCCTCATTCTTCTCCTCTTTGATAAGGCGCTCTAAAGCAAAAAATATCACCAGACCCAATAGCGCCATCGCGTAGGTAAACTTGCCGTTCAACCAGTTTTGCCCTGTATTTTCTGAATATTCTCGCTGATAATCGCCCAACTCCGGCAGCAGGTGCAGAAAGATGTAGGCCAACGAGGCGCCGCCGGCAAATGAGAGCCAGGTGCTCCTCGGTATGTCTTGCAAGGCCATAAGCCTGTTGGCAAACAGGTGCACGAACACAAGTACGACCACGCAAAGCCAGGCGACGAGCATATCAGGTTGTGTATTCTTTGTTTATTTCTTCAAAATAGTGCAGCAGTTCGAGGGCGCGACTGGCGGCTGTATGCTTCGCCAACACCTTCGCTCTCGCCGCATCGGCAATGCTTTGCCGGGCAGACTGTGTGGTTTCATGCAGCAGCACAAGCATTTCTTGCGTATTTCGCGCTATCATTATTTCCTTTCCTTCCTCAAACAGATCGGTGAGGCCTTCCCAGTAATCGCTGATAATGGGCACGCCACAAGCTGCGGCTTCAAACAGCCGCACACTGGGAGAATAGCCTAATTGTACCATGGCCTGTCGCGTCACATTGAGTGTATAGTGCTGGCTGTTGTAGAAGGTGCGGTGCCTGTGTGGCGGCAGATGCTCCAGGCGCTCCACATTGTCGGGCCAGCGAATGGCGTCAGGATAGGCAGGCCCGGCTACTACAAAAGCCGCGTTCCTCATCTGCCTGGCGGGCTCCAGCAGCAGCGCATCCACAGTGGGTTGTCGGTCGTCGCTGTAGGTGCCGAGGTAGCCCATCAGCCATTTTTTTTCTGCTTCAGCAGGATAGTAATGTTTTTCATCGACAGAGCAGTACAAGGCTTTGGCACATTTGGCATCCCATTGCTCCTCCAGCAGGGTGAGCACTTTGCCTCCTGAAAAAGAAAGATACAGATCGAACTTCGGGATGAGCGCCGGCGTCAGATATTCATAGTCGCCTTTTTCCAGCTTCTGCAGGGTGACGGGGGTGTCGATATCATAAAATGCCTTCACGCCTGAGGCGGTCTCCATCACCCATTGGCATACCTGCACGCCATCTGGCACATAGGAGCCCACCATCACCATATCTGCACTGCTAATGAGCCCGAAATGGTCTTTTTTCAGTTGATCAATATTTTCATAGAATATAAGCGCATAGCCATCACCCACCTCAAAGTCGCGATGGGCTTTGTACCAGGGTTTGTCGTGTTCCAGAAAATAAACCTCATGACCAAGCCCGGCCAGTGCCGTGACCAAGCCGCGATACGTGGTGGCATGGCCGTTGCCCCAGGATGAGCTGATGGTGAGGCCTATGATGGCGATTTTCATATCTGCTTTATTGGTAAATAATTATAGAATGATGCCGGATTCCTTCGGCTGTGCCGACAGCAATTCTTCCAATTGCTGTGCCCTATGCTGGTAGGTATGCCGCTGCAGTGCTGCCGCCAATGCAGCATCGCCAATACTGCGTGCGCGCTCGGCAGACAGTTCCCTCAGGTACTCCCGTACATCGCTGGGCGAGTTGGCCACCAGTATTTCCTGGTCGGGCTCAAAGAAATGGGATATGCCTTTCCAGCCATCGGTGATGATGCATGCGCCTGCTCCGGCTGCTTCAAACACCCGCGTAGCCGGCGAGTAGCCATAGCTGGCCATGCTGTCGCGGCTGATGTTGAGTATGGCGAGGGGCGAGCAGTTGAAAGCATTGTGTGCTGTGGTGGGCACATGGCCTACATATCGTACGTTGGGTGGCAAAGGTTTGTCTGCCCATCCGCTGCCTCCGAGTACAAATTGCTTCTCTGGCAGTGCTGAGCCGTCTCTATGAAAAACTGCTCTACACGCCGCTCACGGTCGGGCAGGCGATTGCCAAGAAAAGCCAGGTCGCAGCCGTATCGGTCGTCGGGTGGTACGGGAAAATGCGTTTCCGGATCGAAAGCATTGAAAACGGATGTGCAGTGTTGAGCACCGAAAGATTTATAAGCATTCTCCACCGGGGAGCCACCACCATAGGTGAACACGTGGTCGTACTCCGGCACCAGTTTTCTGAAGTAATCGCCCTCATCGCGAATCATGCGGTCGAGCGTGGCCGGTGCATCTACATCCCAAAAAAACACCTGCTGCCCTTGTTGCCTTTGCTGCAACACCCGCTCCTCCAGTTCTCTGTCGAACACGCCTACGCCGCTGGCTTTGATCACAATGTCGGCATCTCGTGCCTCCCGCAGGCATTCGGCAAGCGCATTGGCATCGGGTGCATATACCACCACCCGAGCGTAATTGGGGTCGTCGATATCGCGGTTGGCCTGCCTGTCGTAAGCGTCGGGCTCGTAGAAGGTAGTGCGGTGATGCTGCGCGTACAGTGTTTTGATGATGCCGCGATAGTATGTGGCCGCGCCATTCCAATAAGCGCTTACCAGGCTGCTGCCAAAAAAGGCAATATTCTTTCCTTTGCTCCTCATACGCTGGTTTTTATAGCTTTCGATTGAATGATGTCTTTCATGATGCCCATCAATTGCTCGGCCCTGTGCCGGCAGGTGTGTCTGTCGAGTATGGTGTGGTAGGCATGCTCGCACATGGCCCGACTGAGCTGAGGCTTGCTGATCACCTGATGCAGCAAATCAGTCATTTCCTGTCCGCTGCGGGCCATCAGGTAGTCTTTGCCTTCTTCAAACAATTGCTCTACATCTTGCCATGGTGCGCACAGCAGGGGTATTTTGCAGGCCATGGCTTCGAAGGGCCGGATGGTGGGAATACCCGGAAGATATTCGTTATAGAATCGCCGGGGCACATGTATGGTGGCTTTGTAGCGGGCAAATGTTTCCGCTACCTTGTAGGAGGGCAGCCAGTCGCCATATATAATTCCTGCCGCTGCCAGCGCT
This sequence comes from uncultured Roseivirgaceae bacterium, assembly GCA_964596645.1. Taxonomy (GTDB): domain Bacteria; phylum Bacteroidota; class Bacteroidia; order Cytophagales; family Cyclobacteriaceae; genus CAVQEK01. The sequence goes on from CAZQVB010000007.1 coordinate 20,814, forward strand.
TTCATTGCATGCCCGGGATAGCGTACGCCATAAAATTTTACCCTCAGGCCCAGTGCCTTTACCGGCTCCAGTATGTATTCATGCAGTTCCTGAGTTCTTTCATCATCGCCCCAGTTGCCAATCCACACCACGTCGCCTTCTTGTTCTACACCCTCTACGGGATGGTAGTAAGTATCTGTATCGGCTGCTTCATGCCAGGTATATACCCGCCCATGCCAGCCCTCCTGCTTGTACACCTTGCTCAGTGTATCGCCAAAAGCCAGCACGCCATCGTAGTGCTCGAGGTTATACTTTTGCATCTCAGCTTTGGCCGATACTGCTCTGTGGTGGGTGTCGTGAAACAGCAAGGTGAAATCCATCGACAATCTTTTCTGTCCTATTTGTGCCACCAGTGCGGGGTCATTCCATTCGTGCACCAGCACCAGGTCGGCATCTTGTAGTACCCGGTTGAGATCTGGGGCGTCAGGATTGTAAAAGTGGGTGCGCAAATGCGGGAAATTTCTATGAAAATCGTCCACAGCCGTCTGGCTTTGATGTTCGATGAGGCTCTGCAAACTCCAGCCATTGCCCGGCTCATACACCTGTACCTGGTGGCCCATTTTCTCCAACGCCGCATATATGCCGCGCAAAAAATGCGCGTTGCCGTGGTTCCAGTCAGATATTAGTGAATGATAAAAAAGTACGATTTTCATGAATAGTCATTTATGCTGCCGGTGCTGCGTGTTCATGCTTCATTTCTTTCTCTATAGTGATGAAGATGCTGGCTCATGCTGCAGCATGCTTTCATACACCGCTTTGTAGCTGTTTATCTTTTTCTCGAGTGTATACTGCCGGGCTTTCGCCTGCGCCAGTGCACCCATTTGCCGACATTGGTCGCGGTCGCGGAGCAATGCGTTGCACGCTGCAGCCAGTGCTTCGGCATCGTCGGTATCTACGTAACACATGGCGTCGGCCCAGAGCTCTCTGGTCACCTCAATATCCCCACCCACCAATGCACAGCGGTGATGCGCGGCTTCCAGAAATGAAAGCCCAAAAGGCTCATACCTGACCGGCAACAGGTATAAGGCACTTTGCCCCAGCCATTCAAAGATTTCCTTGCGACTCAGGCGGCCCAGGAAATGCACATTGGCAGAAGAGGGTGCGGCGCCATCCGCGCTGTCGCCGGCTAAGAATATATCGCCGTGTATGCGGCATGCTGCTCGTAAGATCAGATCTACATTTTTGGCTTCATCCCACAGGCGGCCCATGCCAAAGATGATTGGGCGCTTTGTGATGCCGCCGCGCTGTGCCGGTGGCTCCATACCGTTGTACACCACCTGGCATTGGCCGAGGTGGCCATAGGTTTTCTCATAGAGCCGCAGCATGGCCTCACTTGGCGACACCACCACATCGGCGCAGCGAAACGCCTGCTGCACTGTACGAAAGTACCGGTGATATTTTTTGGGGAGAGGAGTCTTCCGCACAGCGTGCCACCAGGTAGCCACACATGAATGTGCCACCAGCAGTGTGGGCAGCTGCCAGCCAAGGCAAACCTGCGGGTAGTTGTTGAAGTGCAGTAAATCTGGCTTTTCACGTGCTGCTATGCCTTGTATCCACTCGCCTGCTGCAGCCACATCGTGCCATGGATCTTCCATCCATTCCAGCTTGTATGGGCGATGGTAAAATGCTATGCCTGTACATAGTGCCAATTGCCCGCGCTGTGCGCAGCTGGGGGCCGGGCCCATGGCCACCAGCACCACAGATATGTTGCGGCTGAGCAAACCGGCACACAGGTCGATGGCATATTGCCAAACCCCGCCTACGGTATCTGTGGTCATGAGTATTTTCATAATGAAGGCAGAAGGATGAAGTGCCGGTAAGCAGCTTATTTATAGTGATAAATTTCTTCCAGCAGCGCGGCCGATTTCAGAAATTCATTGCTTCCGGGGTCAAAGCGGTTGCTCACGGCCAGCTGCTTTGCCCACCGCTGTATGGCCTTGCCGCCCCAGTTGTCGGGTGGTACGGCCAGCTTTTGCGCTGAATTTTGATGGTAATAATTGGCCTCAAAGTCGTAAAAAGAGCCGTTGACGTTGCGGAAGCTGGCCCCGCCATGGGTACCGTATATTTTGAAGGAGATGTCGGCATCCTGGCCTACCGAAAGTTTCCAACTACAAGCCAGGCGTATGCTGATGCCACTGGATGTGCACAATTGCGCCTCAGCATAATCCTCCACCCGCTCCCACTGATTGGAGACGGGCTTGCCATCGGCAAGAATATTGGCATAGCGCACTTCGGTAGAGGGAGCATCGAAGAGGAATAGCATCATATCGACAAGGTGCGAGCCCAGATCCATCAGGCAACCTCCTCCTGATTTTTCCACATCGTAAAACCACTCCTTATCCGGCCCGTAGGCATTGTGAAAGATGGCTTCTGCGCCATAGATCTTGCCCAGCTTTTCTTCATCTATCAGCTGCTTTATTTTCTGTATACCGTTGGTGTACCGGTACGAATAGTCGACGCCCAGCAGCCGATCGGCACGTTGGGCCTGGGCTACTACGAGCTTGGTTTCGGCCAGATTACGGCCAAGGGGTTTCTGACAAAATACGGCTTTGCCATGCTCAAGTGCCTTGATGGCCTGCTTGGCATGCATGGCGCTGGGTGTGGCAATGACGATGCCGTCAAGCTCGTCGTCTTGCAGCATATCTTCGTACTGGCTGTATAGCCGTGCCTCAGGTGCACATGTTTGCGATTGCTCAAGATTGGGCTGGTGGATATCGCAAAGTGCCAGATTCTGTGACAGTTTTGCGGCACCGAGCGCTTCAAGCCTGTTCTTGCCGATCCAGCCCACCCCTACAAAACCCAGTTTAGGTACGGCCACTTCTTTTGTTGCGGGCACTTGCATAGTCTCTGTCATTGGTCCAATTCATCATACGTAACATACGCCTTCACAAAGTTTTCAGGACATTCCTGCAGCGCATTCATTCCTTTGGCCAGGTCGCTGAAGTTGAAGCGGTGCGTGAGCAATCTCTTCATTTTCAATGTACCGTCGGCCACTTTATCTATGGCTGCCGCTATGCCGGCTTTATATCTGGCAGGGTCGCGTTCATGGGCATTGATCACGTCGATTGCTTTCCAATTCCACTGCTGCATGTTCACCTGGCGTGGTCCATCCTGATGATAGCCCGCAATGATCAGCTTTCCGTATTCGCCAATAATGGCTGAAGCCAGATCCAGTGGCCATTGCACGCCTGTACATTCTATCACCCTTTCGCAGCCACGTCCGCCCGTTAGCGAGTTTACACGCTCTATAATTTGCCAGTGATCGTGCATGGGTATACATACATCTGCCTCATCGGCAGCCATGGTGAGGGCACTGTCGCGCCTGGATAGGGCAATGACGCGCGCACCCTTTTGCCGCACCAACGATACCAGACCCTGCCCGATAAAACCCAGGCCAATAATGGCAACCGTTTGATCGGATTGTATGTCTGCCCTGTCAAGAATGTTCATCAGGCATCCCAGCGGCTCTCCCGGAAACGGCATGCTGTGTAATTGCTCCGGTAGGGGCACGCAGTCATGATCGTCTACAGTGACATACTCCGCAAAGGCTTCTGCGCTGAGCAAAGCCACGCGCTGCCCGAGTTGCAGGCTACACACTTCGTCGCCCTTGGCCACCACTACTCCCCAGCCTTCATGGCCGGGCGCGCCAGGCTGCTGCGGATAGGTAAACCACTCGCGGCCCTCCCACACGGGGATGTTGGAAGCACACAAGCCGGTGCCTTCCAATTGTACCAGTACCTGATGGCCAACGGGGGGGTTCAGCGGAAGCTCCTTAAAGGTGATTTTCTCCGGCTCAGCGATCACGGCCGCCTTATAGGTGTCGCGCAGCGCTGGGGAGTATGTATTGGATTGAATGTCAGTACTAATCATGGAGTACGCCATTGGTATATTGCTTTAGTAATGCCTTGGACTGATGCTGGGCAATGAGCCATTGATATAGACGATTCAGCCCTTTATCTACAGGGGTAGCGGCACGCCAGCCTACGGCATTTTCAAACTTTCGCGTGTCAGAGACATAATATACCTGATCGCCGGTGCGAAAATCTCCATAGCTGAGCGCAAGCTCCTTCGTCTGAATTTTGGACTCTATATTTTTTATCAGCTCTTTAAGACTAATGGTATTGGCATTACCGCCGCCGATGTTGAAGGCCTGGCCGCTGATCTCTTCTATGTTGGCCCAGGCCAGTTGAAATGCCTCTATTAAGTCTTCTACAAAGAGAATATCGCGCACTTGCTTACCATCACCGTAGATCTGAATCGGCTTTTGCTTGATGGCTTGTATAAGAAAATGGGCTACCCACCCCTGATCTTCGGTGCCAAACTGGTGCGGCCCGTATATGCAGCTCATTCTGAACACTACGGCTTGCAGGCCAAAAGACCGGGCATAGTCGAGCACGTATTGCTCTGCCGCACCTTTGGAGCTGCCATAGGGACTGTGAAACTCCAGCGGCTGATGCTCGTTGATGCCATGTTTTGCGACTTTTTCATCGATGGGGAAATACCGGGTTTCACATTGGTCGAATGCCAAAGTGGACAGGCTGCCATACACTTTGTTGGTGGAAGTGAATATGATCGGTGGTCTGTTGGGCGAATTTCTAATGGCCTCTATCAAGTTGAACGTGCCCTTTATGTTCACGTCGAAGTCGAACATCGGATCTTCGAGGCTGGTGGTGACGGCGACCTGACCGGCCAGGTGGAAGACCATTTTAGCACGGTTTACCATAGCGCTCAATGAATGGTAGTTTCGTATGTCGGCCAGCTCTACCAGCACATTTTTGCGCGGGTGCCGGGCGAGCAACCATTCCAGGTTTTTCTCTACGCCCGGCCTTGAGAGGTTGTCGTAGATGATAACTTTGTGGCCCTGGCTGAGCAGGTGGTGGGCCAGATTGGTGCCTACAAAGCCTGCTCCACCGGTGATGAGAACATAGGAGTTTGACTGGTTTTCGGCCTTCTTTTTATCCAATTGATTTTCCCACCAGTTTATTTCCTTCAGGTAACCAATGCTGTAGCGCTCGAGCATGCTGTAGAGCAGCTTGGGCTTGCCTTTGTTGTTTTTTAGCCCAAAGTAATACTCCCGCTCATCGATGTGAAAGCCGTCTACGGTTGGTTTAGAGGGATCAAGATCGTACAGACAGTACCAATAAAGTCGGTCGGCTGTGGAGTTGGCTGCTTTTATAAATTCGCGAAGCTGCTGCTTTTCATCAAACTGCCAGGTGGAAAACCCCGCTTCGGTGATCCAAATCTCTGGTGAAAGGTTGTGATCGCCGAGCACTTTGCGTACGGCTTCTATCTGTTCGTCCCAGGGGCGAAAGTGGGGGTCGAATGTGCCGGGAAAACCGTGTATGCCCACGGCATCAATATTTTGCAGCACATTGCGCTGGGCTATGAAGTCGAGCCAGTTGGTATCGATCGGGCTCATGCCGCCGAGGGTCACTTTTTTGCCAAGTTGCCTGGCCCAGTGGGCTGCGTAAATGATCATTTCACAGTAAATATCCCAGTTGCTGTCCAGCGTATAGTCATATTCACTGCGGTTGTTGGGCTCATTCCAGAGCTCTACCCATTGAAAATGCTGCCCATGGCGGCCAATGAAGAGATCGAGAAAGTCGGCAAATCGCTTGGGTACTTTTGGTGGCGATGAGGTTTTGTGTGCAATGCCTATGGATGGTGGTGTGTATAGAAAGCAGGGCAGCAACTCTACTTGCTTCGCAAGCTTTGGTATAAGCCAGTCGTACCATGCCGGGCCTTCTTTGGTGAAATAATCTGCCCAGGATATACCGGTGCGCAGATGCTTTATCCCCAATTTTTTCATATCGGCCAGCGTGCGCTCCACCTGCTCGTACTCACCAATATGAAACCACTGTAACAGTCCAATGGCATCTTTACCTTCGGGTGACCTCGATAAGTTATCTTCGGAATGTGCTCCGTTTATCATTCTTTTCATCAATTACACAGTAAGTCCTCGTTCAGATAATTCCAGTTTTGCTTTGTCCACATTGTCCACTGCCAGTTGGTCTTGTAGCCAGCCGGCCAGTTCCGTCATGCCCTCTTCCAGGCCCACCTGGGGCTCGAAGCCCAATATGTTGCTGGCTTTGGCTATGTCGGCAAAGCAATGGCGGATATCACCCACCCGATAGTCGCCGGTAATCTCAGGCTGTATATGTTCCAGGCCCATGGTGGCCGCCAGCTTTTGTGCCAGGCCCGATATGGTGTAGCGCTGTCCACTGCCTATGTTGAACACCTCATTGGCTGCGCCGGGTGTTTCTAATGCCAGCCTGCAGGCGCGCGCCACATCGTGCACGTGTACAAAATCGCGCTGCTGCAGACCGTCTTCGAAAATGAGGGGACGGCGGTCATTCAGCAGGCGGGAAGAAAATATAGCCAGCACGCCGGTATATGGGTTGGACAATGCCTGGCGCGTGCCGTACACGTTGAAGAAGCGCAGCGCACATACTGGTATATTATAGGCCTGCCCGGTGAGCAGGCACAGCCTTTCCTGATCGTATTTGGAGAGTGCATATACAGAAGAGAGTGCCGGGGCCTTGTGCTCCGGCGTAGGCACAGGTTTAAGAAGCTCATTTTCACTGTATATGTCCCATTGATTGTGTTTCAACTGGTGAATGCTGCGCGCTACGTGCTGCACCAACCGGCCAGAATCTGTGGAGTATAAGCCCTCTCCATATATACTCATGCTGGATGCCACCACCAGCTTCTCTACCGGATGTGCCACCACGGCTTCCAACACATTGGCTGTGCCCACATTGTTCACTTCTGTATACTCGCGTATGGCGTACATGGACTGACCTACACCTACCAAGGCCGCAAAGTGAAATATGGCATCGCATTGGGCAACGAGATGTTTTACCAGGTCGGCATCACGCACATCGCCGGTCACCAATTCCACCTGTTCGTTCAGGTAGTCGGGCCGGCTGCATTGGGGGCCGTGCACCTGTTCGCTCAGGTTGTCCAGCACGGTTACTTCATATTGGTGCTTTATCAGTTCATCGCAGAGATGGGAGCCGATAAATCCTGCTCCTCCTGTTACCAGAATTTTCTTCACAAGGCATCGATTTAAAATCAATTTTTAACAATAGAGCCTTGCGATTTGCAATTAATATTCCAGAATCAATGGGTGAGGAGTAGGTGCTTCTTCTTGTTCAAAAACAGCTATAACAGCATGAGGAGCAGCAGAAAGGCTTGTTTGGTGGGTAATAAATGGGTAGGCATTTCCTCAGCGTAGAAAAGGGTGCAGAGAGAAACCTCTACAGAGCTTTGTGCAAAAATTTGTACAAATAACCGAACATACATCTGTGCCTTATCAGCAGAAATAGACCGGCTCATGCCACAGAAAAAAATCAATTATTATGCAACTTGCGCAGTTTTAGCGGATGATCTGCTCTGCACGCTACAGAGCCTGATAAGTTTTTTTTAGAAAAACAGGTGCCTGTGCGATGTGGCTGGCACATTGACTTTTATTAACCTCTTTTGAATGATGAGTATGTGTAACTCTGTAACACAAGCAAGCCTGATCATAACGACCTACAACTGGCCGCAAGCGCTGGAACTGGTGCTGAAAAGCATAATGCGCCAAAACGTGCTGCCTGCAGAAGTGGTGATTGCCGACGATGGATCAGGTGCCGAGACGCGACAAATGATTGAAGCCTATCAACGCTGCTTTCCTGTGCCGCTGCAGCATGCCTGGCAGGAAGATGATGGCTACCGCATCAATAAGGTGCGGAATTTGGCCATACGCACGGCGCGCTTTCCCTATATCATTCAAATAGACGGAGACGTATTGCTCGATAAGAATTTTGTGAAAGACCATCTGAGCTACGCCGCCAGGAATCGCATGATCGTCGGCCGTCGCGTCAATATTTCCGAAGTAAACACCCGCAAGTTGACCGAAACGGGCGACTATGGCCGGTTGACGGCCTTTCGCAGCAGGTTAACCTGCGCATTGCACAACTTGCTCTTTTACAGCAGCCGATCGGTAAAAGGCCTGCGTGGTTGCAACGTGTCGTTTTGGAAAGAGGATGCCTATGCCATCAATGGCTACGATGAGAGCATGACCAGCAAAGGGCCTAATGATAAGGAGTTCGGCATGCGTATGGTCAATAGCGGTGTGCGGACATATAATATGAAGTACTACGGCATTCAGCACCACCTGCATCACTCCGAAGGTTCCCTGCGCAACAATTATCAGTTTGTGAAGAACATATACATGAGCACGATCAACACCGGAAAAATCGCTTGTGAAAAGGGCCTGAAAAGTGCCTGAAGCGCTGGCCTTCTGATTTATTCTATATTATTCGCTAAAGATCCTGTTGACCTGTTGGTCAAATTTTTTCTCGTCAAAAACCTGAACAACGGCTTGTTTTCCTTCGCGCCCTATGGCTGTCAGCTCATCTTTGGGCATGGAGAGTATACGTTCTAGTTTCGCGTGTACGGCCGCAATATCGCGCGGCACGATGAAGCCAGAGGTGCCATCTTCCACAAATTCTTTGGTTCCGCCCGAATCTGTTGTGAGCACCGGCACCCCCGCTGCCATTGCCTCGATCAGCGCATTGGAAATTCCCTCATTTTCTGACAGCAATACAAATAAACTTGCCTGCTTCAGATACGCCAGTGGATCGGGCTGAAAGCCCGCCAAAGTGATGATTCCGTCCAGCTTTCTCCAGGTGATCAATCGTTTCAAATTTTTCCTTTCCCTTCCCTCACCCACAATTGTGACTTTCAGATTTTGCCTATCCGCGGCGCTTAGGCGCGCCAGAGCCTCTATAAGAATAGCAAATCCCTTGCGCCTGGTGAGCATGCCGGTACCTACGATATGAAAAGCACCGCTGCCCTCCGGCATCGTTTCTTCTATTTTCAGCAGACCTGGTATGGCGTTGTACAGCACGTAAATCTTCTTATTCTTCATGCTGTTGTACTTACGCAGGTTGTCTTTTATACGCTGTGCATTTACGATGATGCCGTCATTCAGTCGGCCGTATACAAGGTGGTGCCATACCGGCCGGCTCATATTTCGCACTATACCCAACCGTATGATGTGCCTGATGCCGAGCATACGCGATAGCACGCCAAAGATGAAGTACTCCTTCTTCTTGGTGCTTACCACACAATCGATTCGGTGCTTGATCAAAAACCGGCGGGCTATGGCAAATGAATATGCATCCCAATTGGAAAGCATAGGTGCAAAGCCTTTTGCGGTAGCCTCGCCAAAGGAATCGGACAATGCTTTGTTTCTTCCAAAAAAATAGACCTCATGCTGTGTGGACAGGTGTTTCATGGCCATAGCGGTCCATTTTTCATTTCCGCCCCAAGTCTTGGCCGAGCACACGAAAAGTATTCTCATGTTATTATATTGATGATTTGCACTGTTGCATTTCTTCTGTGAGCTTTCCGCTTCGGTCTAAGCTGATATAGGGTAAAAGCACAGATGGAAAGCAAGAACATTGATATCCACCGTTCTCTGATACAATGCACAAGAATTTATGGCAAAATATCAAACGCATCATCATCAACACGATTAAGGAGATCAAAATATGGCGGATGTCGCTAATGGGCAATAATTTGATAAACATTACTCACAAAGACTTTGGCTCTGAGATGCATCTCAGGTCTTAGTGATTTAGCAATACATAGTCTGCCATTTGGTGGCACAGATGGGCCTCGTAGCCCTTGCCAGCCAGGTAGCGCAGCAATTTTTGCTTCCGCACCAGGGCATCGTCATCTTGGAGTGTCGTATACTTCTGCCGGGCCAGTTTTTTGAGTATGCCCTCATAGGCTTCAGCATCTATCTCCTGCATGGCAATCTCAATGTGTTCTTCTGAGATATGTTTCTGTCGCAGCCCCATGGCAATCTTTACCCGGCCCCATCGGTTCATGGAAAACTTGCCACGCACATAGGCACAGGCAAAGCGCTGGGCGTTCATATATCCTTCGGCTTCCAATTCAGCCATTACCGTGGCGCAGTGTATGGCACTTGCCCCCAGTTGCCTGAGTTTCTGCAGCACTTCCTGCGGTGCGCGCTCCTGATAGGCACAGTACCGTGCCGCCTTCTGTTTCAGTGTGGCTAAACCGACGTTGTGTGAGGCCATTTTTGTAGATTTTTGTTGAGGCAACTAGCCGGCTGTGGAATTAGTTGCGCATTCGCTGTACTAAGCTATACGTTTAAATCACCAAAATCACAGCATTTTCGCTTCTCTGGTCTCCAATCAGCTGTATGCGTGCACTTACACCACGATGACCAAGTTCTGGCACAGCGATTGACTTACGGTGTGTCCCATGAAAAGAAAAAGTCAAAATATCATTATTGTTCTCGGTATAGCAGTGGCCATACTGGTGGGCATATTTTCATTGGGAAGCGAAAAGACTTATACGATGCACAACGTGGGGGTACAATTGAAAACAACCTCCGACACACCCGCAGAGCGAACAGAATTTATTCATCGCATACAAGGTGCAGCGTTCTCATTCACCAAGCAACATTGACCAACAACCCTTACTTCCAAATACACAAAGGCAGCCACATGGCTGCTTTTGTGTTATTCTACCTGTTCGCCAAGAGACAGCAGCGAACTACTTACTTTAAGTCCGCTTTTTTCTATCCTGCTCTTTGAGATCAAAAAATTCAGTCGTGTATCACGAATGGTGAACCCGATGGCTGCTCCCTGGTCTATCAAATTGTCTTCCGTCACGATCAGTTTGTTGCTGAGATCGGTCGCTGATATCATATCAATAATTTTTGCGCGGTTGGACTTTGGTGCATAGACTAAATGGCTTGTTTTCACATCGCCCTGACCTACGATTGGTATCACACGAATATTCTTTCCACCGTATTTTTTGTTCACAAAGCTGTCGCGGATCACTTCCAGGGCATTGTCACTGCCAAACACACCAATCACGAATTCGTCCCCAACATTTTGCCACTGAATGTGCTTTGTAAAATTGTAGAGAAATAGAGAGTGCAACTTGTAAATATTGCTTTGCGCAATGGCGAGCGTGGCGGTGCCCACAAGCATCATGCATATCAGGATGGTAATCTTGTGTTTCATATGAATCCTCCTTTGTTAACGTCAGCAGAAAAATTGCCGTTTAATTCAAAAAAATCAAATATATCCTTCTACCGGTTATCACAACCCGACAGTTCGGGGCAAATTCATGCACGTACAATTTTTTATTGAAATCATTTAACTTCTTAAAGACTATGGAATGTAGCAAATTGGAACAAGGCAATGTATCGATCAGTAAAATAACTTTTGGTGCCTGGGCCATTGGCGGTTGGCTCTGGGGCGGCAACGACGATAAAGATGCCATAAAAGCCATTGACGCTGCCATAGAGCATGGGGTAAGCAGTATAGATACAGCCCCGATCTACGGCTTCGGACATAGCGAGCAGTTGGTGGGAAAAGCCATAAAGGGCAAGCGCGATCAGGTACAGATACTCACCAAATATGGCATGCGCTGGGACTTGGAAGATGGTGATTTCTACTTCAACTCTACCATGAACGACGGAAAAGAAACGGCCATTTACAAAATCAGCAGCAAAAAAAGCATCATTTACGAATGTGAACAGAGCCTGAAGCGGCTCGGCACAGACTACATAGATCTATATCAGGCACATTGGCCCGAATCGACCACGCCCATAGAAGAGACCATGGAGGCCCTCGACCAATTAATAAAAGAAGGAAAAGTACTGGCCTCGGGCGTCTGCAACTATACCAAGGAGCAGTTGGACGCTGCGCACAGAATACTACCTCAGGCTACCCAACAGGTGCCCTACAGCATGGTACTTCGCGGTATAGAAGATGAAATAGTGCCTTACTGCCAAAAGAACGGAATAGGCATATTGGCCTATAGTCCGCTACAACGGGGATTGCTCACAGGCAAGATCACAGAAAATTACGAATTTGGAGAAGGAGACCACCGGCCACACATGCCGCACTTCAAGCCAGAGAACCTGCGGAAAACCAACGCTATGCTGGATGAGATTAAACCCATCGCTGAAGCCCACGATGTAACGCTGGCCCAACTGGTACTGAACTGGACGGCGCAGCAGCCCGGCATTACCGCAGTACTTGCGGGCGCACGCAATGCCAAACAAATGACAGAAAACGCTGCGTCACTCCATTTCAAACTATCGCAGGAAGAAATGGAAAAAATATCTCAGGCGCTGGATAAACTGCAGCTGGACGTTTAGTCCGCTGCAGCTATCTGAAGTTCTATTTGTTCGCCGTGCTTGTTGGTAAATAAGTGTTCGGAAATGCCCAGCGAACTATCCTGTACCAATCGAATGCGTTTTTGATATTTCAACCACCACTTCACCTGCCTCGACACCAGGCCTTTGGTGAAAAAAGAATAGAGGTATGGATGAAGAGCAATGGTGATATCCTTCTCATTTTGCTTGGTGAGCAGGTATTCCAAATCGCGCTCTATCTGGTCGGCGATGAGGATGGAAGGCGCTATTTTGCCGGAGCCACCACACGAGGGGCATATCTCGGTGGTCTTGATGTTAAGTTCGGGCCTGAAGCGCTGACGCGTGATCTGCATCAGACCAAACTTTGAGAGTGGCAAAATGGTAAATTTCGCCCTGTCATTTTTCATGAACTCCTTCATCTTCTCAAATACAAGGCGCTTGTTTTCTGCCTTGCGCATGTCGATGTAGTCGATCACGATGATGCCGCCCATATCGCGCAGCTGTAGCTGTCTGGCGATTTCCTTGGCGGCTTCAAGGTTTGTTTTCAGCGCAGTATTTTCCTGATTTTCCTCGCCTGCCGATTTGTTGCCACTGTTCACATCGATCACGTGCAGGGCTTCGGTATGTTCTATGATGAGATAGCCGCCATTGGGCAGGCTCACCGACTTACCAAAGAGCGACTTGAGCTGCTTTTCGATGCCCAGGTGTTCGAAGATCTTTACCTTGCCATTGTAGCGTTTTACGATCTTTTCTTTGGCTGGGGCTATTTCGTGAATGTAATCCTTTACTTCATCGTATATAGCCTTGTCGTCGATCATCACGCTATCGAACGATTCGTTCAGCACATCGCGCAGTAAAGACGACACACGACCCATTTCACCAATTACTTTGTCGCGGGGTTTGGCATCTTTCAGCGCCTTTACGCCCCGCTCCCATATATCCACCAGGTTTCGGAGGTCTTTATCCAGCTCGGCCACGTCTTTTTTCTCGGCCACGGTGCGGATGATGACGCCAAAGTTATCTGGTTTTATGGAGGTGATCAGCCGTATCAGCCGCTTGCGCTCATCTCTGCTCGCTATCTTTTTCGATACGTTAACGGCGCTGGAAAACGGAACAAGTACCAGGTACCTGCCGGGAATGGCCAACTCACACGACAACCGCGGACCTTTTGTAGAAATAGGTTCCTTTACGACTTGAACCAATATGCGCTGGTTTTTGGTCAGTACCTGACTGATCTTGCCTAGCTTATTGATATCCGGTTCGGGTTTGAAATTACCCAGGTCGTAAGAGGGATTTTTGCCAGAAAGGCAGAGTCTGGTGAACTTGTTGAGCGAACTGACCTGCGGGCCGAGATCGAGGTAGTGCAGAAATGCGTCTTTGTCGTACCCGACGTCGATAAATGCAGCGTTCAGCCCCGGAACTACTTTTTTTACGGTTCCGAGGTATATGTCACCGACTGTGAATTTGTTGGCTAAATCCTCGTTGTGAAATTCAACGAGACTTTTATCTCTTAAAAGGGCGATGCGGCAACCATGCTGAGTTGAATGTATTACTAACTCATTGCTTACGCTCATGTCGGTTGTGCTTCACATAAAAATACCCTTGATATTATTTTTTCTTATGTCTGTTCTTTCTCAGACGCTTCTTTCGCTTGTGGGTAGCGATCTTGTGTCTTTTTCTTTTTTTTCCGCAAGGCATACTTTTAAAATTTTATTGAATTGAATTTAAATATTCCTGTGAAGAACGTACCAGCTCTTCATTATTGTCTAATGCTATTACACGTTGAAAGTGTACTTTGGCCTCTTCTTCTTTTCCCAACTGTGCCAAGCTGTAGCCCAGGTAGAAGTGTGCCTGTTCATTGTCTTTATCCAACGCTATCAATTGCTCAAAGCGCTCAACTGCACGCTCAAATTGCCCTGAAGTAATCGACAACAGCCCAAGACTTTCTATGGCCAGGGCATTGTCAGGGTCATCATCCAGCACTTCCCGAATCATCGTGATGCCCTGCATCGGGCTGTCAGAGTCTATCAGCGTCATGCCCGATTTCACTTTCGCTTCATATAACCTGGCGTTTTCGGCCAAGGCCTTAGAATAGTACTCCCTTGCTAATCCACCCCAACGCCACCGTAAACTTCTGTCTTCAGCGCCGTTAAAAGCTTCATAATAATAATCAGCCACTCGAAGAAAGTTTTTCTCATTGGGCCTTTGCTGCGCTACAATACTGGCATAATGCGCTGCACTATCGTAAAAATCAGCATTTTGAAAGGCATTTGCCAAAGAGTCCGCAAATATAAAGCTTTTTTCGTTATTGCTACTACGCTTCATGGCTTCTCTCAATCGATCTATAATGGCCTGCCATTGCTCGGGTATCTCGCGTGATAGCACAGCACCCACGGGCTGCTCTTCGGTCATGCGCTCTGGCTCCATTTCGCCTTCAGCAATGGCGTCATTTTCTACCACAGCTTTGGGCAGCATATAAAGCCCAATGGTGGCCAGCACAATCACAGCCAATAAAATAATTCGAGATTTTAGCATGTATATCTGGTATTGTAGAAAGCAGACCCTTCAGCTGGTTGCTTCATTTTACCCTGTCGCTGTTTTTCACTTTTTCCACAAATACCTTTGAAGGCTTAAAACTGGGCACGTAATGCTCACCAATAATTATTGCAGTATTTTTTGAAATATTTCGCGCTACTTTTTTTGCTCTCTTTTTATTTACAAAGCTCCCGAAACCTCTCACATAAATATTCTCACCATTGGCCATCGATGATTTCACTACGCCAAAAAATGCCTCTATTGTGATCTGTACATCCGCTTTATCTATACCCGTTTGATCGGCAATCTGGGTTATTACCTCTGCTTTAGTCACTTTCTATCGAGTTGGTTGAAATTAAAAATTCTCCTCTAATTTGGAGGCACAAATTTATAGGCTCATGTCAAATTTAAAAATAGAAACTTCAGAAATTATAATTCTGATAGTCAGCGGATAAATGAACAATGTACAACTGGAAATGGCCGTAGCAGAAGCCCTTTTGACCTGGTATAAACAGCACCACAGAGCACTGCCCTGGCGCGCCACCAAAGACCCGTATCGTATCTGGCTTTCGGAGATCATACTACAGCAAACACGCGTAGCGCAGGGTATGCCTTATTATGAAAAGTTCGTAGAGCATTACCCCACCGTTCACTCGCTGGCAGCAGCCGACATAGATGAGGTACTGCGCGCATGGCAAGGGCTTGGCTACTACACCAGAGCCCGCAACCTGCATCGCTGTGCCCGTGTGGTATGTGAAATACACGCCGGAAAATTTCCCGATTCTTACGCCGGTTTGTTAAAACTTCCCGGCATTGGCAAGTATACTGCGGCGGCCATTGCTTCCTTCTGTTTCGGCCAAAGAGTGCCTGTGGTCGATGGCAACGTCATTCGTCTCATCGCCAGGCTGTACGGCATAGAGGATGACGTGAGGCAGGCGAAGACTGTGGCACAGGTAGAGCGTATTGCTCAGCGTTGTATCGCACATGCACCCCCCGGCGCTTTCAATCAGGCCATCATGGAGTTTGGTGCTTTGCAGTGCACTCCAAAAAATCCCGACTGCCCCACCTGTCCTTTGCAGCATGTGTGTGTTGCTTTTCGCAGTAAGCGGCAGCACAGCCTGCCATACAAAAGTAAAAGCCGGCAACGAAAAGAGCGGTTTTTTCACTATGTGGTGCTGCAGCAAGGGCAAAAACTATGGATGCAAAAAAGGCCGGCAGGTGATATCTGGGCAGGCCTTTATGAGTTTTGCCTGGTGGAAAGTGATCGGCCGCTGGAGCCTGATGAAGCGTTGGCATTGGCGCTGCATTCTTCTGATGCATCACATGGCCAGCTTCGCGAAGTGAGTCGTACGTTCAAGCACATGCTCACACACCAGCACATACATGCGGTGTTTCTGAAGTTTGTTTACAATGATTTGCATGCGAACAAAATGAACCAGGAAAACAGTTATTATGATGCCTCTGAAATAGAAAAATTGCCCAAGCCTATTTTGATTGAGAAGTATTTGAAGGGTGAAATTATTTGACTAGTTTTAGAAATGATTCATATCTTTGACCCACAAAAAATAAGCAATGGCTGGAGTAAATAAAGTAATTCTGATTGGCAATTTGGGCTCCGACCCGGAAGTACGGCACCTGAGCAACAACTCTGTAGTGGCCAATTTCAACATCGCCACATCAGAATCTTACACCAACAAAAGTGGCGAACGCGTTACCAACACCGAATGGCACCGCATAGAGCTCTGGGATGGCCTGGCCAAAGTGGCAGAACAGTATTTGAAAAAAGGCAATAGCGTATACATAGAAGGAAAGCTGAAGACCGACAACTGGCAAGACAACGACGGCAATAACCGCACAACTACGCGCATTCGGGCCACGAACCTGACCATGTTGGGTGGGCGCGGCGGCGATGCCAGCGACAATGATTACGGTCAGTCGAACCAGTCGGACAGCCCGGCAGAGAAAAGCCGCCCGGCGCGTCAGCAGAACAATCCTGTATCTTCCCCCGATAATGGCGATGAAGCGGACGACCTGCCCTTCTGATGTGCAACCTAATTAACTAATCTTGGAATCAAGTATTGACGACCCATTTCCGGCGGCACTTCTCTTTGTTGTCTCTATGTTGGGTAGCCCCCTGCTTTTCTATTTGCTCAACGCCCTCATTTTGGTGGTTTTGCTCTTTCTCTCAGCCATGGTTTCCGGCTCGGAAGTGGCCTTTTTTTCTATGGCGCCGGCTGAAATCATTGCCCTCAAGAGCGGCAACAAACCCGAGCGCACCCTCTATCGGTTGATCTCCGACCCCAAGCGGTTGCTGGCCACCATACTCATTCTCAACAATTTTATAAACATTGCCATAGTGACCTTGTCAACCTTCGTCACCTGGAACATCGTAGGGTCACAGAGCGTAGACGGGCAGGTGGTGATTTTGCTCACCTTTATAGTCACTTTTGCCATTGTTTACTTTGGTGAAGTAGTACCGAAAATTTACGCCAATCAGCGCAGCCTGCAATTTGCCAAGTTCACCATACCCCTCATCAGTGTTTCGTATTGGTTCTTCAAGCCCGTGTCCTGGTTTTTGGCCTCTATCTCCAACGTCATAGAATCCAGAATAAAGCAGGGCGCTTATCAGGTGAGCATCGATGAGCTAAACCATGCGCTGGAGCTTACCACAAGCCACGAAACCAGCAAAGAAGAAAAAGGCATCCTTAAGGGCATCGTCAATTTCGGACAACTCAGCGTGAAGCAGGTCATGCGCTCCAGGGTAGATATTACCGCTCTGGACGTGGACACTGATTTTCATGACCTCATGGACAAAATCAATAAGAGTGGGTTCAGCCGTATACCGGTTTATAAGGAAACCATAGACAAGATAGAAGGGATTCTGTACAATAAAGACCTGCTGCCCCACATCGACAAATCTGATAGTTTTCAATGGCAGACCCTCATAAGGCCGCCCTATTTCGTGCCTGAAGCCAAAAAAATTGATACTCTGCTGAAGGATTTTCAGGAAAAGCACGTGCATATGGCCATAGTGGTGGATGAGTATGGCGGCACATCCGGCCTTATCACTTTCGAAGATGTAATTGAAGAAATAGTCGGTGAAATAAAGGATGAGTTTGATGATGAAGAAATCGTGTACAACAAGCTCAACGACAACACCTTTATATTCGAAGGAAAGACCTCATTGCACGATTTTGGAAAAATAACGGAAGAAGACCCGCTCATTTTTGAAGCCGTGAAGGGCGAAAGCGAATCGCTGGGCGGATTGCTGCTGGAGCTAAACAACAAGCTGCCGCGCACCGGTGAGAAAATAATTTTTGATAAGTTTGTTTTTACTGTAGTAGCCGTAGACCAGAAGCGCATCAAGCGCATCAGGGTATTGATCAATAAGTAATGTATAGAGCAGGTCTTGTGTGTTTCATCTTAATGCTGGCCATGTGCACGCTGGCCTGCCGCGAAACGCACCTGCCGAAGCCAAAGGGCTACAATCGCATTCTGCTGCCACCCGCTCAATATATCGCCCTGCCCGATTCTTTTCCCTTTTCTTTCGAGTACTCCACGCACGCCCGCCTCCTTGGCGACTCGTCGTGGATAGCCGAGCGCTACTGGTTCGACTTGTACTATCCGGAAATGGAAGCCAGCATACAGATGTCGTACAAACCGGTGAAAAACGACGAAGCACTGCTGCGCGAATATCTCACCACGGCATACCGGCTCACCGCCAAGCACCAGATAAAGGCCGATGCCATAGAAGAAAGAATACTACACACGGCCACTGATAAAATCGCCGTAATTGCCGAGTTGAGCGGAGAGGTGCCAAGCCAATATCAATTTTTCGTTACCGACTCCGTACACCATTTTTTGCGCGGAGCCTTGTATTTTAAAACTGCTACAAAAAATGACTCGCTGGCCCCTGTGATCGAATATATGCGCACAGATATTCTCCACATGTTGAATACACTGGAATGGAATAGCGGCGTGTAGTGATCATGCAAAACTACTTCGAGACGCGCATAGAATTTTTAAAGGGGGTGGGCCCCGCGCGAGCCGAATTGCTCAATAAGGAGCTGTCGATATTCACCTTTGGCGATCTCATCCAACACTATCCTTTTCGGTACGAAGACCGCACCAAGTTTTACCAGATCAGTGAGCTGCACGAGCAATCGCCCAATGTGCAAATACGCGGCACGCTCCGGCATGTTGAGATGACAGGGCAAATGCGAAAAAAGCGACTGCATGCCGTCATCGCTGATGAAACGGGCGAGCTGGAGCTGGTCTGGTTCAAAGGGCACCAGTGGGTGATGAAGAAGTTGCAGGTCGGACAGCAATATATCGTGTACGGCAAACCCAACCGCTTCAACTACAAAATGAACATGGCGCATCCGGAAATAGAACTGCTCACGGAGGCGGCTTCTTCACACAACCTGCTACAGCCTGTATACTCCACCACAGAAAAATTGCGCCTGCGCTCGCTCGACAGCCGCGGTATATATCGCCTGATACAAGCCATGCTGGCACAGGCCCTGCCGCATGTAAGGGAAACCCTGCCCGCCATACTGATGAAGCAGTATAAACTCTGTGGCAAACAAGAGGCAATAGCACATATACACATACCGCCGCACTACGATGCACTGGCCAAGGCGGAGTATAGGCTTAAGTTTGAAGAATTCTTTTACATACAGCTGAGGCTGCTGAAAATGAAGGTGGGCCGGGCAGACAAATTCAAAGGGCAAACCTTTCGTGACAGTACGCTGCTCGCAAAGTTTTACAATGAGCACCTGCCGTTTGAACTTACCACGGCACAGAAGCGGGTGATCAAAGAGATATACCGCGACCTGCGCTCGGGCGTGCAGATGAACCGGTTGGTGCAGGGCGACGTAGGCAGTGGTAAAACCATCGTTTCATTTATATGCATGCTCATCGCCATAGGCAGTGGTGCGCAAGTGGCCTTCATGGCGCCCACCGAAATATTGGCAGATCAGCATTTCCATAGTTTAAAGCCTTTTGCCGAAAAATTAAATCTGCACATCGCTGTACTCAAAGGCGCTACTAAAACCAAAGAGCGGAAGCAAATACATGCAGCCTTGGAGTCGGGGGAGTTGAATATACTGGTAGGCACGCATGCCCTGTTGGAAGATAAGGTACAATTTCAAAACCTTGGGTTGGCCATCACCGATGAGCAGCACCGGTTTGGAGTAGCACAACGCGCAAAGCTGTGGCAAAAAAATCAGGATTACATGCCACACATACTCGTAATGACCGCCACACCCATCCCCCGCACGCTGGCCATGACGCTGTACGGCGACCTCGATATATCTGCCATAGACGAGCTGCCCGCAGGTCGCAAAGAAATTCAAACCCTTCACAAATTTGAATCGCACAGATCATGGGTTTTTGGTTTCCTGAAAAAGCAAATTGACCTAGGCCGACAAGTGTACATCGTTTATCCGCTTATAGAAGAATCGGCAAAACTCGACCTGAAGCACCTGACGGATGGTTATGAAGCCATCTGCAGGGCCTTCCCCGGTGTGCCTATTGGGGTATTGCACGGCCGCATGAAAGCCCGCGACAAAGAATTTGAAATGCAGCGTTTTGTAAAAAATGAAACTAAGATATTGGTAGCGACCACCGTAATAGAAGTAGGAGTAAACGTACCCAACGCCACCGTAATGGTCATAGAAAACGCCGAACGCTTTGGTCTTGCGCAGCTACACCAGTTGCGCGGGCGGGTAGGTCGCGGAGCCGACCAGTCCTACTGCCTACTCATGACAGATTATAAACTTTCTAAAGAAAGCAAGATGCGATTAGAAACGATGGTGCGTACCAACAACGGGTTTGAAATAGCTGAGGCTGACATGAAACAAAGGGGCCCCGGCGATCTTATGGGCACGCAACAAAGCGGCCTCATGGACATGCTCATCGGCGACATCAGCAGGGATGGCAAGGTACTGGAACTGGCCAGGCACGCCGCCAAAGATGTGCTCGACAGCGATCCTCAACTGGATGATGAAAAGCACCTGGCCATCAGGCAACAAATTGACAGCGCAAAGAAAAATGTGGTGAACTGGAGCCGCATAAGTTGATCACGCGGCTAAGGCACATCATGGCCACTTACCGCTGCATACACCCTGAACCAATCTTCCTGGCTGATCTCTATATCCACCGCCTGGGTCGCTCGCTGTACCCGGGCCGCCTTCGTGGTGCCCAACACCGGCAGTACACCCGCAGGATGTTTCATCAACCAAGCCAACACAAGCTGATCTAGTGATAATCCTTCAAATGGCTCCTCTCTCAATAATTTTTGCAGTCTTTGCACAAGCGGCAAATCCTGCTGGAATAATCTTCCGCCACCAAAGGGAGACCATGCCATAGGCTTTATTCCCGACAACATGCAATGATCGAGCGCACCATTGGTGATGGGAGACAGACAAAAAGGCGATAGCTCTATTTGGTTCGTCACCAATGGGAAATCTAAGAAAGCCTGCAACAGATCAAATTGCACATTGCTAAAATTGGAAACACCAAAGTGCTTCACCTTACCGGAGGATTTTAGGGCATCGAAGGCCTTAGCCACTTCCTGAGGAACCATCAGCGGATCTGGCCTGTGAATAAGCAAAAGATCAATATAATCCATCTGCATGGCGCGCAGAGACCGCTCCGCCGAACTGATAATATGCTGTCGGCTGGTATCGTACGATTTGATTCGGTGCGTCGGTCGGTGCTCATGCACCAGCTTGATGCCGCATTTCGTCACCACCTCTATCATCTCTCTTTCTATGCCCAGTGCCTTCACGGCCTTGCCGAAATAGCCTTCGCAGGTATAGCCGCCATATATATCGGCATTGTCAAATGAGGTGACGCCACATTCTAAATAGGTCTCAATGAGCTTTTCTGTTGAGAAGCCAGCGTCGCCATAAGCGTCGGCCAGTCGCCACATACCGCCAATCATGCGCGATACAAAAGGCCCTGTATTGTGCAATGCTATTTTATTCATGCTAAAATCGTTTTATATCAACCTTCGTATAGCGTGAAGTATTAAGGGGTAGAAAAGCTTATGATGATAAAAATTTTCATCGTCTTTTGTTCTTGTTGCTGGCTCCTATATCAATGCCAGGCCCTGAATACGACCAATTGTTGGAATAGGTAATTTGCGTTCTTTGTTTTGCTTTTAGCGAATCATCGAATATCTTTGCACTCCGTTTTTCGCGGAGAAGATTAGAATCATAAAGAGACAAAAAAATGTACGCAATTGTAAATATTGCCGGCACGCAGTTTAAAGTGGAGAAAGATAGGTTTTACTATACCCCACTGCTGGATGGCAAAGACGGCGACAAGGTAGAGTTTGAGGAAGTGCTGCTCACCGAAGATGGAGACAATATACAAATTGGTACTCCGCTGCTCAAAGGAATAAAGGTATCGGCCAAAATACTGGGCCATGTAAAGGGCGACAAGGTGATTGTGTTTAAGAAAAAGCGCCGCAAAGGGTACCGCAAGAAAAACGGTCACCGCCAAAATTTTACAAAATTATTGATCGAAGACATTAAATAATTAGAACTCATGGCACATAAAAAAGGAGCAGGTAGTTCAAGAAACGGCAGGGATTCGGAAAGCAAGCGACTTGGCGTGAAAAAATTTGGTGGTCAGAAGGTGATTGCCGGTAATATTCTAGTTCGCCAGCGGGGCACCAAGCATCATGCCGGTAGCAATGTGGGCATTGGTCGCGATCATACCTTGTTTGCGCTCACCGATGGTGTAGTCTCTTTTCGCAAAGGCTACAAACAACGTTCTTTCGTTTCTGTAGAGCCACTTACCGAGGCTTAGTACAGCAGATCCGGTTTTGGTAATATTTAGGCAAGTTCGTATTGGACTTGCTTTTTTTGTGCCTTCGAATTTGCAAAAAGCTATTGCGCCCTTTCAGGGCTTTTCTGAAGTAGCTTCTTAGGCGATGGGCTGTGCCCATCATTCGTAGATGTAGCCCTTTCAGGGCAGAAGCAGCCAATGCTGTGCAAGCAGTAATACCTTTTTATACGATGGGCCTTTGCCTCGTTATTATATGACGCCCTTTCAGGGCTTGATGAGGTAGCTTCTTAGGCGATGGGCTGTGCCCATCGTTCGTAGATGTAGCCCTTTCAGGGCAGAAGCAGCCAATGCTGTGCAAGCAGTAATACCTTTTTATACTATGGACTTATGCCCCATCATTGGTAGAGCAGCCATTTCAGGGCCTTTGTTGGTTTCATACCGCGCAGGGATTATGCTCGCTAAAGTGGTGGTTCTCTGAGGTTGCCGATGTTGCGTAAACAGAATCGTTCATTGAAAGGAGCAAACCGGCCATCTATCTCAATACCTAATGGCCTCCAAGGTACTGTTTGTGAGGTCAAACTGGAATAGTGCCTTGAGGTGCTGAATTACTTTAACTTCTACTTCCCGCTTATCGAGGGTTCGGCCCAGCTCTTGTTTCATCGAGGTGACCGCCTTATCAGAGATGCCGCAGGGTATGATATGGCCAAAATATGACAGGTCGGAATTTACGTTGAAGGCAAAGCCGTGCATGGTGACCCAACGGCTGCTCTTTACGCCGATGGCACATATTTTCCTCGGATTTTGCTGCCGTACGTGATCCAGCCACACGCCGGTAAGCCCCTCAATACGGCCGGCTTCTATTTGATATTCGGCAAGGGTGAGTATGATGGCCTCTTCCAGGTAACGCAAGTAGCGGTGTATATCCGTGAAAAAATTATCCAGATCGAAAATAGGATAACCCACAATTTGTCCCGGACCGTGATAGGTGATGTCGCCGCCACGGTTAATTTTATAAAACGTAGCCTGATGCTGCTCCAGTCCCTGTGCATCCAACAGCAAATTGTTTGCATCGCCGCTTTTGCCCAACGTATACACGTGCGGATGATCGCACATAAGCAGGTAGTTTGGCGTAGGAAGCTGCTCACCAGCAGGTCGCTTTCTGTTGGCCACTTTCACATCCACCACACGTGCAAAAAGCGTCTCCTGTAGATCCCAGGCCTTCTGATAATCCATAGTGCCCAGATGCACATATTCTACTGATTTGTTCACAGCACCGTCTGAGGTTCATAGTCGATATACGATTCCAGCATCTTAAAGCTCCCTTGCGGGGTCAGCGTGAGCTTGTCGATGGCTGCGGGCACCAGTACGGCGTCGCCTTTATTCACATCTATGCTGCCACCGTCGTATGCCATAACTAGCGCGCCTTCCATGCAGATGTATATCACGAAACTGTCCAGGCTGCTGTGATCGCGGTGTAGGGGTTTGTCGCAGTGCAGCTTATTGGTGGTGAAGTAGGGGCACTGTACCAGCGGTATCACTTCATTTTTTCCGTCGGTATAGCGCGTTTTGTAATCGTCGTAGTGGGTGAAGTCGATGGCGTCGAGCGCCTGCTCTGTATGCAGCTCGCGTTTGTTGCCCTGGTCGTCGGTACGGTCAAAATCGTAAATTCTGTAGGTGACGTCGGAGGTCTGCTGAATCTCGGCCAGAAAACATCCTTTGCCAATGCTGTGCACCCTGCCGGCGGGCAGGAAGTACACATCGCCGGCGTGCACATCTTCAAAATTCAGAATGTTCATCAAATTGCCGTTTTCAAAAGCTTCCAGATAGGTTTGCTTCGTCAGTGCTTTGTTGAAGCCAACATTCATTTTCGCCCCTTCGTCAGCTTGAAAGACGTACCACATCTCTGTTTTGCCAAAGGATTTATGGCGCTTGGCTGCCAAATTGTCGTCGGGATGTACCTGAATGGACAGGTCGTCGTTGGCATCGATAAACTTCACCAGCAGGGGAAAGTCATCGCCGTATTTCATGTAGATTTTTTCCCCGACCAATCGCCCTTTATATTTCCCTACAAGGGTTTTCAGATCTTTACCTTCCAACGCACCGTGCGACACCACCGACACGTTGCCTGCTACCCCTGATATTTCCCAGGTTTCGCCGCAGTTGGGCAGGTCACCAAAGTCTTTGTTGAGGATGGTCTTCACCTTTTTTCCACCCCAAATCTTATCTTTAAATATGGTTTTGAATTTCAACGGATACAGCTCAGACATGTCGTGCTTGGTTATAGATTGTAAAATATGCGCAATAATAAAGATTTAGGTCAGTATGGAGAAAACCTGGCCCGGCGGTATTTGGTTCGGCAAGGCTACGAGATCGTGGCCAGCAACTACCGCTACAAACGCGCGGAGATCGACCTGATAGCCATGCACAACGGGCAATTGATCTTTCTGGAAGTGAAGATGAGAAGCAACCTCTCCTTCGGCATGCCTGAGAGTTTTGTGGATGAAAAAAAGGCCGAAATGATCCATTACGCTGCCGAGGCCTACATCATTGAAAATGATTGGCAAGCCAACATCCGCTTCGACATCCTGGCCATTGTGCAGCAAAAAAATTCTCTCACCATCAAGCATTTCGAAGATGCCTTTTAGCAAAAAGCCGGATGCTTAGAAAACATCCGGCTTTTGAGTGAAAGTATTCTCGGTCAGAACAGCTACAGCACGTCTACCAATATGAAAACCACACCGGCCAGTATGAGCCCTACACCTACAAAGTACAATGCACTGGTGCCAAATATGGCTCCAAGTATGAGCAGTATCAAGCCGATACCACCCAATATCACTCCTGTGCGTGTGTAGCCCTGCAGCTCATTTATCTGCTGCACCTCCGAGGCATCAAGCGTAGAAGCCGGACCTGCAGCAATTTCCTTTTTGAGCGATTTCAATTCACGCTTCAGCTCCCTCTTCATTGCCCTGCGGTCGGAGCGCTCCAGGGCATTGATTCTTGATTTTATCTCAGATTTCTCCATACTGGCTGCCTCTGATTTATCTACCTCTATAGCGTCGAGCACGATAGCCTCAGCACGTTGTATGCGGGTTTTTATATCATTTTCCACCAACACATCTTCATCGACAGTCGCCACCGCCGTGGCCGACTCTGCTTCTACGGCTGCTTCGCTTACCTCCTGAGGCTGCTTATCGTGCTTTTCATACTTGATTTTCTTAAACTGATATGCTTTGGCATAGTCGAACTTTTTGCTGCCTGAGCACGAAAAAATGAATAAAATTACGATGAGCAGGCTGCTGAGGGTAGTCAATGTTTTCATAGCGATTTGTGGTTTTTTAAAACAAAGAGATAGAAAAAGGATAACCTTGAAAGTGTGTTTTGGTTGGAAATCTATGCATTTGCCCTTAATTGAACAACCACAATTTGATCGCCAACGCCGTGACGGCCACAATCAATATGGGCTTCAGGAAAGCCTCGCCCTTATCCACAGACCAGCGGCTGGCAAACCAGGCACCAGCAGCATTTCCCGCCGCCAGCACCAATCCCAGCAGCCAGTTGATCTGATCATTGACGATGAAAACCAGTAGCGCTGCCGCGGTATACAACAGTATTACAAATACCTTCACACTATTGGTTTTTACCAGCGAAAAGCCAAAGATGGTCATGAGCGTGGGAATGATAATAAAGCCCACACCGGCCTGTATAAAACCCCCGTATATGCCAATGAAGAAAAATGAAACAACGCCCACTGCGGTGCGTTTCCAGCCAGTCTTCTCCTCAGCCTTATCTGTTTTTTTCTTACCCATGCCGAGCACGGTATACACCACCACCAGCACCATGATCACCGCCAACAGCTTGTTGAACAGCGCCCCATCAATGTCGATGGCGATATTGGCACCGATGATGGCTCCAAAAAGAGCCGAAATGCCCAATATGGTGCTGATGCGAAAGGAGGAAATGCCTTTGCTCCGGAAGCCGGCAATGCCAAAGATGTTTTGAATAAATATGGCCACGCGGTTGGTGCCATTGGCCACTGCCGGTGGCAGCCCCATAAATATGAGTACCGGCATGGTGAGCAACGACCCGCCGCCGGCCAGTGTATTAAAAAACCCGGCGATCACGCCCGTGCCCAGCACCAACAGTATTTTCCAATATTCCATGTGATCCAATCCGTTTACTATGTCACCCTGTTGAGATGATTCAAAAGTGCATTTTTTCGTCAACATTTGCGCATTGGCTGTAGAATTCGCTGCCAGGCCTGCCTTCCTTTTTGTCGCATGTCGAAGATGCAAATTCCTTACATTCGCCTTTTGATTTAGCGGATGATCAAGCGCAAATGCTTATGAAAAATATATGTGTATTCTGCGGGTCGCAGGCCGGGCACCATGCGGTATATGCCGAAGAGGCCGCCACCTTGGGTAAGAGGCTGGCGGAAGAAAAAGTAAGGCTAATTTACGGCGGTGGCAGCATAGGGCTGATGGGTGTGGTGGCCGATGCCGTGCTCGCCCATGGCGGCGAGGCTATTGGTGTGATCCCCCGGTTCTTGTATGAAAAGGAGGTGGGGCACGGCGCACTTTCAAACCTCATCATCGTAAACACCATGCACGAACGCAAGCAGAAAATGGCCGAGCTAGCCGATGGCTTCATAGCCCTGCCCGGGGGCATCGGCACATTGGAGGAGCTATTCGAAATTTTTACCTGGGTGCAGTTGCAGATTATACAAAAGCCTCTTGGCCTGCTGAATATCAATGGGTACTTCAGTCACCTCAAATCCTTTCTTCAACACATCGTAGACGAGGGTTTCATGACCGCTCACACATACAACATACTCCTACAAGCCGACGATATCGACGCGCTGCTGCCAGCCATGCTGAATGCCGCCCGGCATACCCGAGAAGGTGATATGGATAAAACATAAACATACATTTTATGCATTGTACTTTGTCGTCATTGGCTTTATTGGATGTTTACTCGTTGTTTATATATGCTCGATAGCGATCAATGACCGTCAATCATACCAGATAACTTTTATGATGATGTATACAAAATATTTCGTATTCCTGATTTTCTGTTGCTCAATGGTGGCCACTGTGCATGCGCAGAAATCCGTGCTGACTTCCGAAACTTTTGACCAATGGAAGAAAATTGAAAACGTGAAAATATCGGACGATGGTCGCTGGGTGGTGTATCAACAAGACCCGCAGAAAGGAGACGGCCAACTGATATTGACGAGCGACAGCAGCCGCCATGTTTTTCCCCGTGGGCATGAGGCGTACTTTTCGGCAGATAGCCGCCATTTGGTTTTTTCTATAAAACCACCAGCCGAGGCAGTAAGGCAAGCCAAACGTGCCAAACTGGACGAGTCTAAATGGCCGAAAGACTCACTGGCTGTGGTTGATCTACTCAATTTCTCTACCTGGAAGCGCGCTGATGTATTGTCCTTTAAAATTCCTGAAAAATGGTCGGGGTGGCTTGCTGTGAAATATTTTCCCGATTCGGCTATGGTATCAAAAGAAAAAGAAGACGCCGGCGCAGAAGAAGAGAACAACGGTCTCTTGCATCTACTCACGCTGCGGGGCGAGCTTGTGGCTGCCCACGACTCCGTGTCGGAGTACCTCTTTTCTGAAGAAGGAAAAATGGCCTATTTCATTGTCGTGGGTGATTCTGCCAGCCACTCAGCCGTTTACGGTTTCGATACGGAGAGCCGAAATTTGGTGCTTATTGACTCCACGCATACCACAGCACGGCAACTGGATACCGACAGATCCGGCAACCGCGCGGCTTTTCTGGCCACATCCGACAGCCTGGGGGCAGAGACTCCACGCTATGAACTGCTCTTCTGGCAACAGCCCATAGAAAAGTTGAGCCTGCTCATGCTGCCCAAAAAAGATTCTTTGCTCAGGCAAGTGATGATCAGCCCCCACTACAAGCCGGTTTTTTCTTCTTCAGGCAAGCGCCTTTTTGTGGGCACTATGGCGGCGCCCATAAAAACCGCCTACGAGTCCGACACCACCCTGCTTGACGAGGAGCGTGTGAAGCTCGATATCTGGGCATGGACCGATCCGCTCATTCAGCCACAGCAGCTGGCAGAGCTGGAAAAGGAGCAAAAACGGTCGTACCTGGCCTATTTCGACCTCGATCTGAACGAATTTTTGCAACTCGGCACTGCGCAGATGCCCGACATCCATCTGAATAAAGATCTCACTTCCAATCATGCACTGGCGCTCACCGAGAAGCCGTATGAAAAAATGATCTCCTGGGAGTGGCCCTATCGCCGCGACGCCTACGTCATCAATCTCAAGACCGGAGAGCAAAAGCTGGTGGTGAGGGGTACCAAAGGTACTCCCAAACTCTCCCCTTCGGGTAAGTTCGTCTATTGGTACAGCCCCGAAGACAGTGCCTGGATGGCCCACCAGATATCAACAGCTACCACACGCAACCTCACCCAACATATTGATCGGGCTTTTCATGACGAAGACCACGACCTGCCCACTGAGGCAGCCGAGTATGGATCGGCCGGATGGCTTGCCGACGATACCTTTTTGTTGGTATACGACAGGTATGACGTGTGGAAGCTGGATCCGCTGGGGAAAATGGCTGCCGAAAACCTAACCGATGGCTACGGCCGAAGCCGCGGTATACGCCTGCGCTACGAGCGCCTCAGTGATGAGAAAGAATATATCACAACGGAACAGCCTTTTATTTTGTCGGCTTTTCAGGAAAACAACAAAATGAGTGGCTACTTCCGCGACAGCCTGTACACTGTGAGCCAGCCTGTGAAACTGATACTGGACGATCATCGCTTCTACGGGCTGCAAAAAGCACGGAACAGCCCGGCAGTAGTGTATAGAAAAGAGCGCTACGACGACTACCCCGATGTCTGGAAAAGCAGTGTATACTTTAGTGAATCTGAAAAAAT
This sequence comes from uncultured Roseivirgaceae bacterium, assembly GCA_964596645.1. Lineage (GTDB taxonomy): Bacteria > Bacteroidota > Bacteroidia > Cytophagales > Cyclobacteriaceae > CAVQEK01. The sequence continues at coordinate 50,303 of CAZQVB010000007.1, forward strand.
AAGCGATGCCAATCCACAGCAAGACCAGTACCTCTGGGGCAGTGCTGAAATGGTGCATTGGCTAAGCCTGGATGGCGACTCACTGAGCGGCATTGTGTACAAACCCGGCAACTACACCATTGACAAGACCTACCCTACGCTGGTATATTTCTACGAGCGCATGAGCGATGAGCTGCACCGGTACTACAGCGCCGAGCCACTGCGCTCACGGCTGCACATACCCTATTTCGTGAGCCGCGGATATGTGGTGTTTGTACCCGATGTGCACTACACCACCGGCAGACCCGGGCAAAGCGCCTATAGCTGCGTGGTAAGCGGCGTAATGCACCTGATAGAAAAGGGCATCGCCGACAAAGCACGCGTAGGGATACAGGGCCATAGCTGGGGTGGCTATCAAACGGCCTGGCTCATCACCCAGACAGACCTGTTCAAAGCAGCAGTGGCCGGAGCCCCAGTCTCCAATATGACCAGTGCCTATGGAGGCGTTCGTTGGGAGACCGGTCTCAGCCGCATGTTTCAATACGAAACCACCCAGAGCCGCCTGGGAGGTACGCTGTGGGAAAAGCCGCTTTTGTACATAGAAAACTCTCCGCTCTTTTATGCCGACCAGATAGGCACGCCACTGCTGATGATGCACAACGACCAGGATGGCGCCGTGCCATGGTACCAGGGTATCGAACTTTTTCTGGCAATGCGAAGGCTGGATAAGCCGGTATGGCTGCTCAACTACAACAATGAGGGCCACAATATGAAAGACCGGGAAAACACGCTCGACTACCACATGCGCATGGAGCAATTTTTCGATCACTACCTGCTGGCAGCACCAAAGCCGCTTTGGATGAAAAGCGGCGTGCCCGCCATTATCAAAGGCAAAGAATTGGGCTTAGGAGTGGAAGACGAGTAGCAGCATGCAAATTCTAAGCATTTATGACATCCCAGCGATGGTGTTTATGCAAAAGCGCGCCTAACTTATACTTTTTGCCGTGGCCGCACTTCAGCAGCTTTTTTATTCATGCCAAAACTCTAAAGATGACAACAGCAGATGCTTTACAAAACCACCTGAAAGAGCGGTATAATTTTAAAGGGCGGTCTATCACTTTGGGCGCGGCCATGTATGGCGGCAAGGTTATGACCGGCACAGAGATAGGTGCACCTCTGAAAACGCTCAACCGACATGGTCTTATTTGCGGCGCTACAGGTACAGGAAAAACAAAAACGCTGCAAGTGATGGCCGAGGGACTGGCAGATGCCGGCGTACCCGTACTGCTGATGGATATAAAGGGCGACCTGAGTGGACTAGCAAAACCCGGCGTGCAACATCCAAAGATTGAGGAGCGCCATGCCGCCATCGGCCTTCCCTACATACCATCGGGCTACACGGTAGAGCCATTGTCCATATCGGCAGATGGGGGAGTGCGGCTGCGCGCCACAGTGTCGGAGTTGGGGCCTGTGTTGCTGGCAAAGATGCTCGAGCTGAACGATGCACAGGCCGGCATCATCGCCCTGCTTTTTAAGTATTGCGACGATCATCAACTGCCGCTGCTCGATCTGGCCGATCTGAAGCGTGTGTTGCGATTTAGTGTAGAAGAGGGTTCCGATGCTTTGGCGCAAGAATATGGTCGCATTTCCAAGGCTTCTGTGGGAACAATTCAGCGCAAAGTAGTAGCGCTGGAACAACAGGGCGCTGACCGCTTTTTCGGTGAAAAATCTTTTGATCCCGCCGATCTTTTAAGACAGGACGATGCCGACAGGGGCATCATTTCTGTGTTGCGGCTCACCGATATACAGGACCGCCCCAAGCTGTTTTCCACTTTCATGCTGAGCCTGCTGGCAGAAGTGTACGCTACTTTTCCTGAGCAAGGCGATGTGGACGCACCCATCCTGGCCATCTTCATCGATGAAGCACATCTTGTTTTTGACCAGTCCAGCAAAGCCCTGCTGCAACAGCTCACTACCATCGTAAAGTTAATCCGATCCAAGGGGGTAGGTGTATTCTTTTGTACTCAGTCGCCTGCCGATGTGCCGGAGGAAATATTGAGCCAGCTTGGCCTGCGTGTGCAGCATGCACTGCGGGCATTTACTGCCAAAGACCGGAAGCGCATCAAGCTCATTGCCGAGAATTTTCCGCCCAGCGATTATTACAAAACCGACGAGCTGCTTACCAGTATGGGCATAGGCGAGGCGCTTATCACAGCTTTGGATGAAAAAGGAATACCGACACCGCTGGCAGCCACCATGCTGGTGGCACCCCGCTCACGCATGGGCATACTTTCCGCAGAAGAGCTGGAAGCGCTTGTGAACAGTTCAGAATTGGCTTCCGACTATAATGAAGCCATTGATCGCCGGAGCGCCTATGAGATTTTGAATGAAAAACTAGAGGCCTTCCGCCAGCATGGCGCCGATGAACACCTGGAAGAAAAGAAAAAAACCAAACACGCCTCGAAAGAGGAACCAAGCCTGGCGGAGCAACTTTCGAAGAATACTATGGTACGACAACTGGGGCGCACTGTGATGCGCGAAGTCACGCGTGGCTTGCTCGGTGCTTTGGGTGTAAAAGCCACCACACGGCGCAGAAGAAGCCATTCTCTTTGGTAATGGATAATTTTAAAATTTGCCGGCTCATTCGTCGCATATTGTTGAGAGGGGAAAAATGTGATTTGCTGAGGTGGCCAGAATTGCTTCGCGCAATCACATATTGAACCGGCTTTGTATGCTCTACTTATTCATTTGATTACTTATCCATGTGGAGTAAAAATCAAAAACTTTCTGTTTAAAGACTTCTTGATGGGGCTCATGCCGGGCATTTTTCCAAATTTGGCAAGTGGCACCGGCCAGTCTGGCAAACTGCTCGCTGCCGTGCCTGCCCGTGATGGGGTCATCATCGCCATGGCACACCAGTAGCGGTATGTTTACGGAGGCTGCGTTGCTTAGCGCAAATTCTGCTGCTCGCTTCATCTTTACGTACAAAGCCAGCGAAATGTAGTCATGGCTCAGCTCATCATTTCGTGCAGCCTCCACTGCTTCGGGATTGTGCGCGAGCTCTTCATAGGTTCCGTAACCCGATACCCGCCAAGCCGGCAAGATACCATAGAGCCAGCCTGCCGCTTTCTGCTTCCATAGTGGCACCTTACGCTCCAGAATAAACCAGGGCGACGACAATATGGCACCTGTCACCTCACGTGAGGGAAATCGGATAAGATAATTTGCTACCAAAGTGCCACCCATACTGTGACCGAGAATAAACAGTGGTAAATCAAGGTGAAGATGACGCAACTGCACCAAAGCCTCCTGAAGATCATTCATAAGTACATTGAGTGCACGTGCATGACCCCTTCTGCCCTCTGACCGGCCGTGCCCGCGCAGATCGAAGGCAAAAACAGCGAAACCCTGCCGGGCAAAGTGCTCGGCCATTTCCCTGTACCGCCCGGAGTGCTCGCCAAGACCATGCACCAGCAATATGAGACCACGTAAGTTGCCATCGGGCAGGTAGTAGGTACCATACAACATTGTGCGCCCCGTAGGAAAAGTGTGTTCTTGAATCGTCATGCGGGGCGGAAGATGATAAATAATGCCCTTATGCAAAAATCATATCCAAAAAAACAGACGGCATTTTTTGGTTATACCGTCTAGCATATACATTTATACTCCCCATCATACACAGACTATGACAAAGACTTTTTTTCTACTCCTTCTTCTCAGCAGCGTGCTTCCAGCGTTGGCACAGCAGCGCCTTCGGCCAGGTGTACTTTATCCTGAGGGCAGTGCCATCACTGCGCCACAGTCTGGCCTGTCGGGCGTAGTGCCGCAAGGTTGGTTTGGCACCCTGCCGCAGGGTGAAGACATATTCTTGTTGCTGCCCAACAGCAGCGAAGAAGCGTATATGCTGGTGCGCACCAGGGAGGCAGCTCTGGATAAGGTAGAGGCGGAGTGGCAGCAGACGTTTGATGTGACGGACAACATTTCGGCGCGCCAGACGGGTGCTTCCGTGCGCAGTGACAATAGGCTTTCTGCCAATTTCTCAGTGGATGGAACACGTAAGCCCGCTAAAGGGCACGCCACAGCCATAGATGGAGGACATGGCAAAACAGCCATTTTTATCCTCATTGCACCGGAGGCCAGCTATGACAAGTATTACCAACAATATCAACAGTTGATGTCTTCCGTACGTATGGAAGCGCCCAGCCTGGCCAGTGCCTTTGCGGACTTTGACTGGTCTCAATTTTTGGTTGACAAGTATATCACCTCCCGCATATCTGATCCGGCGGTGGTGAAAAAAGATCATTTATGGCTCTGTGCCGATGGCAGTTTTAAGTCAAAAGTACAGCGCGGTGGATTTTTACATACTGAGAAGAGTAAGTATCAGGGCAAGAAAAGGGGCCGCTGGCATGCCCGTGGTATAGGCGAAGCAGGCCAGCTCGTACTAACTTTCGACAAGGCCGACCCGCTGACGCTGGATCTGGAGATAAAGGATAAAAAGATTTATGTAAATGGTACCCATATGTACCTGATGGAGAATCCTAAATGCCCATAATCCAAGTAGCGGGTAGGCAGTATTGGGGGAGATTGTGGCATCTGTGAAACCGCACACGACGCTGAAAAATTGATTTTACTCTTTCCTGCACGTTTCAATATATTTCAGCATCATCCTCCGGCTTTTGAAGCTGCAGTGACGACAAGCTTGTGAAGGTCATTGTACTCACTGCGTTCGTACTTCCTTCCAGGCTTTTATCTGCCAGGTGATCTGTCCTGTGGCCAGGTGGTTGCGGGCTTTGTCCATTATTTTCACTTCACAGTCTACCAATACCGCAGGGTGTTGCCTGAGCGGGTTGAGTATATATTCTTCCAGCCACTGGTCATTTACCTGAAAAGACGCGTAGGCATTCAACTTACCCTGAAAATGATAATCCATTCGGAAGCCTTTCATAATGATGCGGTACTTTTTGGGGTCGAGCCGTGCAACCAAAAGAAATCCAGTCGTGAATTCGGCAAGAGTGGCTAATGCGCAAGCATGCAGCCCGCGTATATGGTTGAGATTGGCCCGCTTGTATGGCAGTAGTACTGTAAGGCTATCGTGCAGCAGCTCTACAATACGGAAGCCGTGGGGCTTATTGAAAGGCACCATGCGACTGAGGCCAATATTGAGTAACCAGCGGTAAAACGATGACTTTTGTGCCTTTTGGGCTATGGCTTGTATATCGGCCATGGGTAAGTTGCGTTGGGTGGAGTATCAATTTAGCAGAAAACAAACAGAAAAGGCATGGGCCATTCCATGATTTTATTATTCTGAACACTTTATAAGTGCATGTTGAATGGCAATTAACACACCTCATCGGCAGAACCAAATCCGTGGCAGGCAGTTTAGAAAATTCAAATGGACATATTGTGATTACGAAGCATGCCATGACAACTCGAAAAACCCTTGTGCTCATATCGTCGGCCATGTTTGTAGCAGCCATATTTGCGATCGGCTATGATATAACGCTGAGGCAAAAAATGCCGCTCACCGTTTTTTATATAGAACACAAAGGTATCGACCTGACACAGTACAGCAGCCCATCACCGGAGCTCTCTCCGGCAAATGTGGTTGACATACAATTGAATGCGCTAAAACACAATAATGCTGAGGATAGCGGTATAGCCGTAGCGTTCAAGTTCGCTTCAAATGCCATAAAAAAAACGCCGGCTGCATTTTCCAGTTTTGCTGCCGTGATCAAATCATCGCAATACGAATCACTCATGCATTTTAGCTCCTTCCGTAAAATGCCGCTTCGATATCATTATAAAGCCGCCATTCAGCTGGTGGAGGTAGAGGAGCCAGGCGGTGAGCGATCCGTCTATATGTTTGTTTTGAAACGCAGCAACGAAGACCCTACAAAAGGATGTTGGCTATTGGAAAGCCTCAGGAAAGTTGATGAGGAGCCAAATTATCCGTTGGTACAGAAAAGAGAAGCGGAGTCAGAACGCCCTGATTTTGCCAATAAGCAATCCAATATTTTAGCTGCTGCCCCGCAAATATGCCTTTTCACTCAAACGGTCAACAAATTACGTTCTGTGTAGTTCTACCAAAAATCTTTCTCATACCCATCTATCACTTTACCAATGAAGCATATAATCCTTAAATCATGGCTATTCTTTCTGGTAGCCGCTGTCGCAATGGGCTGCTATCCTGGCGGTGCCGAGTACGTGTCGGACACGGATATTGTCGTGACAGACTACAACGAGTCCTTCAACTTTGCCAATAAGCGCACCTACTTTCTTCCCGACACGGTGCAGTTTACCACCAATGACGACGATTTGGACTTGAGGCCGGCGGATGAAGAGGCGCTTCTTGAGGAAATCCACAATCAAATGGAAAGCAGGGGGTATGTTTATACAGCAGGTGATGCTACTTCCGCTCCAGATTTTTTTATGGCTGTGGAAGTGTCGGCCATTTCGAGAAGTGGTGGGGCCTGGGTACCAGGACCGTGGTATCCCTGGTATCCGCCAGGCTGGGGATGGGGCAGTGGCTGGGGTTGGTACTATCCCCCAGGCTATTACGTACCCTACGAATATGCCACAGGTACGGTGATTGTATTTTTATCTGATCCGAATAATCCCGTCACTGAGGCAGGCGAAACGAACATTCCACTGGTGTGGACCGCTGTGCTGAATGGCCTGCTGGGCACAAGTGCAGGCACCACACAATCACGCATTGTAAATGGTGTGCAGCAGGCATTTGACCAATCACCATATCTGGAAAGCGACCTATGATAATTCAAAGTATTATCTCGATGAAAAAAATAGCCATTACAGCATTTGCATTCTTATTCGCCTGCGGTGTACAAGCGCAAGGCCTTTTTGGTGTTTCGTATGATGTATCGCTTGGTATGGGCGAACAGTCTGACTTTGTGGGCCCGGCCTCTTTCCGCGGCGTCACGTTAGAAGGTCGGTGGTTTTTGAACCAAAGCACCTCGCTTGGAATATCGGCTGCCTGGCATGTTTTTTATGAAGACGCCGGCGAAGAAAGCTTTGCTGACGGTACAGTTACGGCCACCGGGCGCCAATATCGCTACATCAATACGCTGCCGCTTCTGCTCAACGGTCACTACTACACCGGTGTGGAGGGCGACACCAGATTTTATTTCGGTGGTGGCATTGGGCTTTCCAGCATAGACCAGCGTACAGACATTGGCTTATATCAGATCGATCACAGCCACTGGCACTTCACAGTAGCCCCGGAGGTCGGGGTCATGGTGCCTTTAAGTTATTTCAATTCGTTGCTCATTGCGGCTAAGTATCACTATTCTCCCAAAGCAGACGATTCTATCGACTTCAGCTACCTGAGCTTGCGGGTTGGATTTACATTTTCCAAGTAATAAAGTGCAATTTCAAAATAGAATGAGAGACGCTACGAGGCAACTTTTTTAACTTTATGATTCTAAACCAATAATTGACCACAACATGAATATGAAACTTCTTTTGCCTTTGTGCCTTCTGGCGCTCTCTGTGGGATGCTCTTCCTTACAAGTATCCTCTGATTATGACAAGTCGCATGACTTTTCGCAGTATAACACCTATTCCTATTTCGGCTGGACGGAAAACAGTGATAAAATGCTTAATCAATTCGATAAGCAACGCATTGAAAACGCTGTGGCCAGTGAATTGAATGATCGCGGACTGCGGTATGTTGAAAAGGGTGGAGACCTTGTTGTGTCGCTTTTTATAGTAGTAGATGAAAAAACAGTGACTACGGCCTACACAGACCACTACGGTGCGGCACCCTATATGTACAGCTACGGCCCACAGTGGGGCTGGTATGGTGGCTATGGCGGAGTGCACACCACCTATACCGACCACGACTATTTGGAAGGTACGTTGGTGATTGATTTACTAGATTCGGAAGAAAAGAGATTGGTATGGCAGGGGGTAGGCTCCAAAACAGTAGATAAAGACCCCGCTAGTCGAGAAAAAGGCATTGCGCGATCTGTGTCGGCCATCATGAGTTCTTTGCCGATAAAAAAAGGAAAATGAATTCCTGTAGGTGAAAAAATGGGCTGACACCTTTGCGGCATCAGCCCATTTCTTTTGTTTCAACGCACTCTTTTAGCTCTTATCCGATTTATCCCTTCCACGGCTTTGGGCTTGTCCTTCACCTGATATGGAGTCCCTCATGGTGGTATCGGCCTGAATGTTTTTCATACGGTAGTAGTCCATTATGCCGAGATTGCCAGAACGGAAGGCTTCAGATATTGCCTTAGGCACTTCAGATTCCGCCTCAATCACCTTGGCACGTGCTTCCTGGGCTTTTGCTTTCATCTCCTGCTCCAGGGCTACGGCCATTGCCCTGCGCTCTTCGGCTTTAGCCTCTGCCACTTTCAGGTCGGCAGATGCCTGATCGGTTTGCAGCTTGGCGCCGATGTTTTCTCCTACATCCACATCGGCAATGTCGATGGATAGAATTTCAAAGGCAGTGCCCGCATCAAGTCCGCGCTGTAGCACGAGTTTTGATATTTTATCCGGATTTTCCAGCACCTGCTTGTGCGACTGGGCAGAGCCAATAGATGTCACGATGCCCTCGCCGACCCTGGCTAAAATGGTGTCTTCACCGGCACCACCGACCAACTGCTGAATGTTGGCCCGTACCGTAACACGCGCGATGGCGATAAGCTGTATGCCGTCGGCGGCTACTGCGGCCACACGAGGCGTAGTGATCACTTTGGGATTTACCGATATCTGCACTGCCTCGAACACTTCACGACCGGCCAGGTCTATGGCGGTGGCTTGCTTGAAAGACAGGTTAATGTTGGCTTTGTCGGCAGAGATCAATGCTTTTATTACGCTGGGCACATTACCACCTGCCAGATAATGCGTTTCAAGATCGTCCGAAGTTAGGTTTAGTCCGGCCTTATTGGCAGTGATGAGGGAATTGACAATGATACTTGGCGGCACCTTCCTGAGGCGCATTCCAATGAGTTTGCCCAACCCTACATATACACCTGAGAAGTAAGCGGTGATCCAAAGGTTTACCGGAATGAAGTAAAAAAATATACTGATGAGGATGATGCCCACTATCAGTATGGCAACAATGAAAATAGAAGGCATAGTTTTTATATTAAAGGTTCTACAAATATTCTATGGTTATTGTCAATTTTGATCACTTTCACACGGACGCCTGCATCCACATGACGGCCGATGGTGCGCACTTCGTAGGTTCTGTTGCTGAACTCCGCTTTGCCCACAGGCCGAAGATCCGACACGGCCATCCCTTCTTCATTGAGCAACACCGTGGGCAGGAATTCGTCGTTAACATGGCTTTTGTTGGTGTCGCTGAGGGAAAAGGTTTTTAATACCCCGGATTTCAGGCCAAAATAAATGGACACACCTGCCAATACTACAGTAATACATAAAATGAGCACTCCGGTATCTGTGCCAAATGTGGTGAAAGAGACAACCACCCCTGCGATGAGCAATCCTATGCCGACGATGCCTACTACAGTAGTACCGGGTATAAAAATGATCTCAATAAGCACTAGTGAGATGCCCCCAAAAAGTAAAAGAATAACCGTAATCCACTCCATCTGCTGTATCAGGTGATCCCTTCAAAAGTAATAAAAAGCTGTTAAAGCTTATCATCAATATCAATAGGCTTTTGCAAAGACCACCCTACCCTTGGAAGGCTTGCCGGAATACATACAGCGGCCCTGATTTTCTTGCTGCTCCAGCGGAATGCAGCGGATGGTAGCTTTTGTTTCTTCCTGTATCTTTTTCTCGGTTTCGGTGGTGCCATCCCAATGTGCCATGATAAAGCCGCCCTCTGCCTCCAGTACCTGCTTAAACTCATCGTATGAATCGACTGTTCGGGTATTGGACTGCCGAAAATCAAGCGCCTTTTTGTAAATATTATCTTGAATTTCGATGAGAAGATCGCTGATATAGTTATCCAGATTATCAAACGACAGTATGTTTTTGGCAAGTGTATCGCGCCGTGCCACCTCGACTGTATTATTCTCCAAATCGCGGGGACCTATTGCCAATCGCACGGGCACACCCTTCAGCTCATATTCGGCAAATTTCCATCCTGGTTTAAATGTATCTCGATCGTCATACTTTACGGTGATGCCTCTTTGCTGTAATTGTTTGATGAGTGGAGCCACCTTCTCACCGATCGCGGTGTAGTGGCTGTCGTCTTTTACTATAGGAACGATCACCACCTGAAGAGGTGCCAACTTGGGGGGCAGTACCAGGCCGTTGTCATCGGAATGCGCCATGATGAGCCCGCCAATCAGACGTGTGCTCACACCCCATGAGGTGCCCCAAACAAATTCCTGTCCGCCATCTGAGGTGGCAAATTTCACATCAAATGCTTTGGCAAAATTTTGTCCTAAAAAATGAGAGGTGCCGGCTTGCAAGGCTTTTCCGTCTTGCATCAGGGCTTCAATGCAATATGTATCAACAGCGCCCGCGAACTTTTCTCCTTCGGTTTTCACCCCTTTCAGTACAGGTACTGCCATATGCTCTTCGGCAAAAGTGGCGTATACTTCTAGCATTTTTCGGGTTTCCTCTACCGCCTCCTGCATGGTGGCATGAGCAGTATGGCCCTCCTGCCAAAGAAACTCTGCCGTACGCAGAAATAATCTGGTGCGCATTTCCCAACGCACCACATTGGCCCATTGGTTTATAAGTAAAGGAAGATCCCTGTAAGACTGTATCCAGTTTTTATACATACTCCAAATGACCGTTTCAGATGTTGGACGAATGATTAGTTCTTCCTCCAGCTTTGCCGTAGGGTCTACCACTACTCCGCTTCCATCTTCGCTACTCTTGAGCCTGTAATGCGTGACTACGGCGCATTCCTTTGCAAAGCCCTCTACGTGAGCGGCTTCGCGGCTTAAGTAAGACTTGGGAATAAACAAGGGAAAGTAGGCATTGCTGTGGCCCGTAGCCTTGAACATGCCATCGAGTGCCGACTGCATTTTCTCCCAAATGGCATAGCCATATGGCTTTATTACCATACAACCCCGCACCGGTGAATTTTCTGCCAAATCTGCTCGTTTTACTATTTCATTGTACCATGCAGAATAGTCTTCTGATCTTTTTGGTATTCCCTTACCCATTTGAGTTGAAATATGCGTTTAAACCTTTGGTATGACTTTTGTGTCTTTGGTGTAAGACTTTGAAATTGGGGCAAAACTAAGTTTTTGCAGGTACAATAACTAAGTAATTATTTTATCGTTACCTTTATTGCTTTTAGTATTTATCAGAAGGAGGGAGTAGCCATGAATATTATTAAAAACGTCCAAATTGTAGCCGGATCGCTCGCCATGCTTATGGCAGCCTCGGGCAATCCGCTGTCGGCTCAGGAGTACGATGACTTGTATTTCAACAGCAGTGATCGCAAAACTGTAGAGGTTGACAAATCCACCTTAAAATCCATCAGTTCCAATCATTTTGGCGACGCTAACTATAAAGATATGACGGCGTCAACCGAAAATTTTTCAGCCAAAAACGTAAACCCGGAATATGTAGCCAGGTACCAGCCAAAGGCAAATGCACCGGCAGAGGAAGTGAGCGCTACGGACGAGTATAGCAGCGAAGATTATTTCGTGGAAGATTATCAAAACAACGGTGACCTCATCAATAACAAATACGATAGAAATTATACCCGCTACAGCGGAAACAATAGAAATGTTGGAAACAACGCCTGGAACGTGAATCCTTATATGGGATTCAACACTTTTAACAGCCCCTTTGGATTTTCACCCGGATGGAACTTCGGCTTTGGTTTTGGTTCGGGCTTTGGTTTTGGTCATCCTTCCATGGGATGGAACATGTCATTTGGATGGGGTAATGGCTTTGGATGGGGCAATGGCTTTTACAATCCCTGGAACTCATGGTACGGACGTGGATTTTACGATCCTTTCTTCTGCGATCCCTGGGGCCCCGGTTTCTATTCTTTCAACACATTTCGCCCCTGGGGCTGGGGACGTCCCTTTGGATTTGGTCATGGTTTTTACGGAAGTCGCCCGATCATTGTCAACAATTATTATGGTGAAGGTAATGGCCGTCTCAACTATGGTGCTCGCAGCACTCGTAGTAGCGTAGCTCCTCGTTCTTCAGAATTGAGCCGCCGGTCAGCTGCCGATAGAATAAGCACTTCAGGCAATACCACAAGCCGAACTGGCTCTCGGGTGGCCACCTCCAGTGCTTCACGTGGCTCTTCTCCGGCTAATGGACGTGTGAGCAGCAATGCCGATTACAGTAGAATGCAAAGTGAATACTTTAACAGCAGCCGATCACGCAGTTCTTCCGACCGTATTTCTACCGTTCGCGAAAGAAACTCAAATAGCGGCTATGTAGCACCGACCAATTCAGGAAGAGACAGAAGCAGCAGTTCACAAATGAATTACAACAGGCCATCGCGATCGTCATCGACCTTTAGCAGCCCAAGCAATAACAGCGGCTCGCGATACAACAGAAGCTCTGGCAGCAGCTACGATTCACGATCGAGCCGATCATCATATGGTTCTTCTCCGAGCCGAAGCAGCTCGAGTGGAAGTTATTCAAGAGGTAGCAGCGGCGGCAGCTATGACCGATCATCTGGCTCATCCGGTTCCAGGTCGTCAGGATCATATGGAGGTTCAAGTTCTGGTTCATCACGAGGTTCTTCATCAAGAAGCGGAGGCAGGTAATAACCTGCTTCCCCCCTCTTTCTTTTAAATCATTTGGTCATGAAATTCTTAAAAACGCTTACAGTAAGCGCAGGATTATTATTGCCTTTTTTGCCGATAAAAGCCCAGGTGGTGCCGGGAGCATTTTCCTACCACGAGCTTGGTCGTACTTTTAGCCAATGGAGTCATGTGGGCAGCGCAAGGCTAATGGGTGCGGGTGGTGCTCAAATAAGTTTAGGAGGCGATATCAGCAGTGCACTGTCGAATCCTGCCGGGTTGGGATTCTATAATCGGTCAGAGATTAGCTTTACACCATCATTAAGTTTTGTCAATGCAGATGCGACTTATCTCGGGACACTGAGCCGTGAGAATTCTACGCAGTTCAACTTCGACAACATTGGCGTAGTGTTTAATAGCCAAAAAGACGAGTTGATACCGGGAAGCTACAAAGGCCATGCTTTCGCCCTTTCGTATTCCAAAGTGAATGACTTCAACAGCATTGTCTCATATCGCGGTAGCAACACAAATAATGACATTCTCGATTATATTGTTCAAGATGCCAACTTTCAAGATGTTGCAGTTGATGATCTTACTTCCATCCCCAGAAATGCCTATAATGCCTACCTGATCAATGAGTATTATGCTGTAAGAGAAAATGGTGGTGAGACGCCATTCTATGAGCGTACATTTTTTACAGAATATCCAACGTCTGAGTTTCCTACCGAGCAAAGTGAAGTGATAGAGACCGAGGGTAGTCAAAACCTGCTTTCCCTGGCCTATGGAGGCAATGTGAGCGATAGGTTCTACTTTGGCGGCGGGATCAATATTGCTAATATTCGCTATAATGTGTTTAAATCCTATCAGGAGCTGTATCCCAGCGGTAGTATAGTAGAGCGCAGTAACATATTCGATGAATTGCGCACAAACGGTACAGGATTAGGCTTAACCTTTGGGGTAATCGGTAGACCTGCAAACTGGGTGACGCTTGGCCTATCCGTAATGACGCCGACCTGGTATGCTATGAGTGAAGAATATTTCAATAGTGTAAGTGCCAGCTATGATAATTATGATTTGTCTGATTATCCGAACTATTTCTTGAATAATGAAAATGCCATTGTGCCCCCCGGGAATATTAATTACGACTACATAGAAGTTGACACTCCACCCAACGAGGTATTGAATAATGTAAGTTCGGACAATAATACCTTTAGCATCTTTGACTATAACCTCACTACGCCCATGCGTATCAATGGCGGCGCAACATTCTTTATCACTAAAAATGGTTTTTTATCGGCCGATATAGAATTTGTTGACTATTCCAATATAAATCTAAGCGGACAGGGTGAGCGACTTGATTTTGACAATCAGCAAGTGAGCAGGCTCTATACCTCCACCATCAACTACCGGGTGGGGGGTGAATACCGCTATGAAAATTTCAGAGTTCGTGGTGGCTTCGCCTATTTTGGCGATCCGTATGGCAATAGTGCACAGGTAGTTGATGGCAGCCGCATGAACCTTACGGGCGGCTTGGGTTATAGAAACAGCAATTTCTTTATCGATGTGGCCGGCATTTACATGATGTACGATGGTGAATATGCGCCCTACGCTTTCAACGCCAACTCAAACTTCACAACAAATGTTGTGAATATATCCACCACCAATTTTAGTCTGATGGCCTCGGTAGGTTTCTTTTTTTAAGCCGAAAGCCCGTTTAAAACTTTTTTAACACGCTCATCAGGATCGCCATAATCCTGGCCGATTATAATGTGCGCCCTTTCGTAATGCTCCTTCCTTTGCTCGTATTTTTTGCTCAGCTCTGCCAATAGCTGCTCACTGGTTCGCCCTTTGAGCAAAGGACGCTTCTCTGTTCCTTTTTTCACAAGATGGTCATGAATCGCTGTCACGGGAATATCTAAGAACACCGTGGTACCATGTGCTTTCATAAAATCCATATTATGATGAAAGCATGGAGCACCACCTCCAGTGGCCATCACGAAGCGTTCATTCTCCTGTGAAGTTGCTTTCAACAATTCCTGCTCAATAAGCCTGAAGCCAACTTCGCCTTTATGTTCAAAAATTTCGGTAATGGGTTCGCCCTCATGAGCCACTATCAGATCGTCCAGATCAAAAAAAGGCAAATCGAGCGTTGCTGCCAGCAGCCTGCCAATTTTACTCTTGCCCGTTCCAGGCATGCCTACCAGGTATATCTTCATCTCAATTTAGCCTCACTCTAGGATCAATAGCAGCATAAATGATATCGACCAGAACATTTACAACTATAAATATGGTGGCTATAAACAATGTAGTACCCATCACCACCGGAAAGTCCAAACTTTGTACTGCTTTGATCGTGACATAGCCCAGGCCCTTCCAATCAAAAATATACTCTACAAAAAAGGCCCCGGCCATTAACGAAGCCAACCAGCCAGACACTGCTGTTATTACAGGGTTGAGGCCATTCTTCAATGCATGCTTTACAACAATTTTATTGTAAGAAAGACCTTTTGCCAACGCCGTACGAATATAATCCTGTGAAAGCACTTCCAACATGGAGCTTCTTGTGAGCTGTGTAATGATGGCCAGCGGGCGTAAGCTGAGTGTAATTGCCGGCAGGATGAGATTCTCGGGATGAAGCTCTCGACCGCGCAACGGATGATTGACCCAAAGCTGCCCAGTGAGATTTAATCCCGTAAAGTCGCTGAGGTAGTAGCCAAAGAGCATGGCGATAAGAATGGCCGACACGAAAGACGGTATGGAGATTCCGATGGTCGATACCGTAATGATTCCCTTGTCCAAAATGGTATTCTGCTGCAACGCCGCCAATATACCCAATGAAATGCCTAAAAATGTAGATATAGCCATGGCTGCCATCGCCAGCCAGAACGTGCTGGCCACATTGTCGGCAATGATTTCTCCAACACGTTTATTCGTTTGAAATGACCGGCGGAGGTAAGGCTTTTTAGCGACGAAAGACCACTTTTCTATGGTGCAAATTGTTTGATACGAGAATTTATCCGAGTCGAGCTCGGATTTTTTATGAACTGAGAGCGGTGAAATATCGCTGATGTAGTGCCAAAACTGAAAGGTTAAAGGTCTGTCTAAGCCCAGTTCTTTGGTGATGGATTCTCGTGTAGCCAGGTCGCTGCGCTGACCGGCCAGCATGTTTACAGGGTCACCGGGCAAAGCATGGAAAAGCAAGAAAACAATAATAGCCACTCCTGCCAATACCAACAGCCCATATGCTAACCGCTTCACAACAAACGCCCACATCTACTTTTCGCTCAGTTGTACCACCTGAGCTGGGCTGGGCAGGTCGTTGCTGTGCCATTTGCCCTGTACCACACCATCCTGAAGAAGAATGAGGCCTGGATTGGCACGGATCATAGCCTTGAGCACTGTACCGTCGGCGAAGAAGTAGGGTGCAGCGATTTGATATTCGTGCCGGAAATTTTCATACACCGCCTGTGAGTTGGCTGTGAGTACCCATACATCCACCCTGTTGCTCAGCTCCTCTATCAAGTGGCGGAGCTCGTCTAAATGCCGGGTGCGCGCCTTGTGCACATCCGTAAAAATCACCAGTAGCTTTGTCCCTTCATACGATTCTGCAGTAAAATCTCCTTCATCATTCCAGACATTGTAGTCGGTGATCTCGGGCTGAGCTTCAGGATTGAGCAGCACCATTTCTTTAAATTTAAGTGTGGTGTCCGGCGGATAGGCGTCAAACCGCAACGTCTCCCCATCCTTTTCCATGAGGTATTCGTAGCGATATGGTGCTGAAGGCTGCATTTTTTGTTGTATGTCTGCACCTACATGGTAGGGCCTGAAATCGATGTATGGCAGGTGCGCTATGCTGTACAATGCCAAAGCAACATTGATAACCAGAACTCCCGCTACAATGGCATCTGTAATCTTAGTACTGAAAACGGAAGAATAATGATGCCTGCGCCAGAAAATAAAAATAATGAGCACCAGCAAAATCAGGTCTTTAAAAAACGATTCTCGAGGATCCAGTGGAATAGCATCGCCAAAGCAACCGCAGTCGGTCACCTTGTCGAAGTGCCAGGAGTAAAATGTGAGAAAGGTAAAAAACACGATGAGCAACAACAGTAACCAGGCAGTAAGGCGCATGCGAAATTTCACCAACACAGCCACGCCAAGCACCACTTCCAACACGGAAAAGACCACAGACATCGGCAGCGACCACGGCACAAAGACATGAAAGAATGCGCTGAAGTCGGTAGCGAAAACCTCGAAATATTCTTCAAGTTTTATGGCTGTGCCTATGGGGTCATTGACCTTGATGAGACCAGAAAAAATAAACAAGCCTCCAACAAAAAATCGTACTAAGGCATCAAGAATTCGCATGTGGCTCTGTCTCGTTTAGTAGAATAAGACAAAATACGGCATAGTTCAGCATGTCCTGATAGTTGGGCACGAGACCTTCGGAAGCAATCGTTTTGCCATTGTTATTTTCAATTTGCTTTACGCGCAGCAGCTTCATCAATATTATGTCTGTCATAGAGCTCACACGCATGCTGCGCCATGCCTCGTTGTAGTCGTGATTCTTATCGGTGAATAGCTCAGAAGTTTGTACCAATACCCGGTCGTAGCGCTCCATCACTTCTTCAAATGGCATCTCCAGAGGCATCTCATCGGTAAGCTCCGATTGAATGATGGCGATGATGCAATAGTTGATTATTCCAATAAATTCATTGGCTATGCCCTCATCTATTTTTTGCATTCCTTTTTCTTGAATGGAGCGTATGCGTTGGGCTTTTATCAATATTTGATCGGTAATAGAAGGAAGGCGAAGAATGCGCCATGAAGTGCCGTAATCACGGGTTTTCTTCTCGAATACCGCTTTGCAGGCCTCTATAACTTTGCTATATTCGCTGACTGTATTAGCATTCAAAATTACACGTAGATTTATTATTTCCCATCCATCATTGGCCGCGAAAGATACAGCTTTTCATATTCAAAAGACACTCAACATTCGCGGAAAAATCCTAGAACTGAGCACTCCAAAAGTAATGGGGGTCATCAACATTACATCGGATTCTTTTTATGCCAATAGCCGGTCTGCCACAGAAAGTGATGCCTTGAGGTTGGCCGAAAATCATATGAACAATGGTGCCGATATGTTGGATATTGGAGCCTACTCCAGCCGGCCGGGTGCCGCGCACATTTCGGAAGAAGAAGAAATGGAGCGGCTCCTCCCATCCGTGCAGGCTATTGCGAGCCGTTATCCCTCAGTACCTATTTCAGTTGATACTTTCCGCGCCCGTATAGCCCGGGCAGCCGTGGACTGTGGCGCCGGAATGATCAATGATATCTCCGGAGGTACGCTTGATCAAGACATGTTTGCAACCATTGCCAGGCTGAACGTGCCTTATGTACTCATGCACATGCGCGGCACACCTCAATCTATGGCTGGTTTACATGATTATGACAATTTGATGGAAGAGGTAATAAGACCCCTCACCGAACGGCTTGATTTTTTAATCAAAATGGGGGTAAAAGATGTTATAGTGGACGTAGGCCTAGGATTTGCCAAGAAGGCCACGCAGAGTTTTGAGCTGCTCAACCATTTGAAATACTTTCAATCATTGAATAGACCTTTGCTGGTAGGATTGTCGCGAAAATCTATGATCTACAAGACGCTGCGCACCAGCCCGGAAGAGGCCCTCAATGGCACATCGGTTTTGCATGCACTTGCACTGGAGCGTGGGGGGGATATTTTGAGAGTACACGATACCAAAGAAGCCAAAGAAACTGTAAGGCTGTGGAAAAAATTAAAAACGCAAACTGTTGAATAAAAGCAATTGATCTTCGCTTTTCGCATAGGATTTTTACAATTAAGCTGGGTAGATGCTATCGACATCTTCGCAGTAGCGCTGCTGTTGTACCAGGTCTACAAGCTCATGAAAGGCAGCATTGCCTCCAAGGTGTTTGTTGGATTCCTTTTTCTATACCTCACGTTTTTGATGGTAAATGCCGCCCAGATGGAATTGCTCTCAGCTATTCTTGGGCAATTTATGGGTGTGGGTGTGATTGCCCTCATCATTCTTTTCAGTCCGGAAATACGCAAGTTCTTATTGCTAATCGGAAAATCTACCGCCCTTTCCCCGGAAAACCTGTTTAAAAACCTGCCTTGGCGCAAGGGAAACAACAGTAAAACGTTCGACTATACCCCTGTAATAGAGGCCGCTAAAACGATGAGCGGCACCAATACAGGGGCCCTCATTGTATTCTCCCGCGAATCTGAACTCAAATTTTTCGTAGACTCCGGCGACCGCATTGATGGGGTAATATCCAAAAGACTGCTCATCTCTATCTTTAATAAAAACAGCCCACTGCACGATGGTGCCGTCATTCTGTACAGGGGCAAGATATTGGCTGCACGGTGCATACTGCCCGTAAGCGACAATGACAACCTGCCGGCACAGTTTGGGCTGAGGCACAGGGCTGCCATAGGCATGAGTGAAACCACCGACACCCTGGTTCTGGTGGTCTCTGAAGAATCAGGTCAGATATCGGTGGTGCGCAAAGGCACCATCTATCACAACTTGTCTATTCAGGAAATCAGAAAAATAATCAACGACTACTTCGAAGAAGAAACACCGGAGCCGGAGACGAAGTTTGAGAAAATGGCCAAGGAACCCAGTGTGGTGCAAAAGCAACCGGTTGAAGGCACTCCGTTGGTGTAGCGCATGCTGCTGCTACTCCACAGTCACTGACTTTGCCAGATTTCTTGGCTGGTCTACATTACAGCCTCGCAATACAGCAATATGATAGGAGAGCAGTTGCAAAGGAATAACTGATACCAGCGGCATGAGCGCCGGATGTGTGTTGGGCACTTCTATGACAAACTCCGCCATTTTCGGTATCAACACGTCACCCTCTGTCACCACGGCAATCACTTTGCCTTTTCTGGCGCGAACTTCCTGAATGTTGGAAATGATTTTGTCATAAGAGCTGTCGCGTGTGGCTATAAACACCACCGGCATCTCTTCATCAATAAGTGCTATTGGGCCGTGTTTCATTTCAGCAGCGGGGTACCCTTCGGCATGTATATAAGAGATCTCCTTTAGTTTCAGTGCGCCTTCCAATGCCACCGGAAAATTATACCCCCTACCCAGGTACAAAAAGTTGCGCGTATCTTTAAATAGCCTCGACACCAGCTTTATTTTCTCGTCTTGCTTTAGTGTCTTTTCCACCTTGGCGGGAATGGCCTCAAGCTCTGTGAGAATTTCTCTAAAAACGCGTTCGGCAATAGTGCCCCTCTTATGAGCTACCATCAGGGCGATCATGGCAAGCACCGTCACCTGTGCGGTAAAGGCTTTTGTGCTGGCCACGCCAATTTCCGGACCGGCGTGTATATACGAACCCTCATGCGATGCCCGGGCAATCGACGAACCCACCACATTGCAAACACCAAAAATGATAGCACCTTTGGACTTGGCCAACTCTATGGCAGCCAAGGTGTCGGCAGTCTCACCAGATTGTGATATGGCGATCACTACATCGCCCTCTCTTATCACCGGATTTCTATACCTGAATTCTGATGCGTATTCCACTTCCACCGGTATACGGCACCAGTCCTCAAAAAAATACTCAGCCACAAGTCCCGCATGCCAGGAGGTACCACAGGCTATGATCACGATGCGCTCTGTGTGTATCAGGCGATTGGCATACTCACGTATACCGCCCAATACCAATGATCCTTTAGACGCATTGATCCTTCCACGCATAGAGTCGGCTATGGAGCGCGGTTGCTCCATTATCTCTTTCAGCATAAAATGCTTAAAGCCCCCCTTCTCTATGGCCTCCAGCTCAAGATCTATCGTTTGGATGTACGGATCAGAGGCTACGTCATCATTTACGGTCTTAATCTTCAGTTGATCCTGACGTATTACTGCTATTTCCAGATCATTGAGATAAACCACCTCGTTGGTGTATTCTATCAGGGGAGTGGCGTCGGAAGCTATAAAATACTCACCCTTGCCAATGCCGATCACCAGTGGGCTACCCTTGCGGGCCGCTATAAGCGTATCAGGTTCATCTTCAGATGCTATCACAATAGCATAAGCACCCACTACCTTAGTCAGTGCCAGCCGTACGGCTTCTTCAAGGCTGCACTTATTGTTTCTTTTTATGTTTTCTACAAACTGAATAACAACCTCTGAATCGGTATCGCTGCGGAATTGATGCCCCTTGTTTTGAAGCTCTTGCTTCAGGGTGCTGTAGTTTTCTATGATGCCGTTGTGGATGAGTACGAGCTTGCCATCGTTGGAAAGGTGGGGGTGCGCATTGTTGTCCGTTGGCTCGCCGTGAGTAGCCCAGCGCGTATGCCCTATGCCGATACTTCCATTTGTGTGTGTACCATTGGCGTGCTTCACAAGGTCCGACACTTTGCCCTGTTTTTTTATTACTCGAATAGCACCTTCGTGCACCAAGGCCACACCGGCGCTGTCATAGCCTCTATACTCAAGCCGCTTTAGGCCTTTTATGATGACATCAAAAGCAGAACGCTCTCCGATATAGGCTACAATTCCACACATATGCAGTTTTATTTAAGAAGATAATAGGGATAAGTATGCGACACGAAAAAGTACCAACTAATTGTTCAATGTAGAATAGAACAGTTTCAGTTTCACCTTATCGTTGCTGCCGGTCATGCGATTTAGTCTGTAAAAGTAGCTGCCCTCGTTGAGGCTGGGTGTGGCCATTAGAACGGAATCAGTACTAATACCACTAATCAAATCCTGAGCAAAAAAAGTGAGATTCGTTGTATAATAGCCTTCATTGTCTTCATTGTCGCGTCTGAAACGCAACTGAAGTGGTGGCCGATTATTCTGGTTCAAATCGGGCAGAGGGCCAATCAAACGGTTGTCGCTATTGGCTATATATAGCTCCACAGCTGTAGGGGGCAACAGATAATTGGGGTATTCATTTACCTCAAACACAAGCTCTGCTCTATTCACCGCCAGGTGATCAATGGTATCAATAAAATTGAGCAGGGGCTGAAAGCTGAACTTCGTCATGATGCCCGTCACACCCTGCATATAAAACTGTCCGTTGCCAGCATCGTACTCAGTATAGTTGTCTTCCAGTCCGGCAAGTGGTGTCCCCGACTTGTCCTGATCAACGTAGTGGTAGTAGAGTGTTCTGTTTTCTGTACCCGTTTTAAAGTCCAGAAAACTGAAGCCATAGCTTGAGGTGTCTTCATTATTGTGATAATACAGCCGCGCAAAGGAACGAGGCTGCCCATCAGCGATCACACGAATGCCCAACACAGCAGCATTCGCGGCATCGGGTACCATGGCTATGCCTTTTATAAAATCGGTGAAGGCATCATTATCATTGAATGTAGTTGTATCAACCTTTGCCCTGTCCAGGATTCGTTGGCCAAAGCTGTCGGCAAGCCTCATCCGGAAAGTGGTATCAATTCTGGTGGTATCGAAGGCTGACACATTGAAGATCGCGCTTCCGATAGCCTCTGGCATATATGGTGTGTAATCTCCCGCATAATGCGCCGTATCTTCCATTTCTTCAGCCACCTCATGCACCTGCACGCCAAAGGGCTGACTAAAGTCATCGCCATAAATGGAGAAGGCGTTCAGGAAAAGCACGATACTATCCATCACAGCATCTTGCGGAGGCCTAAGTGGTGACGACTGTACCTGCAGCTTAGCATACGAGATGGCTTCTATATCACCAAACTCCGGATCGGAATACCGACCCAGGAGCAAATTGCCCCTATTGCTTGTCTGTACAGAATCGGCCTGAACGGTGGTGGCCCTCAAGGTGATTTCCGTATAGCGTGCCACAAAGTTGCCACGCTCCGGATCAAGATTAAGCCCAATTTCCCCTGTCTCCTCACATCCAAAAATAAGCAGGGCTAATCCGAAGATCAGCCCCGCCCGGTTAACCCACAAGTTCATTATAGAGCTTAAAGTAAGAATCTTCGCAGTGTTCGTCTTTTTCTATGGTATCTACTACCTTATCACTTTTGCTCAAAGACGAGAACAAGGCATTGAGGCCATTTTTAAATTCAGATTCTGTTTTGATCACGGCGTCCGAATACTCAATGCCTACTTTAATAAAACCTTCAAAATCGCCCGACTCCAGTGGTGAAAGCATGTCATCTTCTATGTCCATCATTTTCACTTTGTCTATCAAGTCGCCATTGAATTTGTGGCTAAACGGATTGTCATAGACTGTAAAAACAGACTTTGTATTCTTGAAAATGGGGTCGTTTTTATAGGTTGTTTTTATGTACATCGGGATCAGGCTGGTCATCCAATCGTTGCAATGCACCACATCCGGCGCCCAGCCCAGCTTGCGCACTGTTTCTAAGGCACCTTTACAAAAGAATATGGCCCTCTCGTCATTGTCATCGTAAAAGCGATTTTCCTTGTCGTGAAACACACTTTTGCGGTGGAAATAATCCTCGTTATCGATGAAATAAACCTGCAATTTTGCATTGGGTATCGAGGCCACTTTTATCACCAGCGGCTTCTCTTCATCGCCTACTGATATATTGATTCCCGACAACCGTACCACTTCGTGCAACCTGTTTTTTCGTTCGTTGATAGTGCCAAAGCGTGGAACCAGAATTCTAATTTCCATTCCCCGCTCCTGCATGGCCTGGGGGAGTTTTCGAACGAGTTCTGCTACTTCTGATGTTTGTAAGAAAGGATTGATTTCACTTGCGACATAAAGAATCCTGAGTTTTGACATATCTATAGACAGTTGTTTAAAAATGATCTTAAAAATTACACAAAATTACGAAAATTATACTTCATTCCCATAGCTTTCAGGGATTTAACTGTACATTTGCGCCCCGCCAAAAAACCCATTTTTAGGTTATGCAGGTGATAAAAAACACAGCCATTCTCAAGGCATTGCTCCATCAACAACGCAGTGCAGGAAAGAAAATTGGGTTTGTTCCTACCATGGGCGCCCTGCATCGTGGTCATCTAAGTCTGGTGGAGCGGTGCAGTGCTGAAAATGACTTTTGTGTCTGTAGCATCTACGTGAACCCCAAGCAATTCAACAACAGCGAAGACCTCGATCGATACCCACGCGACCTCGAGGGAGATCTGGAAATGCTGGAGAATATAGGCTGCGATGTAGTCTTTGCACCTTCCGACCAAGAGATGTATCCCGATAACAATGAGATCACCATCCATACAGGTGTTTTCGACAATATACTGGAAGGCCCCTACCGGCCCGGCCACTTTGGGGGTGTTTGCCTGGTGGTGAGCAAGCTCTTCAATATCGTGCGCCCCGACAGTGCGTATTTTGGGCAGAAAGACCTGCAGCAATTGCTTCTTATCAAACAGCTGAACGAAGACCTTTCTTTTGGCATCGATATAGTGCGGGTAGACACGGTGCGCGAGCAAGACGGGCTGGCCATGTCTTCGCGCAATCGCCGGCTGTCTGCTGAAGGTCGGGAGAAGGCCGCTATGCTGTACAAAAATTTGCAGCTTGCGCGGAGAAAACTATTTGAAGGCGCACCCGTTGAGCTTGTAAAACAATCGGTGCAGGCAGCCTTCTGCCAGGCAGGTCCGGACGTCAGGCTCGATTATTTCGAACTGCTCAACGTGGACACGCATACCATAGCCGATACTTTAGATGGCGCGCCTAACGTTTACCTTTGTATTGCTGCATTCGTTGAAAATGTACGCCTGATCGACAATTTGTCTATCAATTAATTTAAATTTGCCGCGCAAATAGAAGGGTTGTGATGTTTATTGAAGTTGTAAAATCAAAGATTCACCGCGTGAGGATCACGCAAGCCGAGCTGCACTATGTGGGCAGCATCACCATAGATGAAGATCTAATGGATGCCGCAAACATCATTGCCAATGAAAAGGTACAAATCGTAAACATCAACAACGGTGAGCGACTCGAGACTTATGTAATTAAAGGTGAGCGAGGCAGCCGTCAGGTGTGCCTCAACGGACCTGCGGCGCGCAAGGTACAGGTCGGCGATATCATCATCATCATTTCTTACGCTTCCATGGATTTTGAAGAAGCAAAAAAGCACAAGCCCGTGCTCATTTTCCCCGACGAAAACAATACCGTAGGTGGCTAAGCCATTGGCGCGCGTCCTGCTCAATCTGCTCAAATACTCTGTAGCCCTCGGTGTAGCCGGTTTTCTTTTATGGTACGTCTATCGCGATATACCGCTCTCAGATATTGTATCCCGGTTTCAAGATCTTCACCACGAGTGGCTCATTCTCTCCGTGGTGGTCGCCTTTATCAGCCATTGGCTGCGTGCCTATCGGTGGAACATATTGCTTGAGCCCCTTGGCTATCAATTGAATTCATGGCGTACATTTTTGGCCGTAATGGTGGGCTACTTCGCCAACCTGCTGCTACCACGCATGGGGGAAATTACCCGCTGTGGGGTATTAAAGAAAATGGACAACGTATCGATGACCTCTTCTTTTGGCACCGTGGTGGCCGAGCGGCTCATCGACCTGCTCACGCTATTGGCCCTGGTGCTGTTTACCTTTTTTGTTGAGTTCGACAAACTTAATGATTTTGTACTCAGCAACTTTGGCGGTAAAGCCGGGCAGTGGCTGGGCAACATCGACTTTTATATTATTCTGTTAATCATAGGGCTGGCTGGCCTGCTCACACTGGTGTTTATCTATCGTGTCTATCGCCACACGTTACGCAAGTATAGTTTCTATCAGAAAGTGGCCGGCTTCGTCGCTCAGCTGCTCACCGGGTTTTTGTCTATCAGAAAAATAAAAAATAAAACCGGCTTTTGGCTGTCGACCCTGGGCATATGGCTGCTCTATTACCTCATCCCTTTTGTGGTGTTTTATGCTCTGCCCGAAACGAGCGGCCTTACTCCGCTGGCGGGTTTGGCCATATTAGTAATGAGCGGTATAGGCATGTCGGCACCCGTGCAGGGCGGTATTGGTGTATTTCACATACTCGTCAGCCGCATACTTATACTTTATGGTATATCGCAGCAAGACGGTGAGTTCTTTGCGCTCATTCTGCACACTACCCACTTCTTTACCGTTCTTATCTTTGGCGGGCTTTGCTATGTCATCAGCTTGTTCTTAAAACCGAAAGATTCGCAGACTAATGAATACCAAAGAGAAAATACTGCCCATTAGAGACGCCATGTATAAAGTTAACGCCTGGAAAAACCATCAGCAGGTGGTGGTATTCACCAATGGCTGCTTCGACCTGCTGCACCTGGGCCATATCGACTATTTGGAAAAGGCGAAGCAACAAGGCGAAAAGCTTGTAGTAGGGCTTAACTCCGATCAGTCTATCAAGCGCCTCAAGGGCAGTAAAAGACCAGTTAACGACGAAAACGCTCGTGCCCGAATGCTTGCCGCCTTGCAGTTTGTAGATCTGGTGGTTTTGTTTGATGAAGACACACCGTACAACCTCATCAAAGCCCTCACGCCTTCTGTGCTTGTGAAAGGCAAAGACTATGAAGTGGGCAACATTGTGGGGGCTGATATCGTATTGCAGAATGGCGGAAAAGTAGCCACCATCGATCTGGTGGAAGGCTATTCATCTTCTGCCATCATAGAAAAAATACAAAACCTTAATAAATAAATATATGTGGATAGTAATCGTGGTTGGTTTTATGATTCTCAGCTTTGCCGTAAGTCAGAGACTGAAGTCGAAGTTTAGAAAGTACGCTCAAATGGGCATTCGATCCAATATGAGCGGACAGGAAGTAGCCCTTCAAATGCTACGCGATAATAATATAAGTGATGTGCGGGTGGTGTCGCACCCGGGTCGGCTGACAGATCACTATAACCCGGCCGATAAAACGGTAAACCTCAGTGAAGAAGTTTACCACGGGCGAAATGCAGCAGCAGCTGCCGTAGCAGCTCATGAGTGCGGACATGCCGTACAACATGCCACAGCCTATAGCTTTCTCAAGCTGCGCTCTACCCTAGTGCCTGTTCAGAATGCAAGCGCCAAAATCCTAAATATTGTGTTGCTGGCGAGCTTCTTTGGCGGCATGTTTTTATTCTCCGCTTTTCCATATAACCTGGTTTTGCTGGTGATCATCGTGTGCTATGGCGTTCTCACCATGTTCTCGCTCGTTACACTTCCGGTTGAGTTCGATGCAAGCAGCAGGGCGCTGAAGTGGATGGAATCGCGCGGCATTGCAAGTTCGCAGGAACAAAGCTGGGCCAAGGACGCACTAAAGTGGGCGGCCATGACCTACGTAGTGGCGGCTCTGGGCTCATTGGCCATGTTGCTATACTACGTGTCGCTCTTTCTGGGCAACAGGGACTAGCTACAGCATATTACATGAATTGCAAGGCCGGTAGCAGCAACACTTCCGGCCTTTTTATTTCCTAAATCACCACATTATGGATTTTCAACTATCAGAAGAACACCTCGCCGTACGCGATGCCGTGCGGCAATTTGCCGAACAAGAGCTGCTGCCCGGCGTAATAGATCGCGACGAGACTCAAACATTTCCTGCCGAGCTAAGAAACAAAATGGCTGAGCTGGGGCTATTCGGTATGATGGTAGACCCCCAATATGGTGGCGGAGGTATGGACGCCATTTCATACGTGCTGGCCATAGAGGAGATAGCCAAGGTAGACGCCTCCGCGGCGGTGATTCTTTCAGTAAACAACTCACTGGTATGCTGGGGACTGGAGACCTTCGGTACCGAAGCCCAGAAAGAAAAATACCTCACGCCTTTGGCAAAAGGGGAGTTGCTGGGCGCCTTTTGCCTTTCAGAGCCTGAAGCCGGCTCCGACGCTACCCGACAAAACACCACCGGCATAGAGCAGGATGATCATTACCTGCTCAATGGCACCAAAAACTGGATTACCAATGGGAGCAGTGCGTCTGTTTATTTAGTGATGGCACAGTCGCACAGGCAGCGTGGTCATAAGGGTATCAACACCTTTATAGTAGAAAAAGACATGGACGGCTTCGGCATAGGTCCTAAAGAAAATAAAATGGGCATTCGCGCCTCCGACACCCATTCCCTCACCTTTAGCGATGTGAAGGTGCCCATAGAAAACCGCCTCGGAGAAGATGGCAGCGGTTTCAAATTTGCCATGAGCACGCTCAACGGTGGCCGAATAGGCATAGCGGCACAGGCGCTGGGCATAGCCTCCGGAGCCTTTGAGCGCTCGCTTGCTTATGCCAACGAGCGCAAAACATTTGGTACCGCCATTGCCAATCATCAGGCGGTGCAGTTCAAACTGTCAAAAATGGCGATGGAGATAGAGGCTGCCAGGCTGCTCTGCTACAAAGCCGCATGGCTCAAAGACCAGCGCCAGCCCCACATCAAAGAAAGCGCCTTTGCCAAATTATTTTGCTCAGAGGCCGCCATGCGCATTGCCACAGAGGCTGTGCAGATACACGGCGGCTACGGGTATGTAAAGGAATATCATGTAGAGCGCATGATGCGCGATGCCAAAATCACTCAAATTTATGAGGGCACGTCCGAAATTCAACATATTGTAATTGCACGCGAACTATTGAAATAATCCGGGATATTGTAGTATTCCAAGGAATAGTCTTTTGACCCTCAATTATTGTACTTTTTTAATATTATACTTGACGGAATACTATTTTTTAGTCAATTTTGTTATATCGATACAAGTTCATCAAGCCAGTTGGCCTTTATTTTATTTGCACATTTTCTAGATGGAAGACTACAACAAAATCATAGAATCGCTCAACGTCCACTTCAAAAAGGCCAACAGCATTCGCATCATTCAGCCCATCACCATTCAAAATTATTATGACGTAGAAAATGCAATTTTCCGTTTGAACAACGGCGAGCTGCGCTTTGGAAAGCACAAAGAGCTCATGAAAAAGGGCGATATTTTGTTCATTCCGGGCGGTAAAAATTTGGCCATTACCTTTGGCAGCGGCAATGCCCTCAGCTTGTCCAATGATGAATTTATTTCGAGAAAAGAAAACTATTTTAAAAGTGTTCGCTTCGACGAACTGGATGATACCATCCCTGAGAGCTTTAGCTACGTCAACTTTGATGCGCGCGTCTTCGACTCAGTCAATTTTTTTGCTTCTCTCGACATATCACCCTTTGTGATAGAAGCCAACGAAAAAATCAATGATATTCTGAACACCATATTGCGGGAAAACAACTCGCAACTACCCGGCCACGAACGTGTCAAAAAATTGGCTACCGATCAGTTGGTGGTGGAGGTCATACGTTATGTGCTGAAAAACCAACTGTTTGTAGAGCAGCTGGCCACCAACAGCACATACTTCAAAGACCCACGCCTGCTGGATATTTTTGGTTACATCAAGGAGCATCTGGAAGGGGATCTTTCCAATAAAACACTCGCCAATGTGGCCAATGTGTCGGAAGATTATGTAGGGCAATATTTTAAGATGCTCACCGGCATCAATCCGCAGGATTATATCGAATATCAGCGCATGGAAAAGGCCGTGAACCTCTTGCGCACAAGTAAGAAAAGCATACGGGAGATTGGCCACGAGGTAGGCTATAAAGACACAGCCTATTTCTGTCGCAGGTTCAAAATGATGTTTGGCATACCCGCCGGCAAGATGCGCCGCCGTGAGTCTTTGATGAATATTTAGTGTCGGCCGACTTGCTTTGGTTTCCATAAACTCAGGCGCCGATGGCACTGTCAGAAGCTGAAGATGGTGGAAGGCATTTATAAATCCACGGCCGGCATCCGTCAAACAACAAAAAAGCAAAACCTGCCGGTGCACACGCTGTGCTAACGCCACTGATATCTGTCAATAATAAACTATCAATAGATATGCGATTATTAATAATCATGATGCTGCTAGTTTTTTATAGCAGTTGCCGCCCAGACCATTCCAATCAACCGCCAAACATTATACTCATCATGACGGATGACCAGGGCTGGGGGGAAACAGGCTACAACAACCACCCGGTACTTAATACCCCAAACCTTGATGATATGGCCAGAAATGGTTTGCGTTTCGACAGGTTTTATGCTGCGGGGCCTGTCTGTTCGCCTACCCGGGCATCGGTATTGACAGGCCGTACACACGACAGAACCGGTGTTTATTCGCATGGATATGCATTGCGGCGTCAGGAAAAAACCGTGGCCAGCGCGCTACAAGCAGTTGGCTACAAAACGGGCCATTTCGGCAAGTGGCACCTGAATGGATTGATGGGACCCGGTGTGCCCATATTTGCAGATGATCAATACAACCCTGGGGTTTACGGTTTCGATGAGTGGGTTTCTACCTCAAACTTTTTCGACATCGACCCGATCATGAGCGAGAAGGGTGAATTTAAGCAATACACGGGTACAAGTTCGGAAGTGATTGTACAGCAGGCAATCAATTTTATCGACCAAAGCCTGGATGAAGGGAAGCCCTTTTTCGCTGTTGTCTGGGATGGATCGCCCCATAATCCTTGGTTGGCCAAAGAGGAAGACAAGGAGGCTTTTGCCAATCTCAACTCCGCCAGCAGGGAACATTATGGGGAGCTGGTGGCGTTTGACAAAAGTGTTGGGGAGCTGCGTGCGTTTTTAAAGGCAAAGGGATTGGCCGACAATACCTTGGTGTGGTTTTGTAGTGATAATGGCGGGTTGCCCGACATAAGCCCCACTACTGTGGCCAATCTAAGGGGATATAAAGGCAGCCTGTATGAAGGGGGCATACGGGTTCCGGCCATTATAGAGTGGCCTGCCAGGGTACAACCCTCCGTCACCGGCTTTCCGGCCTCCACCATGGATATATTTGCCACACTCGCCGAAGTGGCCGGCCTGCCAGATTCACTGCGCTTATACCCGCAAGATGGCACTTCCATACTGCCTGTTCTGAGCAATGTTATCGTGGAACGCGAGAAGCCCATATTTTTCAGATTTGAGCAAAGTGGTGCGTTGGTCGACAATAATTTTAAGCTTTTTATTAAGGATAGGGACAACAAGCAATATGAATTGTACAATCTGCAAACCGATCCGGGCGAAACGAACAACCTTGCCACGGAACTTCCCGACAGAGCGGAGCAGATGACTGCTACATATGAAGAGTGGAATGAATCCGTAGATAATAGCATAGAAGGATATGACTATCCCGAAAAAAAGGTGATAGAGGAATCGCAAAGGAGATTTTGGATGAACGATCCGCGATACGAAAAGTACTTGAATGAATGGTCAAAAAGGTGGGAATACAAAGAAAGGATAGAACAGGCGAAGTAGCGTACAGTTCTTGCTTCCTTATCGCTCAACTTTTTGAAATACCATCAGCGGCCTAGTTGGAAATGCTTTTCCAAAGCAAATGGCATACCGTTGTCGGGTAAGGTGATGAAAGTCGGCTTCTGTCCGGCAACTGTGAAATACTTGTGACGCAGAATGATTTATTATTCTTGCAATGCCCGATTGCATGCCGATATCGCCGAGGCCACTGCTCCAATACACTCAATGTTGCCTTCGGCACCGTTACCTATCACCAATAGGTCGGCACCTGCTGCCAAGGCTTCCTTGGCTTTGGCTTCTGAGTCTATGCCACCGCCTACTATCAGCGGCACGGTGATGGATTTTTTTACTACACGCACCATTTCTGAGGGAACGGGTGCTGATGCGCCGCTTCCTGCATCTAGATAGATGAGTTGCATCCCCAGCATTTCCCCGGCCAACGCGGTGGCTGCAGCCAGTTGACATTTGCCGGCAGGAATGGGCATGGTGTTGCTAATATAAGCTACAGTAGTTGTGTGATCGCTGCCAGCCAAAATGTAGCCGGTCGGTATGGGTTCCAGATCCATTTGCCTGATCAGCGGCGCCGCCATCACATGCTGGCCGATCAGATACTCCGGGTTGCGGCCGGAGATAAGAGAAAGAAACAGGACGCCATCGGCCTCCGCCGAAAGGTGATGCACCTGGCCTGGAAAGATGATCACCGGCTTGTCGCTGCTCTTTTTTAATTGACCGATCACCCGGGCAAACTCATCGCGGGCGGTCAGGCTTCCGCCAACCAGAAAAAAATCTACCGCCTGTGCGCTGCAGTAGTTAACCAGCCGCTCCACCTCTTCGGTCCTGTATGTCTTATCAGGGTCGATGAGTACGGCCAGCATCTTTCTACCCTGCCTTGCGCCGGTCAAAATTTTTGACAAGATGCTGCTCGAATTCATCTGACAATATTATCCAAAAAAATACTGCGCTATAATAAGCGATGGGCAAAACCGCAAATTGTGTGTGAGGAATGGAAAAAATGTGCAGGCCCTGCGACTAGCTCTCCTCCTCGTCGCCACCTACGATGAGGGTAGTGACAATTATGGCAGCCACCAGACCTGCCCCTATAATCAGGCTTTTTTTCAAAATACTGGTGGCCCTCGCTTTACTCAGGTCAAACTCGGCTACGAGCTCATCCCGCGCATCTTCGGCGGCTTTTTGCAGAAAGTCCTTCTGCTCCTCTATTTTCTTAATATTCGTCATTTCGTTTTTTTCTTTCTACGCTTTCTAGTGATCCTTCAAAGAAGGCTTTAAATATGCCTTTTGCAATCAGTTTGTCTTTCATCAGCACCAGCACGATGCATATAATGGTGTAAAAGCCAGCCACAATCAATAAGCCAAGGTAGCGGCTGTCCAGCAGGTCGTTGAGATAAAAGGCGATGGTGATGCTCAGGAAGAATACGATAAACAGGCCGAAAGAGAGCAACAAAAAGATGAGGATAAAAACGGACAAAATTTCCACCACCTGCTCTTTGGCCTGCAGCTTAAATAGGTCCACCTCGATTTTCAAATATTTCTTGACGGAAGATATAAGCTTATCTATTCCCACTGTTTAGTCTGTTTGGTCGGTTTACAATTGGTTATTGTCGCCTGGTCAGCCATGCATTCATTCCAAACAACAAATGCGCACGCATTGTTGCTGCCGCGCCTTCTCATTGAGAAATATAAATGAATGCAAACGGCAGAAGAAAGAATATTAAAATGATGTAGACTATGCTCACTATCCTGTACTTGAGCGCCACATCGCCAAGCCAACGCGATACGATCAGCGGCAGCTTATTAAGCCCTGGAATAAACAGCAATATGAGCAGCCCGATCAGGTTGAACATCAAATGAGCGATGGCTATGCTCACCGCGGCCTCCGACTTGAAAACCGACGCCAATAATGCCGTAAGTGTAGTGCCGATATTGGCCCCCGCTATAAATGTGAAAGCCCGCGGCAAGGACACGCGTGCTGTGGCGACCAGCGGCACAATAAGCGAAGTGGTGACAGAGCTGGACTGCATAGTGGCCG
Source organism: uncultured Roseivirgaceae bacterium (assembly GCA_964596645.1). Taxonomy (GTDB): domain Bacteria; phylum Bacteroidota; class Bacteroidia; order Cytophagales; family Cyclobacteriaceae; genus CAVQEK01. Next base: position 83,191 of record CAZQVB010000007.1, read on the forward strand.
TGAGTAGCGTGCCCCAGCCAAACGATTTAAAAGGATTATCAAATGCCAACTTCTGAAAATTAAGCCTCGTGGAGCCGATCAGCATCTGATAGATGAGCTTGGAAAGAATTTTAATGGAGGCGAACAGCAACAGCACCGCCAAGATGAGCACCACATAGTAATTGCCAATCAGCGACATAATGACCTCGCTCACCGCGGAGTTTTCAAATGCTTCCTGGCCGGCCGGTGCCTGGGCAGATCCGCCACCCACCTGGCTTATGATGCTTGTAAAGCCCTTTGCCAGTATACCCAGCAGATTGTACTTGTACTGCAAGGGAAAGATGATGCATGCTGAAAAAATATTGAAAAAGTCGTGGAGTGTAGCCGCTGACACCGCCCTGCCAAATTCTTGTTTTTTAGTAATAAAGCTTAGCGAGACAATATTGCTGGTAAGCGTAGTGCCAATATTGGCACCAATAATCACCGGAATAGCACGCTCAAAATCCAATGAGCCTGCTGCCACCAGAGCCACCACCATACTGGTAGTGGTAGAGCTGCTCTGAATGAGTGCCGTGATGAGCAGGCCAATAAAAAGGCTGACAAAAGGATTGCTCGTGACGGTGAGTATAGACTCCACTACGCTTTTGCTCAGGTGGCCCAGCGCACCGGCCAACAAGTCAATAGACAGAAGAAAAGCACATAAAACCAGCGTGACATACGCCAAAGATTTTATCACGCTCCATGTATTCTCAGTACCAAACGTCAATGTATTCGATGCAGTGTTTGTAGGGGAATGGCTCAAAGTTAGAACAAATCACTGCAGTTGAAAAAGTTTTCCAAACAGCCTTTGAAAATTGTCCATTGCGTAAAGAAACTCATGGTTTTGTCGGTTTCCAGCGGGTTTGTATTAACAATTTATTAACATTGAATTCCTCAAACAATTTTTAGCTTTGTAGCGATTCTAGGCCATCAAAGCCACTATTGATCGTGGGGGAAAGACTATAGCACATGCCATCTTCATTGAATGACAAAATGCGTACGCCGAAGCTGGCAAAGACCACCTACCAGTTTTTTGAAATAGTACACAAAGAGCGCACATTCATCATCCTTATTGCCATTCTTGCTGTTTTGTGTTTCATAGTATACCCATATCCGCCCATTGCCATGTGGGTGGGTTTTGGCCTTGCCGGCTATGCCGCCATCGCCAACGACAGCATCCAAACCATAGGTACCTTCATTGCCTCCAACAAGCACAGAAAGTGGTACTACCTCTGGATGTTTATGGGCCTCATTTTCATCTTTACTATACTCAACAGCTGGTTTCTCTACGATGGCGACGTAAGCAACCAGCGCCTGATGTCAAAAGGGTTTCGAACTGCCCCCGAGTCTTTTTCTTTCCTGCAACTTGCCGCTCCGCTCATACTGCTCATCATCACGCGCATGCGCATGCCGGTGTCTACCACATTTTTACTGCTCAATGCTTTCACCACCAGCACCGGGGCCATCTTTAGTGTGTTGTGGAAAAGCTTGAGCGGATATTTCCTGGCCTTCGTCACGGCCATTATTGTTTGGCTTTTGGTGGCGGCATTCATCAACAAGTATTTCAAAGGCCGGCCGGCAAAGTATTGGGTGGTGGTGCAGTGGATTACGAGCGGCATACTGTGGTCGGTGTGGATACAGCAAGATGCGGCCAATATAGCCATATACCTGCCGCGAAGCCTTTCGGTATGGCAGTTGGTGGCTTTTCTCAGCTATATTGTGCTGGGCCTCGGTTTGCTCTTCTACCTGAAAGGAGACAAAATTCAGGGTATTGTCGATGAAAAGTCTGGGGTGACCGACGTGCGCGCCGCTACACTGGTCGATTTTATATATGCCGCCCTACTTTACTACAAGCTGTTTGAAAGCACCGTACCCATGAGCACCACCTGGCTGTTTCTCGGGCTGCTCGGCGGGCGCGAACTCGCCATCAGCATCACACGAAAAAAAGAGAAGAAGCGCAAAAAATCGATCATCAAGGCACTGCGAATGATTGGCAAGGATATGGGTTATGCGCTCATCGGGCTGCTGATATCACTGATACTGGCCATATCCATCAATGAGGAAATACGCCACGAAACCTGGATGATCGTCAGGGATTTTTTCGCTTCGTTATTCTAAAAAGCCCAACTCGTTGATGGCCAGCCAGGCCATTAGCCCGGCGCCTATCTCCAAAGCGTTTTCGTCGATATTGAAAGTGGGCGTATGTACACCCGACACAATGCCTTTTTCCTCATTGCGCACACCCAGCCTGTAAAAGCATGCGTCAGCGGCTTGTGAGTAAAAGGCAAAATCCTCGGCCGCCATCCAGGTGTCGAGGTCCAACACATTTTCTTGTCCTAGATAGGCCTCTGCACATTCGCGCATGCGCCGTGTGAGGGGCTCATTGTTGTACAAAAACGGGTAGCCGTCCATGATGTGAAAATCACAACTGCCACCCATGGCTTCGGCCAGTCCTTCGGCCAGCTTCTTCATCTTGCGGTGTGCCTCAGCGCGCCATGTTTCGTTCAGTGTGCGGAAGGTGCCCTCTATGCGCACTTCATCGGGTATGATGTTGGTGGCGCCGTTGGCCGATACCTTTCCAAATGACAGCACCGAAGGGATGGTAGGTGTGGCATGGCGGCTCACGATCTGCTGCAATGCCACAATGAGGTGAGAGGCGATGAGTACAGGGTCGATAATCTTGTCGGGCATGGCGGCATGGCCGCCGCTGCCATGCACTGTAATGTACAGCTCGTCGGCACTGGCCATATACAGGCCGGGCTTGAAGCCGACCTTGCCCACCGGTATCAGCGGCATTACGTGCTGGCCGATTACATGCGATGGCTTGGGATTTTCCAGCACGCCTTCTTTGATCATTAACGATGCCCCACCCGGGGCCTTTTCTTCACCGGGCTGAAAGATGAGCTTAACTGTACCTTCAAACCGGCCGGAGAGGCTTTGCAAAATTTTGGCGGTACCCAGCAGAGAAGCGGTATGTACATCGTGCCCGCAGGCATGCATTATGCCGGGTTGCTGCGACCGATAAGGCACTTCGTTTTTCTCTTCTATGGGCAGAGCGTCCATATCGGCGCGCAGGGCAATGGTTTTAGCGCCGGGGTTTTTGCCTTCGATCAGTGCCACCAGTCCCGTGCCGGCCATTTCGCGGGTGTGGGTGATGCCCGTTTGCAGCAGCATCTCTGCTACATATTTCACCGTATTGTGCTCTTGAAAAGAAAGTTCAGGATGGGCATGTATGTGCCGGCGTATGGCTACGATCTCAGCGGCCGACGACTGTGCCAGCGCCTTGATTTCCGATTGCATGTTCATAAAAGTTCGTTTTCTTGTATGGCTACTCGCCCGGAAATATGCGCTCGGGCACCAGCATGGCGCCAGGAAAATGCCGCCTGAGTTCGGTAAATGTTTTATTGGCCTCTATACGGCTGGAATATTCTCCCACACGCACCTTAAAGTTTGGCTGTACATACGCGAGCTTTGGGTTTTCGCCCGGTAGCAGTCTATAAATTTGTTGGCGTATTTCGTTTGCCTCTTCGCGGCTTCGGCCGGTATACACCTGCACTGTATATACATCTATCGGCATGCGGGCGCTGTAGCCGGCAATACTGTCAATCACTGCTGCCAGTGGCTTGGTGATGTGGTTGGTAGGCTTCACATTTGGCACCTTTTCTCGCGTTGGCACCTCTGGCAGTTGCGCTTCCACAGGCGGCGCCTCAGGCCGGTAGCGTGCCAGGTCTTCTGTGTATTTTCCTTCGGAGCTTTTTACCACCACCTTTTTGGCGCAGTGCTGAAAGGCCAGCGCAAAGAGCACGTAAATAATGATTGTCTTCTTCACCATATTCTTTTTATACAATTACACATCGGTTGTGTATCACGTCTTCTTCTACTGTTTTAAATTTCACGTCCTTTTTTACCGTACCATCGGTGTATTGCACGGTCACGCGCTCATTGCGCCCGGGCAGTTGCTCCGTCTTGCGCGGTGCCGGCTTTTCTATCGGTGGGCGGGTTTTGCCCTCACCGCCCCCGCCACCTTGCAGCAGTGAGCGCGATTCTTCTTTCGACTCGCTGTAGCGCTGGCCGCTGCGCCTGCGATTGCGCGTGGCCTCAGACAGTTCGTCTGGATTTTGTACCGGCAAATCTGCTTTGGTGAGGAAAGAAACCGTGTCTTCGTTGATGCGCGCAATGAGTTTTTTGAATAACTCAAATCCTTCAAATTTGTAGATCAACAAGGGATCTTTTTGCTCGTACACGGCATTTTGCACCGACTGCTTCAGGTCGTCCATCTCCCTCAGGTGCTCTTTCCATGCTACATCGATGATGGCCAGTGTGGCTATTTTTTCCAGGCTCAGTATCAGCTCACGGCATTCTGTCTCTACATTTTTAGCCAGGTTGGTGGCCACCGCTATCTGCTTCTTGCCATCGGTAAATGGCACCAGCACGTCCACCACTGTGGCGCCTTTATTTTTCTGGATATCCTTGAAAATGGGCGTCGCCCTGGCCGATGTCTGTTTGTTCTTCTCCTTATAAGTTCGGTACGTCTCCTGATAAAGACGCTCTGCAAGGCTTGCCGGCGCTATTTTTTGAAATTCTTCCTGTGAAATCTTAAAATCGATGCCCAACAGACTGATGGCATTGAGTCGCAGGCCGTCGAAGTCATCGCCATTTTTTGCGCTGGTGGCCATGTCTTCGCAGGTGTCGTACATCATATTCATGATGTCCAGCTGAAGGCGCTCGCCAAACAGTGCATTCTTTCGTCTTTTATAGATCACCTCCCTCTGTGAGTTCATCACGTCGTCGAACTCCAGCAGGCGCTTGCGTATGGAGAAGTTGTTTTCCTCTACCTTCTTCTGTGCGCGTTCTATGGATTTGGTGATCATGGAGTGCTGTATCACTTCACCCTCTTTCAGGCCCATGCGGTCCATGAGGCGGGCGATCCTGTCGCTGCCAAAAATGCGCATCAGGTTGTCTTCCAAAGACACAAAAAACTGTGAGGTGCCCGGGTCGCCCTGCCGGCCCGACCGGCCGCGCAACTGCCTGTCGACACGGCGCGATTCGTGGCGCTCCGTACCGATGATGGCCAGGCCGCCAGCCGCTTTCGACTCCGGCGTCAGCTTGATGTCGGTACCGCGGCCTGCCATGTTGGTGGCAATGGTGATGGTGCCCGGCCTGCCTGCATTGGCCACCACATCGGCCTCGCGCTGGTGCTGCTTGGCATTGAGCACCTGGTGGCTCATCTTGCGCAAGTTGAGCATACGGCTGAGCACTTCCGATATTTCTACCGAGGTAGTACCGACGAGTACCGGCCGGCCTTTTTCGGTCAGCGCCTGTATTTCGTCTACTACGGCATTGAATTTTTCGCGCATGGTTTTGAACACCATGTCTTCGCGGTCGTCGCGCACGATGGGCACATTGGTGGGTACCACCACCACGTCCAGCTTATAGATGTCCCAAAACTCCTGGGCTTCGGTTTCTGCAGTACCCGTCATGCCGGCCAGCTTGTGGTACATGCGGAAGTAGTTCTGCAGGGTAATGGTGGCGTAAGTCTGTGTGGCGTCTTCCACCTTCACATTTTCCTTAGCTTCTATGGCCTGGTGCAGGCCGTCGGAGTAGCGCCGGCCTTCCATTACACGGCCTGTTTGCTCATCAACAATTTTCACCTTGCCATCTACCAGTATATACTCCGTGTCTTTTTCAAACATGGTGTAGGCCTTCAGCAACTGGTTGATGGTGTGGATGCGGTCGGCTTTGGCGGTGTAATCCTTGATCAGCTCTTCTTTCTTTTTCAGTTTCTGCTGCTCATCCAGTGTGGCATCATTTTCCAGCGCAGCGATCTCCATGCCTATGTCGGGCAGTATGAAGAAGCTGTGATCTTCGCCTTCGCCGGTGATGAGGTCGAGCCCTTTTTCGGTGAGCTCAATGGCATTGGTCTTTTCTTCTATGGTAAAAAACAATGGCTCATCGGCCTCGGGCATCATCTTGCTGTTGTCTTGCATGTAGAAGTTCTCCGTCTTCTGCAATACTTGTCGCACACCGGTTTCACTCAAGAATTTGATGAGTGGCTTGTACTTGGGCAGGCCACGGTAGGCGCGAAACAGCGGCAGGCCACCATCTTTTTCTTTGCCATCTTTCACCATTTTTTTTGCCTCGTTCAGAAATTGAGAGACTACCTTCTTCTGCTCTTCCACAAGCTTATGCACCCTGGGCTTCAGGTCATGAAACTGGTGAATATCGCCTTTGGGCACGGGGCCGGAAATGATCAGTGGAGTACGTGCATCATCTACCAATACGGAGTCTACCTCATCTACCATGGCAAAATGGTGCTTGCCCTGCACCAGCTCGTCCACCTCTCTGGACATGTTGTCGCGCAGGTAGTCGAAGCCAAACTCATTGTTGGTGCCGTAGATGATGTCGCTCCTGTAGGCTTCGCGGCGTGCCTCGCTGTTGGGCTCATACTTATCGATGCAGTCTACCCTGAGCTGGTGAAACTGAAACAGGGGCGCCATCCACTCTGAGTCGCGCTTGGCCAGGTAGTCGTTTACCGTTACGATGTGTACGCCGCGCCTGGCCAGCGCATTGAGAAAGGCCGGCAGCGTAGCCACCAAAGTCTTGCCCTCGCCGGTGGCCATTTCGGTGATCTTGCCCTGATGCAACACTACCCCGCCAATGAGCTGCACATCGTAGTGCAGCATTTCCCATTTGATCTTAGTGCCGGCGGCTATCCATTCATTTTTCCATATGGCGTGGTCGCCCTGAATCTCTATATGCTCCCGGGTGGCCGCGAGTTGCTTATCGTACATGGTAGCCGTTACCTTCAGTTGCCCGGCTTCCTTGAAACGGCGCGCTGTCTCTTTCACTACGGCAAAGGCATCGGGCAGCACCTCCAGCAGTACATCTTCCAGCTTCTTGTTCCGCTCTTCTTCGAGTGCGTCTATCTGGTTAAAAATCTCTTCCTTGGCATGGATGTCCAACTCGGGCTCATCGTCGATCTTTTGGTGCAGTGATTGAATCTGCTGATCGGTTTCTTTAAGATGCTCGTCTATTCTTGCCTTTATCTCCTCTGTTTTGTCGCGGAGCTGATCGTCGCTTATGCCTTGCAGACCGGCATACGCTGCATTTGTTTTCTGCACATAGGGCAGCACCGATTTGATGTCGCGGTTGGATTTTGTACCAAATATTTTAGTGAAAATATTGCCTATCATATGGATGTCAATGGAATGTTAAACACGCCAAATTTAATGCTTTTATGCCGGGAATGAATAAGAGCCACGGCGGATTTCGATGGAGTGCCGACATAAACTGCGGGTGAAACGTTGAGTACTTTTGATATTTTCTGTCTGCCTACCGCCGCTTTCCAGCCCTTATTTCCGGATATTCAGAATCGAAGCCATCCCAGTATTCTTGTACTGTCTTCTTCATTTCCTTGTGCAGCATCATAATGCCCACAAGATTGGGTAGCGTCATCAGGGCAATGGTGATGCCGGAGAACGTCCAGATGATGGTAGTATCGGTAAAGCTGGCAAGGAAAAACCCAAGCACATAGGCTATACGATAATACATCACCGAGCCCGGACCAAAAAGAAAGATCATGGACCTGTCCCCGTAGTATGACCAGGAAATGGCGGTAGAGAAGGCAAAAAGCAGCAGCCCTATGGCCACGATATACTGACCGTAAGGCCCCAATATACTTCTGGTGAAAGCCTCTGCCGTGAGCGGCGCGCTGTGTATCAGCGACCTTCCGGTAAGGGTAAAGGTGCCCGCCGTATCGTCGATGTCTCCCTCCTTTACTGGAAGTTCTCCTGTAAATGGTTTTTCATCCTTCAGCACGTGTACGTCTTCGGCTATAGAGCGCGCATGCAGCAGGGTAATGTCGTTTTGTATTTCACCCCCTTTCACATCCAGCAGTCCGGAGTAATATTCTATGGGTACATCGTGGTTCAGATGTTCGAACAACACCTGCAGGTCGGCTGGGTCGGACTCGTCGTAGCTTCTGTTCAGTATTTTAAGGTCGGTGCGTTGAAACTCATTGATGTGCTTTTCGTGCCACACGCCGGAAGAAAGAATAACCAAACCTGTGATGGTACAAATGATGATGGTGTCGATGAAGGGCTCAAGAATAGCCACCATGCCTTCTGAAACAGGCTCGTGCGCCCTGGCCGAAGCATGCGCAATGGGTGCCGAGCCCTGGCCTGCCTCATTGCTGAAAAGACCTCTGTTCACTCCGCGATTGAACGCAAAGGCAAATCCGGCACCCAGAAAGCCGCCACCCACTGCAGTGCCTGTGAACACATCGGTGAATATGGACAGGAAAGAAGGGACGATGTTTTCGTAATTGTATGCAATCACAAACAAAGCCCCTGCTATGTAAAGAATCGCCATGATGGGCACCAGCCTGGAAGTGACAGAGGCAATACGCCGTATGCCGCCTACGATGACCAGAAAGAGCAGCACAGCCAGTACGGCGCCAGTGAGCATCTGATCTATTCCGAAGGTGGAAAACAGGATGTTGGAAATGTTATTGATCTGTGGCAGGTTGCCGGTACCAAATGAGCAGATCACCGTGGCCACGGCAAAGGCGATGGCAAGCCATTGGAAATTCACCTTTCGCCCAAACAGACGAAAATCTGCATTTTTCATGTAGTACATCGGCCCACCGGCCATGGTGCCATCGCTTATTTTCTCTCGATATTTATGCGAAAGCGTTACTTCTACAAACTTGGTCGTCATGCCCAGGGCGGCCGTTACGAGCATCCAGAATATAGCCGCCGGGCCACCCAGGTATACCGCCAGCCCTACACCACCAATGTTGCCGGTACCCACCGTACCCGATAAGGCTGTGGCCAATGCCTGGAAATGTGTGGTGTCGCCTTCGTCGCCGGGGCGGTCGTACTTGCCACGTACGCAATTGAGCGCATGCCTGAAATATCGTATCTGCGGAAAGCGCAGGTAAATGGTGAAAAAAACACCCACACCCAAGAGCGCCAGGGTAAACCACTGCGCCCCCCCGATGTGATTGTTTATGACCTCGAGAATTTCGTGGAAGTGCTGCATGCAAAAGAACCGTGATTGGCAAAAAGCCAAATCTAACAAAATAATGCAGTAGACCATGATGGCCTATGCACCCGCCCTCAAAGCACAAGGGCCGGCGCTGATGGCCGGCCCTTGTAGAGACGATTCGATTATTTAAAAATCTTAAGCTTTCACCGCTTTGGCTTCTTTCTGCCTTGTGATCAGGTCGAGGGCGGTGGGTGTGGCCACAAAGACGGATGAATATGTGCCCACGATGATGCCCACAAAAATGGCGAAAGAGAAACCGCGAAGTACCTCCCCGCCAAATATCAGCAAGATCAACACCACCAGCAGTGTGGTGAGCGAGGTCATCAGCGTTCTGTTCAGCGTGTTGTTGAGCGATAGATTGAAGGTGTCGATCAACTTCTCATGCGGACGTACCTGCAGATTTTCCCTGATCCTGTCAAAGACCACCACAGTATCGTTGATGGAGTAACCAATCACGGTGAGCAATGCCGCTATGAATACCTGATCTGCCTCAAATGTTTTGCCCAACAGGCGTGCATAGGCAAAAGCAGCAAGCACAGCCAATACGTCGTGGAACAACGCAATGATGGCCCCCGTGCTGAATTGCCAGCGCTTAAAGCGGATAAGGATGTACAGGAATATGGCGATGAGTGCAAAAATCATAGACTCTACCGACGCCCGTTTGATGTCGTCGGCTATGGTGGCACCCACCTTCGATGAACTCAGTATGGTAAACGAGGTGTTGTCTATCAAATCAGCATTTTCAATGAACGACTTACCGGTGGTACTTTCCAAGCCAGAGATCAACTGCCGGCGCACGTTCTCATCAGCCTCCGTCGACTCATCATCGATCAGGTAGCTGGTGGTCACTTTTACCACGGTGTTGGAGCCGTATGTTTTCACTTCCGTACCGGTATTTTCAAAAGTACCCGACAAGTCTGTCTTCAGCTGCGAAGCCACGACAGGCTCGTTGAACTCAACCACATAGGAACGGCCACCCGTGAAGTCGACACCGAAATTGAGCCCGCCCTGCAACACGAGCAGTATAAGGCCTATGCTTATAAACAGCGCCGAGCCGATATATGCCTTGCGGCGTGCCCCCAGGAAGTTGATGTTAAGGTTGCTGAGCAGGTTTCTGGAAAATGGTGTTTCAAAAGAAACTTTACTCTGGTCGCCACGCTTGGTCATCCAGGTCACGATCACCCGGCTAATGAACACCGCGGTGAAAAACGAACAGGCAATACCGATCATCAGCGTAGTGGCAAAACCTTTTACCGGGCCCTGGCCCAGCACAAAGAGAATAAGGCCAATGATGAACGTGGTGACGTTGGCATCGATGATGGAGCTGTAAGCTTTCTCATATCCCAGCGATATAGACCTGAGCAGCGGCACGCCGTTGCGCAGCTCTTCACGTATACGCTCAAAAATAAGTACGTTGGCATCGATGGCCATACCGATGGTGAGCACGATACCAGCCACGCCCGGCAGGGTGAGTGATGCGTTGAGCTGGGCAAGTATACCGAGTATAAAGAAGATGTTGAACAACAAAGAAACGTTGGCCACCAGGCCGCCTTTGGAATAGTAAGCCACCATGAAAAGCACCACAATCACCATACCGGCTATCACCGAGGTGATGCCCTGGCGTGATGCCTCCCTGCCCAGCGAGGGTCCTATCACTTCTTCTTCTACAATACGCGTACGGGCGGGCAAGGCGCCGGCTTCCAGCACATTGGCCAGGTCGCGTGCTTCTTCCAGCGTGAAGTCGCCGGTAATGATGGACTGGCCATTGGGTATTTCGTTTTGCACACGCGGTGCCGAGTACACGTAGTTGTCGAGCACTATGGCGATGCGCCTGTTGATGTTTTCGGCGGTGAGCCTGCGCCAGTTGCGCGCACCTTCTGCATTCATACTCATAGATACGGCCGGTGCGGTACGCTCATCGTAGCTCTGTACGGCGTTAGTTACTACCTCCCCGGTGAGTGGCGCCTTACCATTGCGGCCTGCCTGCAGCGCATACAGTTGTAGTACTTCTTCGCCTTCTTCAAGCGTAGTGGTCTTCACCTCCCATGCAAAGTGCACATTGGGCGGCAACAAGCCCTTCATGTCGCCACGCATCAGCCGCTCCAGTATTCGGTTTACCTTGCTGGTATCTTTCAGGTTTACCATGCCATAGGGGAAGCGGATCATGTTGAAAAACTCCGACACCTGTGTGTTGGTCAATGAGTCGAGATTGGAGGCAGATGTATCGGCCTGTGCAATGGCGGCGGTGTCGGTGTCGGCGCCCAGCAGTGCCGACAGATCATCGTCTGCGGGTTGTGCAGATGTGGCACCATCTTCAACGCCCTCTGCAGCGCTGAGCGAGGAAGCACTCAGACGCTCTTCATCGGCCAGGCGTGTGTTGATGGTGGAAAGTGCGCCAACCAGGCGCTGATCATTGAGATCGACCACGTTCAAAAACTCCAGATGCGCTACGCCCTGTAGTAGCTTGCGCACCCTTTCCTGATTCTCTACACCGGGCAGCTCTATCTGAATGCGGCCGGTACCTGGTATGCGCTGTATGTTGGGCGAAGACGTGCCGAAGCGGTCTACCCGTGTGCGCAAGATGTTGAATGAACGCGATATCGCCTGGTCTACCTCTTCGTTGATCACGTCGATCACATCGGCCTCGGTAGACGAGCCACTGATGCGATCGCGGTTGGCGGCGGAGGTAAATACCTGGGCCATGGGAAGGTCTGGATTGACCTCACCCCACGCGTCGCGAAAAAGGTCAACAAAACCTGCTTCGCTGGAGCGCTGCATTTCCCGAGCGCGCTCTATGGCGCGGTTCAGTGCAGGGTTCTCGCTGTTGGCCGCCAGCCCGCGTATGATGTCTACCGGCGATACTTCCAGCGTCACGTGCATGCCGCCTTGCAAATCCAGACCGAGGCTCAGCTCAGTCTCTTTGATGTCTTTGTAGGTGTATTCGATGCCGAACAGGTTCCAGACGGGTTCGTTCCAGATGGAGTCCAGGTACGACTGCTTTTTGGCAAAGCTGACGTTGCCACTGGCATCGGTGGCAAACTCGCGGGCATCTTGCTGCACACCGCGCGATATAAATGTAAACGACAGATAGTACAGGCACAGCAGCGTAACGATGGCTGTGAGCACTATGATTATTCCTTTATTTCTCATGACTTGTTGATTTACAAAAAACGATAAACGCCCTCCTTGCCGGGGGGCTAAATTTGGGATGCGAAAACTCTAAAGGATCAGGCTACGGCGCGTTGGGCGATATGATCTGCCGGAAAAGTGTGCGATAAAATGGGGTATAATATATCGCAGTGCTGATGACTGAATGCACGCGCTCATTTTCAATAAGCGGTTGCTCCATTTCGAAGCAAAAGTCGCAATGAAAGACCAGTTGGGCTACTTGTACGATGGCGTTGAAATGCCCAACTACAATTCTGGCAGTTTCTTCCTTTTCCTCTCCGGCACTTTGAGCACAACCCTCCTGCTCTGCCGGCAGCTCTTTGAGCGGAAGGCTCTGGGTGGTGAATGCCAGCAGCACCAGTATGATAGTCGCTACAGAAAAAATCGATTTAAACACCAGATACTTTGTTTGTTAAGCCTTTTTGCCCTGCTGATGAAAGGCCGACAAATGTAAGAAGAATTGCATATAAAGCAATCTGCCAAAAATTAACTTTTGCCTGTCATTAGGCGGCTTTCCAAATAGGCTACCAGCACATGCAACGCTTTTTCAAAGCCTCTGTTGTTGGGTATAACCAGATCCACGTCGTCTTTATAAGGCGCTATGAATTTTTCGTAGACGGGCGTCACGTGGTGTACATAGCGGTAGAGCACGTCGTGAAGGTCGTAGCCCCGCTCTTTTTCATCGCGCAGTATGCGGCGGTGTATTTTTACCGATTCCCGGGCATCTATAAAAAGTCGTAGGTCGAACAGTGAGCGGATGCGTGGATAATGATATACCAATATGCCTTCTACCAGTATGATGGGAGCCGGCAGAAATTCCAGCCACCGGGGTTCAGTATCCGGATTGTTGAAAGTGTACTCCGGCAGGGTCACCTTTTCGTACCTGCTCAGGCGCATCAAATCTTCATAAAAACGCTCTTCATCCACACTCTCGGGCATATCAAAATTTTCTATGCCACTGGTGTCGAGGGGTTGCAGGGCTTTTGCTTTGTAGTAATTGTCCTGGCTCACCAGGCATATCTGTGCCGGTGTGAAATGCCCCAGCAACGCCCGCAAAAAATGTGTTTTTCCTGAGCCACTACCACCGCACAAGCCTATGAAGATGGGTCTGCTCATGCGTTCTGTTCCTTTAAAAAAGAAACCAGTTGGCGCATAGCGCGTGCCCTGTGGCTTATTTCGTTTTTTTCTTCCATGGTCATTTCTGCAAAAGTACGGGTATGGCCTTCGGGTACAAACACCGGATCGTAGCCAAAGCCTTCGCTCCCGCGCATCTCCTCCGTGATGTAGCCGCGTACGATGCCTTCGAAATAATGAATACGCCCCTTCCAATATAAGGCCATCACTGTGCGAAACCGGGCCTGGCGATCCTGCTTGCCGCTCAGGTTATGGAGCAGCAGCGATATGTTGTCGGCGTTGCTTCTGGCCTCGCCCGCGTAGCGTGCCGAGCGCACTCCCGGTGCACCATCCAGCGCAGCCACTTCCAGACCGGTATCGTCGGCGAAGCAGTCGATATGAAACTTTTGATGTATAAACTGTGCTTTTTGCAGTGCATTGGCCTGCAGTGTGTCGCCTGTTTCGGCAAGTTCGGCTGTATGGCCCAGCTCTGCCGGTGACACTATGAAAAAAGAAGCTCCGAGAAGCCTGCTGACTTCCCGGAGCTTGTTGTCATTGTTGGTGGCAAAACAAATCTTCATGCCCTATTGGCTATTGTCTATAGTAGCTATTGCAGCCCACCGAAATTCTCCACCCGTACGCCGAACACCAGTACAGCGTTGGGCGGTATATCACCCTGGCCGGCCTCTCTGTAGCCATAAGTAGAAGGCACAAAAAATGTAGCCGAATCGCCCTGCTGCAGGTTTTCAAAACCCATGTGAAAACCGGGTATCACCTGTCCGGTTGCATACCTGAACTGAAAAGGTGTAGGCGGCGTGCGCTTGTAAGAGTTGTCGTACTCATTGCCGCCTAGTGACTGGAGTATATAATGCGTAGTAATGGACTGATTGTACACCGGTGTAGGCCCGCTGCCCGACTTGTGTATCACGTAGCGTGTGCCATATCGCTCGTCTATCTCAGCATTGAACGACTTATCCTCAATGTATTCATCGATTTTCACCAGTTCACTTTCCAGGTTTTTGATGGCTTCAAATTTCACATTGTACACCAATATGCTGTTGGCGGGCACATTGTTGCCAACGCTTTGATTTTGATAGCCCAGTGGTGAAGGCACATAAATGGTGGCCGAATCACCCACCTGCAGTGCATGTATTCCAATGTTGAGGCCTGCGGTAGCCCCGCCCTCATTGCCCTGGCCCAGCACAAACTCTCTTGGGTTTGTTTCACCAAAAGTATCGACAAACTTAGTCCCGTCCAGGGTAAATCCCTGAAAGCGCACCCGCACTTTGCCGCCATAGTATGGCATATAGCCATCGCCCTCATCGTGCACTTGGTAGTACACGCCCGATGAGTCGTATTGGGCATTGATGCCATTGCCGGTCAGGTAGGTCTGAAGCGTTTGGATATCCTGCTGAAAATATTGGTTGGCGTCATACACATCGTCCTCTTTGAGGCAGCCTGTCAGAAATGTTACTGAAATAAGGCATGCCGCAAAAGCTCCTCGCATCCAATGTTGATCTACTTTTTTCATTCTTGTTTTTCTACATTTAACAGTTCTACATCAAATTTCAGTACACTGTTTGGGCCAATTACACCGCCTGCGCCGCGCTGGCCATAGGCCATGTTGGAGGGAATATACAATGTGCCTTTGCCACCTTCTTTGAAAAGCGCTATGCCCTCGTCCCAGCCGGGTATTACCATGCCCTGGCCTATGTTGAAGGAAAAGGGGCCTCTTTCCAGTGATGAGTCAAATTGCTCGCCATCCAGCAGCGAACCGGTATAGTGCACTTCTACCTTATCGCCAGGTACGGGGCTCTCGCCTGTTCCTTCTTCTGTGATCACGTAACGCAGACCCGATTCTGTGCTTTGCGCCTCAATGTTCTCGCCCTTCAGGTACTCGTCTATTGTAGCGATGTCTTTCTGCAGTTGCTCTTCTGCTTTATCGGCCAGGTAGGCTTCATATTCTTCGGGAAGCATCACCCGGGTTACGCCGATTTCGAAGGTAATATCACCGGCAGAATCAAGCTCGGCAGGCACCGCTGTTCTGAATGACTCTTCAAACAATGTTTTGGTTGGAATCTTCAACACTACGCTGTCGCCTTCACTCAGTGTGAGCAGGGCCTTGTAGAAAGGGCCGCCATCTTGCCAGTCGCTCAATGATACGGGTATGGCTATTTCACCGCCTTGCTGCTCAGAAGAGAAAAGTACCGAGTCGGAAGCATCTTTATATAAAAAATTGAATCCTACATAAGAGCCATCCTGTGGCTTGGTGCCTTCCGTCTGGCGAATAAACTTATAGCGGTAGCCATCTTCTGATTCTTGGAACTGATCGCCGCTGTCGCAGGCTATTCCGGCAAGGGCTATGGCAATAAATAATGCAATTGATTTCAAACTTTTTCTCATGTCTCTACGATTTGTTTATTTTTTGTTTTCAGATAATTATTGGGAACTCAGGGCCATGCACGCTGGCCCGCTGATTTCAGAGGCTGGTTTCTTTGATGTGGTTGATCTTCAACTGTTTTTCATACGTTTTTACAATGGATTCAAATTGCACCACAGTGTCTTCCAGGTTCTCTTTGCTTGTGCCGCCGGCGGCATTGGGGTGCCCGCCACCGTCGAAGTATTTTCTGGCAAACTCGTTGACTGAAAAGCTGCCTTTGGAGCGCAATGAGAGCCTCACTCCTTCCGGCCGCTCTATGATCACGGCGCTGAACACTACGTCTTTAAGCGAGAGGCCGTAATTGACCAGTCCCTCAGTATCGCCTGTTTTGGAATTGTATTTTTTCAAATCTTCTGCACTGATCCAGAAGTAAGCTGTGCGAAATTTCTTCATCACCCTCAACTTTCTGCTTAACGCATAGCCGATGAATTTCAGTCTGTCGAGCGAGTTATTATCGTAAATCAGCTTACCTACTTTGGCCGTATCGGCACCCAGGGTTATAAGTTCTGCCGTCACCAGGTGTACGTTACGCGTAGTGTTGGGGTGCTTGAACTGGCCCGTGTCGGTAAGTATGCCGGCATAGAGGCATTCGGCGATGGGCGGATCGATCAATGCTTCGTCGCCCAGATCGCGGATGAGCTCGTACACCAGCTCTGCCGTGGCGGCTGCCTCCACGCTCCAAAACTGATACGCGGCAAAGGGCTCCGGCTCCAGGTGGTGATCGATCAGCACCTTTGGGCAGGAAGACTTACCGACAACCTCACCCAAAGCATTGATCCTTTTCAGACTGTTGAAGTCGAGGCAAAAAATGAGATCTGCATCGGCAACCAACTGGTCAGCTTCAGCTTTTTTGGCCTCATCATCATAATTGATCACCCGCTCGGCACCCGGCATCCAGCTCAGAAAATCGGGAAAATCGGAAGGCGAAATAACCCGCACGTTATGTCCTTTTTTTTGAAGGTATCCGGCAAGGCCGAGAGATGAACCCAATGCGTCGGCGTCGGGCTTGTAGTGCGTCGTGATGACGATTTGTCGGGGGGATTCAAGAATTTTTTTAAGAGAATTCAAGTGCTGCATAACTCCACCCGAAATGAGGGCTCAAAAACAGTGTGCAAAACTGCGAATAAAATGTAAGAAAGAAAAATAACGCATACAGGCCGCAGCTGCATGCACAGTGCCAGACATTCTTTTCAAAAAACGGCATGTGTCTCAGTGTGTAATCAATCGTATGCCCCCTCCATGGTATTGTAATTGAGCGGGCCGCTATCCCTAACATCAATGAATGCCCTCGTGGAGGAAATTAATTGCGGCATCACCGGTCTATTCTGTTGTTGTCTTTTATTTTTGCTGGCAGATCATTACAAAAATTAATAACGATATGTCAGGAAACAGAACATTTACCATGGTAAAGCCCGACGCAGTGGGCGACGGAAACAGCGGTGCAATCATCAAAATGATGCAAGAGGGCGGATTTCGTATAGTGGCGATGAAGATGCTTAAACTCACCCCCGAACGCGCCGGACAATTCTACGAAGTGCATAAAGAAAGGCCATTTTATAAAGATCTTTGCGCCTATATGTCTTCAGGGCCCATCATTGCCATGATTCTGGAAAAAGACAATGCTGTGGAGGATTTTCGCAAACTGATCGGGGCCACTGATCCATCGAAAGCAGAAGAAGGCACCATCCGGAAATTATATGCACGCTCCATAGAGGCCAACGCCGTGCACGGTGCCGACTCAGACGAAAACGCACTGCGCGAAGGCAACTTCTACTTCAGTGAGTTGGAGAAATTTTAGGGCAACCGTGCAATGGCCCTTCTGCTGGCGGAGTGCAACAATGAACACCTCTGCCAGCAGCTTGCTGTTTTGATACAAACTTTGTTGAGAAACACTATTGATATCCCCTCTCAACAGTTTTCAAGTATCAAACGCATACCTGCCATGGTATATAGTCGCACCAATACAGGAGAGCAGGCCAGCTGAAATAAAAGTGGCGAGCGTTGCTGTTCACTTTGCCTTTCATGCAGGTGGCGGTGCGGGCGCAGCATAGCATTTGCCAATCGCCCGCCACATATGTTTCAATTCAAACATTATTCCTCACCTACACCTTTTTGATATTATGGAAAAAAATGTGCTCATCAGTGGCGGGTCAGGGTTGATCGGCACCGAACTCAGCAGAAGACTTACAAGCAAAGGCTATACGGTGGGACACCTCAGCCGCACTGCCGGAGGTAGTACAGCCGCCGACCGCACCTTCGTCTGGGACATAGAGGCCCAGCATATTGATGCTGAGGCCATCACTTTTGCCGATCACATCATACACCTGGCCGGGGCCGGTATAGCCGACAAACCCTGGACCGACGAGCGCAAAGAAGTATTGCACGAGAGTCGCATTGACTCCGCACGACTGCTTTATGATGCAGTGCAAAAGCAAAAAAAGACCATTCGCACATTCATCTCCGCCTCCGGCATAAGCATATATGGCCTCGATACCGGTGCAGCGCTGATCAGTGAAGACCGCAAACCAGGCACTGGCTTTGTGCCGGAACTGGCTGTAGCATGGGAAAAAGCCGCCGATCAATTTAAGAATCTGGGTGTGCGTACGGTGAAAATACGCACCGGCCTGGTGCTGACAGAAAAGGGTGGGCTGCTCGACAAAATGCTGATACCTACTCGCTTTGGGCTGGGTGCCCCACTGGGTAGCGGCGAGCAGTTTATGAGCTGGATTCATATCGACGATCTGGTGGGCATTTATATAAAAGCGCTGGAAGATACCACCATGCACGACGCCTACAATGCCGCCGCACCCAATCCCGTAACGAACGCCTACTTTATGAAGGCTCTGGCCAAGGCGCGCAGCCGGCCATTTTTTCTGCCCAACGTTCCCGGCATTGCACTAAAAATTGTGCTTGGCGATATGGCCGACCTGGTATTGGGTGGCAACAACATATCTTGCAGCAAAATAGAGACGCAGGGTTATGATTTTCACTTCCGCACGCTGGAACAGGCCCTTGGCGACTTGATCTGATTCTTCTAAAACTCCTTTTCCCCAAATTCACTCTTTATAAACCGGGCCTTGCTCTTCGACTTGTTCAGCGTGTAGCTCAGGTTCAGCACGATCACATCTACTTCGTAAATGTAGTTGGTGGTGGTAAAAAACTCACCCTCACGCCAGGTGGCTATGCTTTGCTCGTTGGCCTCCCACAAGCCCATGTCCATGTTGAGCCACTGCAGATTGGCCGTGAGCCTGTCATCCAAAAATGTCTTTTTCAATGACAGATTAGGCGATAGATAGCGTGAGTCTTCTCCCTGAGCCGTCACCCGTTCCGACAGGTAGTTGAGCGACCATTGCAGGCTCCATGTGTTGCCCAGGGCAAAGGTGGTATTTACATTGATGGAAAACTGCCCCGCAGAGGTATTGATGGGAAGCTCGTCGAATGTGCCATCGATGGCGTAGTGATAAAAATTGCCTCCGGCATATATCTGCCACCAGTCGGTAGGGTTCAGCTCGGCACCCAACTCTATACCGGCCGATCTGCCACGGCCCACATTGCTGTAAATCCTGTTGAGGATGGTGTCGTTGTATACCGTATTCACACGGTTTACAAGGTTTTGCACATTTCTGAAATACGCTGTCGCAAATACCGAGTGGTTGTCCCACTCTTTCACCAGACCAAGCTCTGCCAGATCGATAAATTCTGGCAACAGTTGCGGATCACCCTGTTCCAATGTCTCGCTATGCTCGCGCTCCGGAAAGGGATTCATCTTGAACGTGGTGGTGCGCTCCACCCTGCGGCTATAGCCAGCTTTTATAGATAAACCCTTGTCTAATTCATACTGCAGATTGACAGAAGGGTAGAACTGTACAAAATCATATAAGTATGTGGTGTCGATTAGTCCCTGTTTATCCTGCAGTTCCAGAGACCGGTCCATCAGCTCCATACGCAGGCCGGCACTGTAAGACCAGGCACCTTTTGCGCCGGACAACTGACCATAGCCAGAGTGTATGCTCCTCCTGAGGTTTACACTGCTGGAAAACTCCGGCACCAACTCAAACATGCCCGTCTCCAGGTTTTTGCGCTCGTATATGAAGTCGCCGGTGTGGTCGAGCAGGCGATACTGATAGCCTGCCTCCAGCTTGCCTATCTCCAGTGGTTTTGAGGTATAGTCTGCCTGAAAGCGGTAGCCGTGCAGCGGGTTGTCATTGGTGTTGTACTCATCCTGATACACAATATCTGTGTCGGGCCATCCGAGATTTTGGTTTACTGTTGGGCCTCCCAGCATGGTGTATTCGTAAAGAAATGAGGTGCTGATGCGGCTTTTATTTGCAAAATAATAGCTGTAGTCGAAGCTGCCCAGCACGAAGTCGCCGCGCCTTATGCGCAGATTATGGTTGAAATACTGCATGGTGTACAGCCGCTCGTCGGTAGGCAGGTAGGTGGCGTGATTGTCATAGTACACAATATCGGCCAGTCTGTCTTTGGTATGCTTGCCAGCAAAGAAGCCGAGGCTGGCATGGTGCTGCGGCGTGGGCGTATAGGCAACGGTAAACCGGCCGGAACAGGTGATTTCATCGAAACTGCGCTCACCTTCAGACGGAAACCTAGTGAGCGTATCGCCTGCAATAGTGTACACATCGCCCACACGCAATCCGCCAATATCGTCGCGCTGGTAGTTGGCGCCTGCGGCGATGTCCCATTGTTTGTGTCGGTAGTTGAGCGTAAAATCTGCTCCGTATCGCTGATGCCGCTCTGCATTGCTGTAGGTCTCTACGCTTGGTGCTCCGAGGCGTGCGTTGGCCTGAAAAAACAAGCCATCGGCGGCGCCTTTTTTTGTAATGATGTTGACCATGCCTGCCGCGCCCTCCGGGTCATACCTGGCCGACGGAGTGGTGACGAGCTCAATATTTTCTATGGCATTGGCCGGAATCTGGCCCAACATGAGCTGGGCATCACCCTGCAAGGGCTTGCCGTTGATGAGGATGACAAAGCCGGTGCTGCCACGCACAGATATATCGCCATTGGCATTAACGGTAACAGAGGGCAGGTTCTTGAGTAGGTCGGTGGCACTTCCACCCTGTCCGGCCTGAAATGTACCTGCTTCAAACACCTGGCGATCGATGGTGTGGAAAGAAGTAGCTTTTTTGCCAGACACTTCTATTTCAGCCATCAACCGCTCATTTTGCTGCAGTACAATTGTGCCCGCATCGAAGGCAGCGCGCCCATCGAGCATAATGGGGGAAATAACTTTTGAATCAAAGCCGACAAACCGGACCAACAGGTAATATGCCCCGGCAGGCAACTCGATGAGCGTGAACTTCCCGTCGGTATCTGTGACTGTGCCAGTGACCAAGGCGCTGTCTACTGCGCTATGTAGTGCCACGGTGGTGTAGGCAAGTGGTTGCTGCTCCGATGAGTCGATCACCCTGCCACTAATGTGCGCACGCGACTGTGCCAGGATTGGCTGCGTAGTAAGCCAAAAGATCAGGCATAAAAATATCATTGATTGTATGTGCCGTATGCGATTCATGCGGTTGCCATCATATTTTTTCAAACCGCGATATTACATATTCTGTCGCACTTGCACCGATCGATAATGGTCAATGAAAGTAAAGGCTTGCTGACCGTGGCTTGTTGGATTATTGATCGAATGAGTGGTAAACCGTGCGGGATTGTTTATCGTCATTAGCTTCAGTATCAATGGGGCTTTTAGTGCAATGATAAACACCTGGTGGGAGTTGGTGCGTGAGGACACGTACCAATGCAGGCTGCCTTGTCTGCTTTAAATTATTTCAAGATCTCAGCATCTGTTAATGATTGGGCAGATCCTGAAACGAGTTCAAGATGACATAGTCTTAGAGCTTTCGGCCTTACATTCCACCAATCACCAGTTTACGAGTCTACCAATCCACGAATCTCACTCCGAAACTGACGAAACACCTGCGCAAGGCCACGCTAAACGGCCAAAAGTGTTTCGAAGGTTTCTCCGGACAAGACTGAATAGAGGCGCTTGCATGACCCTTCTCATTTCATGGCCTGTAGCAAAATCCAGGGAAGACGATAGTCGGACCAGTTAAAAGCAAAAGCCAATCCGCGATGAAATTCTTCGTCCTTCCGCCCTCTCTCATAAGGTCATCCTGAACTCGTTTCAGGATCTGTTGGCTATTGGCAATGGCCGCTCAGTGAAAACAGCGGGCGTGCTCATTTCCATGGTATGTGGTCCACAGACCATATCGTGCGGTCGGCCCCAGACGCATGCACCAACACATGCAATCATCCTGAACTCGTTTCAGGATCTGTTGGCTATTGGCAATGGCCGCTGCGGACAATGCACGCCGGCCAGTCAAAACGGCGGGCGTGCGGCACTCGGAAATTTATCAGGATTTCATCATCTGTTTACTCTTTAGACGGATCCTGAAACGAGTTCAGGATGACCGTCCTTCTTAGACAATGCGCGTCGGCCAGTCAAACTACTTATCACACTAAGTATTGCCATTTCTGGCACTGAGGCCGCTATTATTTATGATATAAGCAAATCGCTCGTTCTGAAGCGCGAGGACTTGCCAATCTTTTAAATGAGCAATTGCTTGAACCAGACTTTTTTTTGTATTATTTTAATTTTCCATTTTTAAAAAAATGCCTCTGACTACGCGTAGTTAAGTAGAGATTGAAAACCTAAAACCGACGAGCTATGAACTTTACGCCAAAACTTGACAATACAGCCGCTGATAAGAAAAAGAAAGCCTACGAATCCATTACCAAATTTATGGCCACCGAGCTCATTACCTTCAGGCCTGACCAGGAGGTAGGTGAAGTAATCAACACGCTGGAAAAGAATGAAATATCCGGAGCGCCCGTGCTGGATGAAAACAGGGAGCTGGTAGGTATGATCTCTGAGCAAGACTGCCTCAAATTTATCATTGACAGCGTGTACCACAACCAGCCCATCAGCAAAGGCTTGGTAAAAGATTACATGAACCGTAACATCATCACCATTCCAATCCATGCCGATGTGGTGGATGCTGCCGACATGTTTTTGAAGTACCGTTTTCGCCGCTTTCCCATAGTGGATGAGCAGGGTAAGCTGATAGGCCAGGTGAGCAAACGCGATGTGCTACGAGCTGCCAAAAAAATGCAATTTACCACCTGGTAAAAAGATCCCACCGATCGATTATTGCACTTCTTAAAGTGGAGCATGAGTGCCTTCATGCTCCACTTTTTTATGCGATTGTCCCTGAGTAATGCCAGGGCACCGGTTGTATTTCTGAAAATGTTCCTCGTATCTTTGCCGCCCATTGGGATCTTAGCTCAGTTGGTTTAGAGCGCTGCCTTGACAGGGCAGAGGTCGTGGGTTCGAATCCCTCAGGTCCCACCAATCCAAATCAAATTTCCATCGTCATCAATTGCCTGATACGACTCAAGACGATGCCACTCTTCCGCTCAGCCCGCTCCCCCTTCAAAAATGTGATGCGCTTTTCTGTTGTTTTTTACTGGCCCGGTGGTCCGTCGCGCATGCAGGTAAACAACTAAATAATAGTGCTGCATTTTTTATTCGCTTCCGCCTCCGTAATTTTGGCCCGCAAATAATTACTTCAAAAGTTATTTGCCATGTCCTCAGCTACATATCACTCCATAGCAGAAGCGCTCACCTACGACGACGTACTTCTGCTGCCCGGATACTCCGAAATTCTTCCCCGCGACACAAACACCGAAACGGTACTGACTCGCAATATCCGGCTCAATATACCGCTGGTTTCTGCAGCTATGGATACCGTCACCGAAGCAGAGCTGGCCATCGCCATGGCGCTGGAAGGTGGGCTTGGTTTTATCCATAAAAACATGAGCATAGAGGCACAGACCAATCAGGTACGTCGCGTAAAGCGTTCGCAGAGTGGCATGATCCTCGATCCCGTAACGCTGCCTATAGATTCCACGGCCGCCGATGCCTTTAAAATAATGAAGGAATTTAAAATTGGCGGCATCCCTGTGGTGGATGGCGAACGGCGGCTTGTGGGCATCATCACCAACCGCGACTTACGCTTCCAAAAGGTGATGAGCGTGCCCGTGCGCGACATCATGACCTCCGAAAACCTGATCACTGCCTCACCGGAAATTGACTTGCTGCAGGCAGCCGACATATTGCAGGAGCATAAAATAGAGAAGCTGCCGATTATAGATAAAGATGGCAAACTCACAGGACTGGTCACCTATAAAGACATATTGAAAAACAAAGACCGGCCCAATGCATGCAAAGACGAATATGGCAGGCTTCGGGTAGGCGCGGCCGTAGGTGTTACCAGCGATATGCACCAGCGCATAGAGGGGCTTACCGCAGCCGGCGTGGACGTCATCGGCATTGACACCGCGCACGGCCACAGCCGGGGAGTGATCGAGGCCCTTAAAAGTGTAAAGAAAACATTTAAACACCTGGAGGTAGTGGTAGGCAATGTGGCCACCAAAGATGGCGCGCTGGCGCTGGCGGAAGCGGGTGCCGATGCCGTAAAGGTGGGCGTAGGGCCAGGCAGCATTTGCACTACACGGGTGATAGCCGGTGTAGGTGTACCGCAGCTTACGGCCGTGAGCCAGGCTGCCGAGGCGCTTGCCCGCTTGGGGGTGCCCATTATAGCCGATGGTGGCATTCGGTTCAGCGGTGATATTGTAAAGGCTCTGGCCGGCGGTGCCCACAGTGTAATGATAGGATCGTTGCTGGCCGGCACGGAAGAGGCGCCCGGCAAAGTGATTCTTTATGAAGGAAGAAAATTTAAAGCCTATCGCGGCATGGGCTCAGTAGAAGCGATGGGTGAAGGCAGTAAAGACCGCTACTTTCAAGATGCTGAAGATGACATTAAAAAGCTTGTTCCTGAGGGCATTAGTGCACGTGTGCCGTACAAAGGACTGGTTTCTGAGGTGCTGTTTCAGTTGGTCGGCGGCCTTAGGGCGGGCATGGGCTACTGTGGTGCTGCCGATATTGAGGTACTCAAGCAGTCCAAATTTGTCCGTATCACGGCAGCGGGAGTGAACGAGAGTCATCCGCACGATGTGCAGATAACTCAGGAAGCGCCCAACTACAGCCGCTGATCAAGCACGTGTGGCTGGCGCCAGCAGATTTTTATCACTCTCCAAAGGCTAAGCATGTGCTTCTGGCAAAGGCACTGTTACTCCGCCTTTGGATTATAGTGTTTTAGGCAATAATTTGCCCTCTGCACTTTCTAGCTCATTTTTCGCATCCATAACCTCCGATTTTTTTGAATATCGTCAGCAACAATATCGTAAGGATAAGCCTGCTATCTGGCATTGTGCTCTTTCTGGCGCTATTAGGCGCCAACCTTTTGCTGATTTTCGACTACGAGAACAAGCTGTCGCCGGAGATACCCCTGCTTCTGCCGGATCTGCTGCTCTCGCTGCTCATCTTGTCGGTGTATATTTTTTTTCAGCAAAACATCACCCGCTCCGACTCGGCCAACATCATCGATTTACTGTGGAAGGTATTTGTCACCGGCCTGCTCACCACCATATTTTCCTTAGCTACACGATTGGTGCTCTGGCTGCTAGAGCACAACCAATTGGCAGAAAATCCCTACTTTCTCGCCACTTTGCACCTCGTAAATGTCGGGCTGATGGTGGTATTTCTCACCTCCACTTTTACCGTATGGAAAAGGCTGATCCTGTACCAAAAAAGTAAAAATTTACTGCTTACCTGGAACATTTTTCAATACAGCCTGCTGGCGGGGCTGTTGCTGAGCATATCCAACCTTCAGCTGTTTGATTGGGCATACAACATAGGTCTGGGATTATTGATCGTGCTCACCATTGTACTATCGGTCAATCTGAAATGGGTGCCGTATCTCAACTTTAAGCAAAAGTGGAAAAGCATACTGCTGCTGACGCTGGTCGCTATGTACCTGCTTTACTTCCTAAGCCACCTGTTTTTCAACACTGACTACAACCGCCAAATTATACAAAACCTCACCGGCAATGTGGCGCTTGTGGCAGCATTCATCTTTGTGCTCATCTACATCATTTTCTCTATCCTGGTCATTCTTTTCAACCTGCCCACATCTTCAGTTTTTGAGCAAAAGCTGGAGGAGGTGATCAATTTTCAGCGACTGAGTCAGTCACGAAGCCGCGATCAGGGTGAAGACCAGGTGTACGATATTTTATTGGAGAGTTCTGTAAGTGCGGTGATCGCAAACGCCGCCTGGCTCGATGTGAGCGATCACCACGGCACCGGATCGCGCTCTCTGTACTTCAAGATGGACGAGAAGAAGCGGCTGCAAATTGAGGAAAAAATCAGTGAGAAGAAGGTGAAAAAGCTGATGGGTACCGACGCGCTGCGCGTATTGAAGTCCAGCAAGTACACCACCAACATTAAGGACTACGACTACCGCTCTGTGCTGGTATTTCCGCTGGTGGTGCAAGAGCGCTCCATTGGCAAGCTGGTGCTGCTCAAAGACCTGGAGGATGGCTTCAACAAAGAGATGATCGAGATCATCCGCACATTCGTGAATCAGGCATGCATATCGATAGAAAACTACCGGCTGCTGGACGAAGCCATAGAAAACGAGCGATACAAAGAAGAATTGAAAATAGCCCGGCAGGTGCAAGGCAGCCTGTTGCCGGTGAAGCTCGACAAAAACGACGATATTGATATTGTGGCATACTCCAGGTCTGCTGCCGAAGTTGGGGGCGACTACTACGATACGTACAAGATCAACGATCACAGGCTGGCGCTGATCATTGCGGATGTATCGGGCAAAGGCACTTCTGCGGCTTTTCATATGTCGCAGATGAAGGGCATATTTCAGAGCCTGGTACAGCTCGACCTGCCGCCTAAGCAGTTTATGGTGTTGGCCAACCACGCCCTCAGCAACTGCCTGGACCGTACCTCGTTCATTACCACGTCGTACTTTGTGATAGACGAGCAGCACAAAAGCCTCTATTTTACACGTGCCGGCCACTGCCCCACCATTTATTATAGTAAGGCAGGCAATAGTACCAACTTTTTGGAAGACAACGGGCTTGGCCTGGGCATACTCCGCGACCACAACTTCGAGGCGTATATTGATGTGCAAACCAAGCCTTATGCCTCTGGAGACTTGCTCTTTTTATATACCGACGGCATTACCGAGGCAAAAAATGAAGCCAATGAGGAATTCGGTTACGAAAGGCTCGAGCGATTTATAAAAGAAAACGCCGGCTACAGCACAACGGAGATCAAAGACCGGCTGCTTAAATATCTGCTGGATTTTTGTGGACCGAAACCGCCGGAAGATGACCTTACCGTACTTGTTGTGAAATTTCTTTAGCAAAAAACATTAGAATACTAAACGCGTATTAAAGTTATGGTCGAAATAAACAGTGCTCACACAGAAGATATTTACATGATAAAAGTGGTCGGTGAGGTAGATGCGAGCTCATCCATTCACCTCGACCAGTCGATCAATGAAGGCCTTAAAAAATCCGACAAAATACTGGTAGACTGTACACAACTGGAATACATATCGTCCGCAGGCCTGGGTGTATTTATGTCTTACATCAACGATCTTGAAGAGCAAAAAACCACCCTTGTGCTCTTTGGCCTCAGCGATAAAGTGAGGCATGTATTTCAAATACTCGGCCTCGACCAACTGCTGAAGATAGAAGGAACGGAGGAGGAAGCCAGAAAAGCAGTTCATGGAATATAAAATCAAAATTCCCTGTAGCAAAGATCGGTTGAGCGAGGTACGCGAGTTTCTCAGCAAAGTGCTTGCTGACCATCAGGTGCCTGAGTTCGAATCGAATACACTTGTTTTGGCGGTGGATGAGGTGTGTGCCAATCTGATCATCCATTCTCACCAGTGCAATCCGAAAGACAATATAGAGTTGAAAGTGAAGGTGCGTGATGGCTCAGAGATCACTTTCGAAATCACTGATAAGGGCATAGGTTTCAACATTGGCGAATACAAAGAACCCAGCCTGGCCGACATAGTGCGCCAAAAGCGCAAAGGCGGTATCGGCCTTATGCTCGTAAAGCGTATAATGGACGAAATAGAACTGGTAAAGGGAAAAAAAGCCAACGTGTACCGGCTCGTGAAAAAATTCTAATTTACGTTCGCTCATCCGTACTTTTTTGCAACACGCTGCACAACCGCTATTTTTGGCGGTTCGATTTTTTTCATTCAAACATAAAAACTCATGCGTTTTTGGCTTCTGCTCTTAGTGGCTACATTTTCAGCCAGTCTCGCTTCTGCTCAGCAAAGCTATCTTTTTAAGGTTGGCCCTTACGCGGTGGCGCCGGAGGAGTTTCAGTACGTATACGAAAAGAATAATTTCGACAATGCTGATCTGTATACACGTGCCGACATCGAGGAATATCTGGATTTGTATGTGAATTTTAAGCTAAAAATAGCCGAGGCACACACCCTGGGCTACAATACGTTGTCGGCATTTCGCAATGAATACGACCACTATAAAGAGCAGCTCATTCAGCCATACCGGGTAGCGGGCACTGTAGCCGAAAAGTTGGCTATAGAAGCCTATAAGCGCATGCAGGAAGAGATTGACGCTTCGCACATTCTTGTACAAATACCCAAAGATGCCACCCCGGCCGACACCACACGGGCTTACGAAAAAATAAAGCATCTGCGGGCAGAAGCGCTTTCCGGCAAAGACTTTGGCAGCCTGGCAAGTACCTATTCAGAAGACCCGTCTGCGGCACAAAACAAAGGCAGGCTCGGGTACTTCACAGGTTTTCAAATGGTATATCCTTTCGAAAACGCCGCATACCACACCGCCGTCGGCCAGGTGTCTGACATTGTTCGCAGCCAGTTTGGCTATCACATCATACAGGTGCACGACCGCCGGCCTGCTCAGGGCGAGGTGCAAGTGTCGCACATCATGATACGGCCGCAACCACAAGACAGCCTGAGCGCACAAGCCAAAATTTTCGAGATATATGACCAACTGAAGGGTGGCGCCGACTGGACGGCCCTCTGCGCCCGGTTTTCAGACGACCCGCGGACTAAAAACAGTGGAGGCACTTTACCCTATTTTGCACGAAACCAAATAGACCCGGCATTTGCAGAAATGGCCTTTGCGCTACAAAACCCAGGCGACATAAGCGATCCTTTCCGCACGGCCTATGGCTGGCATATTGTGAAACTGGAAGGTAAGAAACCACTGGAATCCTTCGAACAGTTGAAAGACCATATAGAGTCGCAAATAAGCCGCGACGGCAGGCTGGCCACCTCTAAAGAGTTGCTGCTCGACTCACTGAAGAACGCCTATGCCTACCAAATCGTCGAAAGCGGAATGTCACTGGTCCGGGCCACGTTGGACAGCAACAGGTGGAGTGGTAGTAGTGCATGGCAATATGAAGACGGACTTATCGAGCATGCCCCGCTATTCATACTGGCCGGCGACACCACGTACACCACCGATTTCTTGCGGTTTTTGCAGCAAAATAATCGACCTGCACGCGGTCAAAAACATGAAGATCTGCTGAATGCCCGGCTGCAAGATATGGTTGAAGAAAAGATACTGGAGCAGGAAGAAAAGATGCTCAGCCGCGCCCACCCCGAATTGGCCATGTTGCTGCGGGAATATTACGAGGGGCTGCTGCTTTTTGAAATAATGGACGACAAGATTTGGTCGAAGGCCGTGACCGACAGTGTGGGGCTTGCCAGGTATCATCAGGAGCATTTGGCCTACTACCAATGGGGGCCACGCATCGATGCTGTAGTGCTCGATGCCGCCACTGCCGATGTGTTGGAAGAGGCCCGTGCCATGCTTCACCAAGACAGGTATAAGCTTTTGCAACTGTCGCTGCCCGTACTGCCACATACCACCAGCGCTGTTGATTCGCTTCTAGCTTTGGCCGGCCAGGTCGGGGAAGCAGAAGTGGAGATCAGCATTACCAATGCCTCCCGTGCGTTGGGTGATGAGCTGAAGCAGATGTTGGTGGCTGGCGGCATACCTGAAGATAAAATTAGATTAATAGATAATGCCAACGTGAAAGACAGCGTTTTGCTGGCGTTGTTCAGTCGGTCAAAAAAATCACTGGAGCTACAGTTTAATGCTGAATCTGCGTTAAATTTATCGGTTCGATCCGGTGTGTTTGAACGATCAGATCTGGCATTTGCAGATCAGTTGGACTGGAAGACGGGTTACAGCGCTGCGCAGAAAAACGGGCGCTTTTTTGGCGTGCAAGTATACGACACATTGCCACCCGGGCCCAAAGACCTGAACGAAGTGAAAGGTGCCGTTATCTCCGATTATCAGGACTACCTGGAGCAGAAATGGATTGATGAACTCAAAGCCAAATATCAGATTGACTACAATAAGAAAGAACATAAAAAGCTCTACCGGCACTATGATAAAAAGCGCACTGCTGCTGGCCGCTAGTGTTTTATTTCTTTCCTCCTGCGAATTTTTAAAGTTTAAAAACACGCGCAGCAACCAGGACGGCGGCAATGAAAACGCTATAGCCAGGGTAAATGAATTGTTTCTTTACCCTAAAGATCTGGAAGGAATAGTGCCCGATGGAGATGCCGCCGATAGTGCAGGCCTGATAGAGCAGCACATCAAAAGCTGGATAAAAAAACAACTGCTGATATCGGAGGCACAGCAGCAGCTCAACTTTGATGAAGTGGAAATAGAACGCAAAGTGCTCGACTACCGCTATGCGTTGATGATGCATGAATTTGAAAAAATTTATGTGAACAACACGCTGAACACCCAGGTGAGTCAGGAAGAAGTGCAGGAGTACTATCAGGAAAATCTGGACAATTTCGAGCTAGACCAGAACATCATTAGGGGCATATTTGTGCAACTTCCAAAAGGCAGCCCCAAACTAGCTCGTTTCAGGAGTTTGCTGCGTTCGCAGCGTGAAGGTGATTTTGAAGAGCTCAAAACCTACTGCTACAGCTATGCGCGCAAGGCACATCTGGAAGATTCTGTGTGGGTATTCTTTTCTGACCTCACCAGCTACACGCCACTGCAAGACATCAGCGATGAGAAGAGTTTCCTTAGAAATAATAAGTTTGTAGAGACTTCCGACAAGGAAAATATGTACTTTTTCCGCATTGACGATTATAAGCTGCAAACAGAGACATCACCGCTTGAGTTTGTGGATGACGAAATCCGCAAAATAATAATACACAGAAGGAAAGTGAAACTAGCAAAAGATCTAGAAGATCAAATTTATGACCGGGCCATTGAAAATGATGATTTTGAAATATATTAATATAAAGACGGTAATGCTGGCCATGGCAGCAATATTGACCACCTCAGGTGACGCATGGACTCAGCAAAGCGCTACTGTGGTAGACAAAATAGTAGCCAAAGTCGATGATTACATCATCCTGAAATCGGAGCTGGAAGGCACCTTTCTCGAAATGCAATCGCGTGGGCAAAGCCCCACCAAATGCGACATACTGGAGGGCCTTGTGCTGAACAAGCTGATGGTAGCCAAAGCCGGCATCGACTCTATAGTGGTGGAAGAAGAGATGATACAACGCGAGCTCGATATGCGAATGGAATCGATCATAAACCAGTATGGCGGCGATGAGCGTATAATAGAGCAGTACTACGGCAAGAGCATTGAGGAAATGCAAAGCGAAATTTACGATCAGATAGAGGAGCAGATGGTGGTACAGAAAATGCAAGCCACCATCACCGAAGGCATCAGTGTGACGCCCGCCGAGGTGAAGAAATTCTTTAAAAACATACCCCGCGACAGCCTGCCATATTTTTCCACAGAAGTCGTGATCGGCCAGATCGTGAAAAAACCTGAAGTAGGTGATGAAGAAAAAGCCCAGATAGAAAACCTTTTGCTGCAACTCAAAGACCGTGCAGAGAAAGGTGAGGATTTTCAGGAGCTGGCAAGAACCTACTCCATGGGCCCCTCCGGGCCACGTGGTGGAAACCTGGGCAATGTGAAGCGCGGCGATATGGTGCCGGAGTTTGAAGCCGCAGCTTTAAAACTAAAAGAAGGCGCCATCTCTCTGCCGGTAAAAACAGACTTCGGTTTTCACATCATACAGATGGTAGAGCGCCGCGGCAACGAGTACAATGCCCGGCACATCCTCATTCAGCCCAAATACAATGATAAAGACCTGAAAAAGGCAGGGGACTATCTGGACAGCCTGCGCGTGCTCATTGAAAGCGACAGCATCACCTTCGACCGCGCCGCCAAAGAATACTCCGAAGACAAAAACACTTCCTCGGCCGGTGGCTTCGTACGTGCCAACGACGGCTCTTCCATGGTGCCGGTGTCTGAGCTGGATCCAAGCTTGTTTTTTACCATGGACTCCATGACCGTGGGCACCATCTCCAAGCCGCTGATCTTTACCCAGCCCGATGGCAGCCAGGCCATGCGCATTATTTATTTTAAAAAGAAGTTGAGACCCCATCAGGCCAATCTCGATGATGACTATCAGAAAATTTACAACGCCGCCATTAACGCCAAGCGATCAAAAGCTATGAACGACTGGTTTATCGATGCACGCGACGACGTGTTTGTGTTGATAGAACCCGAATATCAAAACTGCCGGATACTACAGAACGAGCTGAACGAATGATAGAATACAAAAATGAAGTGGAAGCCGCAGATGGCTTATACCAGGCTTACGAGCGACTGAGAGAGCAAATATCTAAAGTTATTGTAGGTCAGGATGAAGTGGTGAAACTGGTGCTAACCTCCATCTTTTGCCAGGGCCACAGCCTGCTGGTGGGTGTGCCAGGGCTTGCGAAAACCCTGCTGATCAAAACAATAGCGCAGGCACTGAACCTGTCTTACAACCGCATACAGTTTACGCCCGATTTGATGCCGTCGGATATATTGGGTGCAGAGACACTGGACAACGAAAGAAACTTTAAGTTTATAAAAGGACCAGTGTTTGCCAACATCATATTGGCCGATGAGATCAACCGCACACCTCCAAAAACCCAGGCTGCCTTACTGGAGTCGATGCAAGAATTTTCCGTTACCATAGCCGGCCAGCATCACGAGCTCGACCGGCCGTTTTTCGTGCTGGCCACACAAAATCCCATCGAACAGGAAGGCACCTATCCACTACCGGAGGCACAGCTCGATCGTTTCATGTTCAACATTCTCCTGGACTACCCCACCTACGAGCAGGAGGTGGCCATTGTGAAAGCAACCACCTCAGGCCTGTACAACACCGTGGACAAGGTGATCAGTAAAGAAGAGATACTGCTGTTTCAAGGATTGGTAAAAAAGGTGCCTGTAGCTGATAACGTGGTAGAATACGCCGTGACCCTCACGCAAAAAACCAGGCCCAATACAGCCCGGTCGCCTGAGATCAGCAATAAATATCTGGAATGGGGCGCAGGCCCAAGAGGTTCTCAGTATTTGATCACGGGCGCCAAGTGCAACGCACTGCTCAACGGCAAATACAGTCCGGATATTGAAGATATACAAGCCATTGCCAAGCCTGCTCTACGGCATCGCATCTTGCGCAACTTCAAAGCCGAGGCTGAAAGCATTACGGTAGATCAAATTATAGAGCAACTGCTATAAATCACTGCGGATCAGCAGGTATATGCCATCGGTAATGGCTGTATATTCCCTGAGTCTTACGGCTGCCGGCCCACCGGTAGGCTCTCCCTGCAGGTTGAAGGTGGAGCCACAGCATACATGCTGCATGAAAAGGCCGGAGTCGTGCATCGTTACAGGGTCGCACTCCGACTGCGCATCGAATGTACAGGCGCGCTCAAAAACTCTGTAGCTGCCCCCGCCCTCATTGCGTATGATCAGCCCTCTGAAGCCGGCATCAAAGTATATGTAGCCATTATTCTTCTGAAGATCCTGGTATTGCAGGTGGTTCAGGTTGATATCTTCACTTACAAATACCAGCGGAATATCGTCTGTGGTGACGGGGTTGTCGCAGCCGGGCAGTATCAGCTGCACACTGAAGAGGACACTGTAGATGAAGTAGGAGAAATAGCGTTTCAAGCTTTTCGTATTTAGAAGTTCGCCATGTGGCACCATCACATGATGGAACGAAATTGCCTTAGAAAACGGATATCGTTTTCCGTAAAAAGGCGGATGTCGTTGATCTGGTATTTTAGCATGGCGATACGCTCAATGCCCATACCGAAGGCAAATCCTGTGAAACGATCGGGGTCTATCTTGCAGTTGCGCAGCACGTCGGGGTCTACCATACCACAGCCGCCGATCTCTACCCAGCCGCTATGCTTACATATCTTACAGCCTTGTTGGCCACAGATGAAGCAGGATATATCGAGCTCGGCACTGGGCTCAGTGAAGGGAAAGAAGGAGGGCCGCAGCCTTATTTTGGTGTTGTGGCCGAAAAATTCTTTGGCAAAGTGCAGCATGGTCTGTTTGAGGTCGGCAAAGCCCACTCCTTCATCGATGTACAGCCCCTCTACCTGGTGAAATATGCAATGTGCCCGTACTGATATGGCCTCGTTGCGAAATACCCGGCCAGGCGAAAGTGTGCGGATCGGGGGAGATTGATGCTCCATCACCCGTACCTGTACCGACGAGGTATGTGTGCGCAACACGATGTCCGGGTCTTTCTCAATAAAAAAAGTATCCTGCATCTCTCGTGCCGGGTGATTTTCCGGAAAGTTGAGCGCCGAAAAGTTGTGCCAGTCGTCCTCTATCTCCGGCCCCTCAGACAAATTGAAACCGATGCGTTGAAATATATCGATGATCTTGCTGCGGGTAACGGTGAGCGGATGCAGGCTGCCAAGTGTATCCTGCACGGGGGGCAGCGTGAGATCAAGCCCATGATCTTGCCGGGTATTGCCCTTGCTTTCCTGCGCTTGTATCAGCTCCTGAAATTTGTCTTGTGCGGCATTTTTTAGATCATTCAGCACGGCACCCATCGCACGTTTCTCTTCGGGGGCCACATCTTTCAGGCCGGCAAACAGATCGCCTATCACACTCTTTCGGCCGATGAAGCGCATGCGAAACTTTTCCAGCTCCTCACTGTTCGCCGTGCTGTATTGGGCAATTTCCTGTTTCAACTTTTCTACTTCCGCCTTCATTTCTTCCTTTTATGCTTTTGCTGTGGATCAGTGCTCAAATGATCATGCCGGCACCCACTGTGTTGTTGGTGGCTTCATCGATCAGTATGATGCTGCCCGTAAAGCGATTACTCTTGTAGCTGTCGTAAAACAACGGTTGGGTGGTGCGTATCATGATGCGGCCAATATCATTCGGCCCTATGTTTCTATCGTCCTCTATCTTGTGCAGCGTATTGATATCTACTTTGTAGCGCACTTCTTTTACTATGCAGCGCGCCTCTTTGGTGGTATGCCTTATGGTGTACTTGCCTCCGGGCACCAGGGCTTTTTCATTGAGCCAGCAAATCATCAGCTCTATATCCTGACCTGCCGTGGGCTGGTTGTTTGGCTTCACAATCATATCGCCCCGGCTGATGTCTATATCGTCTTCCAGCGTCATCACCACATTCATGGGCGGGAAGGCTTCTTCATGTTGCTCACCCATGGACTCCACCGTGCGTACCCGCGTGCTGAAACCCGAAGGCAGTGCCACTACCTCATCGCCTGGCTTGAATATGCCGCCCTCTATACGACCTGCATATCCGCGAAAATCGTGATACTCATCTGACTGCGGCCTTATCACACGCTGCACAGGAAAGCGGCTGTCTACGAAATTGTGGTCGCTGGCTATGTGCACATTTTCAAGCGTATACAACAGGGTTTCTCCCTTGTACCAGGTCATGCGGCTGCTGTTGTCCACCACGTTGTCGCCCTTTAGCGCACTTATGGGGATATATCGTATGTCCTGTATTTCCAGCTTACTGCTGAAATCGTCGAAGGAGGCCTTTATTTTATTAAATACCTCCTCGCTGTAGTCGACCAGGTCCATCTTGTTCACGCAGACCACCAGGTGCTTGATCTGCAGCAATGATGCGATGAAAGAGTGCCGGCAGGTTTGTTCTACCACGCCGTGCCGTGCGTCTACCAGTACTATGGCCAGATTGGCGGTAGATGCCCCCGTTACCATATTGCGCGTATACTGTATATGCCCGGGCGTATCGGCGATTATAAATTTGCGCTTCGGCGTAGCAAAGTACCGGTAGGCCACATCAATGGTGATGCCTTGCTCGCGCTCGGCCCGCAAGCCATCGGTGACCAGTGCGAGGTTTACCTGATGATCGCCCAGCAGCTTACTGGCCCTTTCCACTGCGTCGAGTTGGTCTTCAAATATCGATTTGGTGTCGAAGAGTAATCGGCCTATTAATGTGCTTTTGCCGTCGTCTACAGAGCCTGCGGTGGTGAATCGGAGCAGGTCCATATTCAGATAGGCTTCATTTGAGAAATCTGCACTCATCAATTCAAATATTTATAATAAGGAAAAATGTATGGGTGGAAACGGGTTAAAAGTATCCCTGCTTTTTTCGGTCTTCCATAGCGGCTTCTGAGCGGCGGTCGTCGGCCCGGCCACCGCGCTCTGTCTCCCGGGCGGCAGCTACTTCCAGTATGATTTCTTCCAGGGTAGAAGCACCGCTTACCACGGCGCCGGTACAGGTCATGTCGCCTATGGTGCGAAAGCGAACCTGTACACGCTCTATCTGCTCGTGGTCGCGCACAGGCAGGAAGGGCGAACTGGCCAGGTACACGCCGTCGCGCTTCACCACCTCGCGCGTATGGGCGAAGTAGATGTTGGGTATTTCCACCTGTTCGGCAGCAATGTATTGCCACACGTCCATTTCCGTCCAGTTGCTGAGCGGGAATACGCGAAAATGCTCCCCGATATGCTTTTTGCCATTGAAGAGGTTCCACAATTCGGGCCGCTGGTTTTTAGGATCCCACTGGCCAAAGTCGTCGCGGTGGGAAAAGAAACGCTCTTTGGCACGTGCCTTTTCTTCATCGCGGCGGCCACCGCCAAAGGCAGCGTCAAATTTGTGTTTCTCCAGGGTATCCAGCAGGGTCACCGTCTGCAGTGCGTTGCGGCTGGCATTGGGGCCTTTTTCTTCTACCGCCTTGCCCGAATCGATCGAGTCCTGCACAGAGCCCACGATGAGCTCCACTCCCAGCGACTTCACCAGATTATCCCGAAATTCTATGGTTTCATCAAAGTTGTGTCCGGTATCGATGTGCACGAAGGGAAACGGTATTTTGGCCGGCCAGAAAGCCTTCTGCGCCAGCCGCGCCATTACGATAGAATCTTTGCCCCCGGAAAACAGCAACGCCGGCCTTTCAAACTGACAGGCCACTTCGCGCATAATGAAGATCGCCTCATTCTCGAGCTGTTTCAAGTGGGTCAAGTTGTATTTAATCATGTTTCTGATATGTTACACGTTTTAGTATTTCTTTGACCAGGTGGTCGTGGCATACCTGAAGGTCGCACAGATCGGTTCTGAGCTCCAGCGCCGGATTGACGGGCGCTTCGAAAGGTGCGCTGATGCCGGTGAAGTCTGGTATTTCACCATTCCTGGCTTTCTTATACAAACCTTTCACGTCGCGCTGCTCACACACCTCCAGCGGGCAATTGATGTACACCTCTACATATCCATCGGCCCCAATGATGTGGCGCGCCATGCTGCGGCTTGCCGCCGTAGGGCTTATAAATGAACAAATAGTGACCACACCGCATTGCATAAACAACCTGGCGGTTTCTGCTGCGCGGCGTATATTCTCAGCGCGGTCTTCAGGAGAAAATCCTAAGTTTTTGTTGATGCCGGTGCGCAGGTTGTCGCCGTCGAGGAGCTGAGTGAGAAAGCCCTGCTCGTGCAGGCTGTTCTCCAAAGCCCTGGCCAGCGTACTTTTTCCTGACCCCGACAACCCCACCATCCATACCACCAGCGCTCGCTGGTTCAATAAGGTTTCTTTTTCCTTTCTGGACAGAATGGTATCAAAGATTGGGAAAATATGGTTCAAGGCAGCTGAAAATTTTGCGCAAAAATAGACATTAATGCCGTAAAAATATAATCGCATCGGCCATGGGTTTGTGGTCAGTGCAATGAGTATTCCTCACTGTCCAATCGAAATATCCCTTTTATTCCACATCCGAAATCCTCTATGCTTTCACCTGCACACTTAACTGCTCTTTTTTAAATCGTGCATTTAACATTAATTTTAAATCCATTTCCTTCTGCCTAATGCTTTTGCAGCACAGGTTGATGAGGTCATGTTCAACAATAGCCATCTCCTGATTTGGAATATTTAAAAAACATCATTCGGAAAAACCGTGAGCTGGTGCGCTTTCTGGGTGTGGCTTTTGCCCTGCTCCTGGGCTGGGTGATCCTCACAAGTGCGTTTCCGCGCCTGGTCAGCGACATGCACTACGGCATCATAAAGCCTCAGGCGCAGATCAGCGTCGCCGTCCTCAAGGGCATGGGCTATGGTGTAGAAAGTGATTTCGGGGTGAGTGGCTGCGATGCACGAATATCTATGCACGGCACCAGTGCGGTGTGTATTGGAGACGGCTGCAGCGGCCTGGAGCTGTTTCTGATTTTTGCAGGGTTTATCCTGGCCTTCCGCGGCCCGGTGCGGTACAAGCTGTGGTTTATGCCCCTGGGCTTATTGGCCATTCTTGTGCTCAACATCATTCGTATCATTTCCCTCACCCTCATCCACTACTACCATCCGCAGTATCTGGATTTCAACCATAAATACACCTTCGTCATCATTGTGTATGGCGCCATTTTTGGCATGTGGATGTTGTGGGTCAATCGATATTCGGCCGTCAGGCACAGCGCGTGAAAAAACTGACTATCGTCGTGCTTGTCATTTTTTTGCTGCTGCTTTCGTACATGCGATCTACCTATCTCATCAATTTTAGCATAGCCGATGCACCTGCATTTATTCATTATCGCGATGCCTCACTTCAGGGTCATCGTGTAGATCTGCAGGCAGAACCCTCACTGTCAGACAATGGCCGCATGCGTTTGGCGTCGGCTGCGGTTTACTGGGTGTTGTTTCTGGCAATGAACGCCTTGTTTTTTTATGTGGCCTGGGGCAGATTGTGGATGTACCGGGTACTCATCGTATTTCTCTGTGTGAGTGTGGCAAGTGCTTTACTACTCTTGCTTGGGCGCATTGGCGGCTTTACCGATGCTATGTACAGCCTGTCGGCCCACATCAAAAATTTCCTGCTTTCACCGGTATTTACTGCCACTGCATATATATTTGTTCGATCCATTGTCACCAAAAAACCATAGCCCGCTCAGAATGTCTCTTCGCCTACTTTTTTTTCTGCTGGCCGCTGCTGCTATTTTTTCCTGTGTTCCCAACAAAAAGGTGCTCTATCTGCAGCATGAGAAAACAGACTTGTACGGGCCGGCGCCGACAGACTCCATACTTCGGTCATACCAGCTGACGAATTTCCACTATGAGCTGCAGCACGAAGATGTGCTGAGCATTCAGATCAGCAGCCTTACCCCCAAAGAGTATGATTTCTTTTCGTTGGGTTTGCCACAGAGCAATGTGAACGTCGGCGGAAATATGAATATGGGCGCCATTCATGGGTACCTGATCAATAAGGAAGGCAATATTGAGTTTCCTATGGTGGGCGAGGTGCAACTGGCCGGACTCACCATATATGAGGCTGAGCAGCAGATTCAAAAGATAGTGGAAGAATTTTTGGAAGAGCCTGTAGTACGGGTGCGCTTGCTCAACTTCCGCATTACCGTGCTTGGTGAGATACGCGGTGGCGGCGATGTGATCAATACCTTCAACAACCGGCTGTCTGTGATTGAAGGCCTTGCACTGGCCGGGGGCCTGGGCGAAATGGCCGATCGCCAGAACATAAAAATAATACGGCAACAAGATGACCATGCGGAAGTGTTTTACATCGACCTGCTCGATGAGGAATTTATGACCTCTTCTTTTTTCTACCTGCACCCCAATGATATAGTGCTCGTACCACCCCTGAGACAGAAGCCCTTCCGCAACTACTTCGGTGAAAATCTGGGACTTATCGTATCTTCACTATCGCTTTTAATTTTAGTTTTGAATCTGATCGAGTTGAGATAATATTCGGTCAGCGCTTCGTTTTTTCCCTATAAAATGCAAATGAATTTGGACCAGGAAAGCAAAAAGCAGCCATCGGATATCGATGAGATCAAGAAGTTTTTGTTCCGTGTACTGGCCAATTGGTATTGGGTGCTCGGCGCGCTGCTTGTAGCGCTGCTGGTGGCTTTTCTCATCAACCGCTACACCACGCGCATCTACAGTGTATACACCACCATTTTATCAAAAAAATACTACCGAAGCACCAGCAAAAGCGCAGCCGACGTGATACAAGGTGGGGAGTACTTCTCTACCGAAAAAGACATAAACCGAGAGATCACTGTACTGAAGTCGCACGCCATAGTGTCGGAAGCCATACAGCGGCTCGATTGGGGAATTTCGTATTATAAAATGGGCAATGTGCTCATAAGCGAAATGTACCCCACCAGTCCGGTAGGGCTCATCGTCGACTCACTCTCTTCGGTAGTGCCTTACGAGGTGATGTTTCAATGCACGCTCAGGCCCGACGGTTTCCGGCTTACAGCCGAAGAAGATGAGTACTGGCAAAGCGCCATGCCCACCCGCACCTTCGCCTATGGCCAATCACATAATGTTGGCGGCTTTATTTTTCAACTCAACCTGCACCAGGCGGAATACCCGCGGACCAGCGATCCCGTTATTTATTTCAAGATAAATGACCTGAACCAACTGATCGCCGAATACCGCAACAAGCTAATGGTGAGTTGGGTGACTAAGGGCTCTGCCGTGCTGAACCTGTCGGTGACAGGGCCGTATCCGGAAAAGGAAAAAGACTTTTTGGCCAAAATAGGAGAGGTGATCGTGGAGAAGTCGGTGATCGATAAAAATTTTACCGCCGTAAAAACCATAGAATTTATCGATGATCAACTTTCCAACCTGGCCGACTCGCTGGTGACGCTGAGCGGCATGCTTCAGTCTTTTAAAATGGAAAACCGCGATTTGGTGCTCGGTTCGGAGCAGTTGTTTACCAGAATAAATGCTTTGGAAGAAAAGCGGCTGGAGCTTTTGCTGATCAACAACTACATCGACTACCTAGGCAACTACATTCAGTCAAAGAGCGACAACGACATCATAGCGCCCAACACCATGGGTGTGAACACATCGCTGCTCGACGACCTGATTGGCCAGTATGTGGAGCTGAAAATGCAGCTTTCCACACAGAGCACCGAGCTGATGCGCAAAAGCCCCATCTTCAAATACCAGAATCAGGAAAGCGAAGACATGCTTGCAGAGCTTGAGCGCGGTATGATGGAAAGTATAGAAACCTCGAGGGCGCGCAACAACTTTGAAATAGAGCAGATCAACGAGCGCGTCACCGCACTGATCGGCGACACACGCGATGTGCTGGGCGATGAACAAAATTTTGCGCAGTATCAACGCATATTCAGTCTGGCAGAACGCTTCTATTCTACGT
Organism: uncultured Roseivirgaceae bacterium; assembly: GCA_964596645.1. Classification (GTDB taxonomy): domain Bacteria; phylum Bacteroidota; class Bacteroidia; order Cytophagales; family Cyclobacteriaceae; genus CAVQEK01. The sequence continues at coordinate 124,383 of CAZQVB010000007.1, forward strand.
TGCTCACCGAGAAGCTCAATGCCAACATTGCCAAGGCATCGCAGGAGCCCGATTATGAAATACTTGACAGCCCACGCGTGGCTGGCCCACCCATTCAACCCCGCACAAGCCGCAACTATACCTTTGCTGTGGTGCTGGGGCTGGGCATACCCATCGGCATCATTTACCTCATCGGCTTTCTCAATCCTTTTGTGCACTCCAAAGATGAGCTGGAGAAATTTTCTACCATGCCGCTGTTGGGCCTTGTAGGCCATAGCGCCGATGGTGCCACGCTGGTAGCGAAGTCAAAGCCAAAGTCGGCTATAGCCGAGTCCTTCAGAAACTTGCGGGCCAATCTGCAGTATTTTTCCAAAGACGGTGCTTCTTCCAAGGTGTTCATGATCACCTCCTCCATCAGCGGTGAGGGCAAGACCTTTTGCAGTGTGAACCTGGCATACATCTACGCCATATCGGGAAAAAAGACAGTGGTGGTAGGCGCCGACCTGCGCAAGCCCGCGTTGAGCAAAGTGTTTAAAAACACATCGAAAGACGGATTGAGCACCTATCTGGCTGGCATATCGAGCTATAGCGACATCGTGCAGACGGTGATGGATGGCCAGTTTTATATCATTCACAGCGGCGAGATACCGCCCAATCCGTCGGAGCTTATCGTGACAGAAAATATGGCTGGCCTTATGAAAAGGTTGCGCAAAGATTTCGAAATCATCATCATCGACTCACCGCCCATCGGTATAGTGTCCGATGCCGTGGAGCTGACCAAGTATGTGGATGTGAACCTGATCATAGTGCGCCAGGGAAAAACACGAAAAGTAGCGCTTGAGAGCATCAACCAAATGTATAAAGAACAAAAGCTGCAAAACCCCGCGGTGGTGTTTAACGACATCGACTTCAAAAAGCTAAGCTACGGCTACCGCAGCTATGGATACGGCTATGGCTACACCTATGGCGCAGGCCACGGCCATGGCTACTACGACAGTGATGAGCCCAAGCCCGGACGAATGAAAAAACTGTATAGAAAAATCATAGGTAAGTCGCGGCGCTAGAATTAAATAGCCTTTTTTCTGCCCAAGAGCCAAAGTATCATTGGTTGACGGAAGGGAATATCGTCACCGTGTAGAAGAGTGTGACGCAGTCAATATTAAACTAAAGTCTTTGAAAACACGTATCTAAAATATATGTTTGTATCAATATGTTCACCCCCCTTCCCATAAGAACAGGGCGCTCAGGGTGGACTTTTTTTTTGTATGGCCAGAAGAGAATTCAACAAACCCGCCCTTACCTTTGAAGATCAACTCTGTAGATTAAAGGAACGTGGATTAACGATCGAAAACGAATCCAGAGCCTTGCACATCCTTCGAAACATAAGTTATTTTCGATTGAGCGGCTATTGGTATCCCTTTTTACAAGAGCCTAAATCATTGCATAGATTTAAAGAAGGAGCTTCTTTCGAAAAGGCTTTCAAGCTATACTGTTTCGACAGAGAATTAAGGTTATTGATAACTGGTGAACTTGAGAAAATAGAAATAGCTATTCGGGCTCAGCTTATTTATCAGATATCGCACGACAAAGGAGCGTACTGGTATAATAATAAATCACTTTTTCGAAACAGATATAAGTTAAATACAACCCTCGAAAAAATGAGCATTGAATATGAAAAAAGTGATGAGATGTTCATTTCATCATTTAAAGAAAAATATACAAACCCTCTACCACCGAGTTGGATACTTTTAGAAGTAGTATCATTTGGAAAACTTTCCAACTTATATTCCAATTTAAAACCTGGAAGAACGAAACGAAATATTGCTCATTACTTTGGGCTTGATGATAGAACTTTTACTTCTTGGCTGCACTCATTCAATTATATCAGAAACATATGTGCTCATCACTCACGTTTTTGGAATAAAACTCTAAGCATTTCACCTCAGGTACCCTTAAATCCTTCAAATCAATTCTTAAATAGAGAAGGTCATATTGAATGGAGGAATAACAAACCAGCTTTTGGTTTATCAATGATATTATATTTATTGAACACTATTAGCCCTAAGCATAGTTTTAAAGAAAAATTAAATAGCTTATTGGAAAAATATCCTGAAGTAGATAAATCTGCTCTTGGATTTCCAGAAGATAGTAAAACACAGGAATTGTGGAAATAGAAGAAACTCCCCTTCTCAGCCATACCCATTGTCAAGTCACACAAGACAACCGCATATATCAAAAATGTCAAAAATAAGTCACAGTGGGAAATGAATATTTCAGCAGTATCTAATACTGTACCATCCCTATACTACACCATATCACAAATAAACCCATTGCCGATGTTGCCTATATTGCATGTTTAAACGACCAAAGCTTACCGCTATGCCACAACCACACGCCTCAGGAAATTATGCCCTACTTCTCGGTGCCACTTCAGATGTGGCGCGCGCCCTGGCACTGCAGCTCGCGGCCAGAAAATATGGCCTGTACCTGGCCGGCCGCAACAAGGAAGCACTTGATCGCATGGCCAAAGACATTGCAATAAAATTCAATATCCAGCCGGTGGTTCTCCCTTTCGATGCTGAGGACTTTGCCTCCCATCGGGCATTTGTGGAGCAGTTGCAGCCATTTCCTCATTTGAGCATTGCTGTTTTTGGCTACCTGGGCCACCACGATATAGCGGTAAAAAACAATGAAGAAATGCTGCGCATACTGAACGTGAATTTTGTAGGAGCCGCATCAATCTTCAACCTGCTGGCAGCACAGTATGAAATGCAAAAGGATGGCTGCATGGTCGGCATCAGCTCGGTGGCGGGGGATCGTGGCAGGCAAAGCAACTACTACTACGGCAGCGCCAAAGCAGGCTTCACGGCTTTCCTCTCTGGCTTGAGAAACAGACTCCAGACCAGTGGTGTGCATGTGCTCACAGCAAAACCGGGCTTTATAGCCACTCGTATGACGGAAGGCCTGGACTTGCCCGCACCACTCACCGCCCGGCCGGAGCAGGTAGCCCGCGACATTCTGAAAGGTGTAGACAGAAAGAAAAATGTAGTCTATACACTTTGGATGTGGCGCTACATCATGCTCATCATCAAAAGCATACCTGAAGGTATCTTCAAAAAGCTGAAGCTGTAAGGGAAGAACTACAATAACAAAAAACCTCACTGGCTCCTGGGCAAGTGAGGTTTTTTTTGATAAATCTCCTTTGGCGCCTGTTATCCGGCTACATCGGCCTGCAACAGTTTCTTCAGAATATCGGCGGCTGCCTTGGCTATGACAGTGCCGGGGCCAAATACGGCTGCCACACCCGACTGGAACAAATAGTCGTAGTCGCGGGCGGGGATCACGCCTCCGGCCACCACCATGATGTCATCACGGCCAAGCTTCTTCAGCTCTTCTATCAGTTGCGGCACCAGTGTTTTGTGCCCGGCAGCCAGGCTGGATGCGCCTACCACATGCACGTCGTTTTCTACCGCCTGTTTGGCTACTTCTTCCGGCGTTTGAAACAGCGGCCCGATGTCCACATCGAAGCCCAGGTCGGCAAAGCTGGTGGAGATTACCTTGGCGCCACGGTCGTGCCCATCCTGGCCCATTTTGGCTACCATGATGCGGGGCCGGCGGCCCTCCACCTCGGCAAACTGATCGGCCAGCTTTTTGGCTTCTTCAAAAGCGTCGTCGCTGGAGGCTTCGGCGGAATAGATACCGGCTATTGAGCGTATGGTAGCCACGTGGCGGCCAAACACCTTCTCCATAGCCATAGATATTTCACCAAGGGTGGCCCGCTTGCGTGCAGCATCTACGGCCAGTTCCAACAAATTGCCCTCACCACTTTCGGCACTTTTGGTGATCGCCGCAAGTGCCTGCTCTACTGCCTGCCCATCGCGGTTTTCTTTCAGTTGTTTCAGCCGCTGTATCTGCGACAGACGTACGGCGGTATTGTCTACCTCGAGCAGCTCCAGGTCGAAGTCGTCCTTCACTTTATACTGATTCACCCCTACGATCACATCGCGGCCGGCATCGATGCGCGCCTGCTTGCGTGCGGCGGCTTCTTCTATGCGCATTTTGGGCAAACCTGTTTCTATGGCTTTCGCCATGCCGCCCAGCTGTTCTACCTCTTCTATCAGCTCCCAGGCCTTGTGCGCCAACTCGTGCGTCAGCTTTTCTACATAGTAGGAACCCGCCCATGGGTCTACGGCCTTGGTTATTTTGGTTTCATCCTGTATATACAACTGCGTGTTTCGGGCAATGCGCGCGGAGAAATCGGTGGGCAAAGCAATGGCTTCGTCCAGCGCATTGGTATGCAGTGATTGTGTGTGGCCCAGTGCTGCGGCCATGGCCTCTACGCAGGTGCGTGTCACGTTGTTGAACGGATCCTGCTCCGTAAGCGACCAGCCCGATGTTTGGCTGTGCGTACGCAGCGACATGGATTTGGGGTTTTTGGGATCAAACTGCTTCACCAGCTTGGCCCACAGGAGCCGGCCGGCCCGCATCTTGGCTATTTCCATGAAGTGGTTCATGCCAATGGCCCAAAAAAATGAAAGCCTCGGTGCAAACTTATCGATGTCGATGCCTGCTTTGAGGCCTGCGCGGATATACTCCAACCCATCGGCCAGGGTATAGGCCAGTTCTAAGTCGGCCGTGGCACCTGCCTCTTGCATGTGATAGCCACTGATGCTGATGGAGTTGAACCTCGGCATCAGCCGCGAGGTGTACTCAAAAATATCGGCAATAATGCGCATACTGGGCAATGGTGGGTATATGTAGGTATTGCGCACCATAAACTCTTTCAAAATGTCATTTTGTATGGTACCGCTCAGCAGCTCCGGTTTCACGCCCTGCTCTTCTGCGGCCACTATATAAAAAGCCATTACGGGCAGCACGGCGCCATTCATGGTCATAGAGACCGACATTTTGTCCAGTGGTATCTGGTCGAAGAGCACCTTCATATCCAGTATGGAGTCGATGGCTACGCCGGCCTTGCCAACGTCGCCGACCACACGCGGATGATCTGAGTCGTAGCCGCGGTGTGTGGCCAGGTCAAAGGCGATGGAGAGGCCCTTTTGGCCAGCGGCCAGATTGCGCCGATAAAAGGCGTTGGACTCTTCGGCAGTGGAAAATCCTGCATACTGGCGTACCGTCCATGGGCGGCTCACATACATGGTGCTGTATGGGCCGCGCAGGAATGGTGGCAAACCGGCGGCGTAGTTCAAGTGCTCCACACCTTCAAGATCGGCGCTGTTGTATACCGGCTTTATTTCTATTTTTTCTGCAGAAGGCCAGGCGTGCAGGTTCCCTGGAAGCGACGGCTTGGCCGGTTCTGAGGCCTGTATGTCTTTATGATCAATTGTTGAGAAATCAGGTTTCATCGGTACGGGTTTTTATTCTGTGATGGCCAATGCCCCCAAAGACATTGGCTTTTACATTCTTTTTAAATCACATTGAGCTTTTTCTGAAAGTCGCGCAGGCTGTCGATCAGGTTGGTGCGCAGGTGTATGAATGCATCGAAACCGGCTGCTTTCAGCTCTTCCACAATATCTGCCGGGTAGCCGGCCAACACCAATTGCCGATCGCTTTTTTGCTTTTTAAAGCTGGCAGCAATTTCTTTTCCCAGTGTGGCGTAGTCGTCGTCAGATCCGCATATTACGTAAATATCGGCATTGTAGATCATGGCTTTTTCCAAAGTCTCATCAAGACTTTCTGACGGTGTGCCCTCTACTACTTCAAAGTTGGCACATCCAAAAAACCCACTCGAAAACATTGCCCTGGCAGTACGCATGGCGGCGTTGTTGCCGACGGGTGTCAAATATACTTTCGGTCGTTTTTCTTCACCGTGCTTTTTCACGAAGCGTTCCGTATCCAGCCGCAGCGTCTCAAACTCCTGTGCAGCTGAGTGTGGTTTCAGCAGGTTTGCAGCGCCTGGCTGTTGCGCGGCATGCACTACGCTGTCCGGATCCATCCGCTCTTTCAGATTTGGATATTGATTGGTGCCTACCAATACTTCCCTTCTGGAAGAGATCAGCTTCATCCGCTCGTTCTTTACGGCATCTACCCTATTTTTTATCTCTCCCTGATCAAAGGCACGGAGAAATCCACCCTTCGCTTCTATCTCTTTAAAAAGCTCCCAGGCTTTGCTCACCAGTTGATCGGTAATCGTTTCTATGTAATATGAACCGGCCGAAGGGTCGGCTACTTTGTTCAGGTACGATTCCTCTTTCAGCATCACCGAAACATTGCGGGCTATGCGGCGGGCCAGCGCCGTAGGCCGGGCAAAGCGCTCGTTGTAAGGGGCAATGCTGATGGAATTGCAACCACCAATGATGGCAGACATAGCTTCTGTGGTATTGCGCAGCATGTTTACATAAGGATCAAATATGGTTTTGGTCCAAATGGCCGAATGGCTGTGTATCGGTATTGTTCCCGGGTTGAAGGAATCCAATCCATAGGCCTTCGCCACCTGATATACCAGCACGCGCAAGGCACGCAACTTGGCGATTTCAAAAAAGTATGTGGTGCCCGTGGCCATGGAAAACTGCAAGTTTCTGAAGATTTTTTCTGCCGGTACACCAAGTTCGGTCAGCCTGTCGATGTACTCCACAGCCATGGCCAGGGTGAAGGCAAGCTCTTGCACGGTATTGCTCCCTGCATCCAGAAAAGCTGCCGATTTCACTGTAAGACCATAAAAATGCTCTGCCTGATCGCTATAGTCGATCAACGATTGGAGCGATTCGAAAGCGCCATCAAGCGATTGGCCCTCGGTGATGTAATGATAGATGGGGTCGTAATGTATGCTTCCCATCAGCCCCTGCACGGAGCGATCTTGCAGCGCATCGCTTGCAAAGTATGCCTGAACCAGCTCCGTAGCTTTTGCATTGACAATGAAGCCTATGGACGCGTGCAGCAAAGCAATATTGCGCAGCAGTATTTTGAGGTCAGCCCCCGGCTTGTCGGTGATGTCGAACAAAACACCGTCGGCTCCTGCATTCAATGCTTCCAAGGCTATGGTGTTGGCCTCGGCTTCGTCTTCTACACGAATGGTCTCCAGGTTGGCCCAGGCACGCAGACCTTGTGTGCCATCACTGGTATTGACGAAGCAGTTTTCGAATTTTTTGAGATAGTCAAGCGTATTGAGGTCGGCCTGATCGTAGTATGGTTGCAGGGAAATACCTTCCAGTGTGTTCCACACCAGTTTCTTATCAAAATCGGCACCCTTTAAGTCGGCAATGGCCTGCTCTTTCCAGGCCTCTTTATATACGTCAGGAAATTCAGCGAATAGTTTTTCTGAAGACATCGCTTCTGGTTTTAAATGATAGGATGAGACAGAAAAGCAGGCCCCTGTGTCGATGACAATGGCAGACCTGCTCACTTTTTATCAGACACAAAACTAAGTGCATACAGTCAAAGACCCTAATGATGCCGATCATCGTAAAATATGATTAAAATCAGGTTTAAATCGTTGATTAAGGCTGTTTTGCCCACGGATTTGAATTCGTTCTTGCTCTGTCAATTTTTTCTTCAGTCACTGTAACCAGCGGGAAAGCATTATCTGAACGAGGAGATTGTACCCGCATTCACTAAGCAGATATGGAAGCAATGAAACAATTTTCAAGCTATTTCTTTGATGAAACACAGGTGTTTGAAATGGCGTGAGGCAAAATTAAAAGTCAAGGAAAACTGCATTTTTTTGTTCGGCCTATTTTTCCAACATTTGTTACCCTTTTCCAAAAAGATGAACCTGTCAAAGCCATTTTTTTCTTCTATGCTTACCGACCATACCACTGCATGGAAAAGCTGCCTTCGTGTGATTCAGGATCAGATCGGGGAGCAGGCTTTCGAAACATGGTTTAAGCCCATTGTTCCCTTGAAACTTGAGCGAAATGTGCTCACTATACAGGTGCCCAGCCAGTTTTTTTACGAATGGCTGGAGGAGCATTATGTAGGACTGATGCGCCACGTGATAGACGAGCAGCTGGGCAAAGAATACCGGCTGGAATACTCCGTGGTGATAGACGGTGGCGATGCGCACAACCAACCCTACGCGGTGAGCTTGCCCAACAATAGCAAGGCAGGCAAATCCAACGGCTTCGGCAAAAACATCAGCAACCCGTTTCATTTGTCGAGGCGCGACCACCCGAGGTTCGACTCGCAGCTCAATCGCAACTACACGTTCGAGAACTTTATAGAAGGCGATTGTAACCGGCTGGCCCGCTCTGCCGGCCTGGCCGTGGCGCAGCGGCCAGGCGTTACCTCCTTCAACCCGCTGATGCTCTATGGCGGGGTAGGCCTGGGCAAGACGCACCTGGCACAGGCCATAGGCAACGACATAAAGCAGAGCCTGGATGACCAGTTTGTGCTGTATGTGTCTTCAGAAAAATTTACTAACCAGTTTTTTGAAGCCATCAAAAACAACATCATACAGGAATTTTCCAATTTCTATCTCCAGGTGAATGTGCTCATCATAGACGACGTGCAATTTTTTGAAGGCAAGGAAAAAACCCAGGAAATATTCTTTCATATATTCAACCACCTGCACCAATCCGGCAAGCAGATCGTAATGACCAGCGACCGACCGCCTAAAGACCTGGTAGGCCTGATGGAGCGGCTCGTGTCGCGGTTTAAATGGGGACTTACGGCCGACCTGCAACAGCCGGATTACGAAACGCGCATTGCCATCATTCAGCGCAAGATGCAATCGGATGGCATACACATACCCGACAATGTGATAGAATACCTGGCCTACAGTGTAGACACCAACATACGCGAACTGGAGGGCGTGCTTATTTCGCTGATCGCCAACGCATCGCTGGTGAAAAAAGACATAGACCTGGAGCTGGCCAAGCAAACCCTGCGCAGCATAGTACACGATATCGACTCTGAAGTAGGCATAGATTATATACAGAAAACAGTAGCAGACTATTTCAAGATGGGCGTAGCGGAGCTCAAAGATAAAACCCGCAAAAAGGAAATTGTGATGGCGCGACAGTTGGCCATGTTTTTTTCTAAAGAATATACCAACCTCTCTCTAAAAACTATAGGCTATCACTTTGGCGGCCGCGACCACAGCACGGTGATACACGCGGTGCAAACAGTAGACGATATGTACAGCACCGATGCCGGCTTCAAAAAAGCTGTAGACGACCTGAGAAGGAAGCTTAAGCTGAAATCAATCTGAAACTACTGCCAACCTTTTTAGTCCCACGCCTCGGCCTCGGCCAGCGCAGCAGCGTATTCCTCTAAAAAAATTTCGAACCGGTGTGGCGGCAACAATGCCTTCAGTTGCTCCAGGCTTTCGGCGGCATAGTCACGCAGGCCCAGCTTCAGGCTTTGTAAAATATAGGCTTTGTTCAGCTCAGTAGAATAGGGGTTGATGTTCAGCGCGTTGAGTAATATGTCGTAGCTCAGCCGTGTGTCTTTTTCATTTCTGTTGAAGTGCCGTACGGCAGCCATCACACCTGTTTCGAAGAAGGGGTTTTCATAAGCGAGGTGGCGCAAGAGCGAATCCGCCTCTGCATATGCACCGATAAACCCCTGATGTACGCCACGGGCAAGTGTCAGGTGCGCTTGGAGTGAGGTCGATTGGAGCCCTAACTGCTCCAGCACGCCTTGCAGAAGTTCGTATTGATCTGTGGCCAAAATGTATTCTATATAATAGGCTACAAACTGCTCATAAGCATCATCGCTCGTGATGTTGAGCGCCTGAATTTTGCTGACCAGATCTGCGGCCTTTTCCAGCTCATTGGCTTGCAATGCCGACCTGCCCAGTGCGGTGTACGCCAGCGCCCTGTAGTTTTGATTATCGATGCTTACCGCCAGGGCTTCCATATCGTCTGCCGGAAAACGAGACTGCAGAAAATAAATAAAATGATAGCGCAGCTGATCGTCATAGACAAGTGCTTCGCGCACGGCATTCAGGCTAAGCAGGTGAAGCATGTCCGTGGCCAAGGCACGATTTACAGTATCCGGCTGCTCCTTCACCTGTTGCCAAAGGCTGCGGGCGTTGTCGAATGCGCCCATATACATATAGGCAAAGGCCAGCTCAGGCGCCAGATCATTTCTTCCACGGCCTACGGCCGTGCCGAGATATTCCGTTGCCAGCCTGGGCGCATGCTGTGCCAGGGCCACTTTGCCCATAGCGGCCTGATACACCACCGACTGGGCCTGTTCGCTCATGGCCAGAGTGGATAATTGTTGCACACATGTGCTGAGGTTTCCGTTGCGATAAGCCGCCAGTGCGGCTGCAAATTGTAATTTTTCTTCCAGCCATGGCTGCGGATATTCCTGAAAATAATGCTGCATCTGAAGCCAAAGCGAAGAGTCGACCATAGCCGGTTGGTTCAGCATTTTGTTGTGCGCATACACCAGATGGCCGGGCTGTATATACGCCAGGGTGTCGAAAGGTTGATCTGGCATGTCGGACACGTTGATGTCTTTCTTATTGGCCAGTGCCAGAAGGTTGGCCAGCGCAGGCTTATACTGCACCTTTTGCACCAGCGACTGTACTGTGTCTGATTTGATGTTGAGGTCATTGAGCAACAAGAGGGCAAAAATATTGGCCTGGGCCGCATTGGCAGCGCCCGGCGCATCCACGGCCTGAAGCAAATATTGATAGGTGGAGTCTACACTGTTGGTGGTGAGGTAGTGCACGCCGAGATTGTTGAGAAGCGGGCCATTATCTGGAAATATTTCCAGCGCTTCGTGCAGTACAAAAATACCGTCGAAAAATTGGTTGCGATCAAAAAATGCCTCGGCCAGGTTGACGTAAGCATAGGGGGTGGGATTTTTTGCCACTGCCTGCCGCAGGTAACGCAACGCTTCCATACGGTTGCCCTGCTTCATCTCCAGGCTGGCAAGGCCATAGTTCATGCGATGGCTTGTGTTGGAGTACACCGCCGCAAGGTTGTAATACTCCCGCGAAGAGAGATAATCGCCAGAGATGGCATACATATCGGCCACGCCAATGAAAAAGCCAGACTTGGCTTGCAGGTAGGGTATCATGTTGGACTGCAGAAACAAGGCGGCCACTACCACCGTGCCGGCTATGCGGCTGGTAACGTAGGGCATACGCGGAGGCTTGTACATGATCAGGCCCACATTGTGGTTGCGATAGATGAGCGTGTAGAAATTGGCCAAAGCGTATACCAGAAACATGAGGCCGAAGCCGAGCTGGGTATAGGTGATGGTATCTTCTATGGTTTCAAGCAGTGCATCGTTGCTGGTGGCAAAGCAGAAAGCAATAGTAGCTGTGGCTACCACACCCAGTGCGGCATACAACAGAGCCCCGTGCGGATAAAAAGGGAATATAGTGTTGTAGGTGCTTTCCCTGTCGCGATAGCCCCAAATGCCCAGTATTGCCGCCGGCAGCAGCAGCAAAAAAGCATCAATCAGATAAAAATCGAAACCCACTATTCTGGCGTTTCGCAGGTATACCAGTGCTACATTGAGCAAATATATCAGGCTCACAATGAGAAAATGATACAGATTTTTTCCTTCGCTGCTGCCTCGGGTACTGGTTATCAATTTCAGAAGAGCACTTACCACTTCATGCCCTACCGTAAATATGAAGAAGACAGTAAGCAGCAAAGGCACATAAAAGCCATAATATGCCAGGTGCAAAAACGGATCGGAAACACCGGAGAAAAAATAAAGGATGGTGGCAAAAACCGTGGTAGCCGCAAGGAAAAAGGCAAATCGCTGGGTCAAACTATAGCGATAGGCCTGCTGATGCAGCCAATAGGCCAGCGGTATATATAATGCCATGCCCAGGCCAAGCCCCCATTTACCCAAGGTATAGAAAAGCATAAGATGATCGAGCTTGAGCAATAGCAGCAAACCCACGAAAAGCACCATGGCAAGGGTGAAATAGAACCGGCTGAGATCGGCCGTGAGTGCCAGCAACAGGCAGATCACCAGCGCTACCATGCCTAAGAGCGAATAAGCCGGCCAGGCATAAAGTTGTATATCGCTCGCCCGGAATTTCTCCGTCATGGCCAGGTTCTCTGCCATGATGGGCAGCTTATAGAGCCCGATCTGATACTGCTCGTACAGCATACTGATGCTGTGAAATTGCCCTTCGGTATACCACTGATAGGTGAAATTGGCGCCTGTGAAGTATGCCAGTACAACCACTACAAGCCCAAGAAGCATGGCGCCTGTCAGTATACTGAATAGCAACATATGCGGCTTTGCCCATTGGCGCCAAAAAAAATATTTGCTCATTGCACTGGTCTATTCAAGAAATTTGGGCACCTGAAAGAACGTGCCATCATGCTTTGGCGCATTCCTCAGCGCTTTCTCCCGGGAAAGATGAGGCTTTACCTCATCCTCACGAAAAGCATTGACCTCCTGAGACATGTTGGTGATGGGTTCCACATTTTCCGTATCTACCTCATTGAGTTGCTCTACCCAGCTTATGATCTCGTTCAGATCTTCTATCATTTTATCTTCCTGGCTTTCGTCCAGCTCCAACCGGGCCAGGTGGGCAATTTTTCTCAGTGTATCTTTATCAATTTGCATGTGCCAAATGGGTTGAAAAAATATTAGCTACTGCCAACACTGGCATCGTCTGATACGCAATGGTAAAAACAAAGCTAGCGTGCTTGTAGCGATAAAATTATTCAATTGAATGAAAAACTCAGTACGCCCGGCGTATTTGTTTGCCATGTGCAAGTGAAACAATATGCTGCATAATTAATAAACCACTCATCCTATTTTTTATGCGGTGTTTTATCAATTGCGCTATATTCATTGTTTGGAAAAAAATAAAGCGCGACTTATGAGAAAAATTTGGATTTTCATGATACTGGCTGCCCTGGGTGTACCGGTATTCGGCCAGGGAAACGACATCAAGTTTGAAGAGTTCACCCTTGACAACGGGCTGCATGTGATTTTGCACCAAGACCGCAGCGTGCCTATAGTGGCCGTGAGCATGCTGTATAATGTGGGATCGAAAAATGAGAACCCGGAACGCACTGGATTTGCCCACTTTTTTGAGCACCTTATGTTTGAAGGTTCAAAAAATATAGAGCGCGGCCAGTTCGATAAACTTATCACCAATGCCGGAGGTGTGAACAACGCCAACACCTGGCTCGACCGCACATTCTACTACGAGCTGCTGCCATCCAACCAGCTGAAGCTAGGATTATACCTGGAATCTGAGCGGCTGATGCATGCCAAAGTAGACTCCATAGGCGTAGAAACCCAGCGGGAAGTGGTAAAAGAAGAGAAGCGCTATCGGGTAGATAATCAACCCTATGGCACTATGCTCGAAGAAATACAAAAGCGCGCCTTTACAGTACACCCATACCGCTGGAACACCATTGGCTCTATGGAGCACCTGGAAGCAGCCAGCATGGACGACTTTGTCAACTTTTATAAAACTTTTTATGTGCCGCAAAATGCCACCCTCTCCATCGCCGGCGATCTGGATATAGCGCAAACCAAGGAATGGGTAAAGCAGTATTTCGCAGATATTCCCAGGGGCGAAAATGAAATACCCAGGCCCGATGTGGTAGAGCCGGAGCAAAAAGAAGAGATACGGGATGTGGTATACGACAACATACAACTGCCTGCAGTGATACAAGCCTACAAAGTGCCTGAGCAAGGATCGAAAGATTACTATGCACTCAATATGCTTACTACGCTGCTGAGCCAGGGCCAAAGCTCGCGCCTGTACAAGCGCATTGTAGATAATGAGCAGAAGGCGCTTCAGGTGGGTGCCGTACCGCTTACAGGTGAAGATCCGGGGCTTTTTATCACCTATGGCATAGCCAATATCGGTGTGGACCCACAAGAAGTGGAGAACCTTATTGATGAAGAATTTGAAAAAGTGAAGAATGATCTGATTACCGAGGTGGAATTTCAGAAGATAAGAAACCAAATGGAAACTGATTTCATCAGTCAAAACTCCACCATGGCCGGCATTGCGGAAAGCCTCGCCAACTATCATGTCTATTTTGGAGACGCCAACCTGATCAATACCGAAATACAGCGATATATGGATGTGAGCCGGGAGGATATACAGCAAATCGCAAAGAAATATTTGAAAAAGGAAAATCGCGTGGTGCTGTATTATTTGCCAAAATCAGAACAGCCAGAGCAGCAAAATTAAGCCAGTGGCCTGCTCGTGTGAAGCCGGCAGCCAGAGCACATCATTTAACACGACTCATCTATTGAACAAAAATTTATAAGCCATATACAGCATGAAAAGAATCATCATATTTCTCGTCATTTTTGGCAGTTTCGGCCACCTGGCGGCGCAGGTAGACAGAACTAGGGCGCCCGAACCAGGGCCTGCGCCTGAAATTAACTTGCCAAAACCAGCGTCATTTACCCTTAAAAATGGCATCCGCGTTTTTGTAGTAGAAAATAATAAGTTGCCGGTCGTTTCCTATTCGCTGGTGCTTGATGTAGAAGCTTTCGAAGAAGGCGACAAAGCCGGCGTGGCCAGCATGACCGGCCAGATGCTTCGTGCCGGCACTGCCAATCGCAGCAAAGATGAGCTGGACAAACAAATCGATTTTCTGGGTGCCACATTGTCCACTTCTCCCTCTTCCATATATGCTTCATCACTTAAGAAGCACAGCGAAACACTCCTGGAGCTGATGACGGATGTATTGTACAATCCGTCTTTTCCTGAAGAAGAATTGGAGAAGATAAGAACGCAAATGCTTTCCAGTCTCGAATCGCAAAAAGAGGAACCGGATGCCATTGCCAGCAATGTGCGGTCTGTACTCCTGTATGGCGCCGACCACCCCTACGGCGAATTGACCACAGAGCGCACGGTGAAAAATGTGGCCATTGCGGATTGTAAGGCATTTTACAACACATACTTCACGCCTTCTATAGCCTATCTGGCCATTGTAGGCGACATCAATGCCAAAGAAGCCAAAAAAATGGCAGAAAAATATTTTGCCCGTTGGGAGGCACGTCCGGTAGATCTGCCTCAGTTTGAGTATGTAAAAGAACCAAGCAACACCATGGTGGCGATGGTAGACAGACCGTCGTCCGTGCAGTCAGAAATCCGCATATGTAATCCCATCAATTTGTCCAAAGGTCATCCTGATGTGATACCCGCCAGCGTGATGAACCAAATATTGGGCGGGGGCTTTTCTTCCCGTTTGATGCAAAATCTGCGTGAAAGTAAAGCTTATACATACAATGCCAATTCCACGCTGAGCAGTGATATGATCGCCGGCAATTTCACAGCCTTTGCAGGCGTGCGCAATGAAGTAACCGACAGTGCGGTATATCAATTTATGAAAGAGCTGAAGGCCATAGTGGACGAACAAGTAAAAGAAGAGGAACTTATTGCTGCCAAAGCTTATCTCTCCGGCCGCTTTGCACGCGCCCTCGAAAGCCCGCAAACCATAGCCAGCTTTGCACTGAACACCGCACGCTACGATCTGCCCGCAGACTACTACAGCAACTACCTGAAAAATGTAGACGCGGTAGGTGTAGATGATGTGCAGGCAATGGCCAAAAAGTATGTGAAACCCGATCAGGCATATATAGTGGTAGTAGGTAAGGCGTCGGAGGTAGCAGATGAGCTCAAGGCTTTTGGTCCGGTGGGCTATTACGACATGTATGGCAACCCGGTGGAGCGGGTAAAAAATGAATTGCCACAAGGCCTTACTGCCACCCAGGTGATCGACCAATATCTCAAAGCACTGGGCGGAGAAGACAAGTTGAAGGCAATAAAAGATGTGACCATAACCATGGATGCCGCCATGCAGGGACAGCAGCTGGAAATTGTGAGAATGAATAAAATGCCAGACAAGTCGTACGCCGCCGTCAAAATGAATGGCCAGCCTGTGATGATACAATTGTACGATGGCCAGGAAGCAAGCATCATGCAGATGGGAAATAAATTACCTGTCGATGAAAAGACCAAAAAAGACCTGGCCTTTGGCTTAGCGCTGGTGCCGGAGCTCCATTTCGAAGCGTATGGAATTGAGCCTACGCTAGCAGGTATAGAAGATGTGGATGGTAAAAATGCCTATGCCATAGACTTTGAGAGCCCTGCCGGCAACCGTACCACCTATTACTATGATCAGGAGAGCGGGCTTAAATTGCGCAGCGTGAGCTTGATAAAAACCCCTCAGGGGGAAATGCCGCAAACAACTGATTATGAAGACTATGAGGAAGTGGAAGGTTTGTTTTTTCCGCATACCATTATAGAGCCCATAGGCCCTACCAAGCTCGAACAAAAGATAAAGAATGTAGAGCTGAACCAAGGTATAGACGATAGTACCTTTAGTATTCCTTAAATTCTGACATAAAAGACAAAACGCTTATATACCGGAAAGAACACTCTTTCCGGTTTTTTTATGCCGATTGTTCACATGCCGACAAGCATGCCCGTTTGAAAAATCGAGATGCAAAAATTTTAGTTGTATACTCAAACCACAATGAAAGAAGCCACTGCCATATTGCTGTTTGCGCGCACACCCGGTGCTGAGGCTTGGAGTAAAGTGATGACCCACGTAGTGCGCAATAGGGCCAATGTGCGGCTGGCAAGTCTTCTGTTCAGGCATACCCTGCGCGAAATCAGGAAGTCGGGTTTACCCTTTTATCACATCTCAGAGCACACACAACAAGGAGGAACTTTCGGCGAAAGGTTGACCCATGCCATGGAGCAGATATTTGCCCATGGCTATGAACGTATCATCGTTGTAGGGTCCGATTGCCCCCAGATCAGCGCGTATGACATTTTGCAGGCATCAGCGCTACTCCTTGAAGCGCATGCCGTTTTGGGACCTGCCACAGATGGCGGCATGTACCTCATTGGCGTACGGCGTAGTGCTTTTAGTGCCAGTGATTTTCTTGATGTGCCTTGGCAAAATGGTGCTGACTGCAAAGCTCTTCTCAAGAAACTGCAAACATGTGCAGAGAAGAAAATTGAGCTTTTAAGCCTGAAAAGAGACCTGGACAATCCTCAGAGCCTTGCTGGCATCATCAATTGCTTCGGCACCACCAGGCAACTCACGCAGGCACTTGGTCAATTTATAAAAGCCATCAGCCGAGTTGGCACAACCGAACTCCCTGTGCTTATAGGCACTTATACGGTTGGTACACCACTGCGAGCTCCACCAATATTTATCTGCTAAGTTCAGAGCAAACATTTACACCACAACATGCTGCGCACATCACTTTGCGCACGAATCTCCATTTGATCATTTATAATAGACTTACCAATGGCTAACTCCTATTACAAACCAGAAGACCTGGCAAAATTTGCCAACATATCTGAATTCCAACCGGTGCTTGGAAAGAAGTTCTTTGAATACTACAGTGAAGTATTTAAAGATGGCGCACTAACGGCTCGAGAAAAATCCTTGATTGCCCTGGCGGTATCGCATGCCTTGCAATGCCCCTATTGTATAGACGCTTACAGCACCGATTCCTTGGAAAAAGGCGCCGATGAAGCCCAGATGATGGAAGCTGTACACGTAGCCGCTGCCATACGTGGCGGAGCCTCACTGGTGCACGGCGTGCAAATGATGAATAAGGTAAAAGAAATCTCTATGTAGCGTCATGATTGATAAGATAAAGGATCTGAAGCATGCTCAATCACAATTAGAAATTCTAGGGGAATGCAGAGGACATACCACATTTGAGGATAAGCTGAAAGAACACCGTCTTTACCCGCTCAAGCCAACCGGTGTAGAGATAATGCAGATTAACCTGGGCAAAATGTGCAATCAAACGTGTAAGCACTGTCATGTAGATGCCGGCCCTACACGGCAGGAAATCATGAGCCGGGAAACGATGGAGGCGTGCCTCACCGCCCTTGATTCTACCGGCATACATACGGTAGACCTGACTGGCGGTGCTCCGGAAATGAACCCACACTTTAGATGGTTTGTGGAGGAACTTTCGTTTAGGAAATTGCACATTATCGTGCGCTGCAATCTGACGATAATAGTAGCCAATCCTAAATACCACGACTTGCCCAATTTTTATAAAGAAAATAGCGTAGAGGTAGTAAGCTCACTTCCCTACTTCGCCGCTACCCGTACCGATGCCCAAAGGGGTGCAGGTGTGTTTGACCGCTCCATAAGGGCGCTTACCATGCTCAACGAGGCAGCTTACGGTATGCCGGATAGCAGCTTTATCTTGAATTTGGTATATAACCCTTCTGGTGCATTTCTTCCAGCCGATCAGCGCGCACTGGAGGCGGAGTTTAAAAGACGTCTGAGAGACAGCTATAACATAGAATTTAATAATCTATACACCATCACCAACCTGCCAATAAGCCGATTTCTTGAATATCTGGTTCAGTCTGGCAACTATGAAACCTACATGGCCAAACTGGTTGACGCCTATAATCCGGCTGCTGCGCTTGGTGTGATGTGCAGAAACACACTGTCGGTAGGCTGGGATGGTTTCTTGTACGATTGCGACTTCAACCAGATGCTTGAGCTTAAGCTCTCCTGCAAAAGTTCAGAGCATATTGGCATGTTCGACCTGGCTAAAATCAATGCGCGCGATATAGTTTTCAACAACCATTGCTTTGGCTGCACCTCAGGCTCGGGATCGAGCTGTGGTGGGGCTACGGTGTAGGGATGTTG
>CAZQVB010000008.1:0-44821 GCA_964596645.1 uncultured Roseivirgaceae bacterium
ATGACGCGGCCCCACGGCCCGTGGAGTGAAATGCGCCAAGCCGGCGGTGTGGGGTGAAAGACTTTTGGATGCATGGAAAGTGAAAGCATTACCGGTGATATAGTGCATTTAGTGCATTCACTCACCCAGAGAAAAGAATGAAAAGGCCGAAATAATGTGCATGACAAAAAAAAGCCGCAGGATCAAATACAGATGCTGCGGCTGTTGCTTTGTTACGGTTTATTTATTCATCATTGTCTTCACCCAAAAAGCGCATTTTTACCGGCCAGGGCTTGCGGGGCAGATTGGCATTATAGGGCATATACACCCTGAACTCCCCCTCTTCATATACCCCTTCTATACGCGGTATGTCTACGTAATACGGTATATCAATCACTTTGCTGAACAGTGGATAAGCCATCTGCCCCTCGTCTGCACTTTGAAAAAGCACATTGATCACCAATTTATTGTTGCTCACCATAAAGTGGAAGCACCGTGGATCTACCGATGGATTGGAAACTTTTATGACAATATCATCACCAATGGTTTCTATGTTAAATTTAGTAGCACTTACTCCGCCATTGACCGTATTCATCAGGTCTGACTGCTTCAACAACACACGGAGCATTTTTTTATCTTTTAAGAAATTCATGCATCCTCCTATCTTTTTGGGTCTCACTAAACAAAGGCCATTCCATTTCTGAATAAGCCACCAACAGGAAGCATGGGGGTGTCAATGTGGCCGATTGCTCAGCTTAATCCGGCCAATATGGCCTACTTGATGGCGTAAGGCTCCTCAAGTTCTGAAGGGCGGCTGTACTGCTCTGCCTGTAGCATGGCCTCGTCGGTGAGGGTGAGCAGGAAGGCCTTAAGGTCGGCCTTTTGAGCATCTGTGAGTTGCACACCCCCCTGGCGTACATTCTTCATGAGCGGGTGTACATAGTCTGAGTATACCAGACCATCTGAGTAAAAATCAATTACTTCATCCAGGGTGTTGAAACGGCCGTCGTGCATATAAGGCGCGGTCTTTTCCACATTGATCAAGGATGGTGCGCGATAGGCGCCTATGTCCATCGGATCTCCGGTCACGGCGTATCTATCGCGTGGCTCATCGGGCTGCTTATCTTTGGCGTTGTTGAAATACTCATTGGTGGTCATGAGTATGGAGCCGCCGTGGCAATGAAAACAGTCGGCATCTTCAGAGAAAAAAAGGTCGTGACCGCGCTGCTCAGAGGGGGTAAAAACAACTTCCTTTCGCAACCACTGATGAAACTTGGACTGATAAGAAATAATACTGCGCAGAAACTGTGCGAGCGATTTGCTGATGCGCTCATAAGTGACTTCTTCCGTGCCAAAGGCTTTTTTGAACATTGGCGTATACATGGGTATGGAGCCAATAAGCGCAACGGTGCGTTCTACATCGCCATTTATTTCGTGAGGGGCTTCTATAGCCATCCATACCAGCGACTCTATATTCTGGTAATGATACTGCGCCATAGCCGGCACCCCATACGCTTCGGAACCCAGGATATTGTTTGAGCCGTGTACGAAACCGTTCCACAGATAGCCGTTGTGGTTGTACACCAGGTTTACCAGAGGAAGGGGGTAGTTGGGTGTCGGCTTGCCGGTGAGGCCAAAAGGTTTGCCATTGCCAAACACGGGATGGTTGGGGCCGGTGTCGAACCCATTGGCCTGTACGTGGCAGCTCGCACAACTCATCAGCGAGTCTGGATGCGCGCGACCAGATAGGCGGCCGTCGTAGAATAGATATCGGCCAAGTTCCACCCCTTCTACAGTCATCGGGTTATCCGTCGGTATATTCAGATTGGTTGGGAACTGCGGTATGTCGGGAAAGATGAACGGTGTTGGCCGTGTGGCGGGTTCTGGCGAGTCTACCGTACACCGTATGCCCACCAAACCTACGAAAGCCGTCATGCAGGCCAACATGATCAATGCCGGTTGTTTCATGGGTTTGGGTTGATTTGTATCGGTGGCCTTACACGCATCATGCGGAATACGCCGTTGGCTCCATTGGCCGATCCCTTAGCCATGGCGTCTTGATTTTTCATGATTTTACCGCCGTAGATATTATGATCCCATACGTAAGGATCATCGAACCATTGCCTGATGTTCATCGAAAGATCGGCGACCAATGACTCATTTTCTGCAATGCTAAAGCTGGAATTTGGTATGGTGATTTCGAACCAGTTCTGCACAAACTCTTTAACATTGCCGCTTTCGTCATAGCGCGGACCAACGCCCAGGTGAAAATTGAATGGTTCACGCTCGCCCAATGTATTTTTCCAAAAGCCATTGAGCTTCATATAGTGATATCCACCGTTGTCGCCGCCAAGGTTTATGGGCCAGGCCATATTCGACTCCGGCTGGTTGGGAAAAGCGCCCGGAATGTTCTTTTCGCCCTTCAGACCAAAAGTCATCTTTATGGCGCTGTAAGTGCCGGCGGGCACCTGATCGGAAAAATGCCACACCAGGGTTTCGGGCAGGTTGGTGTCTACATAGTGGGCAAAATCCTCACCCTCGGGTTGCCACTCGTTGCCATCGGGTTTCACCAGTACAATGTCTGAAATGAACCACTGCACTTCTGTGACCTCATACTCATTTCCGGCAGCGTTGATATATCGCATGTCATCATATATCACGTTTTGGCCATTCAGCATATGTTCAAAGTTGATGCTGAGCTTTCCGAAAGCTGGGTCGGCACCGTCTTCAGCGCAGCCACTGGCAAGCAGCAAAAGGGATATGAGAAAAAGTATTCGCATGATAGATCTGGTTTTAATAGCTCAACGTTTGCACCCCCCGAATAAGTTCATTGGCCTTACCGCAGCGGAGCAAAAATCTGGAGTATGTACAACGTAAACCAACGCCGGCATGCTAAACTACAGGAAGTGTTGGCGGTGCTTTGTGCCTTAGTGCACTAAAGCAAAGTCGCGAATGCGCTGTGTATAGTTGAGCCTGTGGTTGGCATTTGTATCGGCTGCGATGCGCCGGGTGTACAGGTACCGATTGAGATTGAAGGCGTCATACAGTGAATCGGCCGGATCTACACTGCTGATGTGTATGTCGGCAGATGCGTGGATGAACCGGTTGTTGCCCAGCCACATGCCTACATGCACCACCTTGGCCGGGATGCTGTCTGTGCCTTGCCGGCCAAAAAACAACAAGTCGCCGATCTTCAACTCAGAAAAATTTCCTGAGTCATCTACCAATTCACCTTCGTGCACTTGCTGTGAGGCATCGCGCGGCAGCATGAGGCCATTAAGCATATATATATTTTTTGTGAACCCACTGCAATCCATGCCTTTGGCCGAGGTGCCACCCCACAAGTAAGGTGTGCCGTAGAACTGCATTGCGGCTTGTTCAAAAGATGTCGTTGCTGGTTGCTGGTCCAATGGTTTTGCGTATTCCTGCACGATGTAGCCCCTCCGGCCATCCGGATACTGCACAGGTAAATAGCCGTTTTTGCCATCACCGGCCATCAAAATGCATCCGGCCACCAGGTCGGAGACAATAGCAGCCTCAGGCTTGGGTTGATCGTAAGCATAGGTGTGGGCTTTTACAATCATTACCGACGAGTCGAGATACTGCTCTATTTCAAAGGCTGTCATCTCCTCCAACACCTGTTGCTCAGTCCAGGCAATGTACCTGTCGGGCGTTTGCACCCTGAGCCAGCCATCTTCATGTTCAAGTATGCGCAGTGGTGTGCCCAGCAGAGCCTGGGTCACCAGTTCCGCACGGTGGGTGGGCGCGCTGCGCAAATTGGACACCGAAACGTTCACCAGCGCAAAATGAGACCAGTCCAAGTCCGCTGACGGCAACAAGTGGACACGATTCTCCACAGTCGTTTCAATCTTTTTCAGTGAATCCAATAAAGCCTCATAGGCTTCGCGGACATCTGTTTTTCCTTGCAGAAAATGCTGATGGCCGTTGCTCTGCACTTCTACCGACCAGATGGCTGTGCGATGGTCTGGTGCATAGGCAGCACCTATATTGTGCAGCATGGCCTGTAGGTCTGCACTTGTTTCTGCGTGTTGATCCGGGCTGGAGCAAGACAGCACCGTGGCCACAACACCCATCAGTATGACCATGCGTTGCCACTGCCGCGCCATGGTGTACATGCCGCTTATTCCTATCCCTTCCCCATGCCGACCATTGTGCTCCTTCATCAGAGCGTACAATTTAATATTTCACACCTGTAAGACCAGTGAGATCTTCATCCTTTTCTAAAATAGGATGAATTCTAAATGTGTAGTGATACTTCACTGGAAATGTGCGGTAGGTGTTGCGCACAGAGATGGGTGTACCGCCAACCCCTGTCACGGCGATGTCCACGTTGAGGATAGCGCCGCCATGCCGCCTCAGTTGAAACGGATACCAGGCCTGGTTCAGATTCTCATATGGGTCGATGCTAACATTCAGCCATTGGCCCTGGCCCACAATGGCAAAGCCCTTACCCGCAGCATTGGTCACCGCCGCCCAGCGTACATCGCTGCGGTTGTCAAAATCCTGGGGTATGATGTAGGGGCTTTCTATGTCATTGATTGCTGTAGTGTATATGCCTGTCTTTGCTCCGGTTTTTCTATCGGGATATGTCTCAAACGGCCCACGTCCGTACCAGGTGAGTTGATCTGCCTGCCCGGAGAGATGAAACTGCAGGCCCAGCTTCGGCAAAAATTCCAGAGAATGTTTGTCGTATGCCGGCTTTTCGGTGTTGGGCACTATGGTATGGTCGACCAACACTTCGCCATTGCCCAGGAATGTGTATACAAATTGTTGAGCAAAATTAATTTCGCGAATTGGATTGCTGTAGGAGCGTATGGCGATGAACACCTTGAACTCCGCATCGGAAATCCTGTCTGTACGAATGCTTTCAACACTATGCTGCAGGCTGTCTAAGCCATAGCGATACCAGGTATCTACTTCTTTCACGCCCCACTTGGATTGCTCATTCATCAGCGGCACACGCCATGCATTGAGTGCCGGTCCCTGTCTCACCATTTCTTCCCCGGCAATTTTTAATGATGAAAACATCCCGGTGCTTTTCTCCATTACATACCCAAAGCCCTCTCCAGATATTGATAATTGGCCGTCGCGTTCATTCACCATAAGCTTTTTCAGTACGCTCCTGTCCCCCAGGGTTTCCGGAGCCTGCTGCCAATGGAGCGGCATTTCTTCAAAAGCCACTTCATAGCCGGCATCTGCCCAGCGGGTTTGTTGTGGCTGCACAAATTCCAGCCGGAGCATGTACTCTGCTCCGGCCTTTAGAGCAGGTTTTTTTATATCTATCGATATAACCCGTCGCTCTTGTGGAGGCACATCCAGGGCAATACTTTCAGAAGCAATCACCTTGGCATTTTCAAGCAATTTCCACTGGGCCTGCAATTCGTTCAGATTGGTAAAGTGATGGCGATTTTCGATTTCTAACTCCCCCCTTTCTAAGTTGAGCGGTCGCACTACCACAGGCCTGTGGCTGTGTTTCATCTGCCAGGCCTCCGGTTGGGGTACACGATCGGCCGACACCACGCCATCCATGGTGCCCGAGCTGGTGGGTGTGGCGCCGTAGGCGTAATATTTTCCCTTAGGTATGAGCGTATCAAGTGGTAGCCACAAAAGCATATTTTTATCATTGCCTGCAGTAGTAGCCTGGTCTATTGTAGATCGATATAGCTGCACATCGTCATAGATCATGTTGGATAAGAATCCTGGAAAATGCTCATCATGTTTTAAATGATTTTTACCGATAGTGACCGGGTGCCGCGACCGCCGTACTTCCAGAGTGCTTCCTGTACGTTCGGCGATGACTTTATCATTTATCGATACGTTCATTTTGCCATTATTCAGCACTGCAGAAACGCGGTGCCAGTTGTAATTCCAGTTGCGGGGCACCACACCTGTAATGGTACGCGACCGGCCATTGGTGCCATGCACGGTGAAGGTAAGAGAATCGGCATGTGCCTGTGTGAGCTCAAAGCTTTCGCTCTTACTCAGTATATTGTTTTCGCCAAAGTAACCGCGTGGATACACCCAGGCGCGTATGGTCAAAGATTTTTTGATGCTGTTAAAAACAGGATCGGCATATATTTCCACCCAGTCGTCCACGCCGCTCATCGCCAGTGCCTGATTGGTTTTTCCGTTCACCAGTTTTGGCTGGCCCATCAGCGTAGCCATATGTGCGTATGCAGATCGATCGGGAGTGTGGATCAAATCGAATTCCAGTCCCTGGTTCACCCAGTCCCAGGTGAAGCCACCTTGCAGGTTTTTTCTGCTGTAAATCGCTTCCCAGTACTCATCGAATTGTCCGAGAGAGTTGCCCATGCTGTGCATATACTCACCCATGATCACCGGCCGCTGCGAGGTATCAGCTACAGCGCGAAGCTCTTCTGGCGACGGATAGCGAATGCCATTGATATCGGCATATGGGGCGTCACCATTGGGCAGGTTGCCCTGATGATAAATAGGCCGGGTAGGATCCTGCGCGCGCAGGTAGTCGGCCATAAGGTGATGCACCGGGCCATAGCCGCACTCATTGCCTGTGCTCCACATCACTATGCAGGGGTAGTTTTTATCGCGCTCATACATGTGTGCAGTGCGGTCCATGAAGGCAGCATCCCAGCCGTCCATGTCGGGAATGGTGAGCTCGCCATAGTGACACTCGTTGTTCACTTCATCGCAGACGTAAAAGCCATACTCTGTGGCCAGATCATAGAAGAGGGGAGCATTGGGATAGTGTGAGAGGCGGATGGCGTTTACATTGAGCTTCTTCATCAGGTCCAGGTCCTGAATGATGTCTTCACGTGACAGGGTACGACCTGTTTTTGGGGAGTGCTCGTGTTTGTTTACGCCTTTCAGCTTTACAGCCACACCATTCACCAAAAACAAGTTGCCCCTCACTTCAATTTCACGAAAGCCAACTTGCTCTTCCAGCACCTCTGTAGTGTTGCCGTCTGCATCGATAAGCGCCAGCGTAAGCCTGTACACATGCGGCTTTTCGGCCGACCACTTTTTTGGGTTCTTGATAGATTGCTCCAGCAGCAAGGGCTCATCAGAAAGTTGATTTTTGCTTTGTATGGCCATGGTTTTTTGAAATACTTCATTGCCCTCTGCATCAAACAGACGCGCCTGTATGCGCCAACCTTTCAGCGACCGCTGCTGCGGCATTTGAGCCATTTCTATGTCTACTTGAAGCACGGCATCCCGGTACGCTTCGTCCAGATCGGTGCGCACAAAAAAATCGCTGATGTGCACATCTGGTGTGGCATACAAGTACACATTGCGGTATATGCCGCTAAAGCGCCACATATCCTGGTCTTCCAGATAAGTGCCGTCCGACCAGCGTACTACCTTCACCGCCAGCTTGTTGTTGCCCTCCTGCAGATGCCCTGTGATGTCGAACTCCCCGGAGGTCATGCTGCCCTTGTCGAAGCCAACATACCGGCCATTGAGCCAAACCCAATACACCGACTTCACGCCTTCGAAGTGCAGCAGCACACGACGTCCTTGCCAGTTGGCGGGTATGTCAAACTCGGTGATATATGCCCCGGTGGGGTTGAGGTGGTAGGGTACCTTCGGTGGGTCGTATGGGCCAAATTCCAGCGGAATGTTGCGATATACATTGAAGCCATATCCCTGCATTTGCCATGTGCCGGGTACGGTGATGGTCTTCCAATCGGTGGCGGCAAAACCCGGCGACTCGAAGTTGGCTGGTGCCTGAAAAGGTGTGGCAGACCAACTAAACTTCCAATCGCCGTTCAGTGATTTATAGTATGGCGATTGTGACCAATCTCCGGATTTGGCCTGTTCTACACTGGCAAATGGCACCAGGGGAACATGAGCCTCTGTCTGATTTTCCCCGTACATGTTGGGGTTTTCTATGTAAAAGCTGAGCCGCTCCGGGTCAGTAGGTTGTGCTGATACCGTATAACAGAAGCACGAGAACAGAATAAAAAGCAGTCGCATCATGACGGGGAAGGGTTAGAAATTATTAAAGGTCAAATATACCATTAAAAAAATATTGCGTTGACCATGCCATCAACTCCTTTGATCAAAACTTTCAGAATGACCCTTCAATTGTGGCGTGATGGTAAAAAACAATAGTTTTGCAGCAGAAGGCTTGATCACTCTCATTATCATCGATATGAACACAATGGAAAGTATAACAAGATCGCAACAGGCCATTGACCTGGAGGAGCGATATGGTGCAAAGAATTATGCTCCACTACCCGTGGTGCTACAGCGTGGCCGTGGCGTGCACCTCTGGGATGTAGAGGGGAAACAATATTTCGACTTCCTTTCTGCCTATAGTGCAGTCAATCAGGGCCACTGCCATCCTGCAATCATACAAGCTCTTACTGATCAGGCACAGCGACTTACGCTTACTTCTCGTGCTTTTCACAACGATATGCTGGGAGTGTTTGAAGAATATGTGACCCAGTACTTTGGCTATGACCGTGTGCTGGCAATGAATACGGGAGTAGAAGCCTGCGAAACTGCCGTGAAACTATGCCGCAAGTGGGCGTACGAGATCAAGGGCATTGAGGCCAATAAAGCCAAAATCATATTTGCCAGGGGCAACTTCTGGGGGCGTACGCTGGCGGCTATCTCCGCCTCTACCGATCCCAGCAGCCGCAATAACTTTGGGCCGTTCATGCCCAATTTTGAGATCATTCCCTACAACGACCTGGCTGCTTTGGAAGCTGCACTGCAAGATCCGGATGTGGCCGGCTTTATGGTAGAGCCCATACAAGGAGAGGCCGGCGTGGTGGTGCCTGATGATGGCTACCTGAGCAAGGCCCACGCACTGTGCAAAGCCCAAAACGTGCTGCTGCTGGCCGACGAGGTGCAAACGGGCATTGGCCGTACCGGGCGACTGCTGGCCTGTGAGTATGAAGCGGTAAAACCTGATATTTTGATCCTGGGCAAAGCCTTGTCTGGCGGTGTGTTGCCGGCATCGGCGGTACTGTCGAGCCACGAAATAATGCTGACGATAAAGCCTGGTGAACACGGCTCCACATACGGTGGCAATCCGCTGGCCGTGGCCGTGGCCATGGCAGCACTGAAGGTGATCAAAGATGAAAACCTCATCGACAATGCTTACGCGTTGGGGCAGGTATTTCGCGAGCGGATGTCGGCACTGGCCAGCCGCAGTGCGTTGGTGCAAAAGGTGCGGGGCAAAGGCTTGCTCAACGCCATAGTGATCGATGATGCACCCGAGGGCAAAACAGCCTGGAATATATGCCTGAACCTGATGAAGAATGGCCTGTTGGCCAAACCCACCCATGGCAATATTATACGGTTTGCACCGCCACTGGTCATTACCCGTGAAGAACTGTCTGAGTGCTGCGACATAATCGATCAAACCATTGATGAACAAATAATGGCATGATGCAGGCGCATCATTGAAAGGTTGTTGTACAAAAGACTAATTTTATTTCCGTGAAACTTCTCATTCTCCTGGCGGCCTTTGCCGGGCCGCTCTTTCTCTCTCAACAGATCGACTTGGTGAAAACCAGGATCAACGATTCGGTCACCGTTGCTCTCCCCCGCGACTTTCGTTTGATGACCACCGACGAAACCAGCCAAAATTACCCCTCTGCCGGCGCTGTGCCTACCGTGTATACCAATGCGGCAGGCACGGTTGATTTTGGCGTAAATGTGGCATTTTCACGATGGCGCGATTCCGACATCGAGGTGATGAAGAGCTTTTATAAAAGCAACATACTCAACCTGTACGATTCGGTGGATTTTATACGCGATGAGATACAGGAAATAAACGGCAGACAATACGCCATCTTTGAGTTCCTATCCCGTGTGGAAGGCGATGATTATGCAGCCTTTTCAGATCAGGCCATCAACCAGTATGTGTATATACAATATACCATATCAAACTACCGCACCATCCTCTTTCACTTCAACAGCCCAGGCAGGTACCAGCAGGAGTGGGCACCAGTGGCCAGGGCCATCATGCAGTCAGTACAGATCAAATAAACACTTCAATGTCTTTGTCGGTTTACACACCTGAGTACTTTATGCGGGAGGCGTTGAAACAAGCCCAACGCGCCATGGACGATGGCGAAGTACCCATAGGTGCAGTAGTGGAGTGTGGCGGCCGCATTATTGCCAAAGCCTACAATCAGGTGGAAAAACTCAATGACGCTACCGCACATGCCGAGATGCTGGCCATAACGGCGGCTGGCGAATACCTCGGTGCAAAATATTTGACAGATTGCACATTGTACGTGACGCTTGAGCCCTGCACCATGTGTGCCGGAGCCATGTTTTGGTCGCAGTTGCACGCATTGCACTTTGCTTTGAGTGACCAGAAACGAGGATATACAACCAAAAACGCACAACTGCTGCATCCCAAAACGAAAGTAAGTGCCGGGCTTATGAGCGAAGAGAGTTTGGCATTGCTCAACACTTTCTTTCATCGGCTGCGAGACGATCACCATTAAATTGAAACCCATTTCTACCAATAAATATTTATTTGTTACACTTTAAACTGACTACATTATGGCTTTTGAACTTCCATCGTTACCCTATTCTTTTGATGCATTGGAGCCGCACATCGATGCACGCACCATGGAAATACACCATGACAAACACCACGCTGCCTACGTATCGAAGCTGAACGATGCCATCGCTGGCACCGATGGCGAAGGAAAATCGATAGAAGAAATCATGAAAAACGTGAGTAAATACCCCGCCGGTGTGCGCAACAACGGTGGTGGGCATTTCAACCATTCCCTGTTTTGGACCATCATGTCCAAAAATGGAGGAGGCAGTCCCAGTGGTGCACTCGGCGAGGCCATAGACAGTGCCTTTGGTTCTTTTGATAAGTTTAAAGAAGAATTTGCCAACGCTGCCGCTACACGGTTCGGCTCGGGCTGGGCCTGGTTGTGCGTCGATGGCTCAGGTAAGGTATTCGTTACATCCACCCCCAATCAGGACAACCCTGTGATGGACGTGGCCGACAAGCAGGGTACGCCAATACTTGGGCTGGATGTGTGGGAACACGCTTATTATTTGAAATATCAGAACAAGCGCCCTGATTACATTTCTGCTTTTTGGAATGTGGTGGATTGGGACGCGGTGGCCAAGAGATACGATCAGGCCAAGTAAAACAGATTGACAAAAGAACAACAACAGAAGCCGTCTTGCCTTGCAGGGCGGCTTTTTTTGGCTTTCAACCTATAGCTCGCCGGCAGTATTTTCCTGCAGGTATCGCACCATGCGTGGGTGTTTTTTCAATATATAATGAGTATGCAAACCACGCACAAATACCAGCAGGAGCATAATCCGCAGCAGCATATACACATACGGAATCACCTGGAGCATAAATGGTGCAAAGCCAAATTTGGGATCTCCTGAGCCTGTCAACCGCGTGGGCACCATATCAAGCACAAACTCCGCCAGGCTATGACCCAGGTAAAAAAGCATAGCGGCAGCTAAGGCATAAAAGCCTTGGGCCGCCGACCATTTGTACAATATAAAATACACAGCCGCTACACCCACGAAGAAACCGACCAGCCAAGCCTGAGCCTGACCAAACAGCAATATAAACGCGCCCACCACAAGGGCAGCTGCAGCAAAAAATATAGAAAACGACAGCAGACTCTTGCGTGCGTTGTCGGCCTTTTCCAGCCAGTCTTTCAGATCGATGAGCTTCATTCGATACCCGCGTTGCTCCTGTACGGAGCCCTCTTGCGGAAATCCACAACGAGGGCATATTCCTTCCGAAGCATTCATCGACGCCTTACAATGATCACATCGCATAATCCTGATTTTCCACTCGTTCAAAAACGATGTAATC
This sequence comes from uncultured Roseivirgaceae bacterium, assembly GCA_964596645.1. Lineage (GTDB taxonomy): Bacteria > Bacteroidota > Bacteroidia > Cytophagales > Cyclobacteriaceae > CAVQEK01. The sequence goes on from CAZQVB010000008.1 coordinate 11,807, forward strand.
GCCCTCTTCCACTCCAAATGTGTCGCAGAAACCTCCGATCACCTCAACCACGTACAAAGCCGGCTTGAAGGAGGGTATGGGACTTTCGGAGTAGGGCTGTGTGTGTTTATAGATGGTCACTATTTCCTTTTGCGCATTCACATATAATATATCAAGCGGAATTTTAGTGTTTTTCATCCAAAAAGACTGCTCTTCTTCTTCATCAAAAATAAAAAGCATGCCCATCTCCTGTGCCATGTGGCTGCGCCGCATAAGCCCCTGAATGCGCTCCTCATCATCTTCGGCTATTTCTATGGAGATCGTTTTGATGGTATCGCCGGGCGCTTCTATAAAGGCCAACCGGCCTTCTTCTTCAAATTCCGGCCCCTGCACAATTGCCGTAGGCGACGGCTCGATGCGGGTAGGTCTTTTTGGAAGTAAGGAAAATATGGTAAAGGCTGCGATCAGCACTATAGCGATGGCAATCAGCAGTGAATTACGCTTGTATGTTGGCATGGCAATTATTCATTTGGTTGGCTAATCCGACGCCGAAATTATATTTTTTGGCCTGATTTCAAAAAACGGTGTGTGCAAGTATGTTGGTATGTTGCAGGTGAAACGAATGACAAAGAGTTGCGAGATACTTCACATGCCTCTGCCCTTTAATAGTCTGCTCTATTTTGGCAAGCCGAGTGCTTTGCGAAGAGGCTCGTCGGCTTTTTGATTTTTATTCCAATAGTCTATCATCATTGATTTTAAACGTACGGCTTTGGTGGTGAGCTCAGTCGCCTTGTCTCCAAAGCCACTTCGGTGGGTTTCTTCCCACTGTACGATGTCGTAAGGAAAATTACTACTGAACTGAATGGAAAGTGTTCTGCGAAGGGCATCATAGCGCACTACATAGCTCGAAGTGCCATTTTGATTGTCCGTAAGCGTGGCCGTGGCGGATAAGGGTCGAAGGTCTTCGTGGCGCAGCCGGGCAAATAAGGTGGCCGGAAGCATGGTGACACTGCCAGTAGGCAATGACTGAGGCCCCAGTCGAATCCTGTTCCAGAGGCCGTCCTCTAGGTACACGTCGTCCACCTCAAAATTTTGGTCGCCTTCCGATTCAAAGTACGAATTTACCTGCACCACATACCGGTCGTCCTGATGGTTGACCTGCATAAATGTATGCCCGCACCATTCTTGAGAAGTGGTCGTCACCTTGAGCGTCTGCGGATGCTCCGCAAGATGCAAGGGGGTGAAAACGGAAGTCATGGTGGTGTAAGGGTAAATCCCCGTGTTGAACTGCCGGGTGAAGTTGAGCTTAAGCACGGTCAGCGCATCTTCTTTATTCTCTTCCGGTTGGTCAAGTTTCACCTGTTTCGACTTTGAGAAGGGTTCCGTCACAAAGATCATCGTGGCATAGCCGTCGTGCACCTCCCCATAGCGGGCTTGTTCCAGTCGATAAGTGGTGATTTCTGCCAGGCCACGATACCAGTACTCGCCAAATTTTTCTGGGAGCTGCTCTTGGTTTTGTTTTGTGGGGCTGTCGGTCTGAGAGCCACAGCTAAGGGGGAAGAGAAAAAGGAAGATTAATCGATACATGCCGCGCTGCAGTTAGTATGCAAAGAACGCGATATATCTGTGAAATGTTGAACGATGCAATACAGGCAGCACATCAAAAAGGCCGGTGGTGTGCCGGCCTTCTTGCTGTACAATTTCACTAATCATCTTCTGGATTGCCTGTCGTTTTTTTGTCTGTAAATGTCGGCGCTGGATGCCCGCTGGTCCCGGCGAATGTGTCTGCGCTCGCGCGGGGTCACCACGCCATCGGCTTTGGCCAGGTTCTTTTTTTGCTGAATCTGCCGCTGATCACGCGCCAATTTGCCGGCCTCGGCCCTGGTTAGTTCTCCACTTTGCACGCCTTGTTGTATGCGGTTCACCTGATTATCTTGTTTTTGATGCACCCGGGGCGTGGATTGTGCGTGGGCAAAAAACATTGCTCCAAAAACGAGCACAACGGTAAAAAATAAAGTTTTCATGTGTCTGCTGTTTAAAAGTTAAACCTTTTTTTGGTGCTTAGAGCACTTGCGGGAGCAATGGTTTAATGAGGACAGAAAAATCTTGTACAAAGAAGTGCGACAATTGAAATTCAAAAGAAGGCACGCTTACTAGCCATTTTTTTCTAAGTTTATTGCCTCATCTGCGCACAGAGTGGGCGTGGTTGGGCATGCTGCCCGAAAGCCAGGTGTTGTCAATACAAGCCCGGGGCAAATATTTTACATCCACAAATCAGATCATATGAAAGTAGGTATACTCACTGCCGGCGGTGATTGCCCCGGCCTCAACGCTGCCATACGTGGTATCGGCAAAACACTTCTTTTGAAATACAAGGCCAGGGTCTTTGGCATCTCATCGGGCTTTTTAGGGCTGATAGAAAACGACTACTTCGAAATGACCGAAGACCATCTATCCGGCATACTCACCCTTGGAGGCACCATACTGGGCACCTCGCGTGAGAAGCCATTCAAAAAATCGGATAATTACCTGGAAGAGGTAGATAAGCCGGCTGTAATAAAGCACAACTACAACAAACTCGGCCTCGACTGCATAGTATGTATCGGGGGCAACGGCACGCAAAAAACGGCGCATCGGTTGCAGCAGGCAGGGCTCAATGTGATCGGCGTACCCAAAACCATCGACAACGACGTATACGGCACGGACTTTACCTTCGGTTTTCATTCAGCAGTAGAGATTGCAACCGAATCCATCGACAGGCTGCACACCACGGCCAACTCTCACAAACGCATCATGGTGATAGAGCTGATGGGCCACCATGCGGGCTGGCTCACCTTGTATGCAGGCCTGGCCGGCGGCGGCGACGTCATTCTGATCCCCGAAATAGAATATGACCTTGATCTGATCGCCGACTATTTGCAGGAGCGCGTAAGGAAAGACAAGAAGTCATCGATCATAGTGGTGGCTGAAGGTATAAAGCATAAAAAATCTTCGGCAGGACGCTATATAGCCGCTAAGCTGGGTAAGCGTCTGGATCAAAGCATGCGCGAGACCATTCTGGGTTATATCCAACGTGGAGGCACGCCTTCCCCGTTCGACCGCATTTTGGCCACACGCTATGGAGCTCATGCCGCACACCTCATTGCAGAAGGCAGGTTTGGTAGAATGGTAGTACACAAAAGTGATGGGATAGACTCCATAGCACTGGAAGAAACGGCCGGTCAAACGAAGCTTGTACCTAAAGATCACCCCTTCATTCAGGAAGCTATGGACATTGGTACCTGCTTTGGCTTTCAGCCATAGCCAGGCCGGTAGAAAAGATGGCGAACGCCATGCCTGGCACGTGGAATTTCAATGCACCTCTGGCGCTTTAGGTTGGTAGAAAACATGTTTTACTGCTATTTTTAGGATACATTTTTTTAAGCTATAAAACCCCGCCCAAACATGAAATGCTCACCGATAAGTTATAAAGGCATAGTGTTGGCCGTATTCGCTTGTGTACTTCTGCTTTCATGCCAGCAAGTGCATCATGCCGGAAGGCACGTCTCCAGACTCACCTGCGAACTGCAAGAAAACCCCATCGGTATAGATAGTCGCCAGCCCAGATTTTCATGGCGCCTGGCTAGTGATCGTCAGGACATAAAACAGACTGCCTATCAGTTGCTGGTGGCTACCAGCCGCGATTCGCTGGATAGTGATGTGGCAGATATGTGGAACAGTGGGCGCGTTGATAGCGATCAGAGCGTCTTCGTTGAGTATGGAGGAAAAGATTTGGCCTCGAATAAGCGCTATTTCTGGAAGGTGCGTGTATGGCAAAACGACGATGACGAGGCGCCGGCTTACAGCCAGACGGCTACATTCGAAACGGCCATGTACGATACCGCCGACTGGACGGCACGCTGGATCGCAAAAAGCGACACAACCGATGCGCAAGCCTCTGTGCTCTTTCGCAAAGAATTCAACCTTGAAGGCAAAGTGAAGCAAGCCCGCCTGTATGTCACCGGTTTGGGCAACTATGTTTTCTATGTCAATGGAATAAAAGCCGGAGATGCCATTCTCACACCCGGATGGACGCACTACCCCGCCCGGCTGCAATATCAGGTGTACGACATCACCTCGCTTTTGGAAAGCGGCAACAATGCCCTGGGCGCCATCATGGGCAATGGCTGGTGGAGCTCGGGGCTGGGCTGGCGCGGAGCACAGCGATATAGCAACGACCGGCACCGACTGCTTGCACAAATGGAAATAATAACAGATGAAGGCGACAAAATAATGGTGTGCAGTGACGAGAGCTGGAAGTGGCACCCTTCGCCTATTGAGCGCAATTCGCTCTATCACGGCGTGCGCTATGATGCCCGCAAGGAACTCCATAACTGGCACAAACCCGATTTTGACGACCGGGACTGGCGCAGTGTTGAAAGTGTAACCGGCGATGCTGCCAAACTCGTAAGCCAGCAGACAGCACCTATTCGCGCCACACATACCCTGGAGCCTCTGTCCATCAGCCAGCTGGCCAACGGCAACTACTTATTTGACTTCGGACAAAATATTGTCGGATGGGCAAAGCTGAAAGTAGAAGGAGATGCAGGTACAGAAGTGGTGATGAAGTTTGCGGAGCTGCTGCATGAAGACAGTACGGTAGCACAGGAAAACCTCCGGTCGGCACGAGCCACAGATGAGTACATACTACGCGGCGGCGGGGTAGAGGAGTGGGAGCCGTTGTTTACCTACCATGGATTTCGATATGTAGAAGTAGCGGGCCTGCCGGCAAAGCCCGGTAAGCAAACCCTGACCGGAATCGTCTTTCATTCCGATTCGCCCTGGATCGGCAGCTTTAAAAGTTCTAACGAACTCATCAATCAGATCGATCACAATATAGCCTGGGGTCAGCGCGGCAACATCATGAGCGTACCAACCGATTGCCCGCAGCGCGATGAGCGACTGGGCTGGATGGGCGATGCACAGATATTTGCCCCCACCGCTTTGTACAATATGGACCTCACCCGCTTCTTCGCAAAATGGATGCGCGATATCACTGATGGGCAGGATGAAAGCGGGTATGTATACGACGTGAATCCCCCGATTGTGGTGAGTGGCCCTGCCAAGCCCGGGTGGGGCGATGCCGTAGTGGTGGTACCATGGCAAGCGTACCTATACACCGGCGACCCCCGAATATTGCAGGAAAACTACGAAGGCATGAAAGCCTGGGTGGAATATATGCACAGCAAAGCCGTAGATGGTAAATACATCTGGAAGGACCCAAAGCGCGCCTGGTACGGATACGGCGATTGGGTAGCCCCGGTGACTTCTCCGCGACAGCCGATCAGTGTAGCCTACTATTTCTACTCCACCAAGCTGCTCGGCAACATTGCCCGCGAGTTGAATATGGAAGCCGATGCCGAGAAATATGCCAAAAGAGCGGCGGAAATTGCCACAGTATTTCATTCAACTTATTACAGGCCCGACAGCGCCAGCTATACCGGCGGCACACAGACGGCCAACCTGCTGCCACTGGCATTTGGCATTACGCCGGATTCGCTGCGTGCTCAAATCGCTCAGAAAATTGCATCCAATGTGCGGACGCACGACGTGCACCCAACCACGGGCTTCCTGGGCACAGGCTATATTTTGCCTATGCTGTCGGAACATGGTGAACACGCGCTGGCATATCAAATGATCAATCAGACCACATATCCATCGTGGGGCTATATGGTGAAGCAGGGCGCCACCACCATGTGGGAGTTGTGGAATTCAGATACCCAGCCCCCGGATAAAATGAACAGCCGCAATCATTTTGCCCTCGGCGGCATAGGCGAGTGGTATTACGGCTATCTGGCCGGCATACGACCCATGCCCGAACACCCGGGATACAAAAAGAGTATAATAGCCCCCCAGCCTGTACCCGGGCTGGAATGGGTAGAGGCTTCAGTAGATACACACTATGGCCTGCTTGGCAATCAGTGGAAAATGGCAGAGGGTAAATTTGTAATGAACACGGAAATACCGGCAAATACTTCAGCACTTGTGCAATTGCCTGTGGCGAATCTTTCGAAAGCGGAGATCAGTATCAATGGCAAAAAGGTATTGGAAAAAGGCCAGGCGACAGGCAATGCGTTGGCACAAGTGTCGGCAGACAGCACATTGATTACTTTCGAAATGCCCTCTGGCAAGTACGAGTTTGAGGTGCGGGAATGATAGGCACTTATTCCCCTTATCGTGAGCCATATAGCCTGTGCTGGTGCCGGTAATCGTGCAAAAAGAAGTTATAAAATGAAGCCGGCCAGCAGGCCGGCCAGAATGATAAATGGCGGTGGCATACGGGTATAGGTGAGCAGCAGAAAAGTTGATAAAATCATTGCCATGTTCACAAAGTTGGGTTCAATGGGCTTAAACAGCAAAAAGGCCGCGGCGATCACCATGCCTGCACTTGCCGCACTTATCCCTTCCAACGACGCCCGCACAATGCGGTACTGCTTCAGGCGATCCCAGAAGCGCACTACAAAAAAGATAAAAAACGTGCCAGGCAAAAATATACCTATGGTGGATAGAAAGCTGCCAATGATCTGTCCGCCAATGCCGTACTCCCGCATCGCCATGGTGCCGACATACGCGCTGAAGGAAAACACCGGGCCTGGCACCGTTTGCACAGCCGCATATCCGCTAAGAAATTCCTCCGACGACAGATAGCCTTTGAATTCGACAAACTCTGTATAAAGCAGTGGAATGAGCACCTGACCACCACCAACGATCAGGCTGCCGTTGCGATAGAAGTTTTCGAACAGTCGCACCGGCATGGCACCGGTGAAGTGGGCGATCAGAGCGATCACTAAAAAGACAGCGATCCACAAGATGAAATTGCCCCACTCTATGTGCAGTGGCGCCTTATCTTTCACGGGTTGCTCTTTAAACTTTACGGCCGTAAGCCCTCCGGCCGCTACCAGCAAAATGGGAAATACGTAAGGCGATTTGAGCATGAACGAAAGAATGGCCGACACAATCATGATGGCCCCGGCTTCATAGGTTTTTACAATTTTCACGCTGATCATATAGGCAGCAAAGGCCACAAAGCCCACCGCCATGGGTTGTATGAACTTGGTGAATTCCGTAGAAATCTCCTCCTGTTCGAAATGTGACATAATAAGCCCAAAAGCCGTCATGACAATAAATGCCGGCAGCAGCCAAACCAATAATGTAAGGTAGGCCAGCGCGGGACCGCCGATTTTGTAACCAAGCGCTGTGATGGTTTGCGTGGAGGTGGGGCCGGGCAGCACCTGGCAAAGTGCGTGCAATTCTATTAGTTCGTCTTCATTCAGGTAGCGCCTTTTGATCACCATTATTTTCAGCAAGAGCGCAAAATGTGCCTGCGGCCCGCCGAAAGCCGTCACTGCCATATGCAGTACATCGCGTAAAAAAATGAAATAGCGAATTCTTTTTACCACGGCTATCGCTGTGAAAAACGGCTGCTTAGCTCTACAAAGATATGACAGGTAGGAAGCCGAAAAATACGATCAAAACTAAGAAAAACTTATGATTTAGGCATTTTAAAGCTAACTTGAGTATTCAATATTTACAACCATCACCTGTATTTCCTGTTGTACTCACTTAACCTTTTAAGCTGTTTCAAAATGAAAAAATCCTCAACCCTTTTCCTCTTTGCTTTTTTAGGAATGCTGTATGCCTGCGGCCCGGGCGATAAGAAAGAAAACACTGATACTACCGATGTAGGCACCCTGAATGAAAATATTGAATCGGAATACATGGTGACACCGGTGACCAGCTCCACCGATTTTCCCGATGCCATGCTGGAGTGGAATGCTCCCGGCGAAGGCGCAGCCTTACAGGCCGGCGAGGTGGGGTACAACTTTACCGTAGTGAATTACCAACTCTCCACGCAGACGCCCGATGCCGATATGAAAATGTGCGCCAACTCTGCTGAGGGCCAGCACATTCACCTCATACTGAACAATGAGCCATACACAGCCCATTATGAAGCTAATTTTGCAAAAGACATGCAAGCGGGCAGCTATGTGGCGCTGGCGTTTCTGTCGCGCTCCTATCACGAAAGCATCAAGCACCCCGATGCATACGTACTGCGGCAGTTTACGGTGGGCGATGGCGAGCCCAAAGATGTAGACCTCACGGCTCCCCATATGTTTTACAGCCGGCCAAAAGGCACTTACTCCGGCCCCGATGTGAAAAAGATTTTGCTCGATTTTTACCTGGTCAACACCGACCTGTCGGAAGATGGATACAAGGTGCGGGCCACCATCAATGGTCAGGAATTCATGATCACCGAATGGCTGCCTCAATTCGTGGAAGGGCTGCCTATGGGAGAAAACACCTTTAAGCTGGAACTGCTCGATGGCGAGGGCAACCTGGTCGACAGCCCGTTCAATCCGGTAGAGCGTACCATCACACTAGAAGGCGGCGAAGCAGAAGTACCTGCCTGATAAGCCGGAGACTGATTCGTATGATTAATACACGCAGCAAAGGATGGCCTCGTGCCATCCTATTTTTTTGCTTATTTCCACACTGCGTAAGGTGGAAAGGAATTCGACAATATGACGTAATGAGTTGATATAGAGCAGAATGGATAAGCCAACTTGTCATAAAACAGGATGCCGTCAGCCGATACATTGGGCGGAAAGCTGACAAATGAGGAGATGGGCGGCGCTGGCATTTTCATTGCTTACATACCTGGGTTCAATAGTGTGAAGGAGCAATGGAATACAAAGATTACTATAAAATATTGGGCGTAGATAAAGGCGCCACTCAGGCAGATATAAAAAAAGCCTACCGCAAATTGGCGGTGAAGTACCACCCCGACAAAACCAAAGGGGATAAGGCTTTGGAAGACCGCTTTAAGGAGGTAGCCGAAGCCTATGAAGTGCTGCATGATCCGGAAAAGCGCAAAAAGTACGACGAGTTGGGCGCCAATTGGAAGCAATATCAACAAGCAGGTTACGAAGGATTTGGCCAGGGACGGGGCAGCCGCGGACAGCGCTATGAATACCGAGGTGACCCCTCAGAGTTTTTTGGCGGGGCCGGAGGATTTTCAGATTTTTTTGAATCGTTTTTTGGCGGTGGCAGCCGTTTTGGCAATGGCTTTGGCTTTCAGCAGCACGCTCCCGGGGCCGATCGTACCGGTGAGGTGCCCATCAGCTTAGAAGAAGCCTACCACGGCACCCACCGCATCATCGATCTGGGTGGAGAGAAAATAAAAGTCCCTATAAAACCCGGTGCATATGAGGGTTTGAAAATTCGCGTGAGGGGCAAAGGAGAACCGGGCATGAGCGGGCAACCTGGCCATCTTTACCTCACCATCAGGCTACTGCCACACGCACAATTTGAGCGTAAAGGCGACGATCTGTACGTAAAAGAATCAATCGACCTGTTCACGGCCTTGTTGGGTGGTCGACATACGGTGGCCACACCATCGGGTAGTGTAATTATAACTGTGCCTGAGGGCACTTCCACAGGTAAGCAATTCAGGCTGCGGGGCAAAGGCATGCCGCATTACGGCAAGACTGGCCACGGCGATTTATATGTAACCGCCGAGGTATCTATGCCACGGCACCTGAACGAGCAGCAAAAAGAGCTTGTGAGGCAATTGAAAAAAAGCATGGAGCAGACACAGGCTTAGTGTATCAACAAAGGAATTACTGTAGTTCAATATGTAAATGAATGAAACAAAATGAAGGGTAAATTTGACGCACTCATTTCTGGCGATACACCGGTACTTGTCGATTTTCATGCCTTGTGGTGCGGGCCATGCAAGATGCAGGCGCCTGTGCTCAGTGAGCTGGCCAAAGAAATGAGAGGACAAGTGCGGATCATAAAAATTGACGTCGACAAAAATCAGGCATTGGCTTCTCGTTTCCAGGTGCGGGGTGTGCCCACGCTCATACTTTTTAAAAATGGCCAGCCAGTATGGCGCCAATCAGGCCTGGTGCAGAAGCATCAACTGATACAAATTTTTAAACAACACACCAACGATTAGTCTACAGCTAAGTCACACGCAGAGCCCGCTACACGCTTTTTTGACGCGCCGACGCGCATTATCTGCGGCCTTTGCCAAAAGCGAACAGATCCTGAAACAAGTTCAGGATGACTGAAAGGGTTGGTGCATGCGCCTGGGGCCTACCGCACGAGATGTTCTGTGGGCCCCAGACCATGGAAATGAGGAAGGTCATGCAAGAGCCTCCATTCAGTCTTGTCCGGAAAACCATGCCTAAAAAAGGTTGACCGTTTTGTGTCAATTTTCAACAACTATTGCACCAGTCTACGAATCTACCAATCCACCAATCCACCAATTATCCTGCGGCCCCACGGCCCGTGGAGTGAAATGCGCCGAGCTGGCGGTTTGGGGTTGAAGACTTTTGGATGCATAGGCCAGTGAAAATATTATGGCGATACGAACATTCTTTTCCAGTTGATGAAAAGAAAGGAACAAAAGAAAAATCCTGTAAAAACAATGCTACCATACGAGTTGGGCCTACCGCACGAAATGGTCTGTGTGGAAATGATTTGCCCACCCGCTGCTTTGATGGACCGACGCGCATTATCTGCGGCCTTTGCAAAAAGCGAACAGATCCTGAAACAAGTTCAGGATGACTGTAAGGGTTGGTGCATGCGCCTGGGGCCTACCGCACGAAATGTTCTGTGGGCCCCAGACCATGGAAATGAGGAAGGTCATGCAAGAGCCTCTATCCAGTCTTGTCCGTAGAAACCTTCGAAACACCTTTGGCCGTTTAGCGTGGCTTTGTGCGGGTGTTTCGTGAGTTTCGGAGTGACATGACGCGGCCCCACGGCCCGTGGAGTGAAAAGCGGCAAGCTGGCGGTTTGGGGTTATAGGCTTTTGGAAGCATAAATTACTTATCCAAACGGTCAACCTTATTTGGCATGGTCACCCTTTCAGCTTTGAGCTTTCAGCTATTTCACCAACCCACCAGTCTACGAATCTACCAATCCACCAATCCACCATTTATCCTGCGGCCCCACGGCCCGTGGAGTGAAATGCGCAGAGTTGGCGGTGTGGGGTTGAAGACTTGTGGATGCATGGGCAAGTAAAAAGCTTTGCCGTTGATAAAGAGATCTAATTATTTTACCTTCTTGTGCTGCATGCATACCAAATAGAAATATTCCTTCTATACCCTGAATTACTGTTAAAATTTCTACGCAGACTATACTGCTCCTATCTCAATTAGAATTATTGTAAAATATCCCTCCGATCTTCGCAACATTTTTTTATTAAAATAGTATGCATGCATACTAAATTGAGTAAATTGGAGGTTCAAACATTGGCATGAAGAAGGAAGAAACCATAGACTACTACATCAAGAAGACATGGCATAGCTTATCGCGGCTCTATAATCAGAAGGCCCAGCAAAACGATATCACCACTTCTATTGCATTTGTACTGCTCAACATCAGCACTTCCGAAGGCACACCGGCCACCAAAATTGCCCCTTTGATGGGCTTGGAGTCGCGCAGCCTCACACGCATGTTGCGCAACCTGGAAGAGCGCGGATTTATATACAGGCAAAAAGACGCCAACGACAAGCGGTCGGTGCGCATCTACCTCACCGACAAAGGAATTGAAACCAAAGGGAAAGCCATTGCCACAGTCAAAACCTTCAATCAGTACATTCAAAGGGCCATTCCGGAAAAGCAACTAAAGACATACATAGAAGTGTCCGACCAGATCATCGATATGGTGGAGCACGATAGCACACTAAAAACACTCATCACCAAAGAAGACATATTATGACCAGGAAAATCACCAAAGTAGCGGTGCTGGGATCGGGCATCATGGGTTCGCGCATCGCCTGCCATTTCGCCAATATCGGTCTCGAAGTATTGCTGCTCGACATCGCCCCAAGGGAGCTCAATGAACAGGAGGAAGCACAAGGCCTATCGCTGGGGCATCAGGCGGTGAAAAATCGCATCGTAAACCAGTCGCTCCAATCGGCCATTGCCTCCAAACCTGCGCCATTATATAATAAAGCGTTTGCCAGCCGCATCACCACAGGCAACTTCGACGACGACATGTCTCGCATCGCCACATGCGATTGGGTTATTGAGGCCATTGTGGAGCGGTTAGATATAAAACAACAGCTCTTCGAAAAGGTAGAAAAGCACCGTAAGCCGGGCACACTCATCAGCAGCAATACCTCCGGTATACCCATACAATTGATGAGCAGTGGCCGCAGCGACGACTTTCAGGCCAACTTTTGTGGCACTCATTTTTTTAACCCACCGCGCTATCTCAAGCTGCTCGAGATCATACCCGGGCCTAAAACCAAACCCGAGGTGCTGGATTTCTTCATGCACTATGGAGATCTGTACCTGGGCAAAACCACCGTGCTTTGTAAGGATACACCCGCTTTCATCGCCAACCGTATAGGCATTTATTCCATACTCAAGGTGGTGGATACCATGCAAAAGCTCGGCATGTCCATCGATGAAGTAGACAAGCTCACAGGCCCGGTGATTGGCCGCCCCAAGTCCGCCACCTTTCGCACTTCCGACGTGGTGGGTTTGGACACATTGATAAAAGTAGCCAATGGACTCTATCAGGGCTTACCTCATGACGAGGCACGAAGCATATTTCAGTTGCCAGATGTGGTGCGGGAGCTGGAAAAACGCGGATGGCTGGGCGAAAAGACGAAGCAGGGATTTTATAAAAAAATCAAAGACGAACAAGGGAAAACGCAGATCCTGACCCTCGACCTGAACACACTGGTGTATCAGCCGCAGCAAAAGGTGAAGTTTGCCACGCTAGAGATGACCAAACCCATCGATGACGTGCGGCAGCGGTTTCAAATGTTGCTCAGTGGAAAGGATAGAGCTAGTGAGTTTTACCGTGACTCCTTCTTTGGCGTTTTTCAATATGTATCCAATCGAATACCTGAAATCGCCGATGAGCTGTATAAAATCGACGATGCCGTATGTGCCGGTTTTGGCTGGGAGGTGGGTCCGTTTGAAACCTGGGACTTGGTCGGAGTGGCCAAAACGGTAAAGAAAATGGAGGCAGCAGGCTACAAGCCCAGCGACTGGGTATACCAGATGCTGGAAGCGGGCGCCGAATCCTTTTATAAGCTGGAAGACGGGAAAAAGCAATACTACGACATTGCCTCAAAGTCATACCAACCCATACCCGGCCTGAACAGCTACGTGATACTGGACAACCTACGCGGAAGCAAGAAGGTATGGGGCAACTCAGGCACCACCATCTTCGACCTTGGCGATGGTATACTCAACCTGGAGTTTCACACAAAGATGAACACCATGGGTGGTGAAGTGATCAGCGGCATCAATAAGGTGATCGATATGGCGGAGCAGGATTATCGCGGCGTGGTGATCGGAAACCAGGGCGCCAACTTCTCGGCCGGAGCCAATCTGGCCATGGTGCTTATGTATGCCATCGATCAGGAATATGACGAGCTGGAGCTCATGATCCGCACCTTTCAAAACACGATGATGCGTGCCCGGTACTCTTCTGTGCCGGTGGTGGTGGCGCCGCACGGCATGTCGCTGGGCGGTGGCTGCGAGCTTACCCTGCATGCCGATCAGGTACAGGCAGCGGCCGAAACGTACATAGGCCTGGTGGAAGTAGGGGTGGGGCTTATTCCCGCTGGCGGCGGCACAAAAGAAATGACGCTCAGAGTATCCGACAGTCTGGAAGCCGGCGACGTAGAGTACAATGCCTTGCAGAATGCCTTCATGAATATAGCCACTGCCAAAGTAGCCACCTCGGCAGAGGAAGCACGCGACATGCATATACTACGACCGCAGGATGGCGTTTCCATCAACAAAGACCGGCAGATCGCCGATGCTAAAGCGGCAGCGATACGGTTGGCAGAGGGCGGATATGTGCAACCGGCACAGCGCAATAATATAAAGGTGCAGGGGCGTGGTGGCATCGCTTTGTTTCTGGCGGGCATCAGCGGTATGCGTATGGGCAACTACATCAGCGAACACGATGCTAAAATCGCCCGAAAGATTGCCTTTGTGATGAACGGCGGCGACTTGTCTGCGCCCACCGAGGTAAGTGAGCAGTACCTGCTCGACCTGGAGCGCGAAGCCTTCCTCTCACTTTGCGCCGAGCGTAAAACCCTAGAGCGCATAGAGTCTATCCTAAACCGGGGCAAGCCTTTGAGAAATTAGTTTGAGGTAAAATTAAATATCCACTATCCAACGTCAAACATCAAACAGTAAAGACATGAACGCATACATAGTAGCAGCATACCGATCAGCAGTGGGCAAGGCAAAAAAGGGCGGTTTTCGCTTTATGCGATCCGACGATCTGGCCGCGGAAGTCATCAATCATATGATGGCCACCATAGAAGGCATTACCCCACAGCAAATCGACGATCTCATCGTAGGAAATGCAGTGCCGGAGGCAGAGCAAGGCATGCAGATGGGCAGAATGATCTCACTCTTGTCGCTGAGCATAGATACACCGGGCATGATCGTAAACCGCTATTGCGGCTCGGGGCTGGAAGCCATCAACATTGCTTCGGCGCGCATACATGCGGGCATGGCCGATTGCATCATAGCAGGAGGAACAGAGTCTATGTCTTTGGTGCCCATGATGGGCTACAAGACAGCGCTCAACTACAAGCTGGCCACCGAGCATGCCGACTATTACACCAGCATGGGCCTCACTGCCGAGCAGGTAGCCAAGGAGTACGGCATCGCACGCCAAGAGCAGGATGAGTTTGCTTTGAGGTCGCATCAAAAGGCACTGAAGGCCATCCGTGAAAATCGCTTTAAAGATGAAATTGTGCCTGTAGAGGTGGAAGAAGTATATGTGGACGAGCACGGGAAGAGGCAAAAAAAAACCTACTCAGTCGATACCGATGAAGGACCCCGCGAGGATACTTCTATGGAAGCGCTGGGCAAATTAAAACCGGTGTTTGCCCTGGGAGGTACAGTCACTGCCGGCAACTCCTCTCAGACTTCAGACGGTGCCGCATTTGTGATGGTGATGTCGGAGCGAAAAATGAAAGAAATGGGCTTGAAGCCGATGGGTAGGCTGGTGAGCTATGCCGTGGCAGGAGTAGCGCCCAATGTAATGGGCATCGGGCCGGTAAAAGCTGTGCCGAAAGCACTAAAACTTGCCGGACTGAACCAACAGCAGATTGACCAGATAGAGCTCAACGAAGCATTTGCCGCCCAGTCGCTGGGTGTCATCAAAGAGTTGGATCTGGACATGGAAAAGGTCAATGTAAATGGCGGAGCAATTGCCTTAGGTCATCCGCTTGGCTGCACAGGAGCCAAGTTGAGTGTGCAGCTGCTGAATGAAATGAAAAGACGCAACCAAAAATACGGTATGGTCACAGCCTGCGTAGGCGGCGGACAAGGTGTGGCAGGCATCTTTGAATATTTGAATTAGCGGGAGACCCTGGAGGACAGATGTTGGTCCATTATCATTCAACATGCAACACCCAATATGTAATCAAAAAAAATTAACAGCTATGGAAACACTGGATAGAAAAAGGCCCATTTCAGGGGGCGAATTTTTAGTACGAGAAACAGAAGCTTCCGAAGTATTCATTCCGGAAGAGTGGTCAGAAGAGCAAAGAATGATCTTGCAAACCTGTCGCGATTTTGTGGAGGCGGAGATTATACCCCGGCTCGAAGAGATCGATAGCATGAAAAATCCGGAATTGATGCCCGCCCTGCTCGATAAGGCCGGAGAACTCGGCCTGCTCGGCACCTCTGTGCCCGAGCAGTACGGTGGCTATGGCATGGACTTCAACACCTCTATGCTGGTGGCTGAAGAAATCGGTCGCGGACACTCCTTTGCAGTGGCCTTGTCGGCACACACCGGCATTGGCACACTACCCATATTGTACTATGGCAACGACAGGCAGAAGGATCAATACCTGCCCAAGCTGGCCAGTGGCGAGTATAAAGCCGCATATTGCCTCACTGAGCCGGACTCGGGTTCCGACGCCAATTCAGGAAAAACAAAGGCTAAACTCACCGACGACGGCACACATTACCTCATCAATGGCCAAAAGATGTGGATCACCAATGGTGGCTTCGCCGATGTGTTCATCGTGTTCGCCAAGATCGACGACGACGACAAGCTGTCGGCCTTTATTGTCGAAAAAGCATTTGGAGGCATCACCATGAACCCCGAAGAGAAGAAAATGGGAATAAAAGGATCATCTACCCGGCAGGTATTCTTCAACGATACCAAAGTGCCGGTAGAGAATATGCTGGCAGGCCGTGAAGAGGGATTCAAGATTGCCTTGAATATCCTGAATGTTGGTCGTATAAAGCTGGGCATAGCCGCATTGGGCGGAGCCAAATCTGCCCTTGCCAATGCCATACAATACGCCAATGAGCGCAAGCAATTCGGCCAGACCATCGGCTCTTTTGGTGCCATCAAACACAAAATCGGCGATGTGGCCGCCCATATATTTGCTTCAGAATCTGCCCACTACAGAGCCGGACAGAACATCGATGATGCCTATAAAGCCATGTTAAATAATGGAATGAGCGAAGCCGAGGCAAAACTTAAAGCCACCGAGCAGTTTGCCATTGAGTGCGCCATACTGAAAGTACACGGCTCCGAAACGCTCGACTATTCAGTAGACGAAGGTGTGCAAATATATGGCGGTATGGGCTTCTCAGCCGATGCCCCCATGGATCGCGCCTATCGCGATTCGCGCATCAACCGCATATTTGAAGGCACCAACGAGATCAACCGCATGCTCACCATCGACATGCTGATGAAGCGGGCCATGAAAGGCGAGCTGGACCTGATGGGGCCGGCCATGTCGGTGGCCAAAGAGCTTACTTCCGTGCCCGACTTCAGCAGCGATGACGACGACGGTGTTTTTGCCAACGAAAAAAAGTATCTGCGCAATCTTAAGAAAGCAGGTTTGATGATTGCCGGTGCCGCAGTACAAAAGCTGATGACCCGCATGAAGGAAGAGCAGGAAATACTTATGAACCTGGCCGATATGCTCATTGAAGGCTATGTAGCGGAGTCGGCACTATTGCGTGCAGAAAAGATCATAAGCATGAAAGGTGAAGAAGAGGGTCGTTTGTATCAAGACCTGGCGCGTGTGTATATGATACACGCCATGGAAAAATCGGCACGTGCAGGCCGCGAAGCCATCTTCGGCTTTGCCGAAGGCGACGAGCAGCGCATGATGTTGCTGGGGCTCAAGCGATATACCAAAAGCGAACCTTTCAACGTGAAAGAAGCGCGCAGACGCATAGCCAGGCATCTGCTGGCAGCCAATGATTATGCGCTGTAATGCTTTATAGTCAATAAAATCATGAACTAAAGGTCGCTTGAGAGGCGGCCTTTTTTTTTACAAGGGCACCAAGTCTATATCAGCGGAGGCAGCCTTTATTGCTTTTTACGGTCTGTAACAGGCCATCATCCGCCTGATGATGCACCGGTCGTATCGGTGAAAGTGCCGGGTTTACAGAATAAAGGAATTATCACATATATTTGCAGCGCTTATCGAGAAAGACGGAGGGATCGGGCCCTGTGATGTCTTGGCAACCTGTAGAATCAGGTGCCAATTCCCGCTCCGACAATGATCGGAGGAAGATGAGTGTTGCGACCTTATCTTGCCGAGCTAGCCCTTCTCTCTTGCTAAGCAGTACTAAACCGGCAATAATGACCAATATTGAAAATTTGCTTCAAGAGCGCATCCTCGTGCTCGACGGCGCCATGGGCACTATGGTGCAGCGCTATGGACTGCAAGAAGAAGATTTCAGGAATACTTCACTCAACGAGCATCCGCGCGCGCTGAAAGGCAACAATGATTTGTTGTCGATCACCCGGCCCGACATCATTCGGGAAATTCATATGGCCTATCTCGAAGCCGGTGCCGATATCATCGAGACCAACACCTTCAGCGGCACCTCCATAGCGCAGGCAGATTATGGCCTGGAGCATTTGGTATACGATATAAACCTGCAGTCGGCCCGCATAGCACGGCAGGCCGCCGATGCCTATACCGCGAAGGATGTGAGCAAACCCAGGTTTGTGGCAGGTGCCATCGGGCCCACCAACCGCACAGCCTCTATCTCGCCCGATGTGAACGATCCTGGTTTCCGGGCTGTCACCTTCGATGAGCTGGTAGCGGCATTCAAAGAACAGGCCCTGGCCTTGCTTCATGGTGGTGTAGACCTTTTGTTGATCGAAACCATCATCGATACCCTCAATGCAAAAGCCACTATTTTTGCTGTTCAGGAAGCCATGGAAGAATCGGGCCGCCAGGTGCCGCTCATGATATCTGGCACCATTACCGATGCCAGCGGTCGCACACTTTCCGGCCAAACTACCGAAGCATTTCTCATCTCTATGGATCATGCCGGCATGCTCTCCATCGGCCTTAATTGTGCCCTGGGCGCCAAAGATTTAAAACCCTATCTGGGCGTGCTTGCCGACAAATCACAGTACTTTATCAGTGCCTACCCCAATGCAGGGCTACCCAACGAATTTGGTGAATACGACCAGACGCCCGAGCAGATGACCAGCCAGATCAGGGAATTTCTCGACGAAGGCTATATCAACATCATTGGCGGCTGTTGTGGCACTACGCCGGAGCACATAAAGGCCATTGCTGCCTTGTCAGCACAGTATAAGCCCCGCTTGCGCACCAAGATGGCCGACACATCGGTAGAATAATTTTTTCAACACCATCCACACACTATGAGCATTCATCCTCACTATAAAGGTAAATACAAATACAAATGGTCGCACCTGCCGCCGATGCGGCTGAGCGGACTGGAACCCCTGGTAGTGACACCGGAAAGCAACTTTGTGAACATAGGCGAACGCACCAATGTGACAGGTTCTAAAAAGTTCCTGAGACTCATTAAGGAAGAAAAGTTCGAAGAAGCATTGGAGGTGGCGCGCGATCAGGTAGAAGGCGGTGCGCAGATCATAGATGTGAACATGGACGAAGGCATGATCGATGGTCAGGAGATGATGGTGAAATTCCTGAATCTCATCGCTTCGGAGCCGGATATCGCCCGGGTGCCCATCATGGTCGACTCTTCCAAATGGGAAATCCTTGAGGCAGGCCTCAAAGTGGTGCAGGGCAAAGGCATCGTCAACTCCATCAGTCTGAAGGGTGGTGAAGAAGAATTTGTACGGCAGGCCAGGCTGATCAGGCGCTACGGTGCGGCCGTGATAGTGATGGCATTCGACGAGCAGGGCCAGGCCGACAATTACGAACGGCGCATTCAGATCGTGCAGCGTTCATACGATATTCTCACGGGCAATCAAGTTCATTTCCCACCGCAGGATATCATATTCGATCTGAACATATTCCCGGTGGGTACAGGCATAGAAGAGCACCGCAACAATGCGATCGACTTTTTCAAAGCCACACGCTGGGTACGCGAAAACCTACCCGGCGCGCATGTAAGTGGCGGTGTCAGCAACGTGTCCTTTTCCTTTCGCGGCAACAACAGCGTGCGCGAAGCTATGCATTCGGTATTTCTCTACCACGCCATATACGAAGGCATGGACATGGGCATCGTGAACCCCGCCATGCTGGAGGTATATGACGACATAGACAAGGAATTGCTGGAATACGTGGAAGACGTGCTGCTGAACCGGCGCGACGATGCCACCGAGCGCCTGCTGGACTATGCCGAGCGCGTGAAAGGCATTGGCAAGGTAGTGGTAAAAGACGACGCCTGGCGAAAAGCCTCGGTAGAAGACCGTCTTGCTCATGCCCTGGTGAAGGGAATTGTGGAATTTATAGACCAGGACACGGAAGAGGCCCGGCTCAAGTACGAAAGGCCGCTTTTGGTCATTGAAGGACCGCTCATGGCCGGCATGGACATCGTCGGCGACCTATTTGGCTCGGGCAAAATGTTTCTGCCACAGGTAGTAAAGAGCGCCCGCGTCATGAAGAAATCGGTGGCCTATCTGTTGCCCTTTCTGGAGGCAGAGAAAAAAGATGGTGACCGCGACAATGCCGGCAAAATACTGCTCGCCACCGTGAAGGGCGACGTACACGACATCGGAAAAAATATAGTGGGCGTGGTATTGGCGTGCAACAATTTTGAAATTATCGACCTGGGCGTGATGGTGCCCAAAGAAGAAATACTTGCCCGCGCCAAGGCAGAGCAGGTAGATGTGATTGGCCTCAGCGGCCTCATCACCCCTTCACTGGATGAGATGGTGGACGTGGCGCGCGAAATGGAAAAACAAGGATTTACCCTGCCCCTGCTCATCGGCGGCGCCACCACCTCGCGCATTCATACGGCCGTAAAGATAGACCCGCAATACTCTGGCCCGGTGGTGCATGTGCTCGATGCCTCTAAGAGTGTGCCTGTAGCGAGTAGCCTGTTGCAGCCTGCTGTGCAGAAAGACTATGCGTTGGCCGTAAAGCAGGAATATGCCGACCTGCGCGACAGCCATGCCCGCCGGAAGCAGGACAAAAACTACATCACTTATGAAGAGGCGCGTGCCAATAAGCTGCAGATAGACTGGAAGACTTATGCTCCTGAAGCTCCGCATCAACTGGGCAAGCAATACCTGATCGACTACCCGTTGCAGGAGATCCGCGACTATATCGACTGGACACCCTTTTTCCAAACATGGATGCTGAAAGGGAAGTATCCTGCCATATTCGACAACGAGCACGTGGGCGGAGAAGCACGTAAATTATTCGAAGATGCCAACGCCATGCTCGACGACGTTGTGCGCCATCACTGGCTGCAGGCCAATGCCGCCTTCGGACTTTATGCCGCTAATACCGTAGAAGACGATGTGGTGGAAATATATGCCGATGAAACAAGATCGGCGGTGATAGCAAAATTTCACTTCCTGCGCCAGCAAGGAAAAAAAGGCAGTGGCTTGCCCAACCTCTCCCTGGCAGATTTTATTGCGCCGAAAGAAACAGGTGTGGCCGATTACATCGGATTTTTTGCGGCTACGGCAGGGCTTGGCATCGAGGCCCGGCTTGAGCAGTACAAGCTCGACCATGACGACTACAGCAGCATCATGCTGAAAGCACTGGCCGACAGGCTGGCCGAGGCCTTTACAGAAATGCTGCACGAAAAAGTGCGGAAACAATATTGGGGATACGCCTTACAGGAGCAGCTACCCAATGAGCAACTGATCAAAGAGCAATATCGCGGCATACGGCCAGCACCGGGCTATCCTGCCTGCCCCGACCACACCGAGAAGCCCCCATTATTTGCACTGATCGCTGCACAGGAAAAAGCCGGCATCGTGCTCACCGAGAGCAATGCCATGCATCCGGCCGCATCCGTATCAGGTATTTACTTTGCGCATCCCGATGCCAAATACTTCGGACTGGGTCAGATCGGCAGGGATCAGGTAGTGGTGCATGCCCGGCGCAAAGGTATGTCGGTGCAAGAAGTAGAAAAGTGGCTTTCTCCCAACCTGAACTACGAGCCTTAGCCGGGCTTCAATAAAAGGAAAATTTGGTGGTGCCAGGGCGATCACGAATAATGCGTGACGATGAATTACCTTTAGGTGGAGTATTTTAAGATTTTGTATAGGGCTTCCTCAAAAAAATTGTAGACATTGAGAACCTGTAGGAAGAAGATAGGCAGCTAGATTTTGATGTTCTTGATACGGCATATTGTTATTACAAAATCAAACAGGCTTTTGCAACTAAAATATCAAGTATGAAAACCATTACGATTGATATTATCAACGAAAAGGCCATCCATCTTTTGCAGGATATGGAGATGTTGAAGCTTATCCGGTTGAGAAGGGAGAAGGCTGGCCAAACGGATATTAATGATTGGGGTAAATATAAAGGGGCTATGTCCAAACAGCCTGTCAGTGAGATTGACCGGCAACTAAATGAGCTGCGCAACGAATGGGAATAAAATATCTCTGGGATACAAACACGGTAATCTATTATCTGCAGCAACAGTTCCCACCTTCTGCCGAAAAGTTTATTGACAGTACTTTGGCCGATTCCATTCCGGCTATTTCTGCAATTACCGAGATTGAGTTATTGTGCTGGAAAACTGCAACTGAAAAGGATTTGAAAGTACTTCACGATTTCGTCGATGATGCCTTGGTCTTTGAACTGGAAAAAGATATAAAACTTAAAACGGCTGATATTCGCAAAGCCCACAGAATCAAGCTCCCGGATGCCATCATTGCTGCTACCGCTTTAGTCCATGACCTTACATTACTGACTCGCAATATTGGGGATTTCAAAAATATCAAAGGGTTGAGCATGATAAATCCGTGTGAAGAGTAAAAGTTCCGGATCATTTCGTGACCTGGATTTAATCTTTTCCGGTAAACACATCCTCACCCCCTTCATATGCTCTTCAGGAGGTTAGAAAATTGTAAAAGATAAGAATTTTAAATCCTGCAGGCTGCTTTGCAATAACATTACACGTCAACGAGGCGCTGGTAGAGGGCAAAATTTTCGGCATCGTAGCACACGAAAATGATCTCAAAATCATTATTGGTCTGTAGAAATTTTCGGACTTCTGCGAGTGCAATCTGTGCAGCCTTTTCTTTGGGAAAGCCATATACACCAGTGCTGATGTTTGGCATGCTTATCTTTCTTAAATGATGCTTGCTGGCCAGTGCCAGGCTGTTGCTGTATGCAGCGGCCAGTAAACTTTCTTCATTGTGGTGGCCACCACGCCACACCGGGCCTACTGAATGTATTACTTTGCGGGCAGGAAGATTGCCAGCGGCAGTCATCACTGCTTCTCCAGTAGGGCAATGACCAATTTGGCGGCATTCCTCCATTATGGCCGGGCCTCCCGCTGCATGAATGGCGCCATCTACACCACCGCCCCCACGCAAGCCCTCATTGGCGGCATTCACAATGGCATCTGCGGCTATCCGGGTGATGTCTCCTTGTATTACTTCTATCTTCATTGTACACCACGATGATCAATCGATATTGTAAACCGCAAAAAAATGCTTTAGTTGTCCGAAATGTGCTTGTGAAAATACCTAATGAGCTATGCGCGCTTTGCAACCTGCATTGGCCAGCCAATAATGCCGACGGCGCCACCCCTGCCATTATTCACCTGACGCCCGCGCTTTAAAATTCAATCCACCCCCTGGCGTGTTTCTGAAGGGCTTTACTTAATTTCACACCTTCAATTGCACACATAAAATGACTTTATGCGGCTCCTGTGTAAGTCAAGAACGAATCCATTATGAAAAATCAACGAATTGCAGTGATCGGTGGAGGCAACCTGGGAGGCTCCATTGCCGAAGGACTGCTCAAATCCGGAGCATACCAGGCTGCCGACATTACCGTTACCCGTCGCAAGGTGGAGCGTATAGCCCATCTCTCTGAGCAGGGCGTGCAGGTACACAGCGACAACCTGCTCGCCGTAGCACACTCCGACATCATCATACTTGCGGTAAAGCCATACAATATTGATAAAATACTCAATGAGATTAAGCCAAAAGTGCACGACGGCCATCTGATCATTTCTGTAGCCACGGGCATCACCATCGCCAATATGGAAGCGATGTTGGGTGTGCCTGTGCCTATTTTTCGTGCCATGCCCAATACAGCCATTGCCATTCGGGAATCTATGACGTGCATTGCCACTAAAAATGGAGATGCCAGCCAGGTGCAGACCGTGCAGCATATCTTCGATCAACTGGGCAAATCCCTGATCATCAATGAAGACCTGATGGATGCTGCTACCGTATTGGCTGCCTGCGGTATTGCCTACGCGTTGCGCTTTATGCGGGCACAGTCTCAGGGCGGAATTGAGATAGGCTTCGATGCGCAAACGGCACAGACCATTGCCGCACAGACTGTAAAAGGTGCTGCAGGATTGCTCATTGAGGGCGGTCAGCACCCGGAGCGCGAAATAGACAAGGTGACGACGCCGCAAGGCTGCACCATAGCCGGCCTCAACGAGATGGAGCATCAGGGCTTTAGTTCCTCCCTCATCAAGGGCATTATTACATCATACAATAAGATTTGAGCCGCCGCATTGCCATCAGCGATATGCACGGTTGTGCAGCTACCTTTCGCCGATTGGTGTTGGAAGAGGTGCGTCTTGAAAAAACAGACCGGCTTTTTTTGCTCGGCGACTACATCAATAAAGGCCCGGATTCGCGCGGTGTGGTCGATTTTATCTTCGAATTGCGCACGCAAGGTCACCAGATCGTTACGCTGCGTGGCAACCATGAGCAGTATCTGCTCAATGCCCTGGCAAACCCTGTGCAGGATGAGGATTTTTTTTCGAAAGGGGGCACCGAAACGCTCAACAGCTTTCGTGTGAACCGTATTGATGAAATACCCTTTTTATACCTGGACTTTTTCCAGAAGTTGCCCCATCTGCACATGTTGTCCGATTTTTTGCTGGTGCACGCGGGGCTCAACTTTGAGGCTGAGGAGCCATATGACGATAAGGAAGCCATGCTGAACATACGCGAAATGCACGTGGACCTGGCCATATTGGGCAATAAAAAAATGGTGCACGGACACGTACCGCGACCGCTCACCGAGATCGTCGAGATGCTAGCAGACCCACAGCGTGTCGACTTCGACATAGATGCCGGCTGTGTGTATGACCACACCGAAGGCATGCACGCCATGGTGGCGCTGGACCTGGATCGCTGGCATCTGCACGTTCAGCCCAATATCGACAACTGAAGCCAACAGCGCTGTACAATGTCCGTGGCGGCTTAAAGCACCTAAGAGCCCGAATACATATCCCGAAGGAATAGCAGACTTGTAAAAAATGCTTGGATTGGAAATTATTAGACCCTGCAGGGGTTTTTTGTCTGTAGAAAAAAGTATAATTCAATAATTTGAGTCAATATCAATAACCCTCTAGGGTTGCGTTTTTGCAAAAAAATGGATGATCAATGATTTGATCCAATTGTATTTAACCCCGCTGGATTACATGTTTGTATAGAATGGGAGACTCAATGATTTGATTTAATATATCCAACCCCTTAGGGTTTATATTTTTGTGCAAAATTGGGGATTCAATATCCAACCCCGTAGGGGTAAAATGTTTATAGCAAAAATGGATGATTAAAACATTCGGCCCCATCGGGGTCGCACATTTTCCAGTTGTCATAAACACGCGATCCTGCCAGGGTCTTTTATATTTTCCCCATTGAAATATCTACAATACAACCACCTTTTCCGACAAGCCCCTCCAGCGTATCCTACGTTCAATCACTGCATTTGCCTTGTGCAGGAACCCGTTCATTGATTTTATTTTTCACTCCATCGTGGCTTCCATAATTTTAATCTGTCTTAATTTCTACAGCAGTTTCAATTATACCCTATGAAAAAGTTCCGCTTGTTTTATTTGACCTTGTTGGTGATGGTGCTTGCCTACTCCGGTAGTGTGGCACAGAGCCGCGGTTCCCGCACGATGGATTCAACTCAAGTACAGGAGCGCGTCCGCGAGCTAACGCAGGTGCTGTCGCTGTCGGACAATCAGCAGGCCGCCATACTGCAGCTAGAATACGGCCGTATGCAGGCGCAACGCGACCTGTTCAACCAGCATATGGGCGACAGGGAAGGGATGCGAAGTGCCATGCTGGAGTATCGCGCAAAATACCAACAGACAATGGAGTCTTTGCTGGACGAGGAGCAGGTGAAGAAATTTCGCGAATACCGCGATGAACAGGTGCAAAACTGGCGGCAAGGGCGGGGAGCGCAAGGCAATGGACCCCGGCAGAACAGACGGCCTTAGCGCAGCATACGCAAAAAGCTGATCGATGCTACGCACTTATCTCCGAACATCTGAGCGATGAAAAAGCGGCTGTTTCAAACCATGCTTTTCTGTTTTTGTGCCCACGGCCTCCTGGCGCAATCCATGCTGTCGGGCTGGGTGGTCGATAGCGCCAGCATGATGCCTTTGCCTGGTGCACATGTGGTGCTAACGCAACTCCCCGATTCTATTAAAAAAGCGACTGTAACCGATCAGAAAGGCTTTTTTTTCATCATCACCGACCAGGCTGGTCAGTTTGTGCTTGGTATTTCGCATATCGGCTTCGTACAGTTGTTGCAGCCGCTAACCGTGGTCAGCGGCAATTTAAACCTGGGTAAGGTGGCCTTGCTGCCGTTCGAAACTGTACTCGACGAAGTACAGATAGAAGGACAAATACCATTGGCTACGCAAAAGGGCGACACCACGGAATACGCTGCCCAGGCATACAAAACAACCCCCGACGCATCAGCGGCCGATCTTGTACAGAAGATGCCCGGTATAGTGGTAGAAAATGGTGCCGTGAAAGCACAAGGCGAAGACGTAAGAGAAGTGCTGGTGGATGGCAAACCATTTTTCGGACAAGACCCTACACTGGCGCTACGCAATCTGCCAGCCGACGTGATCGATAAGATACAGGTATTCGACAGAATGAGCGATCAGTCGCAGTTCACCGGCTTCGACGACGGGCAGACGATAAAGACCATCAACATCATTACCCGAGCCGACAGGCGCAACGGTCAGTTTGGCAAGGTGTACGCCGGCGCCGGTACGGAGGGCACTTACGAGGCGGGCGGAAATGTGAACATTTTCAAGCAGGAGCAGCGCATTGCCGTCATAGCCCAGGCAAACAATATAAATCAGCAAAACTTTTCGTCGGAAGACCTGCTGGGTGTAGTGAGCAGCAACAATCAGCGCAGGGGTGGGGGTGGAGGCCGCGGACGGAGCGGTGGCGGCAGGAGTGGTATGGCCGGTGCAGGCACACGCGGCTCGGCCTCCGAAGAATTTTTGGTCGGCCAGCAAAGCGGCATTTCAGCTACCCAGGCCATAGGTGGCAACTACAACGACAACTGGGGAGAGCAATGGGAGGTAAGTGGCAGCTACTTCTTTAACGCCAATCGCAATACTGCCGACCAGGAGACGAGCCAGGAGTTTTTTCTGCCCGGCGACAGGAGTCAATATTACGATGAGGATGTACAAGCAGAAAGCCAGAATTATAACCATCGCATACATATGCGCATGGACTATACCATAGACACTTTCAATTCTCTGCTGATAGTGCCCCGGCTCAGCTTTCAGTCAAATGACGGCTATGAGGATGTTTTCGGGCAGACGATGCAGTCCGACCGGCTGCTGAGCCAAACGAGCAACCTGAACAAGTCCGACTACAGCGGCTACAATTTTTCGAACCGGCTGCTTTACCGCCATCGGTTTCACAAAGCAGGTCGCACCATATCTATTGGCCTGAATACCGCGTCGAATGACAAAAATGGCCAGGGAAGCCTCCGTGCAGAAAATATATTTTTTAACCCATCACCTCCCCCCACGGCCGACAGTGTAGATCAGCGCACGTACCTGGACGTAAATGGCCTCAACGCTGGTATCAATGCAATATATACTGAACCCCTCAGCGATGCCAGCCAGTTGCAATTGAGCTATGCCGTGGCCAACAATAGCGGTGATTCGGAAAGGCTTACCTACAATGCCAATGAGCAGACGGGAGCACATACTGTGATCGACAGCCTGCTTTCCAACACCTTTCGTACGCAGTACACCACGCACCAGGTAGGCGGAGGTTATCGGCTCCGCGCCAAGAGCCTAATGATGATGGCCGGCCTCAACTACGAATGGGCCTTACTGGAAAACGAGCAAATTTTTCCCGATGTACGTCAACAGGCTTTTCAGTATCAAAACCTACTGCCCATGGCCATGCTGATGTGGCGTATGTCGCCGCAGAAAAATCTGCGCCTGTTTTACCGGACCAACACGCGCGAACCTGGCGTGGAGCAGTTGCAAAATGTAATCGACAACAGCAATCCTTTGCAGCT
Organism: uncultured Roseivirgaceae bacterium; assembly: GCA_964596645.1. Classification (GTDB taxonomy): domain Bacteria; phylum Bacteroidota; class Bacteroidia; order Cytophagales; family Cyclobacteriaceae; genus CAVQEK01. The sequence goes on from CAZQVB010000008.1 coordinate 39,544, forward strand.
CAGGGCGGGCAATCCCAACCTCGACCAGCAGTATCAGCATACTTTCGTGTTGCGCTACTCAGCTTCCAACCTGCAAAAGTCGAGTACCTTTTTTGCCATGGCCGGCGGCGGTATCACCAATGGCTTCATCGCCAATACAAGCCTTATCATTCCAAGCGATACGGTGATTTTTGACTATGAAGTGCCGGCTGGTGTACAATTCTCCAGCCCCATCAATCTCGACGGCCACCACACTGTCCGTTCATTTATATCGTATGGATTTCCCCTGAAATCGCTCAAAAGCAATCTCAACCTGAACGCCTCGGCCAGCTATGCACGCATTCCGGGCCGAATCAATAACGCAGTCAATTTCACCCACAGCAGCAGCGTAGGCCTGCACGCGGTGCTCAGCAGCAACATCAGCGAATATGTAGACTTTACGCTGTCGGCAGCGGCTACCTGGAGCAATGCCAGCTATACCGCACAGCAATCGCTCAACAACCGGTCGCTCAATCTGGTGAACCGGGCCAAGCTGGACTGGATATTTGGAAAAGGCTTTGTGTACCGCACGGAATTGAGCCATACGTTGAACAATGGTCTTTCAGAAGGATTCAATCAGAATTTTACGCTTTGGAACATGGGTCTGGGAAAGAAATTTCTAAAAGATGATCTGGCAGAAATATTCTTGTCAGTGTTCGATTTGCTGAATCAAAACACTGCCATACAGCGTGTAGCTACCGATGGATATCTGGAAGATGTGCAGACCAATGTGCTCACACGGTATTTTATGCTCACATGCACCTATCGCATTCGACACTTCAAGGTAGGGCAGCAGTAGCGGAAAACCCGGCATCTGCACGATCTAGGTTTTTACATCAAGCTCCCGCTACTCGTTTTTTTATCTCAGCTTCTGTTACCTGTACGCTTTCCCATGTCTTATGGGCTCCAAACAAGGCTAAAGTTTATGAAGAAGTTCAAGCGACCAGTACCGGTCATCAGCTCGGGCAGCATGGCCGATATTGCTTTTTTGCTATTAATATTCTTTTTGGTGGCCACCACCATCACCAGCGACAAAGGATTGGGCCTTACACTGCCACCACACCAGGAACAAAAGCAGCCGCTGAGCATCAACGAGCGGAACCTGTATAAGATCAGCATAAATTCCCGCGACGAGATTTTGGCCGAGGGACAATCGGTGAGCGATCTGGAGCAAATACAGATGGATGTAGCAGCTTTTGTGCAAAATAACGGAGCAGATCCCAAAAGTTCGGAAAATCCGGAAAAGGCGATAGTGTCGATACAACTCAACAGAGGCACCACCTACAAAAAGTTTGTAGACGTGCTCGACGCTGTGCAAGGCGCATACCATCACATCTACGCCAGCCAGGTACAGCTCACTACCGATGCCTTTCGCGCACTCGACCTGAACGATGCAAAACAGCTACAAACATACAAAACCGGAAAAGCCGGATTTCCCATGAACATCTCCATAGCAGAACCTCATAACATAGACTGACATGCCCAACTTCAGAAGAAAACACACCGGCCGGCAGGTCGAGATATCGACCGCTGCATTGCCAGACATCATTTTCATGCTGCTGTTCTTTTTTATGATTTCGGCTACTGTACGCCCGCCCGACGATCAGCTGAAATATAAAATACCATCTGCTGAAGAGCTTATTCGCCAGCAACATAAAGAGGAGGTAACGGTGCTGCTGGTGGGATATTCTGATACTGAACACGAATCCGGGACTGTGCCTAAGATCGTATCAGGAGGCCAATTCCTCACCATAGATCGGCTGCAGGCATTTATCATAGAAGCACGTGAAAAGCTGCCCATGCGGCTGCAGGCCAGGCACACCATATTGCTGAAGGCCGATGAGGAAGTGCCCATGGGCATCATTTCAGACATTCAGCAAGAGCTGCGCAAAGTAAACGCCCGTAGGATCATGTATGCGGCTAACTGGAAAAACGATTGAATACTGCTTCGGCAACAATAATCTTTACCCTACTGCTACGACTCCGCCACGGCAGCAATAATGCTCACCGGCTTTTTTGAGCATTGATCGCCTTCGACTTACCGATGATAAAATTCACGCTCGATCTGCTCCAGCGACTTGCCACGCGTTTCCGGAATGTATTTGAAGACAAACCAGAGGTTGAGCAGGCAGATGAAAGCAAAAATGATGAAGGTGTAGCCGCCCCCAAGAGCTCCGATCATCACCGGAAATGCCAGCGTAATCACAAAACAAGCGATCCACAGGGCGATCAGCGCTACCGACATGGCCCGGCTGCGCAGGTGATTGGGAAAAATTTCTGAAAGAAACACCCAAATAGTAGGACCCAACGAGCCGGCAAAAGAGGCGATGTAGAGCAGTATAAAGAACAATACCCAAAACCCTTCGAACTGCTGTAAAAAGAATGCCACGGATAAGCACACCATAGAAACCAACATGCCCACCGAGCCGACCAGCAACAGTGGGCGGCGGCCCAGCCGATCGATGTATCGCATGGCCACGAGGGTGAAGATGAGGTTCACCGCCCCAATGGCCACAGTCTGCAATAGCGCCGTATCGATGCCTGCACCGGCATTCTCAAAGATCACGGGTGCGTAGTACATGATGGTGTTGATGCCGGTGATCTGCTGAAAGATGGCCAGCACCACACCAATGAGCACAAGTCGGCGCATACGCGGTGCCCACAGCGCCCTGTAAGAGCCTTTTTCCTCAACGGACAGGTTTTCACGTATGGCATTCAATTCTTTGTTAGCGACGGTCTGGCTGTTCGTTTTGTGCAGAAAGCTGAGGGCGTCTTTTACCCGACCTTTTTGCACCAGCCAGCGCGGGCTCTCTGGCACAAAAAATAGTGATATGAAAAACAGGAAGGCAGGGATGGCCATCATCGCCAGCATCCATCGCCAACTGTCGGGCCCCATAGCGGAAAGGTAGTAGTTAGAAAAAAAGGCGATTTGTATACCCAGCACAATCGTGAGCTGATTGAGCGAAACAAGCCTGCCCCGTATATGAGCAGGCGCTATCTCCGCTATATACATCGGCGACAGCATGGACGCTACGCCCACCGCTATGCCACCCAGAAAGCGAAAAGCCACAAACGACCAAAGTGCCTCTGCCAGCGCTGTACCCAGCGATGACGCGAAAAACAACAGGGCAGCCACGATCAACACCTTCCTTCGACCAAAAATATCGCCCGGAATGCCCGCGCCGGCCACACCAATGATGCAACCCACAAGCAGGCTGCTGACCGTCCACCCGAGGGCGGCGTCGCTAAGTTGGAAATAGGGCTTTATGAAGGGCAGCGTACCGGAGATCACGGCCGTATCGAAGCCGAAAAGGAGGCCGCCAAGGGCTGCTACAAAGGCAGCAAAAAATAAATACAGGGAGCGTTGTGTGTTTTTCATAATTCTTTAAATAATGGTGCTGTCAGGGTGTGAAGTGCTTCCATACCGTTTCTTTTAAAAACGGCTCGGGTACAAAGCGAAACCGCTCGGTGTCTTTTTCGAACTGGCTATATATGGGTATGCCTTTTTCAATGTGGAGTGTGTCGTATTGCGCAGGTGCTTTCTCTATGAGCTTGCTGTGCGTGTATCGCGGGTTTGAGTGCCATTTCAGTTGGTTGCTATCATCGTACTGAGGATACCACGCCAGCCCGCGGTGGGCTCGTACCTGCTCATATTCAAAGCCATAGTCGCGGTCGCACCAGGCGCCGAAGGTAAGCGGCTGCTTCGGATCGGCGCTGATGGTGGCATGTGCCCAGCCCGGGGGCACCACCACTACATCGCCGGCATTGGCATGTACCGCAAAGCAGCGTCCGGGATCGTCATCGGCCCGCTCCTGCATATAGATGATGGCCCGCCCCTCCCATATTTCATATACTTCCGGGGTAGACCAGCCATTGCGGGGATTTTTGATGTGAATATGGCCCTGGCTTCGCACAGGCTCACGGCCGAGCTGCCCGGCGGCATAGGTCACCGCGCCGTACAGCAGGTGCATCTGCTGTAGTATGTCCAGATGCTTCGTTTTTCCCACATCCATTACTATGGCGTACACCTCTTCGGGGCCGTTGCAATTGGGGTCGGCCAGGCTTTGGCGTATGGCATCCAGCCGCCGTATCTCTGGCTTGGGGCCAAATACATTTTTTCCCATGGTGAAAGCCATGGGGCTTTGCGACCAGGCGATATCAAATCCGGGATCTGTAGGCATAGTGAGTTTTGTTATGGTTGATGACGAACAAAGGCGAGCATGGTAGCGCAGGTACTGCCCTCGGAGGCGCCATGGGGCCGCACGCAGTATGCGCCCACACAGGCAGGCACCACAAATGTTTCGGCATAGTGCACCACAAAAGGCTCGAATGCTCCGGACGGACTCTCCACCAATACTTCGGCACCTTCTACCAGGTTCAGCACATGCACGCCACCATTGGTGTGATGCTCTACCGCCGTGCTAAACCAGTGCCGGCGGGTTTCTATAAATTCCCGCTCGTGCAGTCCGGTACGCTCTTCTATCCACCCTTCTCCTTCGGCAACTTTATCTATGGTGTTCACCAGGTTTTTCTCTACCCAGCGGCCGTCGCGTTGCCATTGCAGGTTGGGCTGGCCGTGGCCTATGTTGATGGGGCGCGGCTTGCCATCGAGGCCCAGGCGGCCCCAGTCCCAGAGCTTAAAGGTGAAGATGTAGGGTGTAGCACTTATCTCCAGCACCATGCTGTCTTTGCCGGAGCAGTGTATGGTGCCGGCCGGTATGAGAAAATGATCGTGTTTTTTTGCAGGCACGGTATGCACAAATTTTTCGGGAATAAAGTCGGGGCCACCGCGCTGTGCATTTTCCAGTTCGGCTATAAAGCTGTCGGGCTGCACGTTTTCTTTAAATCCCAGGTACACCACCGCGCCGGGCTTGGCGTCGAGTATATAGTAGCTCTCATCCTGGGTGTAGTGCATGCCAAATTTCTCCTGGATGTACTCAGTAAGCGGGTGCACCTGCAGGCTGAGGTTGCCACCATCCATGGTGTCGAGAAAGTCGAATCGGATGGGAAATTCATCGCCAAAGCGGCCGTGCACTGCGGGGCCTAGTAGGGCCTCCGCATTGTAAAAGACGAGGTTGATGGATGGGATTTCTACAGTTTGCCCGTCGATATGCAGCAGAAGGCTGTTTTCTTCCGGTACGCAATTGAAGCACCAGGCATAGTTCTTTTCTTCCGGATCCAGACCACAAACCTCTTTCATCCACTGACCGCCCCAAGGCCCCGGGTCGTGAACCCGAGGGCCGGCCATCGCAGGGTGAGG
>CAZQVB010000008.1:44831-45230 GCA_964596645.1 uncultured Roseivirgaceae bacterium
AAATGGCACAAGGCTGAAGGGCCTGCGCAGTGTTTGATCCAAACCGTCGCGCAGCGCCTGCCCGGTGATCATCTTTGGCGTGTCGCGCTGGTTGGTATCCAGCACGAAGTCCCAGTGCGGCATCAGTTTCTTCTTCAGCCGATCGCACACACGCCAGTCTACAAAGTAGCCCTGCTTGTAGAGCAGCATCCAATCGTCGGTGTGCCGGTTGTGCACGCCAAGATTGTCTACTTCATGGCGACGCATACGCATTTGTATTTCCCACCGCGCCATGTCGGCGTATATGAGCAAATGGTGGCCACCGAGCTTTTCGGCTACATAGGCAGCACCAATACCGGCAATGAGCAGTGTGCCGCTGTACTTATCCAACTGCTTTTTGAGGTCTTCAATCTTTTGGTC
>CAZQVB010000008.1:45240-135904 GCA_964596645.1 uncultured Roseivirgaceae bacterium
TTAAAGTAGGCATCTATGCTCAGGCGCGTGAGGTAGCCAAATATGCGGTCGTCGGTCACATCCTGATGCACCATCTGGCCAATGTGCTCCGCTGTATGCATGAGCGACCGTGCTTCTATGGTATGTGACGGGGAGATGGCTTTTTTTAATGCTTCGGTCACTTGCTCTTCCAAAACGCCCTGGTAGTACTCTGCCACTATTATTTTTAGCGGAGCGTCAATGGCATCTATGGAGGCATTGAGCTCCTGTGCGATTGCCTCCCAGCCCGTGGGGCATTTGTATGGTCCTGCTACAGGTACGTGGGGAAAACGGTTGAATGTGCTACTGTTCATATTGTCAATATTATTGATTTCATTGATTTACCGGCCCTACTATTGTCTGACCTAATGCTGGGTGCCAGCCCGACTTTCGCCTGACCTGGTGGTCGGTGCCGGCCCGAATAACGTCAGGACTGGTGCAGGGCGAGGGCTGCGGCGCCGAGCATGGAGGACCAGCCGCCATGCACCGCTTCAACAATGTCTACTTTTCCCCAGGGCGTCCAGGCGTGTTTTTCTACATGCTTGCGGATGTAGGGCAGTATGACCGGTCCGCTCTCCATGATGCCCCCACCCATGATCACCAGCTCCGGATCGTAGGCATGTATCATCGTGACCACGCCGGCCGACCATGCTTTGAGACAATGATCGACCAGTTTGTTGGCCAATGCATCATTCTGCCGGGCAGCATGAAACAGCGCTTCAAAATCCAGCAGATCGGTCTGTGCCAGCATGCTGTCATTAAAAGCTGCATCTTCCCTCGCCAGCGCCGGCAGCCGCCAGGTAGAGGCCATGGCTTCCACACAACCCACATTGCCGCAGGTACATGGCGGACCATTCATGTCGACCACGAAGTGCCCGCAAAGGCAGCCGGCCTGGTAGTGTTTTCCGCGCAGCAGCCGGCCGTTGATCAGCGCGGCCCCACCTACGCCGGTGCCGAGTGTCACCATCACGATGTCATTCTTACCTGTGCCGGCGCCATATTTCCACTCGCCTGTCAGCGCACAACGCGCATCATTATCTATGAAAACAGGTAGACCAAAATGCCCGCTGGCCCATTGCTGAAAGTCGAAATGCTCGGCTTCAACAAATTTATTATTGACCGATAGGAGCATTTTTCTGTCGGTGTCCACTATGCCTGGAATGGAGATACCGATGCCCGGTACATGGGAGTATTCCAGTTTGGCCTCGGCCAGCATCGCGTCGGCCTGTCGTGCTATTTCTGCCAAAAGTCCGCTGAAATTGCGACCCGACTGAGAGGCGAACTGCCTTTTGGCCAGTATGCCCTCTTCTGTCACCAGGCCCATTTTCACCCGTGTTCCTCCCAAATCGATGGCAATAGCGACGGGTAGCATATCAGACCAGTTGCGGTTGGCCGGCTACGCGGAGCAGGCGTGAAGAAAAACCGTTTTGCGCTATTTCGGCATAATTGTGCCCGGCATCGGCCGGCCAGCACGCCCCGAAGGTGAGCGGGCCATTGCCGGTATTGGCCACCCGATGTGCCGTGTGGCCGGGTATGTAGTGCAGGCTGCCGGGGGTCATTTTTTCCGCACGGGTTTCCCGGCCTTCGGTCATCAGTATGAGCATGCCTTCGCCTGCTATGCCCCAATAGTACTCGCCGCGATTGGCCTGAGCGTGAAAGTGGCCCTTGGTCATAAAATATTCATCGCCTACCTGGCCGGGTTGTATGGTGGTATTGCCAAAGAATAATCCGCCTTCTGTGCCTTCTGCTACAGGAAAATAATACTGCACCTGGTACACCAGCATGTCGCCGTCCATCGATTCTCGGGCAGCCTCATCGGCAAATATGCCGGCCAGATCCCTCAGCCGACTTTCCTTATAGCCGACCTCTGGACCAGATAGCCGGCCATTGTGCCCATGGAAAAAAATTGCAGGTTCTTGTATGTTGTTCATAGCTATAGTGATTTTCTGATGATAAGCCGACTGGGGTTTTCGATTTGAACCTGGCCGCGTTGCTGAATCGCAGCCGCCAGTGCGGTGCCCATTTGGGCAAAGTCTGTTGAAATGGTGGTGATGCCATCGGCGATTACCTCCTTCATGGGTATGTCGTTGTACGATATCAGTCCGAGCTCTTGCCCCAGGTTTAGCCCTGCCTCACGCGACATTTTTACAATTTCTACCAGGTCTTTGTCGTGCATCACCAGCCAGGCCTCGCCCGCTTTCAATAAATCGCTTACAGCCGTCTGGTGCCGGAATGATATGCCGTGCTCCGCACAAAAGCGGGCACAGCCATGGAGCAATTCCTGAAAATGCCCGCGCTGATCGCGGCTGCAGAAGTTGAGGGTGGAGTACTTCTTCAAGAGCGGTAAGCCTTGTGTGAGTGCCAGAAAAACATCCTTTTCAAAATTTTGACAGATCGAGCTGTATTGGTGGCCAAAGCTCAGCCGACCCTGGTCGAGGATGATGATGTGCTGCCGCGGCAAAGATTGCATGGCCGCCTGAAACAGCGGGTGATCAAGGGGCATAATGGCATAGTCGGTGTAGTGGCCGCTGGCTTCCTGCAGCAGGTTGGCTGCCATTTTCGCATTGCCATGATGGAAGTATAAGTCGGTGATGGCCGCAGTGCCAATGGCCTGTTGAAAGGCCGAGTGCAGTACTTCCTTGTAGGGGGTGAGGTTGTCGAACAGAAGAAATACTTTGCGGTTTTGAGAGATGTCGTCATTGGCCACAAAATAACCCTTACCCACGGTGGCCGATAATATGCCTCTGGCCTTCAACTCGCTGTAGGCGGCCATCACGGTGTCTTGCGAAAGCCCATGTTGCGCACACAGCGTATTGATGGACGGCAGCCGATCGCCCAGTTTTAGCCGCTTTTCCAGCAAAGCCAGCTCTACAGAACGTATGATCTGCCTGTACTTTGGTGAGCCGGAAGATGCGTCGATATAGATCATTTAACCTAGTTCTGGGTAGTTCTGGGTAAAGTTAAGAACAGATGCAGAATTCAGCCAAGGATTGCGCAGAAAAATGTCGCCTCAACTATTCAGTTCATCAATTTGACCTGATCTGTGGGGCAAGCTTAGAAAGCTGGCAGCCTGATAAAGTGAGGGAAACTTGGGTAGGCGCTGAACATTTATAAACGGCGCATAGTCTTAGAAATAATAATTTTCAATCCGGGCTTCCGAACCGCAGGTTATTTTTTCAGTAGGCACCCAAACAGCGCGCAGTTGGCATGGCAGTAATAGAACACAACGATATAGAGGGATTGAGGCGTGCCGGCAGGTCGGCTGCTATTGTTTTGATGGAAATGATCAACCATCTGAAACCGGGCATGTCGGCGTTGAAGCTCGATGAACTTGCCGGTGCGATGATGAACAAGCTGGAAATACACTCAGCGCCTCGCCAGCATCAAGGTTTCCCTGCCTATACCTGCATCAGCGTAAATGACATCATTGCACACGGAGTACCAGGCCGCCGCATATTTCGCTGTGGCGACATGATCAATATTGATGTGGCAGTAGAAAAGGATGGATTTTTTAGTGACGTAGGATACACGCTTGTGCTTGGTTCTGACGATGCCCTGCTCAATACGCTTTGCACCATGGCCAGGGAAGCAACAATGAAAGCCATTGATCAATGTCGTGCCGGCAATGCTGTGAATGCCATCGGAGGAGCGATTGAAAACCACGTACGAAGTGCAGGCTTTACTGTCATAAAAAACCTGTGCAGTCATGGCATAGGCCGCAGCCTGCATCAGCACCCTTTGAATGTGTACAACTACTACGATCCTGATGCCTCCATGACGCTAGAGCCGGGTATGGCCATTGCCATTGAGCCCTATATCTCCAATGGTGCCTGCCGGGCCATTGAGCACAGCGACGGCTGGTCGCTTACCACGCACAACAAGAGCCGCGTGGCGCAGTTTGAGCATACCGTGCTGGTGACAGAAGATGGCCCGGAAGTGATGACGCTGCTGTAAAAGGCTGAGGAAGCAGGCTGCTGTCCACGATACGCGACAGCAGCACTGTAGGTGCGGCTACTACTTGATCAGCTTATAGCCCAGGCTTAGGATGATTTGCGTGTTGCGCAGGTCGGTGCTGAACGACTCGCCAAAGAAGCTTACCTCGTCATCCCACTCGCTCAGATTGCCTTCATATTTCAGGTCTACAATCAGACGACCAGCGTCGAGGCCTATGCCGGCCTGATAGCCTACGGTGGCTGTGTTGAACTTCTCCTCTACCTGCTCACTAAAGGTGCTGCCTTCCACCTCCACATCATCAGAGAGCATTACGCTGAAGCTCGGACCCGCATTCACGCGCAAAATGCCAAATTTCAGTCCCACCAGTACGGGCACATCCAGCTTGTTGAATTTGTATGTGCGCAATTGTGAGAAGTTGGCATCCTGATCGTTGGTGACGCGGATGTTGCCACCACTTTGGGTAAACAATGCTTCTGGCTGCACGAAAAGACCCAAAGCAGGAATGGAAAGTCGCGCAAATAATCCGGCATGAAATCCAATTTCTGCCCCATCACTTTCGAGGCTTATATTTTCGTGGTTTTCCATCTGTACCCGGGAGCTGCTGATGCCCACCCGTGGACCCAGTGTAAATACTTGTGAAAATCCTGAATAAGACAGGCACAGTGTAAAGAGAATGAGAAGAGCTTTTTTCATGGGTTGTGTATTTGGTTAGATAAAAATGAACGGCAAAACTATGTCGTTTTATACTGAGTTGCTGGCCATAGGTTGCAGAGGAGTGGGTCATTAGCCGCAAGGCCAACATTAAAAATCCATCAAAAAAGCCCGCGAGTTGTGCACGGGCTTTTATTTCTTTCGGTTATCAGAGCCAACTAGTAGCGATAATACTCCGGTTTGTAAGGGCCTTCTACTTCTACGCCAATATATTCAGCCTGTTCAGGCGAAAGCTCATCGAGCACTACCCCGATCTTGGCCAGGTGCAGCCTGGCCACCTTTTCATCCAAATGCTTTGGCAGCGTATATACGGCATTTTCATAGTCGCCAGAGTTCTTCCAAAGCTCTATCTGCGCCAGCACCTGATTGGTAAAAGAGTTGGACATAACAAAAGATGGATGGCCTGTGGCACAGCCGAGGTTTACCAGTCTGCCTTCCGCCAGTACGATGATGTCGTTGCCGTTGATGTTGTACAGATCTACCTGAGGCTTGATCTGAGATTTGCTGCTGCCGTGGTTTTTATTCAGCCACGCCATGTCTATCTCATTGTCGAAGTGGCCAATGTTGCACACGATGGCCTTGTCTTTCATAAGCTCGAAATGCTCAGCCGATATGATATCCTTATTACCTGTTGCCGTTACGATGATGTTGGCTTCGGGAACAGCATCTTTCATTTTCTTCACTTCGAAGCCATCCATGGCGGCTTGCAAGGCACATATCGGATCTATCTCCGTGACGATGACGCGTACTCCGGCACCGCGCAGTGACTGTGCCGAGCCTTTGCCCACATCGCCATAGCCTGCCACTACGGCCACCTTGCCAGCCAGCATAATGTCGGTCGCTCTGCGTATGGCATCTACCAGCGATTCGCGGCAACCGTACTTATTATCAAATTTCGATTTGGTGACTGAGTCGTTTACATTGATGGCGGGTACTGGTAAAGTACCTTTCTTTTGGCGCTCATACAGGCGATGTACACCGGTGGTAGTTTCTTCTGATATTCCCCTGATTTCGCCCACCAGCTCACGGTGCTGATCGAGTACTACGTTGGTAAGGTCGCCTCCATCGTCGAGAATCATATTGAGTGGTTTGCCACCTTCAAAAGCGTACAGTGTCTGCTCTATGCACCATTCATATTCTTCCTCAGTTTCTCCCTTCCAGGCAAACACAGGATAACCCGCCTCAGCAATGGCCGCTGCAGCATGATCTTGCGTAGAAAAAATGTTGCATGACGACCAGGATACTTCTGCGCCCAATGCCTTCAGTGTTTCGATGAGCACCGCCGTTTGTATGGTCATATGAAGACAACCGGCAATGCGTGCACCTTTCAGTGGTTGAGATGCGCCAAATTCTTCCCTCAGCGCCATGAGGCCGGGCATTTCGGCCTCTGCAAGCTCTATCTCCTTGCGCCCCCAATCTGCCAGGGCAATGTCTTTCACCTTATATTTCAGCTGCGATTCAATCATGTTTTTAGTGGATTATGAATTAGGAAAATGACGACAAAAATATCCATTTGCGTTCTGATTTCAAAAATTTAGGATCTACCGCGTATTACTACTTTATGAATTCGACCTCTTTAAAAGCGAATTGCCGGGTGCCATCTTCTGTTTCAATGGCCAGCTTGCCCATATCGCTCACGCCAGTAATGCATCCATTAAAGAAGGTGTTTTTAGTTTTGAAAACATGAACCTCATCTTTCCAAAAGAGGTGCAACAAATAGTGCTCGCGAAGGTTTTTGGTCTCTCCACGCTTCAGTTGCATGTATCGCTTTTCCATGTAGCAAAGCAACATGTCCATTACCTCTTCTCTATCGAAACGCTGTTGGCACAGGTTGGCCAGCGATGTGGCGTTGAAGGCGCCAAATTCCGCCTGATTCACATTAAGCCCTACACCAATGATACTCCACTCCAAGCTGCTTTTTTTTATAAAATTTTCGATGAGGATGCCGGCGATCTTTCTGCCGCCTACCATGATGTCATTAGGCCATTTTATTTTCACCTGATCGCGCAAATAGTCGCTGAGAAAGTCGTGTATGCTCAGCGAGGCAACTATAGTCAGTAGAAAATTATCTGCCGGATCTACAAATGGCACATTGAGTAGCACCGAAAATGTGATATTCTCACCCTGGGCAGATTCCCATACATTGCCGCGCTGGCCCTTGCCTTTGGTTTGAAAATCGGTGAAAACCACCTTTCCGTGCACAGCTTTTTGCTCTGTCACAAACAAGGCAGCAATGTCATTGGTTGAATGACAGGATGGCAGAAAAACCGCCTTTTTTCCTATAAAAGCGGTTTTGGCAAAAACTTTATACAAGGATATTTTTCGTAGTTTTACAACTTAATGGCAAAGGTAGCGAATGGCAAAAAAGAATGACTTAGTATCTGCGGAAGATTTGAGCCAAAGCATCATTCGCGGCATGCAGGAAAAGAAGGGACGGGAAATAGTGGTTTTAAACCTGAAAAATATTAAAAATGCCATTGCAGACTATTTTGTGATCTGCACAGGCACCTCCGATACCCATATTGACTCCATCACTGACTCGGTGGAAAAGGAAGTTCACACCGACACGAATCAGCACCCCTGGCGTAAGGAAGGTCACCAAAACAAGGAATGGATTTTGTTAGATTACGTCGACGTTGTCGTACATGTCTTTAAAAAGGAATCACGCAAGTTTTACGCACTTGAAGACCTCTGGGGAGATGCTGTAGCTTCATCCATAAGCGAAGAGGCATAATCACAGACACAAGAATCTTAAATTTTCAATTTCACAAGTAAGAAGGAAGCGCAATGGCAGAAAACCAGAATAGAAAAAAGAATTTCATGCCGAAGCCCCCACCCCGTCCCAACTACCAGGTATGGATCATCCTGTCGCTGGTAGTGCTTGTTGCATCTATTTTTTATTTCAACAACAGTGGCACAATAAAAAAGATCAACGAAAGCGAATTTGAGGAAATGGTGGTGGAGGGGCACGTAGAGAAGGTCGTCATCATTCGAAATCAGAATTTTGTTGAAATCACCCTGAATAAGTCAGGCATAGAGAATGGGGCTTATGAACTGCCCGAGAGGCCCTCATGGTCGTTCGAGCAGGGTCCGCATTTTCAAATGGAGATCATTTCCGCCGAAAATTTCATTGAAGAATTTAAGGCGCTGATGGCCGATCTGCCTGATGATGAACGGGTGCCCTACTCAGTTGATACCCGCAACGACTTCACCACCATCATATTGAATTGGGGTTTGCTTATACTCATCCTCTTCGTTTTCTGGATCCTCATGCGCCGCATGACCGGCACAGCGGGTCCTGGAGGTCAAATTTTCAACATAGGCAAATCGCGCGCGGCGTTGTTTGATGCCGACAGTAAGGTGAAGGTGACATTTGCCGATGTGGCCGGTCTGGATGAGGCCAAAGAAGAGGTGAAAGAAATTGTAGAATTTTTGAAAGAACCCAGCAAATTCACCAAGCTCGGCGGTAAGATCCCCAAAGGAGCGTTGCTGGTCGGCTCGCCGGGTACAGGTAAAACGCTGCTGGCTAAAGCAGTGGCTGGCGAGGCGGCAGTACCATTTTTCTCGCTCTCTGGATCCGATTTCGTGGAGATGTTTGTAGGTGTGGGCGCTGCACGTGTGCGCGATCTTTTCAAACAAGCAAAAGAAAAGGCGCCCTGTATTGTATTTATTGATGAAATAGACGCCATCGGTCGGTCGAGGGGTCGTGGTTCTATGCCTGGAGCCAACGACGAGCGGGAAAATACCCTTAACTCGTTGCTCGTAGAAATGGACGGCTTTAGCACCGACAGTGGTGTGATCATTCTCGGCGCCAGCAACCGGCCCGACGTACTCGATTCCGCCCTTTTGCGGCCTGGCCGGTTCGACCGGCAGATCAGTATTGATAAGCCCGATCTTGTAGGGCGTGAAGCCATATTCAAGGTGCACCTGAAACCTTTGAAACTTTCAGAAGATGTGGACCCCAAAAAACTGGCAGCTCAAACACCTGGCTTTGCCGGTGCCGAGATCGCCAACGTATGCAACGAAGCGGCATTGATAGCCGCACGTAAAAATAAATCTTCGGTAAACCTGGATGATTTTCATGATGCCATCGACCGCGTAATCGGTGGGTTGGAAAAGAAAAACAAGATCATATCGCCAGATGAAAAGAAAATAGTGGCCTATCACGAGGCAGGCCATGCGGTGGCGGGCTGGTTTCTCGAGCATGCCGACCCATTGGTAAAAGTGAGCATTGTGCCCCGCGGCGTAGCGGCGCTGGGCTATGCGCAGTATCTGCCCAAAGAACAGTTTCTGTATCAGACGGAGCAACTCTTCGACGAAATGTGCATGACATTGGGTGGCCGGGCTGCAGAAGAAATCATTTTTGGGAAAATATCCACCGGTGCGCTAAGCGACCTGGAGCGCATTACCAAAATGGCCTACAGCATAGTAACGGTGTATGGCATGAATGAAAAAATAGGGCATATATCTTACTACGACTCCAAGCAAAGTGAGTACAACTTTACCAAGCCCTACTCTGAAGAGACGGCGCGAACCATAGATTCCGAAGTGCATAAGCTGGTAGAGCAAGCCTATGCGCGCACCAAGCAATTGCTGACTCAAAAGAAGAAAGAGCTGGAGATACTGGCTACTGAGCTTTTGGAAAAAGAAATAATATTTCAGTCAGATCTGGAGCGGCTCATTGGAAAACGCCCCTTCAAAAAGCAAACCAGCTACGAAGCGTTTACTGCAACTCCGGAAGAGAAAACAGCACCTACAAAAGACGAGGAAGTAGCACAGAAAGACGCGGTAAAGCCGGAGGATTTTGAAACGGATGCTGAACTGCCCGCCAATGTGGAAGTCTCTTTTGGCAAAAAAAGTGCACCCGATAAAAAGACCAGCGCGCTAAACGACTTGTCGGAAAAGCCCGCTGCAGGTACTCCGAAGGGCAATGGAGCCTCAGGGAGCGGTAAGGCGAAAGATGAAAAAGTGAATGATCAGAAATAGATTCGGTAAGAATTTACACAAGGCAGCCCTTCGCGCTGCCTTTTTTTGTGGCGCGCCACAAGGTTTGCTAACAGGTCAATGTAGCCGCTGGAGCAACTTGGAGTACTAATGAAACTGGAAGATATATCACTGACAAAGCGCGCCTATTTCGCATCCGACTTTCACCTCGGTCTGGCCATACACACGGCTGAAGAAGAAAGACTGCGCGAAGCACGCATCATTTCCTGGTTAGATGCCATAGCACCCGATGCCCAGGTGCTTTTTCTCCTTGGCGACTTGTTCGACTTCTGGTATGAATACCGGCACACCATTCCCAAAGGTTTTGTGCGATTTCAGGCAAGGCTTGCTCAATTCACTGATGATGGCATCCCTGTGCACGTCTTCACCGGCAACCACGACATGTGGATGTTTGACTATCTACAAAAAGAGCTGGGTGTGTATGTGCATTTCGATCCCTGCAAAGTGCTCATCAACAAAAAGCAATTTCTGATTGGCCATGGAGATGGTCTGGGCCCCGGAGATCGGTTTTATAAGATCATGAAGCGCATATTTCGCAGTGGCGCCGCCCGCTTCTCCTTCTCCTGGATTCACCCCAATTTGGGCATTTCGCTGGCGCGTAAATGGTCGAAAAGCAGCCGCCTTGGCAAAGCCGATGCCGACCTGCACTACTACGGTGACGACGAATACCTGGTACAGTACTGTAAAGAAATAGAGCAGCAGCACCACCACGATTACTATATATTTGGCCATCGCCATCTGCCGCTCGACGTGCCCATCGGTGATCACAGCCGGTATTTTAATTTGGGCGAGTGGGTGAATCACAACACCTACGGAGTGTTCGACGGGCAGCATTTCGAGTTGAAAAAAATGGAGTCGTAATGAAGGCGCTGTTCTTGCTGCTGTGCACTACGGCTATGCAGGCACAAGCACAGCCGCTCAGCTTGGTTGATTCGGTGACTATACCTTCTGCACACACGGTGAGTATGGATGGCTCCGGCCATATTTTCCTGGCAGATGAACACGGCGAACTCTTTAAAATAGCTCAAGATGGAAAAATCATAAACCGCTTCGCTCAGGTGCAGTCCGCGATACACCAGCTCGATGCCAGCCATGGGCTTCGCGTATTTGCCTTTCTCAAAGATTTCCAGAACTACCTACTGCTCGACCGCAACCTTGGCAACCATGTTCTGTACAGCTTCAAGCCAGATCAGGTAGGCTATGCAACGGCAGCCACACTGGGTGCAGACAATAGCGTTTGGCTGATCGACCAGCAGGATATGAGCCTGAAAAAATACGACCTCCGCATCGATGCCGTCACCATAGCCAGCAGCCTTTACCGTGCTCTGGGATTGGCCGGTGAGGCACGGATCTATGAGCATCAAAATCGCATATATATAGCCAACTCAACGACAGGCCTGCTATGCTACGACAACTTGGGCAACCATCTCAGATCGTATGAAGTGACATCTACACATCTGTCTTTTCAAGATGGCTTGGTGTATTTCATGGACAAGGGCCATATTGTAAGTTATGACTTGTATACCGGGGAAAAATGCGAGTGGGCTCTTCCGGCACCGAATGATTGCCAACTATTGCTGGTGCAGGGGAAACAATTCTTTGTGTTTAATAAAAGGCAGATGTATGTACTGCAATGATATAATTGTGCCGAAGCCAGGAGCAGGAAAATCAGCGCTAATTCGCTGAGGCGCTAAGGCTGATCAATAACAAATGGAGGTGGGCGTGGGCGGGTAAAACAAAAAAAACCCGGCTTGGAGGCCGGGTTAATTGGTTAAAAACTCAAAACAACTTGGATAAATGATAAAATCCACAAAAACAACGTTCTAAAGTAGCGTTTTATTTTTGTTTTGCCAACGTTATCCCAGTTTTATTAAATATTTTTTGGTGTACAGTCAAATGAATGCGCGCAACTATACACAAAACCAAATAATCCTTAGATTGTGTCCGGTTATGCACACATTCTACTGTGCTTTGTACGTACGTGAACGCGTGCCTTGAGCCAAGCGGGCTTCATGATGAATAGGCAGAGACAGTAGTTCTGGCATTGTATTCGAATACTTTTAAACCCTCAGTACGAAAAAGCAACGAGCCGTGGATAAGGAAATAGGTAAAATATTAATTGTAGATGATGACGAGGACGTATTACTGGCGGCCAAAATGCTTCTGAAAAAGCACGCTCACCACGTACTCATTGAAAAGAACCCCAACAAGCTTCCATTCCTGCTGAACAATGACACTTATGATGTGATCTTGTTAGACATGAATTTCAGCAAGGACATTACCAGTGGCAAAGAAGGTTTTCATTGGCTCAATCAGATCATTGAGCGCGATCCTTCGGCTGTTGTCATTCTCATCACTGCGTTTGGCGATGTAGAGATGGCTGTACGGGCTTTGAAAGAGGGCGCTACTGATTTTGTGCTCAAGCCCTGGCAAAACGAAAAGCTCCTGGCCACCATATCGGCTGCCATTCGCCTGAAACGCTCCTATGCTGAGGTGGATAAACTGCGGGAAACGAAAAAACAACTCCTGGAAGATAGCAACCAGCCCTTTCGTGATATCATTGGCACCAGCGATGCCATCCAGAAGGTGTTTGATGTGGTGGATAAGGTAGCACAGACAGATGCCAATGTGCTGATACTGGGCGAAAACGGAACAGGAAAGGAGCTTATCGCACGCGCGCTTCATCAAAAGTCCCTGAGGCACGACAATGCCTTTATAAGTGTAGACATGGGTGCCATCACAGAGTCTCTGTTCGAAAGCGAGCTTTTTGGCCATAAGAAAGGCTCCTTTACCGATGCCAAGGAAGATAGAGCCGGTCGATTTGAAGTAGCCAATGGCGGCACGCTCTTTCTGGATGAAATAGGAAATTTGAATTTGCCCCTTCAATCAAAATTACTCACGGTTCTTCAAAATCGTCAGGTTACGCGCATTGGATCAAACAAGCCGGTGGAGATAGACATCCGATTGATCTGCGCCACAAATATGCCTCTATATGATATGGTAAAGGACAATGACTTTCGGCAAGACCTGCTTTATCGTATCAATACCGTGGAGATCCACCTTCCTCCTCTGCGCGAGCGACCTGATGACATACCCATGCTGGCGGAACATTTTTTGGAGGTGTACACGAAAAAATATAGGAAAGAGAAGAGATCATTTGCCGGTAGCACACTGAAACGACTGCAAAAGTACCCATGGCCTGGCAACGTGCGCGAACTGCAACACGCCATCGAACGCGCTGTGATCATGAGCGACAACACATCATTGCAACCGGAAGACTTTTTTTTCCTCTCCAACAACCCCAACTCCAACGATCTGCAAGTGGAAAACTACAACCTCGACGATGTAGAAAAAACCGTGATACAAAAAGCTATAGGAAAGCATAGCGGCAATATTTCCAAAGCAGCAAAGGATCTTGGCCTCACCCGGGCATCCCTCTATCGTAGGTTGGAGAAACATGGACTATAGTCATATTCGCCTTCAGATCACGATTAGGGTAATAGCGCTGGCCCTTACGCTATATCTTTTAATGACACTGGCCAATGGCGGAGCTTACGCGCTCACCGTGATACTTGTGGTGGTGTTGTCGGTAGTGCAGGTTATATCACTTATCCGGTTTTTGGACCGCACCCATTCCGATATTTATAATTTTTTCGAGGCCATCAAAAACAACGATTTCTCTGACCCTTTTGAAGGGGCCAACGGTGGAGCATATCATCAATATTTGAGGTCACAGTTTTTGATGGTAATAGAAAAAATTAAAAATACACGACTTGCCAAAGATGAGCGGCTGCACTACCTCACCACCATCGTGCAGCATGTCGGCATAGGCCTCATCACCTTCAATGATGCCGGTAAAGTACAGATCGTGAACATAGCCGCGAAGCGCCTGCTCAAAATCGATCATCTTAAAAATATAGATGAGCTTGAGGCCATCAGCGCGGAGCTGGTAGCCACCATCAAAAAGCTTAAAACCGGGGGTCGTGAATTGCTCACCATTGAGTCAGATGGCGATGAGCGCAATCTTTCCATATATGCCATAGAGCTCACGCTGGGCAAAGAAAACTTTAAGCTTGTGTCATTGCAAAACATTAGAACGGAGCTGGAAGAAAAGGAAATGGAGGCATGGCAAAAGTTGGTACGGGTGCTAACGCACGAAATAATGAATTCTGTCACGCCCATTTCCTCATTGGCCACCACGGTGCAGGGCGAGTTGGTAGAAAATCTGGATAAAAATGATGAAGATTGTGTGATTGCGCGAGAAGAACTGGAAGACATACACCTGGCCGTGCAGACCATACAAAGGCGTAGTGAAGGCCTTATTCGATTTGTTAATGATTTTCGCAGCCTCACACACACACCCGAGCCCAAGTTTCAGATGGTGAGTATAGTGGAAATGCTCGAAGAACTAAAGCTGCTGGCGAAACACGATTTGGAAGCCAACAATATACAATTTACCATGGATGTGAAACCGGCCAACCTGGCCATCAGCATTGATCCGGAACTTATTCAACAGGTGCTGATCAACCTTGTAAAGAACGCCACCCAGGCTTTGAGTGAGATAGAAGAACGCAAAATTGAAGTAAAAGCCTTTCAGGAAAAAGGCCATACATTGATCACGGTAAAAGATAATGGGCCAGGTATAGATGAGGAGGCCCAAACAAAAATTTTTATTCCATTCTTTACTACCAAACGCAGTGGAAGCGGCATCGGCCTCAGCCTCTCCCGACAGATAATGCGGCAGCACGGTGGTTCTATTTCTGTGCGGTCGAAGATTGACGAAGGGTCAGAGTTTATTTTGCGCTTTTGATGTACCAGCATAAAAGAGGCTGATGTAGGCAGGAACGATAGAAATAAAAGGCTTTAAGATGAAGTCAGATCATCAGAAGGCCGTTGGTTATAAATAATAATATGAAACATATACATCATCTGTACACCCTCATCATTGTGTGCATCATCTGTCTGCAGGCTACTTCTCTACGGGCTCAAGAATGGAAAATAGGTGTGAAAGCAGGCATGAACGTGAGCGATCTTGGCAGCCCTGAGGTGGGGTATCTTTCCCGACTCACCTACCACGGGGGCTTGTTTACCGAAGCCGTAGTCACGCCATTTTTCAGCTTGCAACAAGAGCTATTGTACAGCCTGCAGGGCGCCGCGCTGGATCCGAGCAGGGAGATAAAGCTGAGCTATCATTACCTCAATCTGCCCCTTATAGCCAAAATATATTTTTATCAGGATGCAAGCCTTGACCTTGGTCTCCAGTATGGGTTTTTGATCAGCGCGATACAGAACACCGATCAGTTCAACAACAACATCACCGACAATGTGCGGCGAACTGATTTTGCAGGTGTGATTGGCGTCTCCTACCACTTGGCCGATCAATGGATTTTTCAGTTCCGGTACAACGTGGGTTTTACTGACACGGCCGACCGCAACATCATATACGAACTGCGGGATACCAACCGTGTACTTCAAATTTCAGCAGGCTGGCTGTTTTAGCGACTATCTGCGGTGAAGAAGGTCTTATTTCGCTGTGTAATGCGCCTGTCTCGAGTCGCTCATCTTGATATACCTCAACCTTGCATTACCACGCTCTTTCACTTCCAGTTCAGCCGTAGCGCCCACCACTACCGGCATATTATCATCTACATGACCGATAGGAAAATTGAAGGCCACAGGATATGAATATTCTCTGGTATGTAAGTGGATGATCTCCTGAGCTGAATGGCCATACTTTTTCAGATCTTCCTCCGTATTTTCCGTAAACTGCCCGATCACCAAACCTTTTAGGTGCGCAAGCTTTCCGGCACGTTTCAATTGAATCATCATGCGATCGATTCTGTATAATTGCTCGCCAACGTCTTCTAAAAACAATATTTTACCATTATAATCTACGTCGGAAGATGAGCCGAGCAAATGGCAAAGCAAGCACAAATTGCCTCCAATCAGAGTGCCTGTGGCAGTTCCCGTCACATTCAGCTCGTGAGGATTTGCCTCTATGCCATCCACAGGTGCACCGAAAAGCAGTCTTCGCAAGTACTCGACCGAACTGGCCGTTTCCACTTTGGCATATTGTGCCACCATAGCCCCATGAATGCCGGCAACACCTGTGGTAGCCAATTGATGTATGAGCAAGGCCGTGATATCGCTAAACCCAACAATCCATTTGGCGTGTTTTGATTGCAGATGAAAGTCGATCCTGTCGATGATCCGTGTAGAGCCGTATCCGCCGCGTGCCATAAATATGGCTTTTAATCTTTCATTACTCAGGGCAGCATTAAAATCCTCGGCCCGCGCAGCATCTGAGCCGGCAAATGTGCCGGAAACGTTGAAGAGTGATTCGCCCGTCACCACCTTCAGCCCCCACTGCTCCAGTACTTCCAGGCCTGCTCTCAAAGTAGCCGGATTGGGTACACCGGCCGGAGCAATGACGGCTACACTGTCGCCTTTGTGCAGCCATTGTGGGAAAATGATATCGCTATGCATATTCGTAAGCCAGGTGGCGGGTTGTCACGCTGCTTGTGCGCTATAGGTGAAACAAAAAAAACCTCTGCCACTAATAGGACAGAGGTTGAGATTTTCCGCACTCATGATATTAATTATGGCTGGGTGCTATCAGCAGTAGGCTCTATGCCCAGTTGTTTCAACACCAAATTCGAAATATTGTCCTCATCGCGGGCATACAGCAAAATATGGAGTCCAACTTCCGGTTGGCCGGAATTCAACACGTGGGTATAGCCATTGGCCTGTGCCACTTTGTCTATAGCTTCCTGAATTTTGTCATATGCAGGTTGCAGCAATTCACCTTGCTTTTTCTGCAATGAAGCCTGGGCTTCTTGTTGGTATTTCTGTATAGAAGCCTGAAGAGCCTGCAACTCCGATTGCTTGTCGGCACGCACTTCTGGTATCATTGTTTCTGCATTTTGCTGAAACTCCTGGGCCTTCTTTTGAAACTCCTGAACCTTAGTTTCCAAATTTTGAGAAAGCTGCTTTTCGTGCACAGACAAATCAGCTTCAATTTCCTTCGCCTCAGGCATTTGGCTCAAAATATACTCGGCGTTTGTATAACCGATCTTTATATTCTGGGCTTGTGCCACACTTACAAGAGCCACCAGGGCCAGCACCATCACACTTACTTTTACTTTCATGTCGCTTTTATTTAAACTATTTATTTGATTCCATCATTTTCATCGCCCAATCCAAGTTCATCCAGCACATAGTCGGTATAGTCATGAATTGGATCAGTGTAAATCATTACTAAATCACCCGATTTATCAAACATGATTTGCAGCCTTTGGTCTTTACAAACCTTTTCTACAGCTTCAAATACCCTGTCTTGAATGGGCTTAATAAGCTCTTTCTTTTTCAGAAAAAAGAGCCCTTCCACTCCAAATACTTTATTATGATAATCCCGCACCTCCACTTCTTTACTTTCGATAGCCGCCTTTCTGTCACTTTTCATTTCATCTGTCAGCAGCACCTCTTCAGCCCTCAGTTCGCTGTGCATATCGTCTATTTCCCGGTACATTTTTTTTATCTCCTCTTGCCAGCTCTTCGACAGTTGGGCTACCTCTGCCTGGGCTTCGTTATACTCCGGCATCTTGCCTAAAATGTACTCGGAATCGATATAACCAAACTTCTGAGCAAACGCACCACTTGTTACAAAAAGAATGCCGAACCATATGAACAATGTTCTTTTCATACTGCACCGGTGTTATCTAAATTGTTGACCAATGGAGAAATGAAACTGACCACCGCTGATGTCGGGAGCGCCCGGAAGCCGATCAAATCCGTAACCCCAATCGATGCCCAGAAGGCCGAAGGCAGGCATAAATATACGCGCACCTACACCCACTGATTTATACAATGAAAACGGATCGAAGTCAGCGAGATCATGGTAATTGTTGCCGCCTTCGGCAAATGCCAACACGAAGATAGTAGAGGCCTGCGACATGGTGAGCGGGTAGCGCAATTCGAACACGAATTTATTGTAACTCACACCGCCTTGCAGTCCGGAATTTTGCGCGTTGCCACCCCAGTTTGGCGGCGTCACGTGTCCGTCTTCATAGCCTCGAAGCGATACCACGTCGTAGCCAACGATCCATTGGTTGCCCGACAAACCGCTGCCGCCCAGTTGGAACCTGTCGAAAGGACCGGTAGGCGCATAGTCGCTATAGGTATTGATGAAACCGAAATGCGCCCTGCTGCTCAGTGTGAGATTACCTATTAACTTCTGGTAGAAAGTAGCGTC
This sequence comes from uncultured Roseivirgaceae bacterium, assembly GCA_964596645.1. Taxonomy (GTDB): domain Bacteria; phylum Bacteroidota; class Bacteroidia; order Cytophagales; family Cyclobacteriaceae; genus CAVQEK01. The sequence continues at coordinate 63,179 of CAZQVB010000008.1, forward strand.
TATCATCCACTTATTGTACTCTACCCAACCATACAGATCTTCAGACGAGGCGTTGTCGTAGTAGCCCGGATCGCGGAAGAGGGAATAGGGTGGCGTCAGGCTCAGACTAAAGGTAAGCTGAGAGCCGCTACGCGGGAACATCGGATTGTCAATGCTATTGCGGCTCAGCGTGAAATTGTACAGGAAGTTGCGCGCCTTGCCCGTATTGAAGCCAATGGCCTGATTGCCCTGCGACACGAAATTGTCGAAATTGTACAAGGTAATGGATAAGGTATTGGACAGGGTGAAATAGTCATCGGGCCACTTCAGCCGCTTGGCAAGGCCCAGGCTGGCAGTGGTCATGGTCATCGATCCCAACTCAGTACGGCTCGCGAAGTTGCCAAAAGGAAACGTTCGCACCACGGAGTGATTGAGGCCGACAGTGAGTGCATTGGGCTTTTTGCCCCCCAGCCAGGGCTCGGTAAAGGTGAATGAATAATTCTGAAATTGCCGGCCATTGGCTTGTACGCGTAGTTGCAGGCGCTGGCCATCGCCCACGGGAAGTGGTCGCCAGCTTTTAAGATTGGCTATATTTCTGAGCGAGAAGTTGTTGAAAACGAGCCCGACAGTACCTACAAAACCATAAAAACCTCCCCAACCTCCCGATAGTTCCACTTGGTCGCTTGGTCGCTCTACCAAGGCGTACTCAATGTCAACTGTGCCGTCGGCAGGGTTGGGTAATGGGTTGATACCGATCTGCTCCGGATCGAAATAGCCCAATTGCGAAAGCTCGCGTTGGGTACGAATGAGCAAGTTCCTGCTAAAGTAATCACCGGGTATGGTGCGTATTTCGCGACGAATCACATGGTCGTTGGTTCGGTCGTTGCCCGTTATTCGTATTTCGTTGATCTTGAACTGATCCCCCTCATATACACGCATCTCCACATCGATGGAGTCATCCTGCACTTTCACTTCTACCGGGTCTATGCGAAAGAGCAAATAGCCATTGTCCATGTACAAAGCGCTGATGTCGTCACCGTTGGGATTGAATGTGAGCTTCTTTTGGATGAGCTCCATGTTGTACACATCGCCCTTTTCCACACCCATTACGCGGTCCAGCACTTCGTCGTTGTACACGAAATTGCCCGACCAAATGATGTCACGGAAATAGTACTTCTGACCCTCATCTATGTGCAGGTCTATATTGATGTCGTTGTGACTGACATTGTACACAGAATCTGCCACTATGGTGGCATCGCGATACCCTTTTGAATTGTAAAAGGCGATAAGTTTTTCTTTGTCGGCCTTGTATTCGTCGCGTAGAAATTTTGAGGTCTTGAAGAAGTTCACATTGGCATGATCTCCCAAATACTCTTTCACTTCTTCCCACGATGTGCTGTCGCGCTTGGTAAAAAAGGTCAACCATTCTTTGGGTGAAGTGTGCGTAAGGGCATCTAAAGCGTCTTCAAAAATCGTCAGCCGTAGCTTTTCATTTGTTTTCTTTAGCCTCGATTTTAGCTTATTATCTCCAAAAGCTTCATTGCCATAAATATTGATCTGATCGATTTTTACCTTGGCGTTTTTCTCTACATCTATAATGAGTGTCACACCGTTGGTCAACAGTGTGTCGTGCTCTTGCTTTACATCTACCTCGGCATTGAGGTAGCCTTTATCTACAAAAAAATTGCGAACTGTGAGTTCGGCATTTTTCACAACGGCATCGGACACTACACGGCCTTTGATCAGGTCCATGTCTTCTTCTATCTCTGTCCTTTGCGACTTGCTCACGCCATTCAGCACAATACGAGTTAGTCGTGGTCGCTCCGTCAGGTCTATCGAAAGCCAGGCTTTGTCGCCTTCTACTTTTACCAAATTGATGGAAACATTGCCAATGATGCCACTCTTCCAAAGCTTTTTAATGGCTGCGCGGGTAGACTCTCCCGGTATTTTTATTTTATCACCCACCTTCAGTCCGGAGAGGGAAATGAGTGCATTTTTATCCAGCGTTTCAAGTCCGGATACGGTGATGTCGGCTATTTCGTATTCGCGGGGGTTGGCATAGCTGAGCTGTATCTTGTCGCCCTCGCCAGTGGCGGGTCGCCGGCCCAGGCCGAGAGGGACCTGAGAAAAAGCAGGCAAGCTGAGCATGAATGCGAGAAGCACAAGGGTGCTGGAGCGGAAATTCATTTTAAACCTTTTCTTTTTCAATAACCTTTCCAAACCGTCTTTCGCGTTTTTGATATGCCTCAATGGCCTCATGCAGATGCACTTTTCGAAAATCTGGCCACAACACATCAGTGATGTACAATTCTGAGTAAGCGATCTGCCAAAGCAGAAAATTGCTTATTCTCATCTCTCCACTCGTTCGTATTAGCAGCTCAGGATCAGGAATATTTCTCGTGCAAAGATAGCCGGAAAAAGTATCATAGTTGATCCCTGCTATATCCACAACCCCGTTTTTAACATCTTTTAACATCGCCTTGGCAGCCTCTAGTATTTCCCATCGGCCACTATAGCTGAGCGCCAGTATAAGGTTTAAACCCTCATTTTGCGCCGTCATTTGCATACAACTGTCCAATTCGCTTCTGCACTTTGCCGGTAGAGAATCTATGTCGCCTATGGCCGTGAGCCTGATCTTATTTTTCATCAGCGTATTGCTTTCGCCCCGTATGGTCGATACCAATAGCTCCATCAATCCTTTCACTTCTTCTTTTGGGCGTTCCCAGTTTTCTGTCGAGAAGGCGTACATGGTGAGGTGGCGGATTCCAAGTTCCGCGCATCCTTCGGCCGTTTGCCGCACTGCTTCTATAGCGTTTCTATGACCAAAAATGCGCTTGGCGCCCTGCTTTCTGGCCCAGCGTCCGTTGCCGTCCATGATAACGGCGATGTGCCGCGGCAGATTGTTATGGTCGATATTATGATTCATTGGCAATACCCTGATCCTCAGAAAAGGACTGCAAAGTTGGTGACTTTTTTCCGTTTTATAAAGTATTTGAATTGTTCACTTATCGATAGTCGAAAGGGCAGGGTATATCGAAGAGTGTATAGCTAATGGATAAGCCGATGAAATTGTACCAATCGGTGTCGTATTTATTGCCATACTGATAGTTTTTGTTGGTCTGGTCGCCGTCCGACACACCGTCGAGATGATCGTAAAAAGTCTTGCGCACGCCAGCCTCGAAGTTGAGCAAAAATCGCGGGTTTAGTATGTACTTGGCGCCAATACCAAAGGGTATGGCCGGCTGTATGCCACCACCTTCCCCATTCTCTTTTTCACCAAAGTCACCAAAAGCTGCTATACCAAAAAACAGGTAAGGCGACCAACGGGTCAGCGACTTCTCGCTTTTAAAGTTGAGAAAGTTGTACTCCAACACGGCACTTCCTTCCAACACAAAAGTGGAAAATGATGCTTCACGCTGCGTCGCAAAAGCATCTATTGGCTCCTCATCGCTGCCATAAAGGGCGCCACCCGTCACGGCGAAACGCACGGCCACGATGGGGTCGAAGTTCATTTTATAGAACAGTAGGCCACCCGGCCGCATATAGCCTGGCTGATAGCCTCGGGCCAGGTCACCCGCGTAGTTCATGGCTCCTATACCCGCGCCAAACTCTGAACGCTGGGCCTGAGCACCACCGGGCAACAGCAAAATCATGCAGATGCACAGTGACAACAATAAAGCTTTTGCTGACATACTAACGCTTTCCATTCTGTTGGTTTGAACCCAAAATATAGGTGAATTTCAATGCGCCAACAATGTAGTGATCGTTTCTTTTGCCACTGCGTGTGCTGGACCCCTCATCGCCAAAGCCTTGAAAAACCCAGTATAACTCATCTTCGTATCGGGAGGCATACCGCCTTACATCGACCGCCGACAGAATGGTGGGCAAATCGCGCTGCGCGCCTGTAAGTGCTGCTGTGGGCTCTTGCGATCGGTCAGAAAGTGCGCGGGCCAGCTCGTTGTCGAAGGCACCCAGATCGGCATAGCTGCCTCCGGCATCGTCGAGGTAGTCAGTGAAGGTGTAGCGTAGGGCTATTTCAGCCTGGCACGAGAGGCGGTCAGTAAGCCTTATGTGCAGGCCACCACCCAGCGGCAGCACGGGCTGAATGAGGCTATAAGGACTTTTGTTGTACGCATCACTATGCTGACCCTCCGTACCCAGGGGCTGCAAGGCAACCCAGGAACCGGCATTTGAAAACCGCTTGCCATCGCGCTGAAAATCAGGCACTCTGGTTTGGGGGTTGTGAAAAAGCACGATAAAACCACCGGTTACATAGGGATTGAACATGCGCTCACGGCCTGAAAGATTGGTACGCCTGAGCAAAAACCAGCGGGCTGTTGCCCCCACTTCAAAAAGGTCGCTTCTGAAGTTGAGATTTCGAATGTAGCGGTATTGCTCACTCTGATCGCCATAAAAGTCGGATCGGCTGTCGTCGCCCGCAATGCGCCCGTAACTCAGGGACAGTTGGCCGCTCCAGCGCCTCCCCCAGCGTTTGTCTAAAAATACAGATAAGCCGGGCCGGGAAAGCTCCCACGCAACGTCGGCATAGTGCCGTGAAGGTGACAAATCGCCCAAATAATTGAACATCAAAAATCCTGCACCAATGGAGTACATCGATAACTTGCCCGGGGCGCTGGTGAATGCTTTGCTGTATGGCTCCTGTGTCTGAGGAGATTTTCCAGAGAACAGCTGTGCGCTCACCCGGAGCGGCTGGAGCAAAATGGCAAACAAAAGTACTACCAGGGCTACTCTCACAGGATTATCAATTTCGGGCGTCGAGGCCCCAGTTCAATTTTTTTCGCAGTGTGTTTACGAAGCTGCTGCCGTCCAACTTTATCAGTCTGGCTTTAAAATCTTCCTTTCTGATGGTCAGCCTCAAGCCGGCCTCTACGGTAGCCGATCGGGAATCGAGCGATACCAGAAAATAATTGCTTCGGCCCTCTACCTCAAGGGTAATCACCGAATCGTCGGCCACTACAAGTGGCCGCACATTGAGGTTGTGCGGACTTACCGGTGTGATGATGAGATTTTTGGACTGCGGCACTACCACCGGACCACCGCAGCTGAGCGAGTAGCCGGTAGAGCCGGTGGGTGTAGCTATGATGAGCCCATCGGCCCAGTAAGAATTCAGAAATTCGCCGTTCAGATAAGCATGTACGGTGATCATCGAGCTGGTATCCTGCTTGAGTACTGTAAACTCGTTGAGGGCAAAATTTAACCCGTCAAACACATCCACATCCACCGCCGTTTCCAGCCGCACAAGCAGGCGCTTTTCTATTTCGTATGTTCCGTCGGCCAGGGCCTGAGCGGCAGCATCGATCATGCTCTGGGTGGTGGTGGCAAGAAAGCCAAGTCGGCCGGTATTTATGCCCAATATTGGAGTTTGTGCTGCACCCACATGGGTGACAGATTCGAGTAAGGTGCCATCGCCGCCAATGCTTACCAGGCAATCAAAGCTGCTCAGATCGTCCTTCACTTTGTACACCGGCCAGTCGCCGACTTCTTCTCCGGCAAGCAGCAGACCTTCGGCATAGCTTTCCGACAAATAGACCTCTGCTCCCCGCAGCTTCATTGCCTGCACTATGCGATGAAACACCGTGAGACTGCTTTCAGAAAAATATTTGCCGTGCAGGGCTATGATCATGACGAAGCAGATTATATATGCGCTGTGGTCATGTTGACCTACAGCGGATTAAATGTCCAGGTATTTTAGAAGGTTGTCCAGTCGCTCTTTTTCGTTTTCGTTATTTGCGGCATCATGAAACCTGGCCACCACCATATAGTCAAAGCGCTCTAAAGTGGCTATGGTGGTGGTAAGGTCTACCTTGTTGCACTTCAGGGTGAGGAATATGCGGTTGCTATCGCTTGGGTGATCGTTTACAAAAGCGCCTAGAACCTTTACATTGTCGGCCTCTATGAGCCGGGTAATGGTGGAGAGGGAATAGTCGTAGTACATGAGCGACAGCACCACAATGCCACCGGTGCCTTTCACTGCCAAAGATTTTGAGAAGGCTTTGAGGGTGTCTTCGTAACGGGAAACACCTAAAAATTCTTTGGAATCCGTCAGAATGGCTACCATCTCGGAGTCACAGTCCTGCGATATTCTTATAATATCGAATAGGTGCTGATTTTCCAGTACATAGCAATTCTCGCCGATCAGATGATAAGCCTCTATCCGCCCATCCAGGTTATTATTTTCAAGAATAATGTCTTCAGAAATGAGCCCGCAAAATTCCCGGCCTTTTATGACAGGCAAAAGGTTTGTTTTCAGTTCCTCCATCCACAACAATGCCTTTTCGGCTGTGTCGCTCAGCTTTAGGGCTGGTATCATCTGATTGATCAGTTCTTCGGCAATCATGCGTATTGTTTATCTTGTTCAACGAATTGGTTTAACAACACATTGAATTTATCGGGCTGTTCCATCATGGGTGCATGGCAGCATTTGTCGATAAACCGAAGGGTGGAATTGGGTATGAGCCGGTTGAAATCATGGGCAACCATGGGTGGGGTTATCGTATCGTTGAGGCCCCAGATCAGCAGTGTCGGCACCTTTATTTTTGGCAACTCTTTGGCCAGATTGTGCCGTTGGGCAGATTTGGCAATGGCCACTATATTGAGGCACCTCGGTATACTCTTGGTCGTTTCAAACACTTCATTGATGTATTCATCTGAGAGTATGTCGGGATCATAAAAAGTGTATTGCACGCGCTCCTTCACATACTCATAACTGCCCCTCTTGGGAAAAGAGCCGCCCATTGCATTTTCAAACAAACCCGAGCTACCAGTCAATATGAGCTTTTTTACCTTTTCCTGATGTTTCAATGTGTAAATAAGGGCCACATGACCACCGAGAGAATTGCCCATCAATATGAATTCGTCAAGGCCTTTTTGCTGCACAAAACCCTCAAAAAACCCCACTAATCCTTCCAGTCCTGCTTTGCGCAGCGGCATGGTGTAAATCGGCAAAAGTGGAATAAGTATGCGGAATCGATCGTGGAATTTATTAATGACAGAGTCCCAATTGCTCAGGGCGCCGAACAATCCGTGAAGAAAAACCATAGTTTCGCCACTACCCGCCTCAATGTATTTGTATGCGCCTTCTTCTTTTATCGTGTAATTCATACCAAAGCCTATATTCTCTTTTGGTGTAAAATAAATGAAATCTGCCCAATTTCATCACTGTCTGTCACAAGTATTCACCCAGTTGCGAATCATGTCAAGGCCATATTCAGTCAGTACAGCTTCCGGATGAAATTGTAACCCACATATTGGCAAGTACTTGTGGGCCACGCCCATCACCTCACCTTCGGCCGTATCGGCTATTACCTCCAGCACATCGGGCAATTGTGTGCAAACCAACGAATGATACCGCACCACGCCTATGGCAGTTGGTAAATTATTGAAGATATGATGCGGTCTGGTACGTATCACAGATTGCTTGCCGTGCATGGGTTTTAGGGCCCTTACTATCTGGCCACCAAAATGTGCACAAATGGCTTGATGACCCAGGCAAATACCCAACACAGGCACCACGCCATAAAATAACCGAGCCAGTTGGTAAAGGTTGCCTGCTTTTTCTGGTATGCCGGGGCCTGGCGAAAGCACAACGCCGGTGAAGTGATCTACATTGATATCTTCCGGGAGGGCATCATTGCGCATCACCACCACATCAGCGCCGGCCTGTTTTATATAATCAACCAGATTGTATGTGAAAGAGTCAAAATTATCGATCAAAAGGATCACGCGCGAAGCCGTTCGAAGAGCAGGGTGAAGTATTCGTAGAAATGCGATAAAGAGGGTAAAAGATCTGTGAGCCAATCCCACACGGCTGGCGCCACGCCTGCTACCAGGGTATAAATAACTGCTTCGCCGTCATCGGTATGGGGGATAGATATGCCTGCTGTTTCTACAAACCAAATGAGTATACTCAAGCCCAAAGCCCATTTCAAAATGCCCAACGCTGCACCTGCTATACCGTCAAACCAGCCAAGCGGCGTCCAGTCAATGAGCTTTTTGACAGCACGACCCAGCAGATTGACCACTACAACTATGAGAATGAAAATAATGAGGAAAGCCACCACCGGCAACAGCCAACCAAAACCATCGTACGCCGACTCCAAATAGCGCATGCCAATATGCAGCAATTCGAAGCCACCGACTATGGCAAGTACAAAAGCCAGAATGGCGATAAGCGAAACGATAAGCCCTTGTTTGAAACCCCGATAGCCCCCTATCGCCAGCAGTACTAATAAAATGATATCAACCACGCCCATACAGCCGGGATCAGGAGAGCATTGACTTTACAGTATCAGCGATGAGCTTTCCATCTGCCTTGCCAGCCAGCTCTTTGGATGCGATGCCCATCACCTTACCCATATCTTTCATGGAAGTGGCGCCCGTTCGCTCTATTATTGCCTTAATGGCGCTTTGCAGCTCTTCGTCAGACATTGGCTTGGGCAGGTAGCGATTGATCACATCCAGCTCAGCTTGCTCTACCTGTGCAAGGTCTTCGCGTCCCTGCTCCTGGTATACAGCCAGGCTTTCGCTTCTTTGTTTGGCCGCTTTTTGAAGCAGTTTCATCTCTTGCTCTTCGGAGAGCGTGCCCTCGCTGCCCTTCTCTGTTTCAGCCAACAGTATCATCGACTTGATGCCCCTCAACGCCCGTAAATCGTCCTTCTGCTTGGCCAGCATGGCCTTTTTGATGTCGGCTTCGATCTGATTTTTCAAACTCATTTTCTGCGATATATGATTATCTTGCCGCAAAGTTATCAATATTATAGACCGAATGACCCGCCTGAGTGTAAATATCAACAAAATAGCCACCTTGAGAAATGCCCGTGGCGGCCATGTGCCCGATGTGGTCGGTGTGGCTAAGGACTGTGAGCGATTTGGTGCAGAGGGCATCACCGTACATCCCCGGCCCGACCAGCGCCATATACGGCACAGCGACGTGCTGGCGCTGAAAGAAGTGGTGACAACCGAGTTCAACATAGAGGGCTATCCCGATGAGCGCTATATGAAATTGGTGGAAAATGTGCTGCCCGAGCAGGCAACCTTGGTACCTGATGCGCCCGATGCCATCACTTCCAACGCCGGCTGGAACACCGTTATACATAAGGCACTCCTCACTGATATAATAGCCCGGCTCAAAGCTACAGGCATACGGGTGAGTATTTTCGTAGATCCTGATGTGCGCATGGTGGAAGGTGCGTATGCGGCAGGTGCCGACCGGATAGAGCTTTATACAGAACCCTATGCCGCTGCGTACTCAGAGAATAAAGAAAAAGCGGTGGCCGATTATGTGCTGGCTGCACAAGCTGCGCGCGACCTGAACCTTGGCCTGAATGCAGGCCATGACCTGAACCTGGCTAATCTGCGGTATATAAAAGAGCAGATACCCTATTTGAATGAAGTATCGATTGGCCACGCACTCATTGCCGATGCGCTATACTATGGATTAGAAAACACCATACAGATGTACAAACAACAGCTTATGCTGCCCACTAAACAATGATAGTATGAATAAATCAATGACCGGCTACGGCATTGCCAAGTATGAAGATGAAAGAGTAAGTATATCTGTAGAGGTGAGAACACTCAATTCCAAATTCCTCGATATTTCACTGCGCTTGCCCCGGATTTACAACAACAAAGAAATAGAAGCCCGCAATCTCATCGGTGAATATCTCGAGCGCGGCAAAGTTTCTGTCACCATCGACTGCACTAAAAAAGAGGGCGCTACTTCTATGATGGAGTTTAATGGCGACCTTTTCAAAAAATACTACCAGGAGCTGGAGCGGTTGGCAAACGACGTAGGCGCTGCCAACCACGACGTTTTCCGATTGGCCCTGCAATACCCCGAGGTGGTGAATGCGCGAGAAGATGATGAGGAGAAAGACAGAGATTGGGCACTCATGCTCGCTACTTTAAAAGAGGCACTGGGCAAATGCGACGAATTCAGATCGCAGGAGGGCCGGGGACTCACGGTGAAGCTGGGTGAATACCTGGCCAACATCGAAGGCGCGCTCGACGCCGTAGAGGTATTGGACCCCGATCGGCTTCAGCGAATCAGAAATAGAATAACGGGCAATCTTCAGGAGGTAGTGAAAAAAGAAGAGCTCGATCAGAACCGCCTGGAACAAGAGCTTATATACTACATAGAGAAGCTGGACATCAGTGAGGAGAAGGTGCGTCTTCGCAGCCATCTACAATACTTTTCGGAAATGCTCACCAGCAAAGATTCGAATGGTAAAAAAATGAATTTTCTCAGTCAGGAGCTGGGTCGCGAGATCAATACCATCGGCTCTAAAGCAAATGATGCCGCCATACAAAAGCTCGTGGTGACCATGAAAGACGAATTGGAAAAACTGAAAGAGCAAATACTGAATTTGTTATAAAAAGCGAAAAGGCCCGATCTACACCGGGCCTTTTCGCATTGTCAATTTTTCCCCAACCAAATCTATGATGCCGCCACTGTAGGTTGCGCGGTCTTTTGGCTTTGCAGCTTTGCCACTCGGAAAGCTTTGCGCTCTTTGAACCCGCAATAGTCGCATTTGTAAAATTTCATCAGTTCTCCTTCTTCTGTTTCGGTAGGAGATTCAAGAATTTCTTCTTTCACCACTTTCAATGTTTGATAGTTGCACTCGGGGCACTGGTGTGCTATAAGGTGGCCGGCATATTTCTCAATTTTTGTGTAGCCGGTTTCTTCGTCTATCCACACGTCATAGTCTACAGAGAATACATTTTCTTCCGCCTGCATACCTTCATCCAGGTATACGTCTTCTTCGTCTTCACTGAGCAGTTTCATAGGCTTTCCGCTTTTGGGTGAAGTGCGCGGTGTGAACCTCAGCTTTTTCAATCTTTTCTCTACATAGAAAGGATAGTAAAATTTTAATATGTTCGAAATTATTACACCCACGATCAGGCCCATCATCACCGTCACAAATATCCTTACGAGTACCCAGATCAACTCACCCTCAGGCACAAGCGTATTGATGTAGATGCCAACAGCAAAAAGCAGCGCCAGCGAAGCATACCACAAGTTGTTGATCTCACTTTTATTGATAAAATCGTAACGCTTCTTATAATCTTTCATCGTCATGAGTGAAAGATAATGGTACAATAAAATAACTGCTGCTACTCCAAACAGCACATAGGCAACCATTTTGCCCCATTGGTTCCATGTTTCAAGGTACAAGTATGCATTCATAATTAATTTTTTTGATGGTGATACAACCTGATTATGCTAAGTTTTCTGTGAAGTGAATTCTTGTGCTTGGTATTAGTATGAACATTGGCAAAGTTAGGCTTAAGTGCGTCTCGAAGGTCTGCAAATCAAAGCAGACATTACAAGCGATACTTTCTATACTTTTTCGCAACAAAAGGTAAGCCGGGCGAAGCAAAAAAAATGAGCGTTTTTTCGGCGCTCGTTAGAGATGCTCCTGCACAAAATCAGTCATGGTACGGAACAGGTGAAGCTGGGTACGCCTGCCAGATATGCTGTGGTCTTTATTGGGATAAAAAACCGATTGAAAATCCTTGTTTGCTTCTATGAGTGCATCTTGCAAATGAATGGCATTTTGCACGTGTACGTTATCATCGCCGGTGCCATGAATCAGTAAAAACGCACCTTCGAGCTTGTCTGCATGCGTCAATGGCGAGTTTTCGTTGTAGCCTTCCATATTGTCCATAGGCCGCTGCATATAGCGCTCAGTATATATGGTGTCGTAAAAGCGCCAATGGGTGACCGGTGCCACCGCTATGGCCATTTTGAATATATCGGCACCCTGCAGTATGGCCAGAGAAGACATGAAGCCGCCGTAGCTCCAGCCCCAAATCCCGATGCGGTCGCCTTCAATGTAAGGCAATGATTGGAGATATCGGGCCGCGCTAATCTGATCCTGCACCTCCAGCTTGCCCAGTTGCTTGTATACGGTGTCTTTAAAAGCCTTTCCTCGCCCACCTGTACCGCGATTGTCGACACAAGCCACCATATAGCCGAGATGGTTCAGGTAGTGATGCCATATTTTTGGTTCCCAGGAATCTTCCACTCTTTGCGAGCCCGGGCCGCCATATACGAACATGAGCAATGGATACTGGCGTGTGGAATCGAAGCGGTGAGGCTTAAGCATATAGCCGTTCAGCAAGGTGCCTTCTTCTGTTTCAAACTGAAAAAACTCTTTTGTAGACCAATTACTCCGCCTTGCCAGTGCCTGTACCGAGGCATTTTTTTCGAGAGTTTGCAACAGGGCGCCTTCGCTACTTTTCAGCAAGATCACCTCCGGGTGGTCTGCCGCGGTATTCGTCTGAATGAAACGGCTATAGTCGCCACTCAGGTTTACCGTGTTTTTACCTTTTTCCGGGGTGATTATTCGCTTATCGGAGCCATCCAACGTGATGGTATACAGATGTCGCTGAAGTGGCGACTGTTCCGACGACGTGTAGTATATCAGATTTGTGCGGCTGTCGTAGCCCAGCAGTTCATCTACTTCCCAATCGCCACTGGTCAACTGGCCGATAAACTTACCGGTGACGTCGAAATGATAGATGTGGCGAAAGCCGTCGCGCTCGCTGGTGGTGATAAACGAGCGGCCATCGTCCACGAAAAAATATTCGTCGTTGGATTCTACATCCACATAGGTGTCGCTCTCTTCCTGCAATATCACATCGCTCTGGCCTGTGTCGGCATTGGCCAACAGTATTCTGAAATTATTCTGAAGGCGGTTGAGCGTGAGCAACATCAACTGGCTGGCGTTGGGCAACCAAAAAAGCCGGGGAATATACTGTTCAGCTTCGCTTCTGGTCTCAACTTCTACATATGACTGCTTTTTTAAATCATATAAGTGAATGGAGACATCGGAGTTGGGTTCACCTGCCTTGGGGTATTTGAATGACAGCGTTTCAGGATAAATGCCGCCCCACATTTGCATTTCATACAGCGGCACGTCCCGCTCATCGAATCGATAATAAGCCAGCTTTCGGCTGTCTGGCGACCAGAAAAAAGCTTTTGTCAGACTCAGCTCCTCTTCGTACACCCAGTCGGCCGCACCATTGATTATGGCATTTACCTCACCGTCGGCCGTTACTTGCTCCACACGGCCATGGTTGGTATACGTGTAGTAAAGGTTATTGTCGCGCACAAAAGCGATCATAGAGCCGTCTGGCGAAAAGGTGGCATAGGACTGCTTATGGTCCGGCTCCAAGGCACGCAATTGCATCGTCTTCAGGTTCAGCACAAAGTGGCTTGCAATGGTAGACCGGCGATAAATCGATTCCTGGTCCACCGCCAACAGCACATGCGACTCATCCTGACTGAAGGCGAAGTCGTATATGTAAAAATTGTCGCGATCGGTCTTTGCCTTCAACGTAAGACCACTGATCAATACTTTGCTGGCGGCTTGCCGGGAACCATCATGCCGTACAAGGTCTGTCGATTGATTGTCGCCGTTATGCTCCAGCGTAGTGTAGTATTTACCGTCCTTCATCCATTTGATCTGCGATATGGACTGTTCGTCGAATTTCCTGTTTATAAATAAATCCTCCAGCGTGAATACAGCTTCGTTCTGAGAAAAAATGGGTAATGCCCAGAAGCAAAACGCAATGCAAAAAATCCCCCCCTTCATACCTTATTAAAATTTTTTAATCCTAAAAAGCAACGTTTTCCTGATCACTTTGGTGCCGCCAATAATGGTGATGATGCTACATTTAATTCGTTCAAATTTAATTACGCGCTATACTCCCATCCAGCCGTCTCTGTCAAGGCTTCTGTACTGTATGGCCTCGGCGATATGCTCTATCTGTATGTCGTCGGCACCTGCCAGATCGGCAATGGTGCGTCCCACTTTTAGTATGCGATCGTAGGCACGGGCAGAGAGGCCCAGCTTGTCCATGGCTGTTTTCAGCAATGTTTTTCCGGCTTCATTTATGCCACATACTACCTTCACCATTTGCGAGGGCATCATGGCGTTGCAATACACGCCCTCCATATCTTCAAATCTTGCTGTCTGCCGTGCCCTGGCCACAATCACCCTTTCCCTGATCTCGGCACTGCTCTCTGTTTTTCTGTTGGCGGTCATTTGTTCGAAAGAGACGGGATTCACTTCTATGTGCAGATCGATGCGATCGAGCAGCGGCCCGCTTATTTTTTTCAGATAACGCCGCACATCCATAGGCGAATCCGGATGATTGCCATCGGCTGTGTAAAACTCACCGGAGGGGCTGGGGTTCATGCTGGCCACCAACATAAAGTTGGCCGGAAAGCGTACGGAGCCTCTGGCCCTGGATATGTTCACTACGCGCTCTTCCAGCGGCTGTCGCAGCACCTCCAGCACAGTGCGCTTAAACTCCGGCAGCTCGTCCAGAAAAAGTACGCCATTGTGTGCCAGGCTTATTTCGCCGGGCTGTGGCACACCCCCGCCGCCCACCAGGGCCACATCGGAGATGGTGTGGTGTGGCGATCGAAACGGTCGCTTGCTGATCAGCGATGCGTCGGCGCCGAGTTTGCCTGCTACGGAGTGAATCTTCGTGGTTTCCAACGCTTCGTGTAGTGACAAGGGCGGCAGTATGCCCGGCAGTCGTTTGGCGAGCATGGTCTTGCCGGCCCCCGGGGGTCCGATCATGATCAGGTTGTGCCCACCCGCAGCGGCGATCTCCAGGGCGCGCTTCATATTTTCCTGTCCCTGTACATCGGCAAAGTCGATGGAGAAATTATTTTGATCGTGAAAGAACACATCGCGGGTGTCAATCTTTAGTGGATCAATCACCTTGTTGCCGGCAAAGAAATCAATGGCGTCTTTAAGTGATTCTACGCCGAGTATATCAATATCGCTCACTATGGCCGCCTCGCGGGCATTCTCTTTAGGAAGCATAAAGCCTGCAAAGCCCTGCTTTCGCGCTTCTATGGCTATTGGCAGCACTCCCTTGATCGGCCGCAGCAGGCCATCGAGCGATAGCTCGCCCATGATCACATATTTTTCCATGTTGCCTGTGCCGATCTGTCCAGAGGCCTTCAGCACACCCAACGCTATGGGCAGGTCGTAAGCAGAGCCTTCTTTGCGGATGTCTGCAGGGGCCAGATTGACCACCACCTTTTGCCGGGGCATGTAGTAGCCAAAGTGCTTGATGGCCGACTCTACCCTTTGCTCACTTTCCTTCACAGCATTGTCTGGCAAGCCCACCATCCACACCTTGGTGCCCTGTATCACATTCACCTCTACCGTAATGGTGGTGGCGTCAATACCGTACACAGCACTTCCGAAGGTTTTGGCCAGCATACTATTTCACTTGTTTTTCTATCAACAATATAATGATGTGTATCACTTTAATGTGCATTTCCTGGATGCGGTCGGAATAGCCATGGTGTGGTATGCGCACTTCACAATCGGCGAGCGCTGCCAAGGCACCGCCGTTTTTTCCGGTGAGGCATACCAGGGGCATTTTTTTCTTTCGGGCCACCTCGGCCGCGTTGATGATGTTGGGCGAATTGCCGCTGGTGCTTATGCAAAACAGTACATCGCCCGGCTGGCCCAGCGCCTCCACATAGCGCGAAAAGATGTGATCGAAGCCGTAATCGTTGCCGGTGCAAGTGATGTGTGTAGCATCTGCCATGGCGATGGCCGGCAAGGCCCTGCGCGCATCGCGAAACCGGCCTGTGAGCTCTTCGGCAAAGTGCATGGCATCGCATAGTGAGCCTCCATTGCCACATGCCAGCACCTTTTTGCCTTGCATGATGGCCGTGGCCATTATTTCGGCAGCCGTGGCTATGCTGCGCAGGTTTTCTTCATTGCGTATAAAATGATCAAGGGTTTGGCGGGCTTCTACAAACTGATCCTGGATGAGCTTTTCGGCATTCATGGTCATTAGATTGAGTCTTCGCTCCGGGTGTCTTTGCCCTGCAATTGTCGCTTCAGGTCACGCAGGCGTATGTTCAGATCGCGACGCTCACTTTCCAGATGGCGTATCTGGCGCTTGAGCAACCAGGTATCTATGTTTTCAAAAATTAATATAAAAAAGAAGAAAATAAGGCCATAGATGAACCATTTGCGAAGAAAAGAGAAAAAAGTAAGCATGCCAAAGCGCGAAATCATTTCTGTGATGTTGAGCGTCATATACAGCGTAACCACCAGATAAACGGTATACAACACGTATAAGAACACTCTAACTCTTCGCATATCACTTCTCCTTTTTAGGGTGATCAATATAAATAAAACCCTGCAGCATATCGATCAGTGGTGATGCTGCTGCGCGGAGCAGAATCATAAGTTTTGCATACTGGTGAGTTTCTGATATATGCCGCCCTGGCGTATGAGCGAAGTATGTGTGCCGCGCTCTAAGATCTTGCCCTGGTCCATCACTATTATTTCATCCGCATTTTGGATGGTGCTCAGCCTGTGGGCGATCACTACAGAGGTACGGTTCTTCATCAGTTTGTCTATGGCATCCTGCACCAGCATTTCCGATTCGGAATCGAGTGCCGAAGTGGCTTCATCAAGTATCAATATCGGAGGGTTTTTCAGCAAAGCACGCGCAATGGTGATCCGCTGTTTTTGCCCGCCCGAAAGTTTGCCGCCCCGCTCGCCGATCACGCGCTGATACCCCTCTTCATGCTCCATTATAAAATTGTGTGCGTTGGCTATTTTGGCCGCGTGCAATACGTCTTCTTCGCGGGGCTCAGATATGCCAAAGGCGATGTTGTTGAAGATGGTATCGTTGAACAGTATCGACTCCTGTGTGACTATGCCCATGTGTTCGCGCAGTGAATTAAAATCATAGTCGCGCAGCGATCGCCCATCGATCAGCACATCGCCACCGGTCGGATCATAAAACCGCGGGATGAGATTGGCCAATGTAGATTTGCCACCGCCCGATGGACCAACCACGGCCACTGTTGTGCCTTTTTCTATACGCAAATTTACGTCGTTCAGTACGGGCCTTTCTCCATACGAAAAATGCACATTTTTAAACTCTATGGCCGATTCGAATGAGGTAAGCTGCACCGCATCCGGTTTATTTTCAATCTCTGAGCGCGTGTCGATGATGTGAAACACGCGATCGCCAGATGCCAGGCCCTTCTGAAAAAATGAAATGGCTGAAGTGATGGCCTTCGCCGGCTGCAGTACTTGAGTGAAAACCGCTATAAACATAAGAAATGAGCTGGCTTCAAGCGTGCCTTTGTTGAGCACCAGATGGCCGCCATACAGCAAGATGCCAGTCACGGATATGGCCCCCAGAAACTCCGATACCGGGCTGGCCATTTCGTAGCGTCGCGAAAAGCTCATATCCACTTCGTAATACCGGTCGACCTCCCGGCCAAACACCCTATTGATATACCCCACGGCATTGAACGCCTTAATCACCCGCATTCCGCTCAGTGTTTCATCGAGTATATTGAGCATACGCCCCTGCGACTCCTGGCCCTGGGTGGCCCGTTTTTTTAGTTTTTTGGAGATGATGGTGATAAACACCCCCGAAACCGGGAGCAACAACAGCGTGAACAATGTAAGGCTCTTTGATGTGGCGAACAGAAGGCCAAAATACACAATGATCGTAGCGGGCTCACGGAAGAAAATTTTGAGCGTATGCACCACAGAATTTTCTATTTGCTGCACGTCCGATGTCACCCGCGACATGATGTCGCCCTTGCGCTGGCTGGTGAAGTAACCGATGTGCAGGTTGCTCACTTTCTGAAATATGTCGTAACGCATGTTGCGTATCACCTTGGCTTTGGACACAGCCATAATCATGGCCGACAGGTACCGAAAGAGATTGGTGAGCAGAAACGACACCATGATAATCAGGCATACATACACCAGCGCGCCAAACTTACCGTACATCTCCACCATCTGGTACATGTAGTAGTTGAAGATGTTGTTGATATACTCAATGGTAAGGCTGAACTCCGGTTTTTGAACAAAGCGATCGAGCTGTTCCGGATCCAGTTGTTCAAAAATAACATCGAAAAGAGGCTTGAGCAGCGTGAGGTTGGCCAGGCCAAACAAAATGGAAAGCAGCGAGAAAAGAAGGTACGGCGGAATAATTTTGCCCCAGGGCTTGGCATAAGCAAGTATTCGCAGGTAAGTCTTCATAATGGCGCTTTCGCTGAAAGTGCGCAAAAGACGCAACTTTCGGACAAATATAAAAACAGACGCAGGAGCCTAGAAGTCCAGTACCGTTTTGGCAATGTTGAGGCGCACGGCTCCGGATATCCAGGTAGTGCTCTCATCGAAAGCGTTCAATTCACTATCCAGCCGCCGATGCATCACACGCGCATCCACAAACAGGTTGTGGCTGAGCTGATAGGTAACATCCAATGCTCCATACAGCAGTACCGTGCCCACACCCTGGCCAATCTCATTGCCGTAGTCACGCTCTCGCGTGGTATAGCTTTTCATTACATCGCCGCCCCAGTTGGCATTGAGCGTGTCGGCGCCGTAGTTGGCATAGTTGATTTGGGCTGTGAAGCTTAGGCGCTTCCAGGGCTGATACCGAGCCATAGTCACCACTTCTCTAAAATTGGCACCCAACGCATGCCCCATAGGCTGCCGGTAGTGTGCATAGTTGGTGAATACATCGATGTGCGCATGCAGGTAGGGCCTGGCGATGTTGTACTCTGCCTGAAGATCGAGATTACTTATGCCCAGGGCATTGACGTATTTCAAACCCACCTGGCCGCCATATTTGTTGGCCCACCAGCCATTGCCGGCTTGTACTTCACTGAGCAAAAACTCATCAAGCACAAACTGCCCGTAGAGTGAAAAATGCCCGCCAAAATTCCACTTGGCATTCATACCTATGATCACATTTTCCTGACTGCCGCCCTGATGCTCCAGCGCCCGGTAAAATATGACTGGATTGAGGTAGCTGATGTCGAACCTTTCTGTGGAATCACCCACTATTACCGTCTCAAAGAAGCCCACGTTGAGGTTGTCGAGTATGTTCAGACTGAGATGATGCGAGGCGAAAAATTTCTTTGGATAATGCACGGCCGTACTGCCACCTCCGGAAGCAAAGGTATTGGCACGGCCCTGGGCAAAAAGATTGGTGTACTGGAAGCGCCATATCTTGGTGTTCAGCTTCAGAAAGGTATAGCCGGGCGCAAAATCTGATAAGATCATAGAGCGGTGACCATCGCCGATGGCAAACTGATCGAAACCTGCTTGAGCGTTCACATACTCATCGATCAGATCGAAGGAAAGGTAGCCGGCAGCCGTAAAATAGTCGACGCCGTGCTCTTTGAATTTTTTCCAAAATCCCTCCCCGGGCACCACGCCATTGGCACTGATCCAGTCGCGCACATAGCCGGGATATATGGCTTGCGTGGTGCTTACAAAGGAATAGAAGCCGAGCTTGTTTGCGATCAGGCCGCGGAGTCGCACACCACGTGTGTTGGTGTAGGTGGTGATGTCTTCGGCCGATTCTTTACCAGCACTCAGGTATAATACGGGATTGATGTGCAGGTCGAAATCCTTCTCGTGCACATGAAAGAAATCACTCTGCTTGCGATAAAATGTATTGAAAAGCGTGCGCCGGCCTTCATTATCGGCGCTGCCCGACCACTCCCAGTTGTCGTTGCTGAGGTATTGCAGATTGAACTGATCTACGGCATTCCAACCAATATTTGTATCGAGCAGCGTATCGGCAAAAGCGGCAATGTCGGCACGCTGCAGAGGCTTAAAGCTGGTATGGAAAAAAGAAGAGAAGCTGCCGCTCAGTATTTCGTAGCGATCGGTGAGATGATAGTAATCAGCATTGAGCGGGGCATTGGTGCTTTGGCCATATATGGAGGCAGACAACAAAAATGCCGGGGGCACTAGAAGTAATTTCAAAAAGTTCATACACCTGCTGCTTTTTTAAAACACTTCTGGATACGGCAGCGGCGCGAAAAGTAAATTTTTTATCAATAAATACCGCAAAACTTCCGGTAATAATTGAGTCCCTTTTTGATGCCCAGGTTGTGGGCGCGCAGGAAGTCATGGCATGCCTCAGAGTTGCGGCCCATCACATTGAGGCTGTGGCCGCGCATCAGGTAGGTTTCGGCAAGCAGGTTTTGCACTTCCTTTTTATCTTCTACATAGGTGGTGAGGCGCTGAGAGAGCAGCTCTATAGAGCGCGAGAAATCCTCAAAAGCCTGACGGTAGTTTTCCATGTTGTGGTTGCACAACCCACGCATACGGTAGTTGCGCTCCTCGGTAGGGTTTAGCTTTATCGACTGCGAAAAGTCGCCTGCGGCGCCGGCATATTGGTATTGGTTCAGTTTGATCATGCCGCGTTCGGTATACGCATCTACCTTCTCCGGTGCCAGGGTCACCATTTTGTTGTAGTCACTGAGTGCCTCATCTGTCTGGCCCGCATTGCGCTGAAGTTGACTTCGCACCTTGTAAAAGTCATAACCCTGCGGCTGCAGCGCAATGGCCACATTGATGTCGCTCAGCGCACTATTATAGGCCTCTGCTCCATACACCGGATTGTAATATTCTATTTTCATAGTGGCCCGGTGTGCATAGTACTCGGCTACATCGGGGCTCAGATTTATTGCTTTATCGATGTCATCCAATGCTGCTGTATAGTTGCTTTGTCTGTACAAAATGCTGCTGCGTTGATACAGCGCTGTGGCCATTTTGCTGTTGAGCTTTATGGCCCGGTCAAGCTCATTTAATGCATTTTTATAGTCTTTGAGGGCGGCATACGAGCGGCCTGCCAGGGTGCGGTATATGGCTTCTTGGCCTGGGCTGGGTGACTCCAGGCGAAATGCCTGCTGCACATCGTGAATGGCTGCAAAAAATTTTGAAAGGGCAAAATGCACCTCGGCCCGAAGCAGGTATGCACTGCTGTAAGCGCTGTCGGCGTCGATGGCCTGGTTCAGAAATGCCATGGCTGCTTCATACTCGCCGTTGTCGTGCTTGAATTTGGCAAATTTGAACAACTCGCGTGGTGCGCTCTGTGCACACAGCAGGGTACCTGTGCAAAGGCTAAAAATGACATAAAAAAACACTACCCTCATCTCAACTTCTTTATTGCAGTATTCACAAAACTATACTTTAAAGTTATCGATTAAATATTGTTCTGGTACAAATCCTGTTCTTTTACCTCGAATTTTGAAGAGCTATACCTGAATGAAAGGAGTGATATGCAGGATTGTTTTTGAAACATCCACTGAAGAACATCTAACTTATTTCGCGCCACACATTGCTCTTTGTCACCCATTTATATACCTTTGCAGTCCTTTTTATCAATCCCGAAAAGGATAATACCGGAAACCGGTCAACTTGCTGGGTTTTCGCATACAACAAAAAGCTAAACGAAATGAGAAAGGATATTCATCCCAAATACCAGGAGGTAGTGTTTATGGACACACAGAGCGATTACAAATTCATCACGCGCTCTACCATGAACTCCAAAGAGAAAATAAAAATGGACGACGGCAAGGAGTACCCACTCATTAAAGTGGAGGTGAGTTCGGCTTCGCATCCTTTTTATACCGGCAAGAAAATATTTGTGGATACTGCCGGACGTGTAGAGAAATTCAATCAGCGATACAAGAAGAAATAATCGCTATTATTTGGTATTACAGAGTCTCCCGTGCCGGTGCATAGGAGACTTTTTTTATTTTTGGCCATGCATGTAGTCCTCTTCGACCACCCCGAAATACGTCAGAACCTGCTGCCTTTCACCTTCACGCGCCCCGTCGCCGGCATCCGCATTGGCATACACACCATTGCCGAAAAGTGGGCCTCCCGTGGTGCACAGGTCAGCTATCTTACGGAGCCATATCTCAGTAAAAAGTTTGCCTATTTTTCCAGCGATAGCAGTTTTTACATCAATGGGGCCATCTGCCCCGATGCTCCCTTTCTGGAAGCCGTACGCGAGCTGCGCATGGGAGAGGTATTGGTGAAAGACTGCTTTCCCCTTGCCTGGCAGGGCGGGCAGTTTTCCTTCGAATGCCTGCAAAATAAAAACTACCTCAACGACAGAAAAATAATACCCTACAGCCACGAACTGCTCATGGTGCAAAATCCGTGGGACATCTTCGTGCACAACGGCGAGCAGCTCAGGGCCGACTACCGGCACATTACGTCGGGCCGGTCTTCGCAGCCGGTCAATGATGCCCACACCGCCTGCTATGGGGCTGAGCACATTTTTGTGGAAGAAGGCGCCCGCATCAAATCGGCAGTTTTAAATGCTGAAAACGGCCCGATCTATATTGGTAAAAATGCCGAGATAGGCGAGGGCACCATCATTAGAGGGCCATTCGCCATTGGCGAACACGCCTCTACCAACCTTGGCGCACGCTTTCGTGGCGACACCACCATTGGGCCATACTGCAAGGTGGGCGGCGAAGTGAGCAATTCCGTACTCTTTGGCTACAGCAGCAAGGCGCACGATGGCTTCTTGGGCAACTCTGTGATTGGCGAATGGTGCAACCTCGGCGCCGACACCAATACCTCCAATTTGAAAAACAACTATATGGAGACCAAGCTGTGGAACTACGCCAGCCGCAGCTTCAAAAAAACCGGCCGGCAGTTTTGCGGACTTATGCTTGGCGATCATTCCAAGTGCGGCATCAACACCATGTTCAATACGGCCACCACAGTAGGGGTTGGGGCCAACATATTTGGAAGCGGTTTTCCGCGCGCATTCATTCCGTCTTTTGCCTGGGGCGGTGCACAAGGCTTTTCCACCTTCAGGCTTGCCAAGTTTCTGGAGATGGTGCCCCTGGTACTGGAGCGGCGCGGCAAGGTGCTCGACGACACCGAGCGGCAAATATTGGAGGAGGTATACAATCGCACCAAAGAATACAGGGTGTGGGATAAGGAGGCCAATGCGGTTTAGCGAAATACCGGGCCTGGACAAAATAAAGGAAGACCTTGCGCACGTCATCACCCAGGGCACTGTGGCCCATGCGCAGGTGTTTATGGGTAAGGAAGGTAGTGGCAACCTGGCACTCGCTCTGGCCTATGCCACCATGCTCAATTGTGAAAATCCCACACCAACGGATTCCTGCGGCAAATGCGCCGCATGCATCAAGAACGATAAATTCATTCATCCCGACCTTCATTTTGTGTTTCCGGTGAGCCTGCTGAAGGGCATACAAAGTAAAGATGCCGTCAGCGACCGCTTCATCACCGAGTGGCGTACCTTTCTGAAAGACAACCCCTACGGCGGCCCCATGGAGTGGGGTGAGGTATTTGGCGGTGAAAACAAAGCGCTGAACATCTCCAAAGAAGAAAGCCGCAACATTATAAAGGCGCTGTCTCTGAAAAGTTTTGAAGGAAAATATAAGATAATGCTGGTGTGGCTGGCAGAGTACATGCACTCCAAAGCGGCCAATGCTTTGCTGAAGATATTGGAAGAACCGCCACCGAATACGCTTTTTTTGCTGGTGACCAACGATTATGAGCAACTGCTCACCACCATCATTTCGCGTACACAGCTGGTGAATATCCGGGACTTCCGCGATGCGGAGATACAGGAATATCTTCAGAATAAATTACAATTGCCCCAAGGTCGTGCTGCCGCCATAGCCCACATGGCCGATGGCAGCCTCAATGAAGCGCTGCACCTGGCCAATGAAGTAGAAGACGACACTCACGCCATGTTTCGCGACTGGCTGCGGCAGTGCTATCAACGCAAGTATACTGAGCTTACCTTATCGGCTGAACAATTTGGCGGCCTCAACAAAATGCACCAAAAAAGCCTCTTTCGATACGGCCTCGACATACTGCGCGAAGCACTGGTGTACCCTCTGCTGGAACCGCACATGTTGCGCCTGAGTGGTGAGGAGCTCGACTTTGTGAAAAATTTTGCCAAAGTGGTCAACATAGATGTAGTGAATGCCGCCACCAAAGAGCTCAACAGTGCTCTTTATCATCTGGAGCGCAATGCCAATCCAAAGATTTTATTCCTCGATATTTCTATCGCCATGGCAGGCATCTTGCACAAAGCCCGCTAGAAAAAAGATAAGCATGACCAAAGTTTTACGCATAGGTACCAGAAAGAGCAAATTGGCTATGTGGCAGGCATATCATGTTGAGCATGCGCTGCGCAATGCCGGCATGTACACCGATGTGGTACCCATCGAAACCAAGGGCGACATGATCCTTGACGTGACGATGTCGAAAATCGGCACCAAGGGGGTATTCACGGAAGAACTGGAGCAAATGCTGCTGACGGGTGAGATAGATTTGGCTGTGCACAGTGCCAAAGATCTGCCTTCAGAGTTGCCCGGCCATTTCGAGATTCTAGCCTTTACCAAGCGCGAAAAGCCACACGACGTATTGGTGAGCCACAAAAGCGATATCCATCTGAATGAGGAATCCACAATGGTGATTGGGACATCTTCTACACGGCGTGTGGCTACGCTGCGGCATTACTTCCCAGGCATACGCATTGTGGATATACGCGGAAACTTACAGACACGCATTGGTAAAATGGAAGGCGGGCTGTGCGATGCCATCGTGCTGGCTTATGCCGGAGTGCATCGCATGAACTATCACCACTACATTCGTGAGCATCTGGATGAGGATGTGTTCACGCCGCCCGTAGGCCAGGGCAGCCTCGCAGTGGAAATATCAAAAAATATGGAGCCCGAACTCAGACAGAACATCCGGGATGCGCTCAATGATGATGAAACAGAAGCTTGTCTACGCTGCGAGCGTTCTTTCTTGCGCACATTACATGGTGGCTGCTCCACACCTGCTTTTGCACTGACCCGGCGTCAAGATGATCGCTTAATGATCAAAGCCGGGTTGTTCAGCCCCGATGGCCAGCAACTGATCACCCGGCAGCTAGAAGGCAATGATGACGATCCGGAAGGATTGGGCAGGGAGGTTGGCGAATACGTCCTGAACAAGGGGGGGCGCGAGATTTTAGATAACATGAACAGATCCGGCGATATCGGATAAGGACCATTGCTGACACAGCCACTGGTCGTGTGCGATATCACTTGCTCAAAAATGATATGGAATTTTGCGCTCAACCTCTTTCCATGGCAGCACATTATTCGCAGCAGCCCAGTGATTGTACTTGGTGATAAGTCTATCAAGCAGGTCAGGTTGCTTTTGAGCAATATTGGTGGTCTCGCTACGGTCATTGGCGAGGTTGTAAAGTTCCCAGCCATGTTCGGCGCGCTTTACCAGTTTCCATTCTCCTTCTATGAGCGCGGCGTTGCCCATATGTTCAAAATATAATGGCCTCTGCTCCAGATGGCCTTCTCCCGAAAGCAGGGGCACCAGGCTTGTGCCCTCCAGCGGTTTTAGTACCTCACCATACATTTTGTCAGGATAGTGGGTTTGGGCTAGTTCAGCTATGGTTGGCAACACATCCACAATATGGGTGGCAGGGTTGTAAATTTTGTTCTGTTCAAAATGCCCGGGATACCAGGCGATAAATGGAGAGGCAATACCACCTTCGTAAGCATCGGTTTTGAAGTATCTAAAAGGCGTATTGCTCACATTGGCCCAGCTTTTTCCGTAGCCTGTAAACGACTCGGGTTTGCCGGCCAAAGCATCTGCCTGCAACCGCGGATGTGCGTATTTATTGCTCGCCAGATCGCCCGCTGTAGAAGCGCCATTATCTGAAAGAAAAAATATGGCGGTATGGTTCAGTTGACCGGTTGCTTCTAAATGATCGAGTAGCCTTCCTATGTTTTGGTCGAGGCGATCGACCATGGCGGCATACACCGCCATCAAGTGCGCTTCATGCTGCCTTTCATCCTCAGTAAGCTGTTGCCAGTCTCTTTCGGCCGGATTTTTTTCCGACAGCTGAGTGTCGCTGCTGAGCAGCCCGAGACTTTTCAATCGCTTATACCTGGCTTTTCTTATCGCTTCCCAGCCTTCCTTGTATGTGTTTTCATATTTGATGATGTCTTCCGGCAGAGCATGCAATGGCCAGTGCGGTGCAGTATAGGAGAGGTATAAAAAGAAGGGTTTTTCTGTGTCGTGCCCATCAATCAATTTGATGGCTTCATCAGTGTACAGGTCGGTGGCATAAAAGTCGGTATCGCTCAGGTCAAGCGGCAGATTATCGCGCACCACAGTAAGCTGATTGCCAGGAGGCCAGTTTTCATTGCGGTAGGGGAGAAAATCAAAATAACTGGCCGCGCCCTGAATCAGGGCAAAGCACTGATCGAAGCCATGTTGTAAAGGCCAATGCTCCTGCTCTTCACCAACATGCCACTTTCCGGAAAGGTAGGTGGCATAGCCCGCCTGGCGCAGCACATCGGCCATGGTGATGGTCTGGTCGTTGAAGTAGCCCTGATACTCGGGAATGGACACGTTGATATCCGTCATGGCGCCAACCCCCGCCTGGTGCGGATACAAGCCCGTGAGCAAAGCTGCCCGGGATGGACAACAGCGGGCATTGTTGTAGAAACTGCTGAGCCGAACACCCTCAGCAGCCAGGCGGTCCAGGTGCGGAGTTTCTATTTCTGCACCAAAGCAACCGATATCTGAGTAGCCCATATCATCGGCCAGTATTACTATGATGTTTGGCTTGTCCACCGGTTCAGCGTATGGTTTGCATGCTGCCGCTGCGAAAGCCAGGAAAGATATGATCAATGGTGCGCGGATCATAGCTTGCAGGTCTTTGAGCAAAGATTTTGTCATCTTCAGCGCCTTGTATTTATTATTCTTTTATTTCAAAAGTCTGGTTATTGCCGATGCCCTTCAGCTGCATAGACTTCCAGCCCACTGGCAACAGTGGGTCTTTTTGAACCAATCCCTGCTCAGTAAAATGCAAACCTCCAAAACCCAGTATCACCGCCTGCAACAGCCCCCCGGCCGAGGTACCGAAATAAGTAGAGAGTTTGGTTTGCCGCAACGATAGTATATGGAAGGGCCCTTTTAGATACGGCAGCAACGCTTTCTCAAACAGGCGGCTGGCCTCCTCACGATCGCCGGCACGGGCGGCGGCGCCGGCAAACATGCAATAGCTCATGTTTGGGCCTTCAGGGTCTATGCGGTTTTCATAATATTTCAGATTCTTATGAATGGTTTCCTGGTCGGTGACCACATCCAGAGGAAAAGCGATGAGGTTTACGTCGGCCTGCTTGATCATTTCGCCTTGGTATGTGTCATGCTCCCGCACCGTACCGTCATCAAATCTTCTGATGATCAAGTGGTCTGCTACTTCTTTCCAGGCGGGTTCTGCTCACAGCCGCTTTTAACACCTGCCGGGCGGCGCCATTGGTGAAGGCATCGTTATCTACATTGATGGCAAATTCGTCGGAACCCACCACATTTTTTATTTCGTATGCACCTTCAGCGTTCTTTTCGGCACGGCTCACCCAAAAGTCAGCGACTTCTTTCAGCACAGGAAATCCTCTTTCCCGAAGCCATTTTGCATCTTGTGTCACACAGTAATAGCGCCAGAAGGCCAGGCCCACATCGCTGGTGATGTGGTGCTGAAAAGGCCCCGTGAGGTAAAGCAGCGAGGTCTGCTCCTCACCGCTGCTGCCCGACTCCCAGGGAAACATAGCGCCCTGGTAGCCGTGGGCGGCAGCATTTTGTTTGGCCATATCCAGACGCTCCCAGCGGTATTCCAGCATCGATTTGGCCGCTTCAGGATTGATGAGCAGCAAGGCGGGATAAATCCAGAAATCAGCGTCCCACAGTGTTTTGTAGCCCCAGTAGTCTACCCCCAGGCCCATGCAGGCACTGCTAAACTTAGTACCCGGCCTCACAAAAGAATTAATGCTGAACATCATCTGCCGGATGTTTTTATTCATTTCAGGGGCACCGTGAATAACAATATCGGTTTGTTGCCAAAAAGCTTCCCAGGCGGCCTTATGCTGGCTGATTACTTTTTCAGGGCCTTTCAGGAAGGTGTAGATATTCAGCCGGGCCGTTTCCTTTTGCGGATCGGTATAGTTGTACGTGGTGCCCACCGAGCCAATCAGGTAAAAGGTGATGCTTTCCCCTTTGCGCAGCATTTTTTCAAAACCCAACGAAGGGCTTCCCTCCCCATCATCGGTGTAGGTCAGTGCGGGTTTTTCCTCATCGTTGAAGTAAAAGGAGGTGCTGGTGGCCAAAGTATATTTGCCGCCAGGGCTGGTGGCCGAGGCTGTAAATAGTGGGATCTCTCTTTCGCGCAGTTGGGTGAGGTATTGGGAAGACTGAAACCGGTAAGGGTGCGCCATACTCATGGTGTTTTTCACACTAAAAAACCGGTCTTCCTGAGCGCTTATCGTCATTTTCACAATGCCTGTTTGCGACATGTGCTTGAGGGCGTACACCGTATGCTGCACCTTCAGTCCTTCAAATCCAAAACTTGTTTTAAACCAGCCTTCTCGAAAATTGAACTCCTGCTGCCAGTTTTCCAACTGCTCCAGACCGGTATCGGAAAAACGCCTGCCTTTGAGAAAATCCGCCTCTTCGGTTTGGCTGTCTTCTACATCCATTACGATCAGTTCCAGCTGGCTAAAATCTATAGCCTGAACCGAGCTTTCCACCCCGCTTTTTCCAGGAAATTTGTCAAAAACTCCATTCAGCTGTACGCGGTTGCCTTGCAGTGCTTTTTCTGAAAGCGTAATGCCGTAAATCCCGTTGGCCAGTGTCACCGGAGCGTATTCCTTGTGGCCTGGTTTGGCTACTCTGGTCCATTCATCTTCAGCGCTTTGCGCATACGATACGGCATTGATGCTTATTAATATTACAATGCTATAAATCCACTGTCGAATAGTCATTTTGATATAGCGCTATTGGTTAAAAAAAATATATAGTAATCGGCGATTTATTGATTCGTTATGAGCAGAGCTTTTCACATGATTAGTCGGGAAGGGCGCCCTGCCAGCCCTGTTGTTGAATGGCCTTCATCTCTTGCACAACCTCGGGGTGTGTGTCGGCTATATTTCTCAGGTTGAAGGGATCATTGATACGGTCAAATAATTGTACACTGTCGCCGGCGAAGTCAATCAGATTGAATTGCTTGGTTTTTACTCCTAGAATATTCACCGCATACGCCCGGTGATGGAAGGCGGCCTTTTTCCATGGACGCGCAGGATTTTCCAACAAAGGGCGAAAGCTTAAGCCTTCCAGAGGCTGTGGTGGCGACGGGAGTTGGCATAAGTCGATGAGTGTAGGATACACATCTACCAATTCTACCAGCGCAGGGCTCCGCGATCCGTTCTGCTTGTTGTTGGGTACCCGCACCAGCATAGGCACCATGGTTTCATCGTCAAAACAATTCACCACAGAATTGTCAGCTTTTAATTGTATTTAAAAAACCTATAGTTGCTGCCGATAGGCTAATTGATGAATGACAAATCTCCGCTATGACTCGATCAGGCAATAGTCAGCCATATGCTTTATTATCCTTCAACCCGCTTTCCGTATACTCTCCCTACCCTTCCTCCGCTTCTTTTACTTCCACCACTTCGTAGGCATTTTTGCCCTCCTGCTCTATGGGTTGGTAGTAGGTTTCGCCCAGCTTTACGTAAGTGACATCACCCATTTTCACTTCTTCGCCACCTTCGGGCAGGTTGGCCACTATGGTGCCGGCTGTGGGTGGCACTACGGTATATCCGGCATCTGTTTTTTCGTAATACGTACCGCCAAAGTAGTAGTAAGTCTTTTCATTCACCACCACCTTTTCGGAGCCCTCAGGTATCATTTTCACAGTGGCGCCTACCGGAGCTTCTACCACCTGATATCCATTATCATGCTCTTGGTAATACACGCCCTGATCGTATTGGTATTGTTGGCTTTCTACACTTACTATAATGGCCGTGGTGGCCATAGTAGCAACGAAAAAGCCCCAGGGATGCCAGACTGGGCCCCAGTAAAACGGGCGATAGGGGTGATAATAGTAGGGATGGTAGGCATAAAAATGAAATCCACCATACCGATAGGGAGGACGCACATAGGGCCGCGGATTGGGTCGTACCACCGTGTGCCGGTTGTTGCGAATATTTACATGCTTGCTGTTGTCTACATTGATGTTAATGTTGTTGCGTCCTTTGTCGACATCCACCCGATTACCCGGAGCACGGTCTTTTGTTTGCCTGTCGCGGGCGGTTTCGCGGGTAGGTGCTTTTCTGTCATTGCGGTTGCCTCCGGAAGCTGGGCGCTGAACATCGCGGGTGGGCGTGGAAGGGCGTTCGAAATTGCGCGTGTTGCGTTGGCTGCCACCATTGATGGAACGTTGGGGCCTGTTGAATTGCTGAGGCGCACCGCCAAATGTACGACCACCGCCCACTGCAGGCCTTGCACCACCACGGCCTCCTCCGCGGTGTGGCATACGCTGTGCTTCGGCGTATTGAGACAGCAGCAGTAGCATGGAGAAGAGAACGGCAGTATATCCGGAAAAAATGTATCGCTTCATGGCAGAGTGTGTTTTTAGAGTGTTCAATTGGCAATTGGGGCTACGGCAACTTGTCGTGCGCCTGGTGGAGGTATAAATTGAAATATGGCTTCAGGCAGGTCAGGGTTCAATTGCCATTGGGAAAAAGTAGCTTCATATTGAGGGCAATCTTTTAAGCTGCGATAAGTCATCACATATTTGAGTGGCATGGTGATGCCGTCGTCAGCAAGCCATATTTGCAGGGTAAGCTGATCGTTGGTGGCCAGTATGTGATACGCAGGCACGCCATTTATTTTTACTTTTCCCATGAACTGCACATCTGGAAAGAAATCCAGCAGGTCGTCTACAAAAGTAGGATAGAAGAAATCTGCTGCCGGAAAATCAATTCCATACACACTACTCACGCTATCGATGGCAGCAATAATGGTTGGTGGTGCTTTTACCACTATATAGTTGTTCTCATCGTAGTCGTAGTATGCCAGCTGCTGCCCATTGTACCAGTAGCCTTTATGGCCATTGTGATCTTCACTTTGTATCAACATCTTGTCGGGCCCCAGCATATGCACCTCGTGGCTGCCAAAGTGTTTTACTAAACCCACAGGGCCCTGCAGCTTATCCTCAGAGGTTTCAAGATGAAAACGAACAGAGCCCAGATCGCCAATCACGGCGCTCATGCGGTCGAGCAGCACTATAGCCACGCTATCGTGTTGTGCCTGCTGCGCATGCGCCAGGGTAGGCATGAGCAGTAATACAATCAAAAAATTCTTCATGTGGTGGTGGTTTATAATCTTGAAAAAAACTGTATTGCGCGTAGCGCACACCATAAGCCTGGTACAAAATCGCCGTGTGATGAGCGGTTTGGCGCACTTTTGATGACCAAGAACTGATGGGTAATGTTTTTTTAATTTACTTTTTCCTTTTCTACCCGGCAGCTGTCTTTTTCACACTTTTAATTATACAGCTTTTTGACCAAAGACGTCAGGTCGGTATTGCCAAATTTATGTGAATGTTGACCTACTGGCTGTGCAAAGGATTGTTGGCACAGACACTACCATAAATAGTAGATTGGTGAAAGTACGGGGTGGCTCCGATGAGAAGTCCCTCCTACATACCGGGAATTTAGATTTAATAGTCTCCGCCATCGAATCCGCCGCCACCTTCTCCGCCCCGGCCTTCGGCTTTGTTGCGGTAGTTATTGATGCGATAGCTCAACGTAAGCGTGAACGACCGTGGATCCATCTGAAATTGATAAGAAGAATAAAAAACAGGAGTGTCGGAAACAAACTTGTACTGCATGGCGCCTATCAAGTTGCTCACCCTCAGCGTAGCCGACAGTGCGTTGTCCAGCATATCCTGCCGCAGCGACAGGTCGGTACTGTAAAAGCCTTCCCGCCGCCCCTGTGCTGTGACTGATGGCCCGAAAAACATGCCGTTGAATTGAAAGCGCGTGGTTTCAGTGATTTTGGCCTGTATCATGGCGCGCATATCAAAGTTGGTCGATCGGCGCTCCACCTCTTCGTCGCTCACCTGGCCATCGAGCCAGTAGCGGTATATGTTGCCACTCACATTGGCCGAAAGCCACTCGTTTATTTCATAGTTGGCCATAAGCTCTACGCCGAGCGAGTAGTCATTGTTGAGGTTGTCGTAGGTATGGTACAAAATGCCATCTTCGCCGAGTTCTATCAGCCGTGTGATCTTATCGGTGGTATGGCGTAGGTAGCCTTCGGCAGAGAAAAAAGATGCATTGAGTTTTTTCTGAAAGCCGCCTTCGTAGGAGTTGGTATACTCCGGCCCCAGCGCAGGATTTCCGATTCGGATGTTGTTTCTGTCCATAATGTTCAGAAAAGGCTCCAGATAGTGGCCCCTCGGGCGCTCTATTCTCCGGCTATAGCTCAGGTAAAGCTGATCTTCTTTACCGATCTTTTTGGAAATGTGCAACGAGGGAAACAGGTCGATCCGGTCGATGTAGTTGTCCTCATCCGACAGGTTGTCCGTTACGGTGCGATAGGTGTATTCACTGCGCAAACCAATCTTGTACTCCAGGCTGCCGAGTGCATTGCCATATGTGCCGTACATGGCGTGAATGACGCGAAGCAGGTTCATGGTATTGTCCAGGTCGCCTGGGTTTAACGGCTCATCTTCACCCCAATTTTCCTGATAAAAAGTATAATCTTCCTGCTCGTCTTCATAGCGGAACTGGTAGCCTGCTTCTGCCGTACCGTTGTCGCCAACAGGCCGGGTATAGTCGGCCTGGTAGCGCAGGTTCAGCTCACTATCCTTTTCCGAGGTGCGTGTGATGGCCGGTTCAGCATCAATGATCTGCCAATCGGGTGTGGTGAGGTACAGCTCTTGTAAGTCCTCAGATTCTCCCGGGCCCGTCTCCACATTGAAATAAGTATCAAGCACATGCCCCTGGCCCTCAAACTTGTGCTGATAGTTCACATTGAGGTTTACAAATTCGCCGCTTCGCACATCATCATTGTCGTTTACGTAGTACAGATCGGTGGTAGCCGGTGTGGTGTATTCGTAGTTGGTGCCGTAGGATGTACGGCCAAATGAGTAACCTCCAACACTGCCCAAAAACGACAGGGTGCTCTTAGAAGTGAGAAAATAGTCGAGGCCTGCCTTGGCCGACCAGCCATCGCGAAGGCGGCTGCCCCGCCCCTGGGTTTCGATATACAGCGTGGTGTCGGAGTCGTACGTTTCCCGATAGATGTCGCGGCTGCCGGGGTTGTCTGATTTGTTGTATTCCCCGCCTACGAAAAAGTTAATTTTATTTCGACGAATGTTGAGCAGCACATCGCCCCGGAACAGGTCCATATTGCCTCCGCTCAGGTTTATGAGTCCGGTCACTCCATCTAGTTTTTGCTTTTTTGTCACTATGTTGATGATGCCTGCAACGCCGTCCGGGTCATATTTTGCCGATGGGTTGGTGATGATCTCGATGTTTTCGATGGCGCCGGCCGGTAGTTGCCTCAGGGCATCGCTGCCTTGTATGGGGCTGGGTCTGCCATCGATCAGCACTTGAAAATTGGAATTGCCCCGCAGCAATACGTTTCCGTCTACATCTACCGTGATGGACGGAATGTTGGTGAGTGCATCGGCAGCCGTGCCACCGGCTGCATTCAGGTTTTGGTCTACGTTCACCACTTTGCGGTCTACCTGGTACTGAAATGGCAGCTTTTCGCCCCTTATCTCCACACCTTCCAGCTCCTGCAACGCCGGCTCCAGGGCTATTTTGCCCAGGTCGAGGGCCGACTTTTGCGGCACTATTTTCAGCCCGCTCACTACCTGCTTTTCAAAGCCTATGAAATTTGCTTCTACATAAAATTGACCTACCGGAATATCTTCAACGCGAAACTGGCCGTTTTTTCCGGTGATCACTCCACCCACCAACGCCGAGTCGCGATGGCTGTACACGGCCACGTTGGCAAATTCCATTCCTTCGCCGGTGGCCGCATCCAGTACCTGCCCCGACAGTACGCCCATGTTCGGCGCACGATCCGGATCGCCTGCAGGACCTCCGGGGCGCTGAGCCAGCGCCAAAAAGCTCAACATTAGCAAAGCAGAAAGCAGTGAAAATTGCCTGTACATACTTGTATGGAATTTAGATATTCAGATAAAGGAAAAGAGAAGTGCAGGGAGAGCCAACTTTATTCATCCAAGTGCAGCATTTTATCAACGAGATGTCAATAAAACGCGGTTGTTATTGTTCCCAACGACAGCCAGGCATACATTGCAGTGGGCCAGGGTGTCTTGTATTGGGTTAAAGAGTAAGGTCAGCTACTTTGTTTTGTCGCCGAGACGATTTTTAGTCGACATCTTTGAAAGCCGCTGTTACCGCCGGATGCATCAGGGCTGATTTTAAGATGGATTTCAATTCGGCTTTTTTGCAAGCATCCAGTATATCGTCTATTCTGGCAGATTTCTCCTGTAGTCCCTGTGCATCCCTCATCGCCTGTGTCAGGCTTTTTATCTGGCCTATTTTCAGCTCTTGCTCCAGCGCCGCCATCAGTACGGTCTTTACTGTGTCTGCTTTCGATTGTTGCACTGCCGCTCCATATAGGCTTATTTCTTCTATCGCCACATTCAAAATTTCCTCACCGCGCCTCTTGCAACTTTCGCGCAGATCGCTCGATCCGGTGGCATCGCGCAGCTCCCATGAGTTGAACTCGTACCTGATCTGCTCTATGTGCTTGCTTTTGGCATTGCCAGCACCAAAGAGCCGGTCAAGCAGCACAATGGTGCCGTCTTTCCAGGCCTCCAGATCGAAATTGGGAGCATGTAATCTTTCAATTCTGCTGTTCAGCAGCGCGATCTCTTTGTCAGGCATATTATATTCTTTAGCAGCCTTGCTATTGTTGTAGTTCGAAAATAAGGTCAATATCGTTTCCGCTCACGATGCGCAGTACTTCGCCTTCGAAATTGAAGCGAATAGCCTGGTCGAGAGAAGAGAGAAAAAGTGTTTCTCGTTCCATGGCTTCTTTGGGGCAGGCCATTTTGGTGCTGCCCAATTCTTTAAAGCTCAGGTTGTCGTCATCGAGTAAGTAGGAACCAAAAAACCGGTTGCAACCGGCATCGCCATTCACTTTTTTCTCCTCGGTATTGAATCGCAGCACCATTTTCTCAGAAGTCACAGGTACACGCGTGCCTTCTACATTTTCAAATGCGGTGAGTCGCCAGGCGTTGGAAGTGAGCCGCTCCCCCGGAGGCAACACCTCCTTTTTTTCCAATACACTCACCACGCGGTAGTTGGTGGCTGAATTTCTGATGTCGGAGCCATGGCCGCTTTTTACGAGTTTTACTTTGTATTGAAAGCCTTCCTCATAGTCGAGATTGTCGATGCGACCGTAGTGCATGATCCAGTTTTCATCGGGCTTGTCGCGCAGTAAGAAGCATTTTTTTTCTGGTACACCCAGGCATTCCACCTTTCGGGGTGCCACATACATTACCTTTTGGCAGGAGGTGGCCAGCATTACCATCGCCAGCGCCACTACTGATGGAGCGAACTTGAAATTCATAAAATGTGCTTTTGATCAAATGTATTAAAATACCCCAACATGCACGGCCCGGATGTCGGAAAAGCAGTCTTCAAAAGCAAAAACACAGAGCAGTCTATTGCCCTGTGTTTACCTGTAAGCGGTGCATGCTGTGGCCGATCAGCTGCGCGATACTTGTCCGTTCCAGCCCATCATACCCATGCGCAGGTTGTGCACATGCTCAAAGCCCAGCCGAGCCATAAGGCTGCAAGCGGTCTTGCTGCGGTTGCCACTGGCACAGTACACATAGTACGTGGCTTTGCGATCGAGCGCCTCTACCTGTTGTGTAAATGAAGGGCCCATTACGTTGTAGTTTTTGGAGCCGGGTATATGGCCACTGCGGTGCTCGGCCTCGGTACGCACATCCAGCAAAATTACGCGGTCACCCTGGGCTAATACAGACTTCAATGTTTCACAATCAACAGTATGGTAGGCACTGTCGGCTTTTGAAAAAAGATTTAAAAAACTCATTGCTTAATCGTTTATAACGGTGATGAATATTTAAGATAAAAAGGATTCCAGCCTTTGATCGAACTTTTGGCGGGGGCATTGACCTGCGACAAGAGGCAAATTTTGAGCACTGCGCATTGCGGCAAATCCTCCATGCACATTGCGAATATTATCAATACCATTGGCCTTAAGTATGGATGCTGCTATCATAGATCGATAGCCCCCGGCACAGTGCACCAGGTATTTTTGTTTACTGTCCAATTGTGGTAATGCGTCGTTCAGTTCCACCAACGATATGTTCATGGCGCCATCCACGTGTTCAGTTTCGGCCTCATTGGTACGACGGACGTCGAGCACGGTATAGCCTTTATCAATCAAGTCTTTCAC
Source organism: uncultured Roseivirgaceae bacterium (assembly GCA_964596645.1). Lineage (GTDB taxonomy): Bacteria > Bacteroidota > Bacteroidia > Cytophagales > Cyclobacteriaceae > CAVQEK01. Next base: position 99,328 of record CAZQVB010000008.1, read on the forward strand.
TGTGCCGGCTTCCACCGATTGTATTGTCGACACTGCCTGGCCCCCACTCAACCAGGTCTCTATGCCGCCTTGCAGATGACCGAGCACATTTTCATAACCTACTCGGGCTAGTCTCAGTGTCGATTCTTCTTCGCGTCCGGGAGCTGTCACCAGTACAATCTCACGCGCAATATTGATGAGGGAACCCACCCATACGGCAAATTGTCCATCTAGGCCTATGTTGAGCGATCCGGGTACATAACCTTTTTCAAAGTCATCGGGATGCCGTGTATCCAGCACCAAGGCGCCTTGTGAGCGGGCGGATATGAAAGACTCCAGCGGGAGAGATTTCATGTTTTTCAGCATCACCTCATCTATATTGTTGTACCCCTCACGGTTGATGCGCGCATTTTCCGGGAAATATTGGGGAGGCTCTTCCAAACCGTCGGTCACAACGGAAATAAACTGCTCGCGCGTCATGGGCTGTAATGCATAGTTGAGCTTTCGCTGTTGGCCCACAGTGCTCACGGTTTCCTTGCTCATATTTTTGCCACACTGAGAGCCGGCGCCGTGGGCAGGATATACCACTACGTCGTCTGCCAGGGGAAGTATTTTATTGTGAAGGCTGTCGTACAGCATGCCGGCAAGGTCTTCCTGTGTCAGATCGCTTTTCACAGCCAGGTCTGGTCGGCCCACGTCGCCGATAAAAAGGGTGTCGCCGGTGAATATCGCGTGGTCAGCTCCTTTGTCGTCTTTGAGCAGGTAGGTGGTAGACTCCATTGTATGCCCCGGTGTGTGCAACACCTGAATCTCAAGGTTGCCCAGTGATAGTCGCTCACCATCTTCGGCCACGTAGCACTGGTATGAAGGCTTGGCAGTAGGGCCAAATACAAGCCTGGCGCCCGTAGCGCGTGCCAGGTCAATGTGCCCTGATACAAAGTCGGCGTGGAAATGCGTCTCAAACACATATTTGATGCTGGCGCCGCGTTTTTCGGCCAGGTCAAGATAGGGTTTCGTTTCGCGTAGCGGGTCGATAATGGCGGCCTCGCCGTTCGATTCGATGTAGTACGCTGCTTCAGCCAGGCAGCCGGTATAGAGTTGTTCGATGTACATGTTGATAGTATTTAAGCTGTTAAATATGAAGATTCCTTCATTTGTTGTGCTAAATTTTTTTTATGGCAGTTCGCACTTGTTCATGCAGTTGATCACCGTGATCACTTCTTTGAGCTTTAGGAAATAATATATGTTTTTACCATCGCGCGAGCTGCCAAGTATTCCTGACAGCCTCATGTTGGAAAGATGGTGTGAGGTGAGAGACTGCTCTGATCCAAGGTATTGACAAATGTCATTGACACACAAGCGATCATGTGCCACCAGCAGGCCGATGATGTTGATGCGCAGGGGATGGGCAATGGTTTTAAGTATAAATGCCACCCGCTCCAGTTTCTCCGGGTTCAGGCCGTCCATCAATTCCTTATGACGCAATTCTCTAGCTTCTACTTTCATTGGTTTTGAATTCCTATCAATCAATACGCAAACATATGAACATATGTTCAGATATTATAAGTTTTTAAATATTATTTTAAAGGGCGTGTATAGCTGAAAGCTCCAATATCACCAGGTCAGACGATAGTCCGGTAGGGGGAAGGTAGATTGGTGAATGGGTAGAAAGTATAGCTGAAAGCTGAAAGCTCAAAGTCGAAGTCATCCTGAACTTGTTTCAGGATCTGTCTGCAGAGTAAACGGATGATGAAAGGGCAGGCAAGTGAAGAGTATTAGCAATGATATTGCTATTAAAATGCTTAAAAGGATGCAGACCATCCGTGGCTGTTCATTTCTTTTCCAGTTGATGAAAAGAAATAAACCAAAGCAAATATTATCAATAGAAGCAATTGATACAATGCTGGCATGCGCGCTGTGCCAGCCGCACGAAATGGTCTGTGCGGCACAGACCATGGAAATGGTTTGCACACCTGCTGTTTTGATGAGCCTGCGCGCATTATCCGCGGCCTTTGCCAATAGCCAACAGATCCTGAAACAAGTTCAGGATGACTGAAAAGGTTGGTGCATGCGCGCTGTGCCTACCGCACGAAATGGTCTGTGCGACACAGAACATGGAAATAGATTGGATTTGTTTTTTAAACTGGTCCAACTATCGTCTGACTTGGAGTTCGTCACCGGCAAAATAAAGAACCTCTGGCTGATCATTGCCCAATGACCTTTTTGCCAAAAGGTCAATCTTATTTAGACATGATCACCCTTTCAGCTTTGAGCTTTCAGCTATCGCACCAACCTACCATTCTACTAATCTACCAATCCACCGTTTAGCCGGTCCGATTATCGTCTGACCTGGAGTTTGCCGCAGGACATTTGGCACCACAAAAGCGCTGATTGACATGACGCGGCCCCACGGCCCGTGGAGTGAAATGCTTAAATCCGGCGGTGTGGGGTTGAAGACTTTTGGAAGCATAGGCAAGTGAAAAGCAGCAAGCGATACCTTTTAGCTCCCGCTACAGGGGTATATTCCCATGCTTTTTTCTCGGCAGTGTGTCTACTTTGTTTTCCAGCATATCAAAGGCTTCTATTAGGCGGGGCCGAGTATCTTCCGGCATTATTATTTCGTCAATGTAGCCTCGCGAGGCAGCAATATAAGGATGGGCAAATGTGTGGTTGTATTCATTTTCCTTTTCGGACAGCTTGGTTTGAGGGTCGTCGGCATTGGCTATTTCTTTTTTGAAGATAATTTCGGCAGCGCCTTTGGCGCCCATTACGGCGATTTCGGCGGTGGGCCATGCATAGTTGAGGTCGGCGCCGATGTGTTTGGAGTTCATCACGTCATACGCGCCGCCATAGGCCTTGCGGGTGATCACCGTAATGCGCGGCACAGTGGCTTCGCTGAATGCGTAAAGCAGTTTGGCACCGTTGGATATAATGGCGTTCCATTCCTGATCCGTACCGGGCAAAAATCCGGGAACATCTTCCAGTACCAACAGCGGTATGTTGAAGCAATCGCAGAAGCGCACAAAGCGGGCACCTTTTTTCGAAGCATGAATATCCAGCACGCCTGCCAGCACCGATGGCTGGTTGCCCACGATGCCTATGCTGCGACCGCCGAGCCGGGCAAAACCAACGACAATATTTTCGGCAAAATTCTTATGAACCTCAAAGAAACTGCCCTCGTCGACTACACCTTTTATCACATCCTTCATGTCGTAGGGTTCATCATTATGTGCAGGCAGCAGGTCATTGAGCGCAGGGTTGCTTTCATCCTCTTTTCTCTCATAGCTGTATCGCACCGGTTCGTCGTTGCAGTTTTGCGGTATATAGCTCAGCAGGCGGCGCAGGTCTTGAAGGCATTGCACGTCGTTGTCGCTGGTGAAGTGGGTAACGCCGCTTTTGGTGGCATGGGTGAGTGCTCCGCCCAGCGATTCGGCAGATATATCTTCCTGAGTCACAGTCTGCACCACCTTGGGGCCAGTCACAAACATGTAGGAAGTATTGCTCACCATAAAGACAAAATCGGTGATGGCGGGTGAGTATACTGCACCCCCGGCACACGGGCCCATGATGGCCGATAGCTGTGGGATAAGTCCGGAGGCTCTTGTGTTGCGATAAAAAATTTCGGCATAGCCTCCCAGAGATACTACGCCTTCTTGTATGCGGGCTCCCCCGCTGTCGTTCAGGCCAATGACGGGCGCCCCGTTTTTCATCGCCATGTCCATCACCTTCACTATTTTCTCTGCGTGGGCTTCCGACAGTGACCCGCCAAATACGGTGAAGTCTTGAGAAAACACATAGACCAGGCGTCCATCAATTTTTCCAAATCCCGTTACCACACCATCGCCCAAGTATTTTTCCTTTTCCATGCCGAAGTCGGTTGAGCGGTGTGTCACCAGCTTGCCTGTTTCCTGAAAGGAATTTTTGTCGAGCAACAGGTGCAGTCGCTCACGCGCGGTGAGTTTTCCTTTTTTATGTTGCATTTCTATGCGTGTGCTGCCCCCACCCGCTTCTGCCGCTTCATTTGTCTGGCGAAGTGTTTGATACTTTTCATGGTGAACCGAGCCATATTTGGGCTTCTCTGAATCTTTCATTAACCGGTTTTAGTTTAATTGGTAATAATAGGTGGCTTCATTGTTACGGCACTAATGGCATGATTACCTGTAAGTTAAATCTTGCAATGTGCATTTGAAATTGACAATGGCGAATTATTAGCTTTGCGCGCAAAATAGGAAAATGATGAATGCTCAAAAGGTAGCTGTGCTTGATCTGGGAACCAACACTTTTAATTTACTGTTGGCGAAAGTTACGGCAGAGGCCTACTACATCTATTACAATGAAAAAATACCTGTAAAGATAGGGCAGGGCGGCATCAGCCAGGGCATCATCAGCGAAGCGGCTAAAGCAAGGGCACTGGCAGCCCTGGAAGATTACAAACAGAAAATAGACAGGGAAGAAATAAGCAAAATATATGGCTATGCCACATCGGCGTTTCGCAATGCCAGCAATGGATCCGCACTGCGCGACGAGATAGAGCGACGCACGCAGTTGCCCATCCGCATTATAACTGGAGAAACAGAAGCAGAATATATTTATTATGGCGTAAACCATGCCCTGGACATCGGCCGAAGTAATGCACTGATTATGGATATTGGCGGTGGAAGTGTTGAATTCATCATTGCCAACCGCGAAAAAATCGCGTGGAAAGGCAGCTTTGAGATTGGTGCACAGCGTCTGCTGGATTTATTTCACAACGCTGACCCCATACCTGAAAGTGAAGTAGAGAAGCTCAATCGCTACTTCAAAGAAATGCTGGCCCCATTGGCCGAAGCCGTTGCCCAACACAGCCTTTCCACGCTCATCGGATCTTCCGGCACATTCGATACCCTCAGTGATGTGTACTGCGAAAGGATCGGAAAAAAAATTCATACAGACCAAACGGAGTTTCCCCTCGACATTCAAGAATACTTCAAGATACACGGCGAACTGCTCGTGCTGAACAGGGAACAGAGAATGCAGATGCCGGGCATGATAGAGATGAGGGTAGATATGATTGTGGTGGCTTCATGCCTGTTGCACTATGTCATACAGACTTACGGCATCAAGCACTTGCGGGTATCGGCACATTCACTGAAGGAGGGCATGCTGCGCGGCATTCAGCAAGATCTTTTTCACCAAAACAAGCTGACTGCGCTGAAATAGATTGCCTGCCGCACTTTAGGGGCCATCACAAAATTCAGCTTAATCATTGTCTTTCAAGAGTAAGCCATTGGCTTCGGCATCGAGCGATTGAACCACATAATCAACGCTTTCGTGCAGCAGCCCTTACTGGCTCTGTTGCCACAGCACGATGGTCGCCTTCCACAACTCAGCCAGTTCTTTTTGTTCCTCCGGCGGTGCGCTATATGGAAGCAGCACGGCTATTTTCTGGCTTAACATGCGCTGCCTTCCTGTCCTTTTATGCGCTGGCATCTTCTACTGGCTTGTTCACCACAAATATTCTTTTGATCCAGCGTGGCAGAAAGACGGCACCCAGCAGCAAGTATGGATAGTATGTGAAGATGCGCCAAAGTATGTTGGTGATGAAAGTATAATCGCCCAGGCTGGCGCCAAAGAATATATTGAAGAAAATTTCGGCCGTACCACTGCTTCCCGGTGTAGGCGATATGAGCATGATGACCCAAAGAATAATTTGCTTGCCAAAAATGAGCACATGCTGAAAGGGGCTCACTGTGGTAAACGCTGCGATGAGGCAGTTGAGCAGCAGATAGCGCGAAGACCAAATGAAAATGGTGGAGAGGGCGATCTTGATCCAATAGGCACGCGATTTTCCTTTGATGTTTTCGGCGGCTACGATCAGCTCGTTGCCCCGCTCATAGGCTGCATAGCGCCATCGTCGCAAAAAGTTGAGGGAGGTAATTTTGATGAGTAGCCACTTTACCCAGCGCGGATTGATGAATACGGCAAAAGCCATGAAGCTGGTATACAGCGCTATGAGTGTATAACTGGTCCAGAACACGGCGGTAACGCCCTGCTCCAGCCATGCCTGCTCCATATTTTCGTTGGGAAACACATCGTGGGGTGCGAGTAAAATGAATATGGGCGCAGCTACTACAAAGAAGAGATTGTCGAATATGGCGGTGAGCAGCACAAATGCCAGTGACTTGCCCAGGTTGATGCCTTCTTTCCACAATATAAATACGGCTACAGCGGTGCCACCCACCACAGAAGGCGTAACGGCGGAGGCAAATTCCCACAGAATGATAACAAAAAAGCTGCCCTTCCAGCCCATGCTGTTGTCGGTGATCACCCGGATGCGGTACAGGTAGCCGGCAAAACGAGATAAGAAAACCAGCACCGCCAGTAGTATGGGCAGGGCGTTGGCTTCAAACACCAGCGCGAGCTTTTCTACGGTGATGCGCTTATCGGTAAAAAACAGGATGATGACTATGCCTACGCCAAAAATGACCGGAACCCATATTTTATTAGGATTGAGTGTTTTAAATACTTTTTTGGCATTTACATCCATCAAGCAGCGTATTCTTCACTTCGGTTCTCGATCCAGAAATTGTTGTACCCTTCTCCCAGGTTCAGGCTGAGCTGACTGAGCTGAAGCAGCTCCAGCACGGCCAGAAAATTATAAATGACCGCAATGCGATCGCTGTTGTAGGCCACGATCTGAGCGAAGGAAAGGCGTTTTTTTTCAGCAATTTTTTCCAATATAAAAGCCTTTTGTCCCTCTATGGTGTACGGGTACTGTATCACAGTATGCTGCGGCCTGGCCGCCTCCACCTCGTAGCGCTCCAGCACGCGTTCATATACTTTCAGAAGTTTATACAGGTCCAGGTCTTGCAGTTCGCTCTCTACATCTGCCGATTCGCTCAGCTTTTTTAGCTCCCGTGCTATGTTGCCGCGCTTTTCGCGCAGTAGCGCGTCGGTTTCCATATCGGCCAGTTGCTGCAGCACCGACTTATACTTTTTATACTCCAGCAGGTGCTTTACCAATTCTTCGCGTGGGTCTATCTCGTTGCCCTGTTCATCGAGCTCAGGACGGGGCAGCAGCATTTTAGCTTTTATGCGCATCAGCTTGGCCGCTACCAGTATAAATTCGCTTGCCACTTCTATATTCATGCGCTCCAGGTGATGCAGGTAGTCGAGAAAGTCGTTGGTGATGGTGGAAATCGGGATATCGTAAATGTCAAGTTCATCGCGCTCGATGAAGAAAAGTAAAAGGTCGAACGGACCTTCAAAAAGTGGCAGTTTGATTTCGAAACTCAAAACAGAAAGGTTTATTTCAGGGCTGCTGAAGCGCACAGCCTGGCCGCCAAAGATAGAATGAAACGATTTAGGATTTGAAAATTTATATAAATAATCGTGTAACTTTGGCTGCGTTTCGCTCCATTATTGTTTAATGTTTGCCAGCGGCCATTAAACAAATAAAGGTACTCTATGTTCTTACAGCGTTATCATTTAAACACGACGCCATGCTGATAAAGCCCGGTGCCCTTCTCGCCGAAATCAATAGTCCTGCTGATCTTAAGAAACTTTCTCAAACACAATTGGTGCAACTGACCAACGAACTGCGGCAGTACATCGTGGATGTGGTATCAGTGTATGGCGGGCATTTTGGAGCCAGTCTGGGTACGGTAGAGCTCACAGTGGCTTTGCATTATGTATTCAATACGCCCGACGACCTGCTGGTGTGGGATGTAGGCCACCAGGCGTATGGACACAAAATACTCACCGGCCGTCGCGAACAGTTTTTTACCAATCGCACCTACAACGGCCTTTCGGGCTTTCCCAAGCGCAGCGAGAGCGAATACGATACATTTGGTGTGGGTCATTCCTCCACTTCCATATCGGCAGCGTTGGGCATGGCCATTTCTTCTAAGTATCAGCAAGAAGACCGACAGCACATTGCAGTGATCGGCGACGGGGCCCTCACCGGGGGCATGGCCTTCGAAGCCATGAACCATGCCGGTGTGTCCAACACCAACCTGCTGATTGTGCTCAACGACAACTGCATGTCGATAGACCCCAATGTAGGAGCGCTGAAGGACTACCTCACAGACATCACTACCTCGCGTACTTACAACAAATTTAAGTCGGAGATATGGCACGCGCTGGGTAAGCTGAGCCACTTTGGCAAGAATGCCCAGGAAATAGCAAGCAAGTTTGAGAATAGTATGAAGTCGCTTTTGCTCAAGCACAGCAATCTGTTCGAGTCATTGAATATACGATACTTTGGCCCCATCGACGGGCACGATGTAGATCATATGGTGCACGTGCTGCAAGACCTGAAAGGCATACCCGGGCCAAAAATTCTTCACTGCGTTACCACCAAAGGGAAGGGATTTGCCCTGGCAGAAAAGGACCAGACCAAGTGGCACGCCCCGGGCAAGTTTGACAAGGTGACCGGAGTGATACGTAAAAAGGAATTTGCCGAGCCACAGCCTCCGAAATATCAGGATGTATTTGGCCATACTTTAGTGGAGCTCGCGCGGAAGAATGACAAGATAATGGGCATAACGCCCGCCATGCCCAGCGGATGCTCCATGAACCTGATGATGAAAGAAATGCCCAATCGCGCCTTCGATGTGGGTATAGCCGAGCAGCATGCGGTTACTTTTTCAGCCGGATTGGCCACGCGCGGCTTGCGGCCTTTTTGTAATATTTACTCCACCTTTATGCAGCGCGCGTATGATCAGGTGATACACGATGTGGCCATCCAAAATTTGCCTGTGGTATTTTGCCTCGACCGTGCCGGCCTGGTCGGTGCCGACGGGCCTACACACCACGGCGCCTACGATCTGTCCTACATGCGCAGCATACCCAATATGGTCGTGTCGGCACCGATGGACGAGGCGGAGTTGCGCAACCTGATGTATACCGCACAGTTGCCAGATCAGCAGGGCCCTTTTGCCATTCGCTACCCACGGGGCCAAGGCGTGATGCCGGAGTGGCGTACGCCCTTTCAGCCAATTGAGATCGGCAAAGGCAGGCAGATCAAGGCGGGTGAAGATGTGGCCATTCTCACCATAGGCCACGTAGGCAACAGCGCTAAAGAGGCCTGCGAAGCGCTTGAAGACTCCGGAGCTTCCATAGCCCATTTTGACATGCGCTTCGTGAAACCGTTGGACGAGGAAATGCTGCACGAAATCTTTTCAAAATTCAATAAAATAGTGACCGTGGAAGATGGCTGCCTGCCTGGTGGCTTCGGTTCTGCCGTGTTGGAGTTTATGGCCGATCATGGCTATGCGGCCAACGTGCGCCGCCTTGGCATACCCGACCGCGTAATAGAGCACGGAGAGCCCAAACAACTGCATACGGAGTGCGGTTATGACAGCGAGGCCATTTCTGCTGCAGTTATTGCCTTGATGGAGCCTTTGCTGATCAAATAGTTTTTACATATGTCTATCTACCATCAGGAATCCGGTCAGGGATTTCCTATTGTTCTTCTCCACGGATTCTGCGAAACCCACTGGATTTGGGAGTCTTTCAGAAAAAATTTATCGGATCAGTTTCGTGTATTGACGCCCGACCTGCCGGGTTTTGGCCAGAGTGAGAAGTTGCCCGACGGATTTTCCCTTCAGGAGGTGGCCGATGCGCTCCACGATTACCTGCTAGAACAGCAAGTGGAAAAATGCGTAATGGTGGGGCACTCATTGGGTGGATATGTGGTGCTGGAAATGCTGAGAAAATATCCTGAATTCCTTGCAGGCTTTGTACTATTTAACTCTTCGGCGTTTGCCGATGGCGATGAGAAAAAGGAAAACAGAAACAAGCTGATCGACTTTATTGACACGCAAGGCGTGGCGCCCTTCATCAAGACGTTTGTGCCGTCGCTGTTTGTGGAGTCCCGCCAGGATGAGTTTCAGCCTGTGATAGCGCGCATACAGTCGGAAGGGGAAAAGATAGACCCTGAAGCTGTGAAGGGCTATGCGGCAGCCATGCGCGATCGCCCGGATGGCATGGACCTGCTGAAGCAATATCGTGAAAAGGCCATGGTGATAGCCGGCGAGGAAGACCAGAATGTACCGCTTAAGAAAAGTAAAGCCATGGCAGATGTTCTGCCCGACGATCAAGTGGTGATGCTGCCGGATACCGCCCACATGGGTATGTTTGAGCAGCTGGAAGTATCGCAAAAAGCAGTGCGGAATTTTTCCGCAAGGGTATCCGGTTGACCATTGCAGCGTCAGCAACACTGCAGGATGTGGTGTGCTGTCTGTTTTAGAGGGAGTACATCACGAAAACACAATTATATCTCGCCTAATTTTTTTTCCAATTCAGCCCGCAGCGACCTCTTCGTGATGAGCCCGGTGTGCCGCCAAATCACGTTGCCTTTATAAAACAGTATGATGGTCGGTATGCTGCGAATGCGAAAGCTGGCTGCGGCATGCTTGTTATTCTCCAGATTTACCTTCATTACCTGCAGGGCATCACCCATTTCATTGGCTACCTGCTGAACGATCGGCGACAACGTCTGGCAGGGGCCGCACCAGTCAGCAAAAAAGTCGACCAGTACCGGCTTTGTAGAGGATGAAATAATGGAAGAGTGCTTTTTTTTTGCCATTGCATTACATCTGCATTTCGAAAGTGGGCGAGGCCAATTTCTCTTTATATTTTATGAAGCAACCAATAAAACCGAAAGCGAAATATTGGCTAATATTGAGTCATATATCGATACGCCTCTATCTTTTTTGTGCAAATAAATACAATAATGGCCACTTCTCTTCTCGCATCATTTCTTCTATTATGGCTTTTGGGTACGCTGCATACGGCATCGGCCCAGGGCAATGTAGACAGGTTTATTGGCCGCTGGGCCCTCTATCTCCCCGGTGGTGCCGGATGGTTGGAGGTGCGTCAGGAAGAAGGCTTTCTTGATGCCGATATACTTTGGTATGGGGGCAGTGTGGTGCCGGTGAGCGATGTATATGTGCATCAGGAAAAACTCATCGTAACACGCACTGCTCAGGCGGAGTTTCAGCTCGCCGGGGGCAAAAAGCGCACGCAGACGGTGACCACACGCATAGAATTGGAAGGCTCCGGCGACGATCTTATCGGTAAGATGATAGCGCCAAAAAAGGATGGCGCCAGCGCCGATATCACCGTATTTATGGCCAAAAGAATACCGCCACTGCCACCTGCACCCAATCTGAGTAAGGTAAACTATGGCAATCCGGTGCGCCTCTTCAACGGCAAAAACCTGGAGGGTTGGCAACTTGTAAATCCGGAAACCACTAATGGATGGAAAGTAGAAGACGGCATATTAGTGAATGACCCCGTGCAGCCGGAAAATGGTGAACATCTACACTACGGCAATCTGCGCACTGTTCAGGAATTTGAAGATTTTAACCTGCAAGCAGAAGTGAATGTGCCCGCCGGCAGCAACAGCGGCATCTATCTGCGCGGGCTGTATGAAGTGCAAGTGGCAGACAGCTACGGAAAAAAGCCCGACAGCCACAATATGGGAGCCATCTACAGCCGGCGAGCGCCAGAGATAGCGGCCGAAAAACCTGCAGGCGAATGGCAGAAGCTGGATATCACCCTGGTACGCCGGCATGCTACAGTGTATCTGAATGGTAAAAAGATAATCGATAACGCACCGCTCTATGGACCTACCGGAGGCGCACTCACCGCCGACGAATTTTCTCCAGGCCCCATTTACCTGCAGGGCGATCACGGCAGGGTGATGTACAGAAATATTGTGCTTACACCTGTGGTGAAGGAGTAGGGCAGCAGCCATCGCTCCGGGAGTATCGGTCGGGCCAATTGGAAATCGCCTATTTGCGCACCTTGTACTTACTTGGGTCTATGTTGAATTTGCCCAGCCGCATGGTGAGCTGTCTTTCAGTCAGGCCCAGGTTTTCAGAGGTTTGTCTCAGGTCGCCGCGAGATAGTTTCAGGTTGTCTTGAATGAGCTCCTTTTCTACTTTGGCCAGCACCGATTGCAGCGGGCCGCGCTCCGGTGCGGTAGTTGCTTCGGGCGTCTGCAGGGTTGGGGGCAAGTGAAAGCCATAGATTACGCCGGTATTGCTCAATATGGCTGCCCGCTCAATACAATTTTCCAATTCACGCACATTGCCAGGCCAGTGGTACGCCATGATCATGTCAATGGCCGAGGTGGATATCCTTTTTATGTTCAGGTTGTGCACCTTGTTGCACTTTTCTATGAAGTGATCGATGAGCAATGGAATGTCACTTTTCCTTTCACGTAGTGGTGGTATGTGTACCGGATACCCACTGAGCACATAGAATAACTCTTCCATAAGCTTGCCTTCTTCCACCTTGCGCTCCAGGTGTTGGGTAGTAGCGGCAATCACACGCGTATCCAATGAAATGGGCGTATTGCCACCGACCCGTATAATGGTTTTTTCCTGAAGATAGGTAATCAGTTTGGCCTGCAGGTTCAGCGGCATGTCACTGGGCTCTACCATATAAAGTGTGCCGCCATGCGCCTGTTCTAGTTTTCCTTTTTTCACAAATACGCCATCGGCATCGTCCGCCGGTGGGCTTTCGGAGCCGAACAGTTCTACTTCGAGCATATCGGCTGGAATGCCAGGGCAGTTGACCTGCACAAATTCCTTGTTTGGCCGCTTGCTGTTGAAGTGTATCGTTTTGGCCAACATTTCCTTACCTGCCCCACTTTCGCCAGTGATGAGTACCGTGGCATTGGTGGGCGCTACTTTCGTGATCAGCTTGTACACAGCCTTCATGCCCTGCCCGTTGCCGATCATATTGGCGGGGTTATAATTCATTTTCAGCTCAGACTGCAGCCTGGCATTTTCCTCTTGCAGGCGGGCCAGCTCTTCATGCTCTTCTTGCCTTGCGCGCAGCGTCTGGGCGATCATGCTGCCTATGATGCTGATCAGCCGTATGTCTTCTTCAAATGAAAAATCATTGTTGAATAGCCTGTCTACGCTCAGGGTGCCGATTACTTCCTTGTCGTGCTTGATGGGCACACACAGAAATGACACATCTTCCTTGTTAATTTTATTGCGGGCTTTGGTGCGATCGAGAAATTGCGGCTCGTCAGAAATTTTTGGAATAATCACCGACATGCCGGAGGCCACCACTTTGCCCACGATGCCTTCCCCCACCTGATATACCCCGCGCGACTTTTCTTCTTCCGACAGGCCATAGGCGGCTTCAATGAAAATCTCGCCTCTGCTTTTGTTGAGCAGCGTGATGGTGCCCCTGTCCATGCCTATATAGTTGGCCAGCATTTCCAGTATTTGGTGGAGCACATCCTTGATGTTGCGACTTTTGTTGAGCGTAATGCTGATGTCGAACAGTAAGGTTAGTTCTTTTAGCTCCTTTCGTGGGGCACTCATACACTACTTGTATTAATGGATGGGATGAAGCCAGGATTTCCCGGTTCGTTTTCTAAGCACAGACAGCAGGATTTATGCAAATGCCGCGGCCTTAGCTGCTAATTTAAACTGAAATTGTAAACTATTACAGATTGTGCTGAATATCCAATTGGAAGTAGAGGCATATCAAAGTAGTTTATTGATCCAGGAATCTACTTTATCCACGGGTTTGAGAATTTTCTTAGTGGTTTTGTCGGGCACAAAGCGGTAGACCAGGTTTAAGCGAATATTTCCTGTATTCAAAGATTTGCGCAGTTCTGAAACCGCATTTTCGGCCAGGCTCACATTGTTGCCGTGGTATGATATACTGCATGCCCAGCGCTCAGAATTATATCCTGCAAATGCCCTTACAAAGCTGTTGGAGCTGAAGCCTGTCTGTTTTCTTTTAATACCGTCGCCCCGTATGTTGTTTCGACCATAATCGATGCTGAAGGCCAGGGAGCCGGTGATGAAGAAGTGTCTGGCGATCACTACTGTATAGGCATATCCGATGTTGGGGCCGCCATCAAAAAATTCCACATTTCTTATATTCTGCACGGCAATGCTATCGTCAATGCCTGTAGGCACCAATGTGCTGTCTGCTTTTATTCGGCCATAGTACCCTTCGAAGCCTAGCAAGAATGTGCCGGCAGATTGTTTCTGCCACTCGTTGTGCAGAAAGGCTGCGCGGTACGAAAAGCGTTTATTGTTGAAGAGATATTGGCATGAAAGGCCCGTTTCGAACACTTCCATGTCAGGACGTACGTAGTATTCATCTTCTAAGGCAGCCGTGCCCTTCGGTGTGAGATAGAAGCCATTGTAGAACTGCCCAAAAACATCGATCGTCATCTTCTGGGTGTAGGCGTGCGCCTGCAGGTCGAGATATTCGGTCTTCCCTCTTCCACGCTCCGGGTTCATGAAATCGAAGCCGTATGACACATTTAAGGTAAGAAAGCGATACGTAGCGCCCACGCCCAGATTAATGGGTGTGTTGGGTCTGTAGAGCAAGTCGTAGTTGGCATCTTTGTCGCGAATGCGCAGATTGGTGTATTTCTGAGAGGCATATATCCGTGCGGAGATGTTGGAATAATACGTTTTGATATAGCTCGTGTCTTGCTGCTGTGCCTGTAGCGAATGGCTGATACAACTAAGAAACAGCATGAGGGTAATTTTCACGGAATGGAAGGTTAAGCTGCGAATAACGAACAAACTCATGCTAAATGAAAACAGTGGTGTTTTGTTTGTTATCCGGCCAGATCAAAGAGTGAAATATGGCTCGTGGTGGTCAAGCAAGTGTACCACTCCCTATTATAATTCAATTTTGCACGTTTTGTTGGCGCTTTTGCAGCTGTAGCGCGGCGTTTTGTGCTGCCACATAGGCAGAGCTCCAGGCAAACTGGAAGTTGAATCCGCCGGTAAGGGCGTCCACATCGAGCATCTCCCCACCGAAATACAAACCGGGTATGCGACGGCTGGCCATGGTGGTAAGGTGTATCTCTGCGAGCGATACGCCTCCTGCCGTCACAAATTCTTCCTTAAAGGTGGTCTTGCCCGTCACTTCAAACTCCGCATGCAGCAGTTGATGGATCAACTTATTGATGTGTTTTTTTGACAGCGTACTCCACTGCCTGTCGGCCGGTATATCAGCCATTTGTGCCAGTCGCTGCCACAATCGCAGCGGCAGATCAACGCCGGCCACCTTTCCGTTCACCACTTTTTTATCGGAACTTTGCTCTGCTTCGCGCAATATTAAAGCACGCAGGCTGTGCTCTGTCCATGATTGATGCCACTGCACCAGCAGTGAAAAGCGATATTCCTTTTCCGCCAGATCGCGGGCGGCCCATGAAGAAAGCTTCAATATGGCCGGACCGCTAAAGCCCCAATGCGTGATCAGCAGTGGTCCCTCGCTCTTCCACTGGGTGCCGGCGATCTTCACTGCTGCTTCGGGCACGGAAAGGCCCGACAAATCTTTCATACCATAGTGGGGCGTGTTGAAGGTAAATAGCGAGGGTACAGGTGCTACCAGTTCGAAATTGAGATGGCTGAGCCAAGGCAGGTTTGTTGGCTTATTTATACCACCCAGCGCCATATATACTATTTTACTATAATAGGTAGCAAGAGGTGTGGTGACCGCAACGTATGCATCGTGCACCTGTACATCGCGCACCTCTTCTCCTGTGCGCACTTCTACGCCTCCCTGTGCCATGGCATTTGTGAGGCAGTCAATCACGCTTTGTGAGCGGTTACTGACAGGGAATACTCTGCCATCGCTCTCCGCTTTCAGGGGTACACCCCGGCTTTGGAACCAGGTACGCGTATGTGCACAGTGAAACTGGTCGAAAAGAGGCCGAAGCGATTTGCCGCCACGAGGATAATAGGGCAGCAGCTCATAGCCCTTCGTCAGATTGTGCGTTACATTGCATCGCCCTCCACCCGACACTTTTACCTTTGACAACAACTGACGGGTTTTTTCCAACAACACTATTTTCGTGTGTGGCTGAAGTTGTGCTACATTGGCAGCAAAGAAGACACCGGATGCTCCTCCACCTATCACCAATACGTCTATCACTTTTGGCTGCATATCGGGCAAATCTAGATGTTATTCTATTGGCATCAAACCAGCAAATTTGTGTAGAAATTAGGTAATCAATCCACACACCGCGTAGCAAATTCGCGTAAAAATTACACACACGCCACGCACATTGCCAATATAAATGGCTGTTATTCAATATTTTAAGCGCACTAACTTCAATGGTATAATTTTTACTTATTCGTTCTTCCCAACACTTTAAAATTTCCGGGGGGGTGCAGAATGGATATTGATTACAACAAACTGGCAATGCATGACGACGGATGCATACACCAATTGAGAAAAAACCTAAACATCGATTGCAACGGCAAGGCAGGCAAAGTGATCCGGGTGGTGCTGCACGCCATTAGAAGCGGACTTGACTACAGTCAATCGGCTGAACTGATACGGATGATGCCGGACTATTTGAAGGCTATATATGTGCTCGACTGGCGATCGAACGGCTCTAGTATCGAACTAAAACACCTGGATAATTTGGTGGAAGAAGTGGTGCTACGAGATGAACGCGAGCGATATGGACTGATCAATGGTGAGCTCACCGCCCTTACGATGATCGTGATCACCATGAAAGTGCTCAATTGCCATGTTGATATGCTGTCTTTTGAGCATTTCAACTATACGTTCAGAAAAGAACTGGCTGAAGCTGTAGAGCTGGTAGAAGTGTAAAAAAAACTGAATGAGAATCATTCACAATGTATAAATAAATGTCAAACCAAAAAACCAACTATTATGTCAAGCAAGATGGAATCTCTTAAGGATCTTTTCGAACATCAATTGAAAGATTTGTACAGTGCAGAGAAGCAACTAATCGATGCACTGCCCGATATGGCCGAAAAGGCTACGCATCCTGAACTAAAGAAAGCCTTCAGGGAGCATTTGGAAGAAACTAAAGAGCACAAAAAGCGCCTGGAAGAGGTTTGCAATGAATTGGGCGTAGACCCCAGTGGCGAAACCTGTAAAGCAATGCAAGGGCTCATAAAAGAAGGCAAGGATATGATGAAAGAAAAAGCATCGGACGAAGTAATGGATGCAGGGCTGATCGCTGATGCACAGCGTGTGGAACACTACGAAATAGCCGGATACGGCACCGTATGCTCGTTTGCCGAAAGCCTGGGACACAGCGATATAAAAGAAAAACTGGGCAAGACGCTGGAAGAAGAGAAAGAAGCCGATGAAAAATTGCTGAAATTATCGCAAAGCGTAAACGAAGCCGCCAACGTGTAAAATCTTCATTTTCAACCCACTTTCCTGAAAAAGCCTGAGCTGCCAAGCCCGGGCTTTTTTCATGGTATCTGCTTATTTTGCCGCCGTTTCAAATTTTTCCATGACAGATACAGCAGCCTTATTCTTCAATATTCTTTTTTTCGTTTGCCTTTTTGCACTATTGCTGGGCATGGTAAAGCCGTGGTATGTGCTGTGGTTTTTGGATTTTAAAAATCGCACCACAGTGCTGCGCTATTATGGTTTTCCGCTTCTCGCACTGTTTTTAGCGCGCCTATTATTTCGTCTGCTCTAGCCTGGTACACACCAATATGGCCCGGGACTGATCGACCAATGTGGTTGCATATAGAAAATAAAATCCACCTTCCTCTATTCCCAGCTTTTTTTGAAGCACGGCTGTTTTCATCGGAAAGTTGCGTGTAACCAGGTGCGCCTTATTGGTTTCGATCACTTTTCGCACTGCCTTAGCCTCGGGTCTGGTGACTTGCAATATGCGATAAATGTGCCCGGGGAAATCTTCTTGCAGCACATGAGAAGTATACAAATGACTGTGAGGGTGAAGCTTGGCCAGGCCATATCGCTCCGCTACTAATTTGAAAGCACCCGACTTCATCACGGCCGCATTGGGTTCGTACAGGTACTGCTGAGGCATATCAAACACCACCTTAGCCGCAGCTTCTTCGTCGGGGTGGAAGGTGAATGTTTGACGGATGCCATCGGCTTGTATGTTTACTGCTTCTACGCTTTCCAGCTGCCCCAGCCGTGCGGCATACAAGAGCAGTTCCTTGCATTCATTGCGAATGGCCAGCACCGTCACTTTTTGTACGCCATGCAGTTGGCGCAGCACATCGGTGATGTCGGCCATTGGCGAAAGCTTCATCATCACTTTCCTGGCTTTTTGCAGCGCCTGAGGCAATACGACGCGCAGATCTGGTGTGCTGTCTTCCAAACGAAATACTTTACGCTGATCGGTGGTTCGTCGTGATGGATCGATGTAGATCAGGTCGGCATCGCCCTGCCACTGTGCGAGAAAATGCTCTGCAGGCTGCGGCACCACCTGTACATGGTGCATGGCCAACATGTGGAAATTATGTCTGGCAATCGCAGCAAGGTTCTCGTTGCTCTCTACATAATACACCTCTTGAAAATGTCGACCGAGAAAATAGGTGTCTACACCGGCGCCTCCCGTGAGATCGATGAATATTCGCCCATGCATGTGCTGCGCCTTATACTCAGCCGCCGCCTGCGATGTGCACTGCTCCACCGACAGGGGTGGGGGCATCACCAGCTGCTCATGCTCCGCCCATAGGGGCACCTTATCGCGCAGCTTTTGCCGTGATCTGATCTGGTCTGCCGCCAGTGCCACCGGAATGCCCGCATATTTTCGTGACTGCAGCGATAAAACAAAGGGATCATCTTGAAGATGATCCCTGATAAACTGCTGCACTTCCGGGCGCAATATGGTGGTGATGTGTTCAGTCACGCAGTACAGGCACCAGGTGATGCTCTACCATGTATTCTGCTATTTGCACGGCGTTGGTAGCGGCTCCCTTGCGCAGATTGTCTGCTACTATCCACATATTGAGCGTGCGTGGCTGAGACTCGTCTACCCTAAGCCGGCCAACAAAAACTTCGTCGCGGCGGTGGGCCATCAGTGGCATCGGGTAAATGTTGTTCTTCACGTCATCTTGCACCACCACGCCGGGTGAGTTTTCCAGAAGCGATTTTACGGCACCCAGGTCAAAATCCTGTTCGAATTCTACGTTCACCGACTCTGAGTGGCCGCCCATTACCGGAAGGCGTACGGCGGTGGCAGTCACCTGAATACTGTCGTCGCCCATTATTTTCTTCGTTTCATGTACCATCTTCATTTCCTCTTTGGTATAGCCGTTGTCGAGGAACACGTCGATGTGCGGCAGGGCATTCATATCGATAGGGTACGGATAGACTTTATCGGCCTCTTCGCCCTTGCGTTCGCTGAGCAATTGATCTACAGCCTTCTTGCCGGTGCCCGTTACGGATTGATAGGTGGAGACAACAATCCGCTTCACTTTGAACTGGCGGTGCAATGGTGCAATGGCAACTACCATTTGTATGGTAGAGCAGTTGGGATTGGCAATGATACGATCGTCGATGCGCAGCGTGTCGGCATTGATCTCCGGCACGATAAGCTTGTACTTCGGGTTCATTCGCCAGGCAGATGAATTGTCGATCACTATGGTGCCTGCTTCGGCAAATTTCGGTGCCCACTCCAGTGAGGTGCCACCGCCTGCAGAGAATATAGCAATATCGGGCCTTATGGCCACGGCCTCTTGCATGGTGATCACGGTGTATTCCTTGCCCTTGTATTCTATTTTCTTTCCGGCAGATCGTTCCGATGCTACCAGATACAGTTCGTCATATTTGAATTTGCGCTCGCTGAGCACATTGAGAATTTCACTACCCACCAATCCGGTGGCGCCTACAACAGCTAGTTTCATTTCGCGATTGATTTTAGTTATCCATTTTTCAGGGCTGTAAAATTATAGAATTTGTTATTTTAATGTGGAAGTATGCCCGCCACGGATGAAAATTATTCTCTTTATCTTCTTTGTCTTACCCATTTTAGCGGTTTCACCCGTTTGGGCGCAGGTTTTAGACGATTTTTCCGACGGCAACTTTTCACATCAACCCACCTGGACGGGCGATATCAATGAATTCATCATCAATAATGAAGGCCGGCTGCAGCTCCAGGCCTCTGCCCCGGGCCAGGCATACCTGGCCACGGCTTCGGAGGTCGTGCAAAACGCAGAGTGGCAATGTCATATTCAGATGCAGTTCAATCCTTCTGCAGCCAACTTTGCTGAGGTATGGCTGATGGCAGATCGTCACCCATTCGCGGAAGCGCGTGGCTATTTTGTGCGCATCGGTGGCAGCAGCGACGATGTGCGTCTTTACCGGCAAGATGGCGCTTCTGAGCCGGTGCTGCTGATCGACGGCCGCGATGATGTGTTGGATATTTCCGTAGTAGAATTAGACATGAGGGCCAGGCGCGACAGTAATGGCCTATGGCAGTTGGAAGTACGCATGCATGGCGAAAACATATGGGTACAAGAAGGTGAAGCCACAGATGCTGCCTATAATTTTTCCCGTCTTTTCGGTGTTCGATGTCAATTTACCAGCACACGCGCCGACAAATTTTCCTTCGATGAATTTGTGGTAACGGGCGATGTTTTCAAGGATGAGACGGCCCCTGCGGTCGACTCTGTTTATTTCATCAACGAACACAACCTTCGGATCATTTGCAGTGAACCGCTGGACAGATTGGCGGGAACAACAACAGCCAATTACCGGATAAGTCCTGGCGGGCGGCAGCCTATATCTGCCACCATATCGGCAGACACCCCCGGGCAAGTGGACTTATTTTTTGATGAGGCGTTTGTTTACGGCCAGGATTATTCCCTGTTTATTACTGCCCTCCAGGACACATCAGGCAACATCGCTCAATCAATTTCCAATGCACTCACATACAGTCTTCCTTTCCGTCCACATTTCTTAGACGTGGTCATCACAGAGGTGATGGCTGACCCTACTCCGCCGCGCTCCTTGCCAGAGGTGGAATATATTGAAATACTCAATACGAAAGACCGTACGGTGGTCATTGACTCCGGTCGTTTGCAAGTGGGTCGCAAATCGTCCCATGTTCCCAAAGTACTACTGGCTCCTCATACCTACACTGTGCTGTGTGCCGATGGCGATGTGGATGAAATGCAGGATTTTGGTCAGGTGCAGGGTATTAGCAGATGGCCGGCGCTAAAGAATGCCGGCGACACCATCAGCCTTTGGCAAGGCAAAAATCTGCTTCACGCCATTGCCTATACTGACCACTGGTACCGCACATCTGCCAAAGAAGATGGGGGCTGGTCGCTCGAAATGATCGATGTGTCTGCGCCATGCCATGACGAAGAAAACTGGATAGCCTCCGGGGCTGCAGCAGGAGGTACACCCGGTGCCGCAAATGCATCACAAGCCGAACGTACAGATGTGCAAGGCCCAACGCTGGCGGGCGCTATAGCAACTACAGACACCACATTACTCATACGTTTTTCTGAGTCTGTACATGCCTCCACCGTATTTTCACAAAATATAATCCTGAAACCCATATTGCAGATCGCTGATGTGGATTTGGAACCGTTGCTTCGGCGGCAACTGAATGTACGCCTTTCGCAGCCGGTGGCGCCCGGGGTGGTTTACACCATTTCCATGGAAAATGTGAGCGATTGCAATGGAAATATAATGACGACAGCAGATGGATCGGCCGATTTTGTACTACCGGGTTCGGCAGACAGCTCAGATATTGTGATCAACGAAATTCTCTTCAACCCAAGGCCCGGTGGGGTCGACTTTGTGGAGCTGTTCAATCGCTCCGACAAGCACATTGATATCAAAAACTGGATAATTGCCAGTGAAGATGCTGACGGTATTTGGGAAACAGGATTGATTGCACGCGATCATTTTATAGTAGCGCCACAAGCATATCTTGTGCTCACGGCGGATGCCAACTTACTACAAGCCGACTATCCCTCGGCCCCGGATGAATTGGTATGGGAAATAGACGATATGCCGTCTTATCCTGATGATGGCGGCATCGTAGTGCTTGCCGATGGCACAGGAAGCATCATAGACCGCGCTGCATACAGTGCTGAGTTCCATGCCATCTTCCTGCGCGATGACGAAGGGGTATCACTGGAAAGATTGAGTCCTGCGGCGGCATCTGACAATCCTGCAAGCTGGCTATCTGCCGCTTCTGCATCGGGCTATGCCACTCCGGGCCGGCAAAACTCACAACACAGCATCTCGCAGCACCAAGAGACACTGGTACTGGTAGATCCGCCAATTTTTGCCCCACTCTCGCCGGGGCCCGACAGCTTTACCAACATTATGTTGAAAACCGCCACTCCAGGCACATGGGCCAGTATAAAGATTTTTGATGCGCAGGGTAGATTGGTGCGTGATCTGGTGAACCACGAGTCGGTGCCGATGGATGGCGCTTTTCGTTGGGAAGGTGAAGACGACGATGGTAGCAAAGTGCGGGTAGGTTACTATATCATTTTTGTAGATCTGGTAGATGCTACGGGACAGGTGCGCAGCGTTAAGACGAAGGTGGCGGTTGCGGCCAGATTTTAAAACTGCACTGCCAGGTTGTTCGTAATTATAAATAAACGCCATAGCCATGCAAGACGTAATCGGAAAAATAATTGCAACATATGCGCGACAAGGCAGAAAGCTGGAAGTGTTACGGCGCTACATCAGAATAAAGTACCGCATTCATCTGGATAGTGAAGCCTTGCAAAACAGGATAAAATCCTATGAAGATTCCTTTCTGCCTGCTTAATTGATAAAAAAGGCAGCACCTCTGACCATACGCAAATGGTCTGTCTACAGCGTACAATGCGCGAGCCCAAAGACTGCAGAAGGGCTATTGACGACTGTAGCTCAGTGAGCCCCATCATTTCCTCCGTCATATCTTATCAAAGATCGATCTCCACTGTATCTGTGCACACGTGAAATGCCGAATATTGGAATGGCGCCGTACTGTTGCCCCGCAATTATTAACAATTTCACAATATTTGCTTCATATTCATTCGTTGTGATCAATGTGGCTCCTCACCAGGTGGGTTGATTATAGAGTTTATAATCGAGGTAATTTTTTAAGTTTTAATTTCTTGTTCTATTTTTGGGGCTTTTATGGATAGAGGCCCTTCATTTAACCAGGTATTTGAGATGACAACCGAAGAAAAACGCAGTTATTCGAGATCGGAATTGGACGAGTTTGAAGACCTGATTCAGCAAAAACTCGATAAGGCCCGCAAAGAACTGAACTACATCAAAGAAACGCTCAGCAAATCCAACGAGAGCGGTAGCGACAACAACGCATCTTACAGCAAAGTGATAGAAGATGGCGCCGACACAGCCGAAAAGGAAAGCCTGAGCCAATTGGCTGCCCGACAGCAAAAATTCATTCACAACCTGGAGCAGGCATTGGTACGTATCAAAAACGGCACCTACGGGGTATGTGTTGATACTGGCAAGTTGATCCCAAAAGAAAGACTTAAGGCAGTGCCGCATACCATGCACTGCATAGAGGCTAAGCTAAACAGGAGTTGATTTGGATTTTCTAGGTCAACACCTGGAGGCACTTATATTCTGCTCTCAGACGCCGGTACGTGCAGAAGAATTGCAGGCCACCATGGCAGAAATGTTTGATGCAGCCATACCACTTGCCGATGTGGAAGGGGCCATTGGCGAACTGCAGGAAAAATATTCCGCAGATCATTACGCATTCGAAATAATAAAAACAGGCGGCGGCTATGTATTTATGACTAAGCCGGCCTATCAGAGCAGTATTGGCATATTGCTCAAGCAACAATCCAAGAAAAGGCTCTCTACCTCTGCACTCGAGACGCTTTCCATCATCGCATACAAGCAGCCGGTGACTAAATCGGACATAGAGAAAATTCGCGGCGTAAACTGCGACTACACCATACAGCGCCTTCTGGAGAAGGAATTGGTAGAAATACGCGGAAAATCTGATGCGGTAGGCCGTCCGCTCATCTATGGTACCAGCCCCAAATTCATGGAGTATTTTGGCATCAATGATCTGAAAGATTTACCCACACCAAAAGATTTCGCTGCCGAAGAAAATGAAATCGGTGCACAAGGCGAATAACGCCGGGTAGGACTAAATCCTTAGTCAGCTCTAAGCCTATATTGGTAGACTGGTGGATTGGTAGATTAGTAGACTGGTGAAAAGTGAAGGGGGTGGTTGACACCGAACGAGCAATTTTATTCCACATCCTGTGGCCACTGGGCATTCCTTCATATAAGTGGGATGCACGTCAGACTGATTGAATTTTCAATCCTTCCTCCCTCTCTCAACCGGTTATGCTGAACAAGTTTGGCTATTGGCACTGGCCGCAGCGGATAATGAGCGCCGGCCAGTCAAACAGCAGGCGCGCAAATCATTTCCATGGTCTATGCCCCACAGACCATTTCGTGCGGTAAGCACAGCGCGCATGCACCAACCTTTTCAGTCATCCTGAACTTGTTTCAGGATCTGTTGGCTATTGGCAAAGGCCGCAAGTAACGGACGCCGGCGGGTCAAAAAAACAAGCGTTCGCATTTCCATGGTCTGTGCCCCACAGACCATTTCGTGCGGTAGGCCCAGCGCGTATGAAAGCATTGAACAGCCACGGATTCTCTGCATCTTTAAAAGCATATTGAAAGCAATATCATTGCTAATGCTCTTCACTTGCCTGCCCTTTCATCATCCGTTTACTCTGCAGACAGATCCCGAACAAGTTCAGGATGACTTCGACTTTGAGCTTTCAGCTATAAATTTTATCAAGCACCAGTCTACGAGTCTACCAATCCACCAGTCTACCATTCCACCAATCCACCCAACTCAAGGCCCCAATGATCCGCACCAGCCATACTCTATTGATCTTTACCCATTCAACAAAATCCTGAAGGTGGTGCCTTGATCTAGTTCGGTGTTGTGCACGAAAATTTTCCCCTGATGGTATTTTTCGATGATGCGCTTTACCAGTGTGAGGCCGAGGCCCCAGCCGCGCGATTTGGTGGTGTAGCCGGGTGAGAATACGTTTTTCACTTTCGATTTGGGTATACCTTTGCCGGTATCCGTCACATCGATGATCACGGCGCTATCCTGACCTTTTTTTATGCTGATGTGTATGCGGCCAATGCCGCCCATGCTGTCTACGGCATTTTTGCACAGGTTTTCTATCACCCATTCGAACAGGGGTTTGTTAATCTTGGCGCGTATGTCGCGCGGTAAGGCTTCGATGGTGAAATCAACCTTTTTTGAAAGCCGCTTTTTGAGATACGCCACAGTATTTTCTATGGTGGCGGGTATATTTTCATGATACAATACCGGCACTGAGCCGATATTTGAAAATCGCGAAGTGATCATCTCCAGCCGCTGTATATCTTTTTCCAGCTCACCGATAATCTCATTATTTTTCAATGCCTCATCTTCTTTGAAATATTCTACCCAGGCCATCAGCGAGGAGATGGGTGTACCGAGTTGATGGGCCGTTTCCTTGGCAAGCCCTACCCACACGCGGTTTTGCTCTGAGGCCTTGGAATAGCTGAAAACGATATAGACGATGATGCCGAAGATGCCAATCACGGCCAGTTGTACCAGCGGGTAGTACTCCAGCTGATTGAGCAGTGCAGAGTTTTGATAATAAACGTATTGGTAGTCGATGATCTCTCCGCTGACGGGGTCACGAAAGTTGATCTGGATGGGCTCGTGCTCGTCGCGCATTTCCACGATGGCCTGACGCAAAAAAGCCTCTTTTTCCATTTCGCTCAGCAGCGGGTCCATGGGCACGTTGCGCGACTCGATCGGCCGCTGCGCACCGTCGGTGAGTATGACAGGTATCGAGTTGTTCGGGATCATTATTTCCTGCATCAGAAACAGAAACTCGCTTGTAGAGCTCGATTCGCTGGCGGTGAACTCCAGCGTGCGGGCATATAGCTCTATAAATCGCTGCTCGCGCTCTTTGAGCTCTTCTACGATCACCCGAGTGAAATAAACGGAAGCCAGCGCAATGGCGAACGCCAATGACAGAATGATGATGTTGGCCGTAGAGCGCCTTTTGTAGAGGTCTACATTCGCTTTCAAATTTTTCTTTTCCTTCATCGCTCGGCAGGCAGATTATCGACAGTGCTCAACGGCTCAAATTAGCTTATTTAAGACTTTTGGCATACTCCGGCCCAAAATAAAAGCCGGACGATTTGCCCGGCTTTATGCTTGATATTTATATGAGCTACTTCACCTCTACCTCGTCCAGGTTCATGAATTCGATTTCCTGTTCGTCGTTCAGCGTAATGCCGATGACGGAGTCGCGGTGTATTTTGCCTGAAAGTATGTCTTTCGACAATTCGTTCAGGATGAGCCGCTGAATGACGCGCTTCAAGGGTCGCGCACCAAATTGCGGATCGTAGCCTACCGCGCCCAGATACGCCAGTACTTTGCTGTCGGCCTCCAGCCGTATACCGTTTTCTTCCATACGCTGCTGAATGATCCTGAACTGTATTTCGACGATTTTTTGCAGATCATCTTTTGACAGCGGCTTGAACATGATCAATTCATCGATGCGGTTCAGAAACTCAGGCCGCACGGTACGTCGAAGCAATTCAAACACATCATTTTTTGTGCTTTCCATCACCTCTTCCTCATTTTCTCCATTCATCTTTTGAAAGCTTTCCTGAATGATGTGGGAGCCGATGTTGGTGGTCATGATCACTATGGTGTTTTTGAAATTGGCCACCCGGCCTTTGTTGTCGGTGAGCCGGCCATCATCGAGCACCTGCAGCAATATATTAAACACGTCGGGATGTGCTTTCTCTATCTCGTCCAGCAATATCACCGAATATGGTTTGCGGCGTACTGCTTCAGTCAATTGTCCCCCTTCATCATAGCCCACATAGCCCGGAGGCGCTCCTATGAGCCTGCTCACCGCATGCCGCTCCTGATACTCCGACATGTCGATGCGTACCATATTATTTTCATCATCAAACAGAAACTCAGCCAGGCTTTTTGCCAGCTCCGTTTTGCCCACACCGGTAGTACCCAGAAAGATGAAGGAGCCAATGGGACGCTTTGGATCATGCAGGCCGGCACGGCTGCGTCGCACGGCATCCGACACGGCCTTGATGGCTTCTTCCTGGCCGGCCACCCGCTGGCTCAGTTCTGACTCCAGGTTCAACAATTTCTCACGTTCGGTCTGCAGCATTTTCGATACCGGTATGCCCGTCCACCGCGCTACCACATCGGCAATGTCTTCGCTGTCTACCTCTTCCTTGAGCAGTGCCTCACCTGTTTCCAGCGCTTTTCCTTGCGATTGCAGCTCAGCCAGCCTTTGTTGCGTCTCGGCGATTTTACCATATCGTATCTCTGCCACCCGGCCGTAGTCACCGGCACGCTCCGCCTGCTCCGCTTCTATCCGATAGCGCTCCAGGCTTTCTTTCTCTTGTTGAATGCCCTGAATAATGGCCTTTTCGCTCTCCCACTTTGCCTTCAGCGCATTGCGCTTGTCCGACAGCTCCGCTATTACTTTTGAGAGTTGAGTTTCTTTTTCCTTGTCTTTTTCCCTACGAATGGCCTCACGCTCTATTTCAAACTGCATGATCTTGCGCTGTAGCTCGTCCAATTCTTCGGGCAGGGAGTCAATCTCAATTCTAAGTTTAGACGCCGCCTCGTCGATCAGGTCGATGGCTTTGTCGGGCAGGTGCCGTTCGGAAATGTAGCGGTTGGAAAGCTCCACCGCGGCAATTACGGCGTCGTCTTTTATGCGCACACCGTGGTGCAGCTCGTATTTGTCTTTGATGCCGCGCAAAATAGAGATGGCATCGGTGACTGAAGGCTCATCGACCACTACAGCCTGAAATCGGCGCTCAAGCGCTTTGTCTTTTTCAATGTATTTCTGATATTCCTTCAGCGTAGTGGCGCCTATGGCGTGCAATTCCCCCTTCGCCAGGGCCGGCTTCAGCAGGTTGGCGGCATCCATGGCGCCCTCTCCACCCGCACCGGCACCTACCAGCGTGTGTATTTCATCTATAAAGAGTATAATCTCTCCGTTGGAATCTGTCACTTCCTTAATCACCGCCTTCAGGCGCTCTTCGAATTCACCTTTATACTTGGCACCGGCGATCAGCAGCCCCATATCCAGGGAAATGATGGTTTTCGTCTTTAGGTTTTCAGGGACGTCGCCATCAATGATGCGCTGGGCCATACCTTCCACGATGGCCGTCTTGCCCACACCGGGTTCGCCCAACAGTATTGGGTTGTTTTTAGTACGCCGCGATATGATCTGCAGCACCCTTCTAATCTCTTCGTCTCGACCGATCACAGGGTCTATCTTACCCTCTTGCGCCATCTTGTTCAAATTGCGGCTGTAGCGCTCCAGCGATTGATATTTGGCCTCAGCATTTTGATCTTTCACACTCTGGCCACCGCGCAGCTCTTTTATAGCCGTCACCAAACCTTTTCTGCTGATGCCGTACTGCGCAAGCAGTTTTCCTACAGCGTCGCTCTGCTCGGCCAGCGCCAGCAATATATGCTCTACGGCCACAAATTCATCCCCGAATTCCTTCAGGTTGTTCTTGGCCAATTGCAGCGCTGCATTCGAACCGTTGGAGAGGTAAGGTTGCCCGCCAGAAACTTTTGGATAAGCCTCTACAATACGATCCAGCGCTTCCTCAAACGGCACCCGGCTGGCGCCAAATTTCTTTAATATGTAGGAAAAAACATTCTCATCAGTCACCAGCATGCCTTTGAGCAGGTGGCCTGTTTCAATAGCCTGCTGCTGATGACCAGTCGCTATATCGATGGCCTTCTGTATGGCCTCTTGCGATTTCATGGTGTATTGATTGAAGTTCATTTCTTTATTTATTTCTCATTAGTATCTATTCGTCAGATTCATGCCGGCTTATGCCTCTATTTTGATCTGTGCTGTTGGCAGATGAAGCCGCATTTCTTAGTTTCGTTCACTTATCACATAACCTGAATCCGCCCCCCAGCTTCAAATTTTTGACCAGTCGCGAAGCGGCCCCTAATCCGGAAAATTTGTCGCATTTAGGACTATTTTTTGAAATTTAAGAGACAAATTGACATGAAAGTTGTAGTTCACGCACCACTTAAAATACTTTATACTGTAGAGCTGCCTGTACGCATCACCGATCTCAACTACGCCGGGCATGTGGGCAATGATTCGGTACTGTCTCTGGTGCACGAAGCACGGGTTCAGTTTTTAACGCATCTGGGAATGGGTGGTGAGAAGGGCTTACCCGGCGAACCGGGCCTGATCATGCGCGATGCTGCCATCATGTATAAGGCAGAGATTTTTTATGGAGAAACGGTGCTGTGCCGAATGGGTGTAGCGGATGTGTCGAGCTACGGTTTCGATATCATATTTTCACTGAGTGCTAAAAGCACAGGCAAAGAACTGGCAAGGGTGAAAACAGGCATGGCCTGCTTTGACTACGAAAACCGGAAACTGGCGCCATTGTCCCAATCTCTGCGCGCACGTATTTAAGCATTTTCTTTGCGCCGCTCGAGGGCCATCTGGTAAGCTTGCTGATAAAAATCAGTGAGCGCCTCCCAATCAAAATGCACGGAGGCCGATTCGGCTTTGTTGCGGGTTTCTACGCGCTCTCGCTTGTTTTTCTTCACATAGTTGTACATCACATCTGCCAGCTCCTGAGCCGATTCGTCGAAGCTCTTGTTGATTTTATCAATCACATATATGCCGTTGTCTTCGTAGTCTTTCATGCTATTGACTACATAATCGCCAAATCCCGAAAGGTTGCTGGTGGCAGCAGGCACACCGCGTGCAATGCATTCCAGGGGTGTATAACCCCAGGGCTCGTAGTAGCTGGGAAATATGCCGAGGTGGCAACCGCGTACAAACTGGTCGTATTCCATACCCCAAAGCGGATTGGTAGTGACGATAAAATCGGGGTGGTACACCACCTTCACCTTATCGTGTTTGTAGTTGAGTAGATTGGCCGTGCGCAGAAACATCAGTATCGGGTCGTCCACATCGTTGATCAGGTTGTGGGTAACCACGCTGGGCAGGCGGTCTTGCTTCCACGATTGCAGTGTACGGCGAAAACGCAGCCGCCAGTAATCATCGACAAACTGCGACAGATTGGGCAGTTTATTGTCTGGAATGCTTGCTGCTGCATAAAAAAGCCGGGAACCAATTTGCTGTTGTATGGCCACGCAGGTTTGCCGCAGCTCTTCCATGATGGCTCTGGATTGTAGTACAGCAGGGTTGATGGAGTGATAGGGCTTTTTGGTAATGAAAAACATGACCACCGTCTTATTCACATTGTCGCGCTGCATCATGTAATTGAGGCGGGCCAGTGCCTCTAAGGTGAGGCCAAAGCCTTTGTTGCGAAACTCGAACCGGCCGGAGGTGAAAAAATACAGCGTATTGTCCAACTCGAAAGTGTAGCTGGAAAAGAAGTGGGCCATGGAAAACTGGTGAATCTTCTCCTTATACTCCTGGTGCAGGTTTTGAAACTCGTGAAAGGCGGAGTAGCGCTCTATATTTATTCCGTTGGGCGTCACTAGATCGGGTTGGCGGCCAATGAGGTGTTGGCATTCGCGTGCGGTCACTTCACTTACGGTGGTGAAAACGTGGGAGCCATGGGCAGCCGATCGCTCAATGCGTACCTGGGGCTCGATGTTGAAATTGCGGGCTTCGTCGTACCAGTTGAAGAAGGGGAGGTGATTGTAAAACTCCGGATCGTTCATGGCCAGATACCGACCCAGCATAGTGGCGTGGGTGGTAAATACGATGGACATAGGCACCCTTTCGAATCGCAACTCTGGTATGCATGTACCCGCCATCCATTCGTGAAAGTGACCAATTACGTCGAATTGCTTGGAAAACTTTTCTGCGAGAATATTGAAAAACACCTTGACCAAAAAGCCGAATGCCACCACCTGATCCAGCAATTGATCACCATCTGGTGTGCCGATATGGTGGTGTTCCCACAGCGCATATTTTATTTGGCCCAGCCGGTCGTACACATTGTAAGGATTGACCAGTACAATATTCGGCCGGCCAGTGACAAGCCACTTACCGTAGCGCACCTCGAAACCCATTTCCTTCATGCGCGCCACCGTTTTGCCTATAGGGTCATTATATTCAAAAGTTTCTTCAAACTCGGTAGATACATTGGGGTGTACATAAGGGCCCAAAAGGCAGTAGTTGCTGCCGTAGCGATCAATCTTTGTAGGTGCCTTGCTGCGCAATACAGTGTATATACCACCTACCTGATTGCAGGCTTCCCAGGAAACTTCTATAAGCAGTGATTTCATGTCAACTTGTTTGTGGTTGGACTTGCCGATTTCTCTGGTCCTTGGTTGCAACATAATGTACGCGCGTTCAAATTATAAGCCTTTTATCAAAATTCTTTTACAAGTAGCCTTCTAAATTTCGTTCATCGCAATTGATGGCCGAAAGGGCAGCAATGCTTACGGCATTTTCAATCTTTACAGGGGCCCTTCCTGTTGCAGCCAAATAATTTGATCTTTGCGGTTCAAACACGGCGCATGAATTACCTTCAACTCATCAAAAAATATCCGAACTACCTCAGCTATAGTGCGCTGCATTATTTCTTTTCCAGCCTCGGACAAACTTTTCTTATCAGCCTTTTTGTAGATCACTTTACTGAAAAACTCAGCATTACCAATAAAAGTTTTGCCCTGTTGTATGCAGCGGCCACCATCAGCAGTGCTTTTGTGCTGCCGTGGCTTGGCGGACTCATCGACCGGGTGAAGCTTCGCTATTTTAGCATATTCGATGCATTAATGCTTGCCACGTTTTGCGTATTGATATCGGAAGCAGAAAACAGAATTTGGCTTTTTATAGGGTTATTTGGTTTGCGACTCTTTGGTCAGGGGCTTATGCCGCTTGTTGGTTCTACATCTATTGCGCGGTACTTCTTCGAAAACAGGGGCAAGTCACTTTCTGTTTCATCGCTTGGCATATCCATCAGTGAAACCATCATGCCGGCTATAGTGGTTTTTATCATAGCCATCAGCAGTGCCGACACCACCTTGAAATTGCTCGGCGCCGCCCTTATTGTGATTTTCTTGCCGGCCGTAGTGTTGCTGCTGCCCAAAAATGATGAATTTCAGCGACCGGTCGCTTTTCGCTCTGGCACAGACGTAAAAGAGCCCGTGAGCCTCAACAGAAGACAGGTACTGCGCGAAGGTCGGTTTTATGTGGTGGTGCTCACCTGGGTGTTTACACCATTTTTTCTCACCGGGCTTTTTATCCATCATAATCTGCTGGCCGGCTTGAAGGGGTGGACTATGGAGTGGATAGCCATGGCATTTACCGGGTACGGCATAGCCAAAATAATAACCAATTTTTTGGCCGGTCCACTGGTCGACCGCTATACCGCCCGCCGAATTTTCCCCTTTCACCTGCTTCCCCTTATTGCTGGTGTGGCTGTGCTTCTTTTGGGGCAGCATAAGGTTTATGCCTTTTTGTATCTGTGCCTGGCCGGCGTGTCGCAGAGCATGCTCAGCGTGTCCGGCAACGCGCTATGGGCAGAGATGTACGGCTTCCGCTACCTGGGCGCCATCAAAAGCATGGTTTTTACGGTCATGGTTTTCGGCTCAGCCTTGGGGCCACTTGCTGTGGGTGTAATGCTCGAAAGTGATTTTAACTGGCAAGCCGGCATGATCGCCGCCATTGTGGCCATGACTCTGCTGTTGATCATCTCCTCGCTTGCATTGCGGGTGCGAAAACAAATCGGATAATGACCATAAACCTTGCTCATTGGTTTTTTAGTGGTTTCTGACAATAAATTCGAGATCGTTACCATTAACTTTGTCAGCCGATATTAAATTCGGCTAAGTCCATTAAAACACCTTTCAGTCGACATTGAACGGCTCAAACCAAAACCATATGAAGAAGATCGCCCTTATTCTACTTGCAGTTGTGGCTTTTATACTTTTGGCTGCAGCGCTTATTCCAATATTTTTTAAGGACACTATAAAGGCCGAAGTCGATAAGGCGCTGGCCAATAATCTGAATGCCCACATACAATACCGTGACATCGGCCTCACGTTATTCAGGCATTTTCCCAACCCTACCGTAAGCCTCTCAGATTTTAGTATTGTAGGCAAAGACTCCTTTTCAGGCGACACACTGGTAGCTGTACGGGATTTCGGACTCACTGTAGACTTGTTCAGCCTGTTCGGCGATGAGATCAGGATCAATACGCTTGACCTGATCAACCCCACCCTCAATATTATAGTGTTGGAAGATGGTACCGCCAACTATGACATAGCGGTAGAGTCTGAGGAAACAGCACCGGCAGATACCAGCACGTCGAACATGAAAATCGGCATAAAGCACTGGAGCATCGATGGTGGCAACATCACCTACGACGACCGCTCAATGCCATTTTTTATGCAACTGGCAGACGTAGACCACTCCGGTAGCGGCAACTTTACCATGGACGTGTTCGATATGAGCACCGAGAGCCACATCGGCAGCACCATAGTGCGCTACGATGATGTGGCTTACCTGAGTGGCCAAAGTATAGATGCGGACATTACGATGAATATGGACCTGGAGGCTTTCAAGTTTACCTTTCAGGAAAATCAAATACTGGTCAACGATTTCCCCCTGGCGTTCAGCGGATATTTTGCCATGCCTGACGAAGCGATTGACATGGACGTTTCCTTTTCTTCTGAAGGGGGCACCATCAAGAGCTTGTATTCACTTATACCCGGCGTATACACGCAAGATTTTGACAACATAGAAGCTGAGGGCACTATGGGCTTTGAAGGATTTGTAAAAGGTACTTACGATGAAAATTCACTTCCAGCCTTTCGCGTAGCACTCAATGCTACAGATGGATACATCAAATATCCAGACCTGCCAGCCCCAATCAGCAACATCAACATAGACATGCTGACGGAAAGTAAGGATGGCGAAGTGGAGAATATCATGCTGGATATTAAGCAATTTCATATGGATTTGGGCAAAAACCCAATCGATGCGCAGGTGCTGGTGCGCAACCTGCGCGACTACAGTATGAAGGCCGACGTACAGGCCAGGCTTAACCTTGCCGAGCTCACTGAAATATTTCCTATCGAAGATTTTGATCTGAAGGGAATATTTACTCTGAACGTAAAGGCTGACGGTGTATATGATTCGGTACAGAACAAGATGCCGGCCATCGACGCGGCCATGGCTTTGGAAAACGGCTATGTGAAAACCAAGGAGTTTCCCAAAGCCATTGACCGGCTCACCTTTTCAGCCACTGTTACCAGCCCCGGCTCTATGCAAGAGGCCGTATTGAAAGTTCCCGATTTTCTGGTTGCCATGGGCAGTGATCAATTGCAAGGCGACTTGCAGGTACGCAATTTCGACAATTACAACTGGGACATGAACGTAAACGGCTCGCTGGATCTGGAAGTGATCTCGGAGGTATATCCGGTAGAAGGCATGCAGTATAGCGGCATGCTCAAGGCCGATATTCACACCAAAGGCGCATATGCCGACGTGGAGGCCGAGCGATATGACCGCCTTCCTACAAGCGGCACCATGCAGCTCAGCAATTTTGAATACAGAAGTGAGGATTTACCGCAGGCACTCAGCATCTCTACCACCGACCTCGTGTTCAACCCCGACAGATTGGAAATAAAGGAAATGGCGGGCACCATAGGCCAGTCAGACTTTTCCGTACAAGGCTTTGTGCAAAACTACATCGACTATACTTTCAGTGAAGATGCCGTGCTGAAGGGAGAAATGAACCTCAACAGCAACATGATCAACGTGAATGAGATGATGAGTGATGAGGCCGAGTCGGTAGAGGACACCACCCAAATGGAGGTAGTAGAAATACCTAAAAATATCAACTTCGAATTCAACTCCAGCATCGGAAAAATCATATATGACAACCTCACACTCAACAATGCCAAAGGAAAACTAACAGTACGCGAGGGGGTGTTGGATATGCGCAATCTTTCGTTTGACCTGCTGGGTGGAAGCATAGTGATGAACGGAGCGTATGACACTCAAAATCCGGCACAGCCTGCTTTTGATTTTGAACTCGACATCAGCGCACTGTCCATACCGGCGGCTTTCACAAGCTTCAGCACGGTGCAGGCGTTTGCGCCAATGGCCCAGCAGATGGAAGGGGAGTTTTCCAGCGATTTTAAAATCAGTGGTCTGCTGTCACAAAACATGTCGCCGGTGCTCAATACCCTCGACGGAAGCGGACTGATAAAAATAGCTGAGGCGCAATTGAAAAATTCAAAGCTTGTGGCGGGCATTTCGGACCTAACCAAGCTCAGTGGCGGCGGTGCCGGTGGCACTGCTCTTTCTCTGAAAGATGTGATACTTCAGGCGCGCATTGAAGATGGCCGCGCATACGTACAGCCGTTCGACGTGCAGTTGGGGAAACATGCCGCCAACCTTGCCGGCAGCATCGGTATCGATGGCTCACTCAACTATAAGGTAGCCACCACCATAAAAGCCGGGGAGCTGGGCCAACAGATCAATAGCCTCATAGCCAAAGCTACAGGCGAGAAGGCGGATAATAGCAGTTCAGAAATAAACCTGAACTTCGGTGTAGGCGGCACATACAAAAATCCGAAGATTGAGCTGCTGGGCAGTAGCGGAGATGGTGCCAGCGTGAAGGAAGAAATGCAAGAAGAAGTAAAAGAGCAACTTGAAGAGAAAGCTCAACAGGAAGCTCAGGAGCAGATTGATCAAGTAATAAAAGACAAACAGCCTGAGATAGACTCACTCAAAAAGCAGTTGGAGGACAAAGTGGGCAAAGAAACTGCGGATGAGATCGAGAAAGCGGCGGAAGATGTAGGTGACGCGTTGAAGGGCCTTTTCAACAAAAAGAAGTAAGCTGGCAGCAGGGTAAGCGCCCGTTGTGGGGCATTAACTTAGCGGCACCAAATGGAAGGCACCATTCTGAAGCCGACAGGCGAACCGGATGTGCTTCTCAGAAAGCAGATGGCCACGCGGCGGGAGAAAAGCTATTGACATATGGTGGAATGGTAGCTTAGTAAACTCGTAGAATAGCTGAAAGCTCAAGGCTGAAAGCTTAAAGAAAAAAGTTTAGTGATATGGCTATTAATATGCTTCGAAGGATGCAGACAGTTGGTGGCTGTTCATTTCTTTTCCAGTTGATGAAAAGAGTCGAATCGTAGAAAATCTGGTCATATCAATGCTTTCTTGAGGGCAGAGCCAGCCGCACGGAATGGTCTGTGAGGCACAGACCATGGAGAAGTGATTGGTGGGAATGGTAAAAGTGGCTCAAAGTTGAAAGCAACCTATACCTAAATTCAGGTCATACGATAGTTGGACCGGGTAAGGTGGAGATGCAATGACCATGTGTTTTGACAAAACATTGAAGGGCAAAATACAACGGTCTGACTACCGTCCGTCCTGGAGTTTGCCACAGACCATGGAAAAAGAGACTGTCATCCTGAAATCGTTTCAGGATCTGCCAAAAAATAAACAGATACTGAAACATTTAGCATGACCGGCAAGAGTGACATAACGCGGCCCCACGGCCCGTGGAGTGAAATGCGGCAAGCCGGCGGTGTGTGGTGTAAGACTTTTGGAAGCGTTGGCAAGTGAAAGCTTGACCGGTAATATGGCGGTCAAAATAAAGTAATGCTGACATGCATGTAAAGCCTGCCGCACGAAATGTTCTGTGTGTCACAGACCATGGAAATTTGGATAATTATGCAAGAGCCTGTATCCAGTCATGTCCGGAGAAACCTTCGAAACACCTTTGGCTGTTTAGTGTGGCCTCGTGCGGGTGTTTCGTCAGTTTCGGAGTGACATGACGCGGCCCCACGGCCCGTGGA
>CAZQVB010000009.1:0-55111 GCA_964596645.1 uncultured Roseivirgaceae bacterium
CAGCGATGTGCACAAGGATGGCCGCAAAGAAATATCCACCCTGTTGGTAGAGCGTGATACGCCGGGCTTTACTGCGGAAACCATGCACGGCAAAATGATGTGGCGTGCCTCCAACACGTCGC
Source organism: uncultured Roseivirgaceae bacterium (assembly GCA_964596645.1). Classification (GTDB taxonomy): domain Bacteria; phylum Bacteroidota; class Bacteroidia; order Cytophagales; family Cyclobacteriaceae; genus CAVQEK01. The sequence goes on from CAZQVB010000009.1 coordinate 123, forward strand.
AGCTCTACTTCGACAATTGCCGGGTACCACGCAAAAATATGCTGGGCACCCGTGGGCAAGGCTCCAAAATTATGCTGACCACACTCGACAGTGGGCGGTTGTCGATAGCGGCTATGGGCCTTGGCTGCGCACAGGGCGCTTATGAAGCGGCTTTGCTGTACGCGCAGGAGCGCAGGCAGTTTGGCCGGACATTGTCCAAGTTCCAGGCCATTGCTTTTAAGCTGGCCGATATGGCTACCAAGATAGAGCTTGCGCGAAACCTGCTCTACAAGGCTTGCTGGCTAAAGCAAAAGCGCCAGGCATTTGGCAAGGAGGCCGCAATGGCCAAGCTCTACTGTTCGGAAATTGCCAAAGAGGTGGCCGATGAGGCCGTGCAGATCCACGGTGGCTATGGCTTAATGAAGGACTATCCGGTGGAGCGCTTCTACCGCGACCAGCGCCTGCTCCAGATAGGCGAAGGTACCAGCGAGATTCAACGCCTGGTGATATCCAGGCATATCTTGAAAGGAGAGCGCCTGTGAACCAGCGATGGTGAGGCTGAAGGTAGCGCGAGGCATGCTTGGGCTGTGGCGTATGCTACTGCTGTATAGAAGCAGTATTTACCCTATAGCCGTGGAAATGTTGATCAGCCATATTCGTAACTGCTGCTATTTGGTAATCACTATTTCTACGCGCCGGTTCTGTGCCATCTCTTCAGGCTCTCCTTCTTCATACAGTGGCGCGCTTTCGCCCAGGCCCCTGAATGTGATGCGACCGGGTATCAGCCCATATTCCATAAACTGACGGGCTACAGACTGTGCCCGGTTGAGGGAGAGTTCTTCATTGAGCGCTTCCGATCCTTCCTGACTTGCGTGGCCAACCAGTTCAATATTGTATTCTGAGCGATCTTGCAGCTTGTTGGCCAGAAAATATATCAGTTCGCGCGATGACGCACTCAGCGTGTACGAACCCTTTTCGAACGTGATGGTACGACTCACCGGCACACCCAGCAACTCCTGAATCTCCGTTTCTGTGAGTGTATATTTTTTACCGCCAGTTACAGAAAGTGCATCCCTCGGCTTTATTTCAAGAACCTCGGCCATGTAGATGTCGGAGAACGAACCCTCGCGGGTGCTCACGAAATAAGCCTGATCACCATGCAAATGAAAATAGGCGTCGAACTGATCGGAGTTGATTTGTGGTCCAAGATTGACCGGTGTAGACCACACCACCCAGGAATCGTACAAGCGCTTCGACATGTAGACATCCGAACCGCCATAGCCATTGTGTCCGTCGCTGGCGAAGAACAGTGTTTTGCCGTCATCCGACAGGAAAGGTGCTATTTCAAATCCCGCTGTGTTCACTGTGGCGCCCATATTCTCCGGCTCAGTCCATTTACCGGTGCTGTCCTTCAGGCTGATGTACAAATCTTCCTCGCCATAGGCATCGTCCGCGTTCATGGAGATGATCATGGCGTTGGCATCATTGCTCACATAAAAGCCTATGAAGGCGTTATGAGTTTCCAATCCTTTGATGGACATATCAAAAGGTTGGCTCCATTCATTGGCTATGAGTATAGATTTTGCCACGCCTTGTACCTTGGTCGATACCGGCTTGTAGGAGTTGAGCAGGTATAGTCCCTGGCCGTTTTTTTCTATGCCCACCACGGCGTTGTTGCGGTTATTGTTCAGCTGTGGCAGTTCGTTGGTAGCGGGGCCCCATGCACCGGATGGCTCCCGCTGGCTAAGCCATATATCCTGACCGGATAGGCGCCCGCCCGTATTTTCGCTGTAGAAAGTGCGCACGAAATAAAGGCTTTTTCCATCGGGCGACAGCAGTGGCATGCTCTCTTCAGCGGCGCTATTGATATTTTCGCCGAGCCGCTGCGGCTTGCCAAACGTATAGTTTTGGCCCCACGCGGACGATGCTGCTGCGAGTGTAAAAACACCAAGCAGACAAGGCGCCAAAAAAGGTTGCATGGCCTTCGTTAAAAAATTCCTGTTCACCATAGATAAGGAGGTTTGTAGTCTGGCTTGAAGAGCATAATGCCAAGAATGAGTTCGTGAGAAGCGTTTTGTATGGTTTGCTCACCGCCGGTGCTCACCGTGTAGGAATAGCCAAAATTAAATCGATTGTTAAAATACAAACCACCCATGAGCGATACAAACTGAGTACTTCTGTAAGATAGGCCCGCCCAGGTGCGCTCTTTCACACGTGCCTTTAAGCCCACATCCCAATAACTGCTTTCTGCCACCATGCTAAAGAGCCCCGATGGCAGCAAATCGATGTTTGTTCCCAGCGGCAAGCGCACCCCGGCCATTACCAAATGGCCCAGGGCCTCCTGCTCCAGCACTTCATCAGAGCTCAGCGTGGCCACAAGCAGCTGCTGCGTAGCATAGGAAATATAAAAAACCCGGGTCCGTAAGGCCAGGCCCAGGTCGCCCTGTACGGCAGTGCTTCTTCCGCCCTGCATCAGCAGGTTTTGATACAATTCGTCGGGGTCGGGGTTGTTCAAATCGATGGCGGCCAGATCGATCCGCTCATTGCCGATGCCTGCACTGGCGCCGATGGAAAGGTGGGCGCTTTTTCCTACCGGTATGTGTATGGCATAATTGGCCATGAGCTGCAGGTGGCGATATATGGCGAGCTCATCCAGGCTGACGTAGCCCCCCAGTCCATGCCTGATCTTCTTGGCGGTGGGCAGCACCACCCGCACGAGGCTGTCGTAGAGGCCCGGATCGGAAATGCGCAAGGAGTATTGCTTGTAGAAGTCGGGCAGGGGCTTGCCCAGTTGGCTGCCTACACTGAGCAGGCTGGTGCGGGGCCCTTCATCCAGTCCGCTCCATTGGTCGTTGTACGTGAGCTGTATGTTCAAGAAATTGTCTGCGCCGGTAAAGGCGGGGTTGAGCACCGGCCCATTCTGAAAATACTGATTGAGAATAAAATTGTCTTGCGCACCGGCAATACCTGCTGCCAAAAGCAGCGCAAAAACATTGAATAAAACTTTCCTCACCTGTTCAATTTTACCTTGAATATCGTCTTGCCCGGCTCAGCTATTTTAAAATAGTGACTGTGCCTTTGTAAGTCTTTTGGTACTTCTCCAGATTGATGACATAAAAATACGCACCACCGGGTAGTGGCTCGCCATTGCTGCGGCCGTCCCAGGGCATATTGTAGCCTTCTGACTGAAATACCACCTGGCCGCTGCGATCGTATACTGCCACCGTCACTTCCTGATACAATTCAATTTTTCCTATCTCCCATTCGTCATTGGCATTGTCTACAAAATAGGGAGTAAAGGCATTGGGTATCTCCAATTCTACAAAGCTGTCTTCGAAGATGATCTCCCGTGTCACCGGATCACTTACCGATTCGTTTACGTCCGTTGCCGTGATCTCTATCAGGCGTGTGTTGAGCTCAGGTGCCAGCGGATTGTTATTGTGGTAAACCACTTGGCGCAGTGCCGCTTCATATTCTACATCCGACTCCACGCCAGTGAGCCGCAGCGTAGCCAGAGAGTCGATCCAATTGCCTGTGATCGGGCTGTCCGGTACATCGTACCTAAGCTGATCTTCACCCTGTACAAAGTTGTCAATAAATCGTATTTCAACGCGTTTCAATCGTTCTGCATCTACCTCCTCTATTTCCAGTTGGCCGGTGATAGGCAAGTCGTTGTCGGCCAGAAGAAACACGAGGGGCTCTGTCTCCATGTTGCTGAGCCGTGGTGCATCATCTACTGCGCGCACATTGATGGCGACCGTATTGGCACCACCGGCATAGTTGAGTCCGTCTGAGGCCGTATAGCCAAAATCATCGCCCCCGCTGAAATCCGCCACCGGCTCATAGCTAAGTTCTCCAATGTTTTCTATCTCTATCTCCTGATCGATGACTACATCTGCATTTTCCAACGTAAGCCGGCCATTACCTGGCAAAGCGGTTATTTTGATTTGCCGCAGCGCATCGCCATCTGCATCGGTATATGCGCTGATAAAGTCGCTGGCCATAAATGTGTACCTGCTGTCTTCATCCATGGCTATGCGCACAAGGTTGATGATTGGAGGGTTGTTCTTTTGAGAAACATTTATGGTGAAGGCTCTGCTTACCTTGCTGCCCAGGCGATCTGTGGCTACTATATTGAAAGCATATTTGCCGGCCGCACCCGTTGGGGGCACACCAAAAAAGCGCGCACTGAAACGATCGATCTGCTGCACCAGTAGCCATGCAGGCTTGCCGGCGGGCCAGTTCTGTATGGATATCGCCACCGAATCGTTGGGATCCTTATCCGTCACCTGTACTACGTCGTCATATTCTATGAGCTCGCGGGCCACAGTAGCCGGCAAACTGCTAAACACGGGTGGGTCGTTGACATTGCCTACTGTGATGGTGAACGACTGATCGGTAAAGGCACCCTGATTATCCTCTGCGCGCAAAACGATAGGGTAATTACCCAACAATGACTGATCGGGCTTTCCGGTGAGCAGGCCGCTGCCATTTTTGTTGTCAGTAAAGGTGAGCCATGCTGGTATAGTGGTGGCTTTGAGCGTAATCGGGTCTTTTTCGGCATCTACAGCGCGGGCGGTGTAGCTGTAGGTAGCGCCCTCCAGCACACCCGTGGCCGGGGTTGAGGTAAAAGCCGGCGCATCATTGACAGGCGTGACGGTTACCGTGAAGCTTTCTTCCACAAACGCCCCTCCCGTATCAGTGCTTCGGATGCGTATGGTGGAGTTTCCATGGGCATTGGCAGCCAGCCTGAGGGTAAGCACACCGGCCGCTATAGACACATCGCTGAAAAGCGCCGGATTGCTGTTGCCCGTTATGCTGTAGGTGAGTTTGTCGTCGGCATCTTCCTTGTCAGCAAATGCCTGGTGCAGGTTTACGGCTATGGGGGCCGCGTCTTCCGCCACCGTCACGTTTGCTATGCCGGTGCTGGTAGGCGTGGCATTGATGGTGATGGTGGCGGTGGCTTTTCCGGCGCTCACTCCGGCTACATTGTTTCCCACCGATGCTTCCACATCGAAGCTGCCGGAGGTGGTAACGCTGGCATTGGGCAGAAAGCGCAAACCGCTTTGCCCTTCGGCATAGGTGATGAAGTCACCCGCACCGATGGCTGTAGTACCGTTGCTTTTGTACAACGTGCCGTTCTTGATGTTGGTGATCCTGAAATAGTTGACTTCGGCACCATCTACGGCATTGCGCGACAACACCAGGCCACCACTGCTCAACTTTCCCTGGTTGGTAGAGGTATTGGTGACCGAAGGCGCATCGGCCACCGGGCTCACCGTCACTTTAAAGGATCGGTTCACCACATTGTTGCTTGCCTGCCCATCACTCACCTGCACCGAAATGGTAGCCGTGCCGAACTGATTGGCCGCCGGGGTGTAGCGGAGGGTGGCATTGGCCTCCGGAGATTTGTAGAGCACCGTCACGGCAGGTATCAAAGCGGTGTTGCCGGAAGTTGCCGTTATAGTCAACGTCTGATTTTCATTGGCTCCGGCACTAATGCCCGTGAGTGTGATCGCCTGCTGCGCTGCATCTTCGCGTATGGCTGCCGGGTCGGCTATGGCATCGAGTGTGGGCGGGTCGTTGGCATCTTCTATATTGATGACCATGCGGTAGGTGTCTGCGCTTGTGTTGGAGGAAGATGAATTGTCGCGCACCCGGTACATGAAATTGGTAAAATTAGGCCCTGTGCCATCAGCGGCAGGCGTGTAGGTAAGGCGTGTTACGTCGGCACATACCGCATTGTCGGTCATAGCAGTGCCATTGCACTTGAGTACACCTTTGAGGGCAGGTACTGTGGTCACCACCACGATGCCGTTGAAGCCATGCCCATCAATATCGCTAAAAGGAAAGTCGGCGGGTTTGAAAGTATAGGTCATATCTTCCACCAATGTGATGGAGCTGTTATTGGAAGTCGGCGGATCGTTGACCGGAGATACATTGATGGAAATGATGCCATTGTTGGTGCTGTAAAGTTTTCCATCGGTTACGGCAAAGGTAAAAGTGGCGTAGGGGGCGCCGTGGGCATTGGCGGCTGGCACGTAGCTGATCTTAGCAATATCGGAGGCTTTAATCTCCGCACCTGCTGCGAGCGCAGCACCATTGAGTTGCAGCGCGCCAACAGCAGGCAAAGCCACAATTTTTATTCCTCCCAGCACATCGCCATCCACATCGGCAAAAGGAAAAATGCTCGAATTGAAAAGGTAGGTGTCATCTTCAGCCATATTTACTGTGGCATTGGCTGTAGTGGGCGCATCGTTTACTGGCTGTACATTCACCGTCATCAGGTAGCTCTGCGCGCTTTCCTCAAAGCCGTCGTATACGGCAAAGCTGAACGAGGTATAGGGCGTGCCAAAGCCATTGGCGGCCGGCACAAACTGAAATGATGACGCCTGAATTTGAGCAGTAGTGATCAACTGCCCATTTGTCACATTCGCACCATTCACGCGAAGCACACCATTGGCGGACACATTGATCACCTTTACACCTTGCAGTGCATCGCCATCGCCATCGTTGAAGGTGAAATCGGCCAACTGAAAAATGTATGGCTGGTCTTCATTGGTTGCTACTGTATTGTTGGCAGAGGTAGGCCTGTCGTTGCCTGGCTGCACATTGATGGTCATGGTGTAGGCATCGGCACTGGTGGTAGAGGACCCGCTGTTGTCGCGCACTTTAAATGTAAAGCTGGTGTAGGGAGTCCCACTTTCGTCGGCTGCCGGTGTATATACCAGCTTGGTGACATCCTGACCCACCGAGCCGGCAAAAATGGGAGAGCCTTCATAAGTCAATAATCCTTTGGGTGGTATGGTCACAATCTCTACACCACCAAACTGATTGCCATCGACATCACTGAAAGAAAAATCTGTCGGCTTGAAACTATATGCCTCGTCTTCCTGTATGGTGACGGCCGCATTGGCGCCTACCGGCGGATCGTTCACGGCCGACACCGCTATAGTAACCGTATGCACATCGCTGGGCAGTTGCCCATCACTCACCTGGAAGTTGAAGGCCGAGTAGGGATTGCCGCTTTCGTTGGCCGCCGGAGTATAGATCAACTGGCTGGCATCCAGGGCTGCCTTGGCTATTTGCTCACCTGCCGCCACAGGCGTACCCGCGAGCGATAAGGTGCCTTTTGCCGGCAGGCTGGATATAACAAGAAAGGCCAGTTCTGCATTGTCGACATCAGCAAATTCAAAGATGGTGGCCTGGAAAGGATAGGGAGTATCTTCCAGTGTTTGCACACTTACATCCTTAGATACCGGCGCATCATTGACAGGATCTACGTGAATGGTCATGGTATAATCGAGCAGGCTTTCCTGGAACCAGATGTCGTTGTCGCGCACTTTAAAGGTGAAGGTGGCTACGGAGCTGCCAAAAGCATTGGGCGGCGGTGTATATACCAGTTTCGACACATCGGGGCAGTATTGCTCGTCGGCTACCGGGCTGCCTTCGTAGGTGAGTGTACCCGCCGTGGGCAAACTCTTTAGGCGTATACCCGCAAAGCTGAACCCTCCACCCGATGTGAAGGTGAAGTCGCCGGAAGAGAATGTGTAGGGTGTGTCTTCAATGGCCGTGACTTCATCGTCGGCACCACCCGGTATGGCCAGGGGATCGGCCGCCAGAATGCCCGGTATATACAGAAGCACCGACAGCGTCAGCGCCCACATGGTCGGAATTTTGAGCATCGCTACAATTGATATCTTGCGGGTCATGGGGGCAAATTTATGCAATATGAATGCAGTATAATACAGGTGTGCTTTTAAATACAGCCATCGTGATTTGGGTAAGCGGTCAACAGGGAAGGGCGCCTTCTGTCTAAGTATGCAGATTGGTGCATTGACAACATCTAATGAGGCAAAAGGACTAAAATATTATTTTATTTATTTTTTTTGTGACGTATTAAAGAAAACCCATGTTGACCTTCCTCGCTGTTGTCTTTTGGTTTGGACTTTTTCTGGTGTTCTACACCTATATTGGTTACGGCATATTGCTTTACATTTTAGTGAGAATAAAGCGAATCGCTTACAAAAAAACTCCAAAACACGACGAATACATACCGGATGTTACACTGCTGGTAGCCGCCTACAATGAACGTGACTACATCCTCGATAAAATCAAAAACTCACAAGCCCTTCACTATCCTGCAGGCAAGCTGAAACTGCTTTTTGTAACCGACGGCTCCGATGACGGCACACCGGATATCATTGCCGGTTTCCCGGAAATCAGGCTTTTGCATCAACCCGAGCGTGCCGGCAAGATCGCTGCCGTGGCGCGTGCTATGCCTGAGGTAGAGACGGAGATAGTCATATTTACCGATGCCAACACCCTGCTCAATGCCGATGCCGTGCACAACATGGTGCGGCATTTTGCCAACCCTGGGGTAGGCGTGGTGGCCGGAGAGAAACGCATAAAAGCACGCGATGCCGACGAGGCTGCCGGGGCAGGGGAGGGCTTTTACTGGAGGTATGAATCAAAGCTGAAAAAGTGGGACGACGAGCTCTATTCTGTAATGGGTGCCGCCGGCGAACTCTTCGCCATTCGCACCAAGCTCTACGAGCATGTGCCGCACAATGCCCTCATTGAAGATTTTTACATGACCATGCGCATGACGGCCAAGGGGTACAAAATAGCTTACGCCCCCGATGCCTATGCGCTGGAAGAACCGAGCGACTCGGTGAACGAAGAGCTTAAACGCAAAATAAGAATAGCAGCCGGGGGTATACAATCCATCATTTGGCTCGGCAAGCTGCTCAATCCGCTGCGGTACGGCGTGCTCAGCTTTCAGTACATCTCGCACCGGGTGCTGCGATGGTCGCTGGCACCGCTTGCTTTACCAGTCATATTTTTCACAAATTTGTCATTGCTGGGGCAGGGATGGATTTACCGGGCTCTGTTCGTACTTCAGGTCATTTTTTATGGTATGGCGCTGATGGGTTTTCTGTTAGAAAAAAAGAACCTGCGGCTCAAAATACTATTCATCCCGTACTATTTCTGCATGATGAACTACGCCGTGTATCGTGGTTTTTTTCGTTACCTGCAGGGCTCACAGTCGGTGCTTTGGGAGAAGGCCAAGCGACGACAGGCACCTTGATCACGGCGATAACAGGCGCGCACATCGTACTCATTCGCGCATGGCACAATTGCTCATTAGTTTCGGAAGTATTTTCTAATGACCTCCCCAATGTAGCTCAGCTTGTCAGGGGTAAGGCCGGGGTGTATGGGCAAACTCAAGGTGGTGTTGCAGATGTGCTCACTGACGGGGAAGTCGCCTCTGCTATGGCCCAGGTATTGAAAGGCCGGCATCAGGTGCAGCGGCTGCTCATAATGAATTAGCGTTTGCACGCCCGCCTGCTCCAAAGCAGCCCTCAGCCCGTCCCTATGCTGTGTGCGCAGTGAAAATATATGGTAGACATGACGCTCACCCTCTGCAGGTTCCGGCAAGATAAGGTCGCCCACTCCGTGCAGCATTTCAACGTATTGACGGGCATTGCGTATTCGTTCGCTATTCCACTTGTCGAGGTACTTCAACTTCACCGACAGTATAGCAGCGTGGAGCTCATCGAGTCGGGTGTTTACTCCGGCCAACTGCAGCTTGTGATGTGAAATGCCGCCATAGTTGCGCAGCATACGCGCCTTGTTTGCCAGCGCATCGTCGTTGGTGCTGATGGCCCCTGCATCGCCCAGGGCGCCGAGATTTTTCACAGGATAGAAACTTGTGGCATTGATGCGGCCGGTGGTACCCGCTTTGATGCTGCCAATGGCTGTGCCATGTGCCTGCGCAAAATCTTCGATGAGGACGATGCCGGCTGCGCTACACAAAGCCGATATCGCCACCACATCGAACGGGCGGCCATAGAGATGCACACCTATCACCGCTTTGGTCTTGCTGGTCAATGCAGCATTGATATACTCGGGCTGTACATTGGCCGTGGTGGGATCTACATCTACAAACACCGGAATGGCACCGGCATGGTGTACCGCCAGCCCAGTAGCGGCAAAGGTATGGGCAGGCACTATCACTTCGTCGCCCGGGCCTATGTCCAGGCATTTCAGTGACAGGTACAGCGCATCGAAACCGCTGCCTACGCCCACTACGTGCCGTACGCCGAGGTAATCGGCAAATTGCTGCTCGAAAGTCTGAAGATACTTCCCCAGAATATACCATTGGCTGCGATATACGGCTGCAAAGGTTTGAAGTATCTCCGCTTCTACTTCACTGTGAATATGCGCGGTGGGGCTGTACGGAATGCGATGGCTCATAGGCTAATGAAAATGGCAGAAATACGGGTGGTGCGCCAGCGAGAGCATAGGCCGGTCGCCTTTGGAATTGCCGTAGGCATAAATGTCCGGGTAGTCATCGGTAGACAACATGGCGCGGAGCCGGTGTACTTTTTCATCACCATTGCAATTGGGGGTAGAAAACCCGCCCGTAGCTTTATTGTTGACAAAGGCCATTTCGGTACAAATCAATTCCAGCTCCTGTGCCTCCGCCCATGGCGATAAATAAACATCCAGGGAGGCTGATATTACTACAACTCTGTGCCCCTCAGCCTGGTGCCAATGGATGCGCTCCCGCGCATTTTCTACTATGAGATCGGGCAATATTTCTTTAGCAAACTGCCGCCCCAACAGGCGCAGGTCTTTTTCAGTATACCCGGCAAACAAGTGGCGCATCACTTGTTCCTTGGCAATGCCACCATTGCCCGTCACATATTTATGGTACACAATGGCCGGCGTAAAGCGGGCCATGACGGCATAATAGCGCCTTTCGCCCACGCTGTAGCGGATAAACTCAAGCAGAGAATCTTTTTTGGTGATGGTGCCGTCGAAATCAAATAAGGCCAATGCCATAGCTGGAGGTTCAATATTTGTCTATTAACGTTTAGTGTACGTGTAGTGCGGGATTAGGAGCGTTTCGCATTCGGATTGATCTTATGCTTTTTATTTTAATTGTTTCATTTTAGTACTTTAATTCAACCACCTTTTTACATTGCTGGCATTTAGTTTACTTTTTCAAACAATATGTCTTTCACAGTCCCTTCAGCGGCAACCACAAACGATATTATATTTCCATTTTTAGTTCGATTAAACGTATACTTAGTTCTTCTGTTCGCCCCAAATGTATCTTTCACACCTTCCTTAAGTCGGATGCCTGTATTATTTGGATAGCTTATCACTAAGTTGTTGTCTTCAATTGAAATAGTATAAGTAACATTGAGTTCGTCTGAGTAATAGTTGCCTAAAAACTCACCTAGGTTTTGATCCGGAACTGATTCAAGCTCAATGGCCTCAAAATAGAAAATTGCGCCGCCAAAATCAACTAATAAATCTGCATCTGTTATTTCTTCAGTTTGAAAAGTATATACAGTTGAAGGATCATCAATCCGAACGAATGAATTAGCGCTTTTTGAGATCAAGGGAGTGGAATTTCTACCAAAACTACTGATAGCTCTTAATGTATCATTTTCAACGAAAATCTGCATTCTTAAGTCACTGTTTAATTCTTGATAGATGCCTTCGAATTTCTTTTGTTCCTTGTCATAATGCTTAAACTGCGTTTGTTGAGGACTCTTTACTGATGTTTCATCTATGAACAGATTTAATATGTCATATGAAATATTTACTGCATTAATATATTCAGAGTTCGTATACACTATTACGGCCAATTTTTTCTCTGGAATACATATGAATTGTGAGCGCATACCTAAATCCCGACCGCTGTGATTATAAGTTGTAAATCCTTGGTAAGGTGAAATAAACATTCCTCTAGCGTGCTTCATAAGCTGTCCGTCGTTTAATGTGTCTAATTCGGTAATGAAATCCGCTAAATAGGAGAAGTCATGATTTGGGTTCAAAAATATATTAGACCATTTTGCTAAATCTTGCACTGTGCTTCCCATTCCACCTGCACCGATACAATGAGTTAAGGATTTGGGTTGTTGGTAGTGGCCATTCTCTTTGAAATAAGGATATGCTCTGTTTTCAATAATGTCTTCCAGGTTCTTGCTATAAAATGTTTTGTCCATTTTCAACGGTTCAAAGATTTCTTGCCTGGCAAAATCTTCAATTCTCATTTCTGAAACTCTTTCAATAATTAATGCAAGCAACACATAATTGGTATTTGAATAAAGCATCTTTGCCCCTGGTACGTTATTTATGCCCTTTTGGCTGAACATAAGCTCTTGAATCATTTTATTTGTATAGCCTCGATGTTTGTAATCAAATCCCTGGAGATCAAGAAGTACGTTATGGTTTCGAATTCCACTTGTGTGATTCAAAAGATGTTTTATTTGTATGGTATCCTTATAATTAGCTAATTCTGGAATATATTTTCTTACATTTTCATTAATCGATAATTTCCCTTTTTTTTCCAATATTCCTATACATGCTGATGTAAACTGTTTAGTAATAGAAGCAAGTTCAAAAACCGTTGAATCATTAAAAGAAAGTCCATACTCTAAATTCATAGATCCCTTACTAGCATGATAAATGAGTTTTCCATTTTGTACAACCCCGACCGTTACACCAGGCTCTGATTCAGCGTTAACATGAGATTGTAGGATTTTGCTGATCTCCTCTTCAAAATCAGTTTGAGAAAAAGCAGTCGTACTGGTAAGAATTGAAATGATAATTAGTATGAGTTTCATAATTTCTAAAGTTGAGTGATATCGTTTTGATAGATGGTGCCAACTGTGTGCCTGATCAGGCCATACTCTCTACAATCGCACCACTTCCCCCGTTCTATACGACTCGTCGGCGGCCAGCACTATGCGCAGGCTATTGATGGCATCGTGCCAGTGGTGGGTCAGGTCGGTTTGGTTACGAATGGCGTTTAGAAAAAATTCCTGCTCCAGATCGCACAAGCCCTGGTGATCGGGCTCGCTTTCCGTATTGATCAGTTCATCATGCTGTACAAATTGTCCTTGCTCATTCTGCTGCGCATGATGCAACTTCAGTTGGCTGGTCTTGGTGTGGGCATCAATGTGATCTGTGCCTTCAGACGATGGAATGGCGGAGTCAACTATACTCACTGAACCATTCGGTCCGATCACATCTTTCACAAAATAGGCTGTGTCGCTGATCATCGGCCCCCAGCCGGCTTCATACCATCCTATGGAGCCATCATCGAACCGCACCTGCAACTGGCCGTAGTTGTACATTTTCTCAGAAATTTCCGGGCTCAGTCGGGCTCCAATGGTATGTACGGCTACAGGTTTGGCTCGCGTCATCTGGCACATTATATCCACGTAGTGCACACCGCAGTCAACGATGGGCGACATGGTTTCCATGAGCTTTTTATGCGTTTTCCAGGTATTGCCGTGGCTTTGCTGGTTTAGGTTCATACGCATCACCAGCGGCTTGCCCAATGTATGGCTTATCTCTATCAATTTTTTCCAAGATGGGTGTACACGCAAAATATACCCGACCACCAACTGCCGCTGCAATGCCCTGGCTGTTTCAACTATTGCTTCTGCATCGGCTACATTAGGCGCCAAAGGTTTTTCAAGAAACACATGGGCACCAGCTTGCATGCACTGTATGGCATAAGTGGCATGGCTGTCGGGGTATGTACACACAGCGACGGCCTGGGGCTTTATGGCCGCAAGCGCAGTAGACAGGTTGTCGAACTGCCGTATACCGCCCAGCTCATGTGCCAGGTTGGCGCGGTTTTGGGCATTGCGGTCCACCAGCCCGGCCAGTTCATATCCGCTGAGGTTATGGTAAGCCCTGGCATGTGAAGTGCCCATGTTGCCACAACCCACTACGATTACACTTATGCTTTCATTCATGCTTCTGCTGTTCACATAAAAAAGGTAAAATAAGTAAGGCCCATTAGAAAAACATAGCCAGCGCATGAATAAAGCCAATGGCCGGGAATCATTCAGACAGTGCAAAGCTGTGTATAGTTTCATATTTGCCTATATATTTATGCACTCTTTACCACCCATCAAAACACCGGCCCTATGGCATTTAAAGCTATTTTTTTCACCCTTTTCATAGCGTCTTTCAGCGCAGGAGCACAGCCTTTGGTTGTAAGTGCAGATGATCGCTACATAGAAACAGAGGACGGTAAACCCTTCTTTTGGCTGGGCGATACAGCCTGGGAGCTTTTTCACCGACTCGATCGCGAAGAATCGAAACATTATTTAAAAAACCGCGCCGACAAAGGCTTTACGGTGATACAGGCCGTGGTGCTCGCTGAACTGGAAGGACTCACTACAGGCAACGCCGATGGTGAGGTACCACTTCTGGGGCAGGATCCTGCACGACCCAATGAAGCTTATTTCGAGCATATAGATGATGTGGTCAATATGGCTGACTCGCTGGGCTTGTACATTGGCATGCTTCCTACTTGGGGCGATAAGTTCAATAAGCGCTGGGGAGTGGGGCCGGAAGTTTTTACTGCTGACAATGCCTATACTTTTGGCAAATTTCTGAGCAACCGGTATGCAGACAAGCCCATCGTATGGATTCTGGGCGGTGATAGAATACCTGAAGAACAGGACGACTTTGATATAATAAACGCCATGGCCAAAGGCATACGGGAAGGCCGTGGTGGCCATCACCTGATGGCTTATCATCCCATGGGGGGCCGCAGTTCTGCAGAATTTTTTCACGATGCTGCCTGGCTCGATGTGAATATGTTTCAGTCGGGTCATGGCGATCTGGACAACCAGAATTATAAAAAAACCCTGCACGACTACGCGCTAAAACCTACTAAGCCCGTGATAGATGCTGAACCCGGCTACGAAGACCATCCCATCAACTGGAAAGCTGCCAATGGCTGGCTGGGTGCTTTTGAGAGCAGAAGAGCGGGATATTGGTCTATGTTGGCAGGCGCTTTTGGCCACACCTATGGCAATCATAATGTTTGGCAAATGTGGCAGCCAGGCCGTACGCCTATATCGCAGGCGCGTACGCCGTGGCGGCAATCCCTCGATCAGCCAGGGGCCTTTCAGGCTGGCTATATGCAGCATTTTTTTGAGAACATCGAGTGGCAAGACCTGCAACCGCAGCAGGATAAACTGGTGGATGGGCCAAACGCAGCAGGTAAAGATGTACTGGTGGCTGCAGCCCCAGATGCCACACTGCTGGTGGCTTACACGCCCTACGGCAGCAATTTCACGCTCAACCTGAGCGGGTTTGGCAGCAAAACGAATGCGAGCTGGTTCAATCCTAGAAATAACACGTACCTACCTTTAGGCCCGATACCGTCTGGTGATAAGCACACATTTGATCCGCCCGCCGATGAGATGAGGGGCAACGATTGGGTGCTTCTGCTGCAAAAAAATAATAATGATTGAAGTAGAACTATACGTGCACGTGACGCTCGGCGTGGTATGAGGAACGCACCAAAGGCCCGGATTCTACGTATTTAATGCCCCGCCTCTCGCCTTCTTCCTTAAAATGGGCAAACTTATCGGGGTGCACGAACTCTGCTACTTCCAGGTGCATCTTGGTAGGCTGCAAATATTGCCCAAGCGTCAGAATGTCAAGGCCTACACCGGCCAGGTCGTCCATGGCTTTGTATACTTCGTCGTCCGACTCGCCCAACCCCAGCATAATGCCTGATTTGCTGCGTTTGCCAAACTCTTTGATGCGCTTCAACTCTTCGAGGCTGCGCGCATACTTGGCTTGCGGGCGCACCGGCCTATAGAGTCTTTCTACTGTTTCCATATTGTGCGATACCACCTCCTGTCCACCGCTGATCATGCGATAGAGGGCGTCCCAATTGTTTTTTACATCAGGAATTAACGTTTCTATGGTGGTTTCAGGGCTCAGTTGCTTGGTTAGTACCACCGTCTGGTACCAGATTTCTGCTCCGCGGTCTTTTAGCTCGTCCCTGTTTACAGAAGTGATAACGGCATGCTTTACGCCCATCAGCTTGATGGCCTGGGCTACACGATTTGGCTCTTCGGCATCATACTCGGGTGGGCGGCCGGTGGCCACCGCGCAGAATGTACAGCTGCGCGTACATACATTGCCGAGTATCATAAAAGTTGCCGTACCATTGCCCCAGCACTCGCCCATATTCGGGCAGCTTCCACTTTCGCATATGGTGTGGAGCTTGTACTGGTCTACGATATCACGCACTTTGAGGTACTCTTTGCCAACAGGCAACTTCACGCGCAGCCACGAAGGCTTTTTCTTGCGCTCGGTTTGTGCCTGAGTTACCACTGGAAGTTCTATCATAGCCGCTTTATTTGCCTTTGTGCAAAATTATCATTGATGTATGCAAAACCCAAACGATCACTTACGCGATCCATAGAAGAGGGTGACGTAGGCGGAGGGGAAAAAACTAAAGTTGTCGGCGGTGGGCATTAGAATGATTTGCCTTGTGAAAAGATCGGCCTGAAAACCCACTTCCAGACCTACAACATTGGAGCGAAAAGTGCCAAACTCAAAGGCCACACCCGCCTTTACATTCAGCCCGGGCACGATGGCCGATTCAAAAACGCCTTGAAGGAAGTTGCCACTGCCTACTATGTTGTTGATGTTCCCCCCTTGCAAATGCTTATCCGGATCGAAGGGTTCTTTTATGGTGTAGCCATCACTGGATCGATACTCTATGTAATAAGGAGCCTCGAAGCCAAGCGTGGGGCCTATGGCACCGACGGCATTTACCTGCACGCCCTGCTGAGAAGCTTTCCTAAACAGAATAGCTTCGCGATAGTAAGAGAAGCGCATGCTGTACAAGTAATTTTCTTTTCCTAAAATGAATGAGTTGCCTGCGCCAGTATATTCCTTTTTTTCCTGAGGGTGCTTTACGTTCACCAGCTCCAAGCCATATCCGTGAAAGATGTTGTCCTTGAGTACGCGGTTGTATTTGAACATGCCCCCGCCGATTAGGCCACTATTGGTGGCTTTGGTAATGCCCCAAATAAATTCCCGTGAATATTCATAATCGCCCCCTTGCTGCTGAGCAAAGGCCGGGTACGACAGCATGCCTGTAAAGAAAGCAAGGATTACAAAACGGGAAATGGATAATTTGAACATCAGAAGCGAATACCGTGAAACCTAAAACCTAACCACACTGCTGCTAAAGATAACTCTAATGACCGGCTTTGCGTATGCGGCCAATCGGAATATTTCAGGCTGTACGGCTTTTGTGCGACAAATAGGGCGTTATCCTCTCCCATCCAACATCATAATGTGAGTTGTGGAAAATCACCTTTCCATCTTTGATCAACAGCATCTGCGGGGATTGATGCCGTACGCCCATCACATCGGCAATGTGCCGCGACAAGGTGCGCGACTGCAGCACGTCAATGTAATACAGATCGATCTGATTGCCGAGCTGCTCGGAAAAGCCCGACTCCAGTCGCTCCAGCGCAGCAGCACTTATACCACAGGTTGGGCTATGCTTATACAGCACGACGTTTACCTTATACGACTCGTCGAGCGCATGCTTGAATTGTTCTTCAGATTCTATAGTGTTCCACATCATATTACCACCAAATTTCTGCTTCTCGTGTATCATATTTCGGTTTTCGGGCACGATTGTCTACTTTTTTCAATTGGTCTCCTGATTCGTCAAAAACCTGCAACCATAATCTTGTAAATAAGCTGGTTTTCGGACCGCCCTGATAGTTATGAACTCGGGCGGAAATAATTTGTTCTTCCAGGTCTTTTACCCAACGGTACTTCAGCCGGTAGTTGCCCCGCACGGTCTGATGTTTGTCGGCCAGGTCGCGGTAGTACCGGGCTTTTGCACCTTCAGTCATCATCTTGCGGTCGCCACGGTAGTTCATGGCTATTTTTGACATATACTGTGCGGTGAGCTTTGCATCATTTTTATACAGTGCCAGTCCGCCCTCATAGTTGGCCTGTTCACTGCTGCTTTCATGTCTTTCCTCTATGCTTTTGCGCACATTGTTCAGGTTGATCTGGCCCTGATACTTGGCCATAGCCTCCACACCTTTCTGCCGGTCTTTTTCCCGCTGGCGCACATCGCGCATGGCGATTTCTCCCTGATACTGATTCCTCTCCTTCGATATCGCTTTATCAGCGCGTTCATCGCGCTTCAGTCCGGCTATTTTAATGTTTCCGCTGTACAAGTTTTGCTGCTTGGAGTGGTATTGGCCATTTCTCTCTTTATCTTTTTGAGAGTGTATGAATGTGCTCCCCCTGTAGTTGGTCTGTTCTGAGCTGCGCCGGCTGCGGTCCATTTGCGTGGGTACACCGCTCAATCGCACATTTCCGCTGTATTCGGCCATAGCCATGGCTTTGCCTTCTATTTCCTGCTGCCGTGCTTTTTTCGATTTGGTGATGAGGTTGCCCCGATAGCCATCGATCGCCTTCGCATCGCGCTTGTACCAATTATCCTGTTTGCGCTTCGAGAAGACCTTTACGCCACCGGCATATTCTGTTTGCACGCGCGATACACCTTCGAGATGCTGCTGACGCGCCTTTTTAGAGTTTTGCCTGAGCTCTCCACTGTACGATCTTGTATAGAAATTTCCTGAAACCCGATCTGGTGTTTTTACTTTTCCGCGATGATTTTGGGCCATCTTAGAAGCATACTGATATTCTTTTTGCTTGTGACGCCTGGATGGCAACACCACGTCGCCGGAATATTGGGCAGACATAGCCGATTTTAGCCCCCTTTCATTTTGAGTGGCTTTCAGCTGCCGGGCTTTCATGCTACCACTATACTGCTGCTGCTGTTGCGAATGATACTTTCTGTTGAGCCGGCTCTGGTTTTTACTGATCAAAATATTGCCCTGGTACTGTTGGGTGGCGGCCGTGTTCTCGCGCATGCGCGCCTCTTTGGCGCGTATCGATTTTGCGCGGGCCATACCCGGATTGCGCTGGGTTCTGCTTTTTATGGCATTGTAGTCGCGTTGAAGTGCTTTTGGCTGCAGCGCCATATTGCCCTTGAAACGGCCAACATTTTTGGTCTGCTTTCGCGGATCTTTGGCCACCTGTGCCCTGCTGCCGATGGTGCCACTCTTGTGCATGGCGCGGGCGTTGTATTTTTGCTGTAGCTTGTTGTTTGATCTCAGCAGAGGCTCTGAGCCAAAGCTTTTGTGCATTTTGTTGGAGCTGGCGCGGTAGTACGATCGACGGGTTTTTACATACTGTGCTCTTCTGCGTCCGGGGTTTCCCTCCACCTGCTCTTTCACTGAGGTGAAATCTTTTGGCTTTGGGTTCAGGTAGATGCTGCCTGTGTAGTTGGACTTGCGGCGATTGTAGCTTTTCTCAAAAGGCAGGTTTTTACGCTTTTGGCTTTTCAGCTTGTTTCTTTTGTTTTTCAGCTTTTTGGCTTCTTTTCGCGATTCTTTTACCGATTGTGCATGCAGCATCTGAGGTGCGCTGAGCCATACACATAGCAGAAGGCCCCAAAGCGCCCAAAGCTTGCCCCATCTGGAATTTGGAAAAGATTTATATTTGAAAATCAAAAACAGCCGATTTTGATGCGCCTAATCTATTAATGCACAAAGAGACAAAATTATTATTCTACGTCAACACTGCTTTCTTCTAAATCTGTTAAAGCAGTTATTTGTAATAAATCAGTTAAAAAAATCATCTTCAAGACTTTATGTGCCCCCTGCTGCTATCGATCATCGGCACGCCCAGCGCACGGTAATTTAATAGCGCCGGCTATCAGCGTGTGGCACCAAAGGCGCTGCAAGTGTAAAAAGTAATGAAAACATTGGAATGATAGAATACGAAGAACGTCGCCTGGACAATGGCCTGCAGGTAATACTGCACCGCGATACCAGTACACCACTTGCCGTAGTGAATCTGCTCTACAAAGTAGGCTCACGCAACGAAAACCCTCAACACACCGGCTTTGCACATCTTTTTGAGCATTTAATGTTTGGAGGGTCCAGGCATGTGCCAGATTTTGATGGCACCTTGCAGCAGGTGGGGGGCGATAACAATGCCTTTACCAACACTGACATCACCAACTACTACATTACCCTGCCTGCCGAAAATTTGGAGACGGCGCTGTGGGTAGAGTCAGATCGAATGAAGCACCTCAACATTGATCAGCACGTATTGGATGTGCAGAAGAATGTGGTGATTGAGGAGTTCAAACAGCGCTATATCAACCAGCCCTATGGCGATGTGTGGTTTCACCTACGCGCCATGGCTTATCAAGAGCACCCCTACATGTGGCCCACCATCGGTAAAGATATAGCGCACATTGAGCAGGCCAGCCTGGAGGAAGTGCTGAATTTCTACCAGCAATTTTATACACCACAAAATGCTGTGTTGGTGGTGAGCGGAAACATCGACTGCGAACATGCTTTCTCACTGGTAGATCGATGGTTTTCAGACATAGCCAAACCCGATATTCCCCTTATAAAAATACCTGAAGAGCCCGTACAATCAATGGGCCGACGCAAGGAAGTGCAGGCAAAAGTGCCTTTAGATGCCTTTTACAAAGTTTACCATATGCCTGGCAGATACAGCCCGGGCTACTACAGCTGCGACTTAATCAGCGACATGCTCGGCCACGGCAAATCATCTCGGTTGTACAGGCGACTGGTAAAAGAGAATCCGATATTTAGCCACCTCAGTGCTCAGATATTGGGTTCAGTGGATCCTGGTCTTTTGGTAGTGTCCGGTATGCTGAACCAGGGCCGGGAACTGGAAGAAGCCGAAGAAGCCGTACAGAATGTCATTGAAGCTGCCTTGAACAGTGAGCCCTTTTCGGAGGAAGAACTTCACGCTGCCAAAAGCCAGGCCGAGCTGCAAATTTCTTTTGGTTTCAGCGAATTGATGAACCGAAGTGTAAATCTGGCACAATGTAAGGCACTGGGCGACGCATCTCTCATAAATCGCGAGTTCGACCTCATCAAGGGTGTTTCTTTACAGCATGCGCATCATTGGGCTCAGCACGTACTGAAAGAAGAAAACTCATCCACGCTCTACTATCGGGCCTCCAACCATGAGCAATAGCCTTTTGCCCTGCCAAAGACTGGTGATTGAGTCGCACTATTTTCCCTGTGTTGAATATATCAGTTTGCTGTGGCAGGTACCAAAGGTGCATATCGACACCCACGACCGCTACCAAAAGCAGAGTTATCGCAACAGGTGCAGGATACTGGGGGCAAACAATATTGAAAAACTCATTGTTCCTATCCAGCATTTGGGCAGGCCTTTTACTACCGCAGAGGCCAGAATAGACTACAGCATGGCGTGGCAAAAGCAGCATCTTAAAACCCTGCAATCGGCCTATGGCAAAGCCCCATTCTACGAATATTATGAACAAGACTTGCTGGCTCCGCTGCGTGTGCCTTATGAATATCTACTCGATTTGAACAAAGACATCCTGAAAAATTGCCTTCAGGCACTAGACTATGCGGGGCAGGTTGTGTATGGCCATGTAAAAGCAGCCGACACCACCGTAGCTACCAATTTTCAAAATTACATTCATCCAAAGAAGAAAAGCCATTGGCAATCGTTGTTTAACCCTGTGCCTTATCAGCAGGTTTTTGGAGATGGGTTCGTATCGAATCTGAGTGTGTTGGATTTGATTTTCTGCGAAGGCCCCGGCGCAAAAAGCACTATACAAAAGAGCATGCCTGGGCATGAGCGATTATTTGAATAAAAAACGTTTTATTATTACGTTCGTTTACATACAAATTGTTTACACAGTACATTAGTACGTTGAGCATATTGTTTTTGAATTCAATCTGGAGGGAATATATGGAAGCAAAATTTTCAAATAGAGTAAAAGAGGTGATCTCGCTCAGTCGCGAAGAGGCGCTGCGGCTTGGTCATGATTATATAGGTACTGAGCATCTTTTGTTGGGCATGATCAGGGAAGGTGAGGGTGTAGCGGTGAGCTTGCTGAAAAAGTTGGGTGTTTCGCTGGAGGAATTGCGATTGGCTGTAGAGCAGGCCACTAAAGGTACTGCCATCAGCAACGTGAAGAACCTGGCCAATATTCCACTTACCCGACAATCTGAAAAAGTACTGAAGATTACTTATCTCGAGGCCAAAATTTTTAAAAGCCAACTGATAGGTACGGAGCATTTGCTCTTGTCTATACTGCGCGATGAAGACAACATCGCCACACAAATATTAGAGAAATTTGACGTGACATACGAAGTGGTAAAAGAGCTATTGGAATATCAAACAGAAAATCCCATGTCTTCCTCCGATACGGACGAAGGCGATGAAGAGTCATCCAGAATTTTTGGCTCCTCATCAGGTGCTGGCAGCCGCGAAAGCAGCAGCAGCAGTGGCAAAACCGGCGAAAAGTCTAGAACACCCGTGCTGGATAATTTCGGCCGCGACCTCACCAAAATGGCCGAGGACAACAAGCTGGATCCTATAGTTGGGCGGGAAAAAGAAATAGAGCGGGTGGCCCAGATCCTGAGCCGACGCAAGAAAAACAACCCTGTTCTTATTGGGGAGCCCGGTGTGGGCAAGTCGGCCATCGCCGAGGGGCTGGCATTGAGGATTATTCAGAAAAAAGTTTCCCGTGTGCTGTTTGGCAAAAGGGTAGTAACGCTTGACCTGGCCAGTCTGGTGGC
This sequence comes from uncultured Roseivirgaceae bacterium, assembly GCA_964596645.1. Lineage (GTDB taxonomy): Bacteria > Bacteroidota > Bacteroidia > Cytophagales > Cyclobacteriaceae > CAVQEK01. The sequence continues at coordinate 22,598 of CAZQVB010000009.1, forward strand.
CGGCACAAAATATCGCGGGCAGTTCGAAGAGCGCATGAAGGCCGTGATGAACGAGATCGCGCAGAACAAGAACGTGATTCTGTTCATCGATGAGCTACACACCATTGTGGGTGCTGGTGGCGCCTCCGGATCATTGGATGCCTCCAACATGTTCAAGCCAGCCCTTGCCAGAGGAGAAATACAATGCATTGGTGCAACCACACTCGACGAATACCGCCAATACATTGAAAAAGATGGTGCATTGGCGCGAAGGTTTCAGGTGGTGATGGTGGATGCTACTACCCCTGAAGAAACTAAAGACATCTTGAACAACATCAAGGAGAAGTACGAAGATCACCACCATGTCAATTACACAGAAGACGCCATAGATGCGTGTGTGAAGCTTTCTGACAGGTATATTAGTGATCGGTATCTGCCCGACAAGGCCATTGATGTATTGGATGAAGCCGGTGCCCGTGTGCACATCAACAACATTCACGTGCCCGACGACATCATCAAGTACGAAGAAGCCATAGAGAATATTAAGAAAGAAAAAAACCGGGTGGTAAAGAGCCAGAAATATGAGGAAGCGGCCCAACTACGCGATAAAGAAAAGAAACTGATCGATCAGCTCGAAACTGCGAAGGCCCGCTGGGAAGACGAAACCAAAACCAAGCGCTATACCGTAGACGAGGAAAACGTAGCGGAAGTGGTGGCCATGATGACGGGCATACCGACTAAGCGAATTGCACAAAATGAAGGCGAAAAATTGTTGGGCATGAGCAAAGAGCTTGGCTCAAAAGTAATCGGTCAGGAGGAGGCGATTAGCAAACTGGTGAAAGCCATACAGCGTACACGCGTTGGCTTGAAAGACCCGAAAAAGCCTATTGGTTCATTTATTTTCCTTGGCCCAACGGGTGTAGGCAAAACAGAGCTGGCAAAGGTGCTGGCGACCTATCTGTTCGACAAAGAAGAGGCGCTTATTCGTATAGACATGAGCGAGTACATGGAAAAATTTTCCGTATCGCGACTGGTCGGAGCGCCTCCGGGCTATGTGGGATATGAAGAAGGCGGACAGCTCACAGAAAAGGTAAGAAGAAAGCCTTACAGTGTGGTATTGCTGGATGAAATAGAAAAAGCACACCCGGACGTCTTCAATATTCTCCTTCAGGTATTGGACGACGGCATACTCACGGATGGACTAGGTCGTCGGGTAGATTTTAGAAATACGATCATGATCATGACCAGCAACATCGGTGTGCGCGACTTGAAGGACTTCGGTGCTGGTATAGGCTTCTCTACACAGTCCAAAGCGCTAAGCTCGGATGATCTGATGAAGTCGACTATACAAAATGCCCTGAAAAAAGTGTTCAGTCCGGAATTTCTGAACCGGTTGGATGACGTGATCATCTTCAATTCACTACAGCGCGAGCACATACATTCTATTATTGACATCACGCTGGATAAGCTGTTCAAGCGTATACTCTCGCTCGGATACACCGTGGAGCTCACTGACAAGGCCAAGGACTTCCTGAGCGAAAAAGGATATGACCAGCAATATGGTGCCCGGCCACTGAACAGGGCTATTCAAAAATATTTGGAAGACCCGGTGGCAGAGGAAATACTGAAAGGCGATATAGGCGAAGGTGATACCATAGTGGCCGATTATGACGGCAAAAGCGATAGCCTGCAGTTGAAGGTGAGAAAAAAAACAAAGCATAGGGAGGAACAGAAAGACAAGGAATAAATGTTCTTCTTTTGTAAGATCTCAAAACAGGGGTTGATTTTGCCCCTGTTTTTCATTTTGCTTCTTTCACATTATTAGTATTCATTCATATTGCATTAATATTGCATTTTGAACACACTCGTTAAGTTCAGATGAAATTTTTAATAACGGTACTTTTTACATTCTTGCTTCTGTCTCTGGCCTTCGATGCGTTTAGCCAGGTTGCCCAAGCGGTAAACCCCTGTGGAACAGAGGGAAATGGCCCCTGTATGCCAACCCCCGGTGAAGAACTTCCCATTTCCAATCTCGCCATGCTGCTGGTGGCCGGTGGTATTGGTCTTGGTACGCAGTTCATCAAAAAGTTGAAGAACAATAATAAGCGCTGAAGGCTTACTCTCTATCAGCCCTCTTCCTCACGTCCAGGCTATTCATCGCACTTTGTGCAGCCGCTTTCTATTTTTCCGGCACCTTCCTCTACCAGCCCCATCGGCTCGATCCAGCCAGTATTTCATTTGTTTTTTTCAGTACTCTGTTGATATACCGCGTCAGCACTTCCAACTTATGTTGGTCAGCGGCTGAGCGGACCCTTCAGAATGTAAGACGGTGGCTCGTAGAATTCGCCATTATCATTGTTCTCATTGTTCAACTGTGGTTATTGTCGTGGCAGGAAATTGTTTATTTCAGTCACCTGGGCGTAGTTTCCATCCTATATTTTATCCCTGATACCCGGTATAGACTTATACCACTTCGTAATGTGCCGTATCTCAAAATATTCCTGATTGCCTATGTGTGGGCTTCGATAGGCGGTATCTACCCGCTGTTTGCCATGACAGAATCGCCGGATGTATGGCAAATAATCAGGATATTTTCTGCCATGTTTTTCTTTATTCTGGCCATCACGCTGCCCTTCGATATACGCGACTACTACACCGACCGACAGGCTAACCTCACCACGATAGCCGTAAAATTGGGCTGGCGCAAGACAAAAATCCTCGCCCTGACTTTTCTATCGTGCTACTACCTGCTGATGCTCACATTGGGTATGGCTGTGTGGCCAATCACCTCATTCGTTGCGTTATGCGCCGTACTTATTGGTGGGGCATCAGCGCACCGAAAGCCCGTTTATTACTTAGGTTTGTTGGATGGTACCATTATCCTTCATGCCCTCATCGTGTACTTAAGCATTTGAGCCCGTGACAAAAGCCATCTATAGCGCCTCCTCTCTACTGCGCGCAAGGCAACTTGTAGCGCAGCACGCTCATGAAACACCCGTTTTCACCAGCCGCTACATCAATAGCCTTGCAGGCGCTTCGCTGTTCTTCAAATGTGAAAATTTTCAGAAGGGTGGCGCATTCAAATTTCGAGGTGCTATTCATGCACTGCTTTCTACCCCGGCATCGCAGCTGAGCCACGGTGTAGCCACGCACTCCTCTGGCAACCATGCGCAAGCATTGGCCCTGGCTGCTGGCCTTCAGAATATCAAGGCTTACATCGTGATGCCGTCCACAGCGCCTGAGGTGAAAAAGCGGGCAGTGATAGATTATGGAGGCGAAATAATAGAATGTGCGCCTACACTTCAGAGTCGCGAAGAAACCCTGGATGATGTGGTAAAACGCACCTCTGCCCACGTAGTGCACCCGTACAACGATGCACGCATCATTGGCGGACAGGCCACATGTGCTATGGAATTGCTCGACCAAACATACCATCTCGACGCCATCATAGCGCCTGTTGGTGGGGGCGGTTTGCTCAGCGGCACTGCGCTGGCTTGTCATTTATTTGCTGAAGGCGTTCAGGTATTTGGCGCCGAGCCCACGGGTGCCGACGACGCTTTTCGATCGCTAAAGGCTGGACACATCGTTCCTTCCGTACAACCCAACACCATCGCTGACGGGCTGCTCACATCGCTTGGCAGCGAGACTTTCCCCATTATTCAGCAAATGGTGAAAGACATACTGACCACCGATGATGCCGATATAGTCGGGGCCATGCGGCTGATCTACGAACGCATGAAAATGGTGGTGGAGCCTTCTGCTGCTGTGCCGTTGGCCGCCTTGCTGAAGCACAAGGCAATGTTTGAAGGCAAAAAAGTAGGCGTTATTGTAAGCGGGGGCAATGTGGACATCGCCAAGCTGTCAGGTTTATTAAAAAAATAGGCGCCCTGTACCTGTTTCGCACAGAGCGCCTACAGTGGCATGCGTATGATATTATTTCAGCACATCCATTGAAACCTTATCCATATCGGTGAATTCCATATTTTCGCCACCCATGGCCCATATAAAACTGTAGCTGCTGGTGCCTGCCCCGGCGTGAATGGACCAATTGGGCGAGATGACTGCATCATGGTTTTTTACAAATAGATGTCGCGTCTCTTCAGGATGCCCCATCAGGTGACACACGCGCTGGTCTTGTGCCAGATCGAAATAGAAATATACTTCCATGCGACGGTCGTGCACATGGGGTGGAAAGGTATTCCAGACACTGCCTTCTTTCAATTCGGTAAAACCCATCACCAACTGGCAACTCTGCACACCATTCTGATGAATATATTGAAAAATCGTGCGCTCATTGCTGGTGCTCGATTCTCCCAGCTCCACCGGGTTGGCATCTTTTTTCGAGACAAGGGTGGTGGGGTATTCTTTGTGCGCCGGCGTACTGTTCATGTAAAAGATGGCCGGAATACCGGCATCATCACTGGCACACTGGACGCTCTTCTTTCCCTTACCGATATACAGGCAATCTTTGTTGCTCATGCTATGCGTTTCTCCATCTACGATCACTTTGCCCTGGCCACCCACGTTGATGATGCCAAGTTCACGCCTGGTTAAAAAATGGTCCTGCTTGGTGAAGTCATGAAAATTGGGCAATTCCAATGCATCATGGGTAGGCATGGCGCCCAAGGTGATCATTCTGTCGTAGTGGGAATACACACCCTTCAGCTGATCAGGAACTACCAGGTCGGAGATCAAGAAATTTTCCCTCAGCTTGGCTGTATCAAAAGATTTGGCCTCCGCAGGGCTGCATGCATATCGGTTTTCTAAATTCATCGTCTAGTATTTATTTATTATCAATGTGAATGTGTGCATTTCAAAGTTAAAAAATGCCCGGTTTAGTTAGAAGGCTGGGTTGGATTATTGACCCGCCATCAGCTCTCCTGCATTAGATACGCTTTTATATATTCGTCGAGGTCGCCATCGAGAATATTTTGCACATCCGTACGCTCTACGCCGGTGCGATTGTCTTTGACCAATTTGTAAGGATGCAGCACGTAGTTGCGAATTTGTGAGCCAAAGTCGATGCGCTTTTTTGTGCTCTCGATGCGTGCCTTTTCTTCGCTGCGCTTTTCCAATTCGAGCTGGTAGAGTCGCGACTTAAGCAGGTTCATGGCTTTTTCACGATTTTGCGCTTGTGATCGCTCCTGCTGGCACTCCACGATAATGCCCGAAGGAGCGTGCCGCAGTCGCACGGCTGTTTCTACCTTGTTCACATTCTGACCGCCCGCGCCACCAGAACGATAAGTATCCCAGGAAATATCTGCCGGGTTTATATCAATATGAATGGTGTCGTCAACCACAGGGTAGGCAAAAACCGATGCAAAAGAGGTATGGCGGCGCCCGCCGCTATCGTAGGGAGAAATTCGCACCAGCCGGTGCACTCCTATTTCTGCCTTCAGATAACCATAGGCAAAATCGCCCTCAAACTCCAACGACACCGATTTAATGCCGGCTGTTTCCCCAGGCTGATAGTTGATCTGCCTTACTTTGAAATCATTCTTCTCGCCCCACATAATGTACATACGCATGAGCATCTCGGCCCAGTCCATACTTTCTGTGCCGCCCGCTCCGGGGTTTATGTCCAGTACGGCATTGAGCTGATCCTCTTCACCACTGAGCATTTTTTTAAACTCCAATTGCTCCAGCGCTGCCAGCGCACGGGCGTATTCGGCATCCATCTCGGCATCTTCTACATCGCCAGCATCATAAAATTCCCACAGCGTTTCCAGATCTTCGAGTCGGGTATGCAATTCTTCATAGCTGTCTGTCCAGGCTTTTTTGGATTTTAGATCCTTCACAATGCGCTCTGCATTCACAGGATCACTCCAAAAATCTGGCATAGCCGTAATCTTTTCCTGCTCTTCTACTTCTTTTATCTTGATATCGTAGTCAAAGATACCTCCTCAAGGCGCTAACGCGAGCCTTCATGTCTTTCAACTGATCTAGGTTCATTATTAATTGAATTTATTTTGGTGAATAATCTGCAATATACATCTTGTTGCGACCGCCAGGCTTGAACTTCTTTTTGTGAAGAATGCGAAGCAGCGTACCGGCAGCAAATATAGACCCCCCAGCCACAAGCACACCGGTATTAAGGCTAAATTCGTTGCCCTGAACGACGGCGGTATTGAACTGATCGATGAGAATGTAGCCGACACCGGCAAATTGCAGTTTGGCACCCAGGGAGTAGGTGTTCAATTTGTTAAAACGCCTGCCCCTTATGTCCACCGCTGCTATGCTGTCGGTATGAATGGAGAAATGCTGAAATTGAATTTCATTATCTCCGAGCGAAGCAATGATTCCCTTTCTGAAGTGGTCTTCGAATGTAAGCTGATAGCGTATTTCGTCGCCGGCTTCGTAAGCGATATGCTGCCCTTTGCCCACACGCTCCAATACCAGTTTTTTTTGGCTATAGGCCCAATGAGAGCAAAACAAGAGCAGTAAAATGGGCAGGATGATTAATTTCAAATGAGGTAATAAATAGTGGATTCGTATTTATTTGACCGTGCTCAAATGTTGAAGATCCAGCCATGCCTGTCATCTATCTTGCCCGTCTTCATATCGTCCAGCTCCTTGCGAACACGGCAGGAAAAATTGCTTTCTTTTACGGCAGGCAGGTCAAAGTCCCTCCCTTCGTACCCTATCGTTTCTATATGTGCAATGGTAGCGGCCGTGCCGGTGCCAAATGCCTCTTCTAACGTGCCTTCTTCAATGGCGTCCAAAATTTCTTTCACCGATACGCGGCGCTCCTCTACCGGCACGCCCCACTCGCGCGCGATGGTCAGCACGCTTTCTCGAGTTATGCCCTTCAGCACAGTGTCGCCTGTTTCGGCAGTCACCAGTACCCCATCGATCATAAATATCAAATTCATGGTGCCGGCCTCCTCTACGTATTGATGGGTTTTGCCATCTGTCCATATCAGTTGATCGTAGCCTTGCTTTTGAGCCAGCCGTGCCGGGTACAGCGAGCCGGCATAGTTGCCCGCCGCCTTGGCAAATCCCGTTCCGCCCTCTACCGTACGACTGTATTTTGTTTCAATTTTCACGCGTACCGGCTTGGAGTAGTAGGCACCCACCGGGCAGGTAAAAATGATGAAACGGTAGGTCTCCGACGGGCGAATGCCCATATACTCATCCATAGCAAATATAAATGGGCGAATGTATAAGGAGGTATCCGGTGCGTTGGGCACCCAGCCCTTATCAAGTTTCAGCAGCTCGGTGAGCCCATTGAAAAATATTTCTTCAGGCAACTGGGGTATGCACATGCGTTCGGCCGAAACATTGAGCCTTTTGGCATTCATCTCTGGGCGGAAAATTTTCACTTCGCCTTGTTGTCCGCGATAGGCTTTAAGCCCTTCAAAAACTGATTGACCATAGTGCAGGATAGCAAGCCCCGGAAGAAAAGACATTTTTTCGTATGGCTCTATGCAGAAGCCTCGCCAGTCGCCGTCTATGTAATCGGCCACAAACATGTGGTCGGAATACACTCTGCCAAATGGCATGTGCGCAAAATCTATACTGCTCAGTTTGGATTCCGGCACGTGCCGGACATCTATTTTAGTCGTTTCTATCATGTATACCGTCTACCGTTTGGAAGATAAAAGAGCCTGTAAAAATATATAAAAAGCCACGAACGGGCAATTTTATTGCGCTTTGCGGCCGTGCCACGGAACTTCTTCCACACCAAGTTCATGCGCAAGCATACGCGCCAGCACAAATAAGTAGTCGGACAATCGGTTGAGGTATTTCACAACGTTTTCTTCTACGGGAGCCTGCCCGGCCAGTTCTATGACAAGGCGCTCTGCCCTGCGGCATACACAGCGGCATACATGGCAAATCGAAACGGACTGATGCCCGCCCGGCAGAATAAAGTTGCGCATGGCAGGCAGTATTTCATTCATTCTGTCCATTTCATTTTCCAGAAAGAGGATGTCAGCATCCAGTATGTCGGGTTTGAACTGCATTGCCCGTTCCGTTTCTGCTGCCAAAGAAGAGCCCACGGTAAACAACCTGTTTTGTATTTCTACAATCGTTTGGTGGTGGGCCTGAGCAATACCGTCGCGCAGCAGGCCCAGATTGGCATTGAGCTCGTCTACTGTTCCGTAGGCATTGATGCGCAGGTGATATTTTGGCACTCGGGTACCACCCAACAGGGAGGTTTGACCTTTATCGCCAGTCTTTGTATATATTTTCATGGTGCTGCTGCTAATAATGTACTTCGAAAAGAGAATCCTATTTGAGAGGGAAATGGTTTTGCAAATCCACGCAATGCCTCACAATAGTTCATTTTGACAGAAAGGAATGGTCGTTCGCCCCGTTAATTTCCGGAGGCGCTCTGCAGAAAAGAATGCGGCATGCACGCGGCTAATGAATGCGCTCGGGCCTTCGAATGTGTTCGTTGTACGTGTCGGATTCTATGAGGCCATCGCGGAGCCGGATGATTCTATGCGCATAATGGGCAATATCATCTTCGTGCGTCACCATTATAATGGTATTGCCCTTGTCGTGCAGGTCTTGAAAGAGATCCATAATGTCGTACGACGTTTTTGTGTCAAGATTACCGGTAGGCTCATCGGCCAGTATAATGCTGGGATCATTCACGAGCGCCCGGGCTATGGCCACACGTTGTCGCTGACCACCGGAGAGTTCGTTTGGCTTGTGACTGGCGCGGTCTGCCAGGCCTACGCTGGCCAGTGTGGCCATAGCCTTTTCATCGCGTTCACTTTTGTTGTATCCGGCATAGATGAGTGGCAGGGCCACATTTTCTAAAGAGGACGCTCTGGGCAACAGGTTGAATGTCTGGAAGACAAAACCGATTTCTTTATTTCGAATTTCGGCAAGTTCGTTTTCCGTCAGATGGCTCACGTCTTTGTTGTTCAATACATACCTGCCAGAAGTGGGTGTGTCGAGGCAGCCTACGATGTTCATCAGGGTAGATTTGCCAGAGCCTGATGGCCCCATAAATGCCACGTACTCTCCACGATTGATAGAAATGGAAATAGACTGTAGTGCCTTTACAGTCTCCGAGCCCATTTGATAAATTTTGGCTATTTCAGTGGTTTCGATGATGCTTTGCATATGCTGTACTTGTGTGGGCTTCAAAAATGATTATTTCAATTAAGGTCAATTCTATGCGATAGCAAAATTTAATTATGTAAACGGAGATTATTTGTTGTCAAACGAGTAGAGTCTTGTGAACAATATGGCGGCCAGCGATATTTGAAATATCCAATTTCATATTAGATAGTGAATGAAAAAAGGATTATTTTTCAGCCAGATTACGCCATTTCTGCTACAACCATGAATGTGAACCTTGCCGACTATTCCCACAAGTACATCCTGATCATTGCCATCTGGTTTTTTTCAGTAGTCATGCCCGGCTTCCTTTATCTATTTATTTTCAGAAGCGATTTTTACTTCTATCTCGGTTTCTTCTCTCTTAGTATGCTGGCCCTTGCCATTACCCAACCGGTGCTGCTGCTCAACACCATACTATTTCTTTTGCTCTACAATAAGCTCAACACCGACATCAAAATGATCAATGCCATATTCCGCGGCGAAATATTGTGCTCATTTGTTTTTTACGCCTCCATCATCATTGGCTTTCTCTTCGATTTGAAAATGAGTGAGGGCATCATTATCATTCTAATACTACAACTGCTGGTATGCTTGTATTTTGTGTACAAATACTTCAAAATCAATAGCATACTCAGTCGCTAGTGGCAAACGCCTGCCTATACAAGGCCCTGCTCCGATAGCGACACACCGGCCAATGCAAGGTCTTCCCAGAAGCGAGGGTATGATTTTTCTACCACATCTGGATTCTCTATCACAATGTCGACCATGGTGGCCAAAGGGGCAAAAGCCATGGCCATGCGGTGGTCGTCGTAGGTGTGGAAGGTCACCGGCGCGTGTTGTCGCCAGCCTTGGTCTTCAGCAGGTATGAGCGTCCAGCGCTTGTCGTGTTCTTGCAGTTGAGCCCCCATTTTCGCCAGCTCCTTTTGCAATGCTGCTACCCGGTCGGTCTCTTTTATGCGCAAACTTTCCAGACCTGTCATGGTGCATCGCACACCCTTGGCTGCACAACACACCGCTACGGTCTGTGCCAGGTCAGGGCTGTCGGAAAAGTCAAATACAGCTTCACTTGCGTGTTCGCTTTTGGTCAGGTACAATCCTCCAGAAACGAAATTGGCCGCCACCCCGAGCTTGTCCATCATCTTTATAATGCTGATGTCGCCTTGCAAAGAATCTGGCTTGAGCCCGTGCAGTGTGATGGATGCCTGCTCAGCCAGTGCCACCATGCTGAACCAATAGCTCGCACCCGACCAATCTGACTCTACAGAAAAGTCTGCTGCGTGGTAGGGCTTGGGCTGCACCCACAGGGTATTATCATTTTCCCAGTCGACGGCCGCACCAAACTTCTTCATCAGTGCCAGCGTCATGTCGATGTAGGGGCGGCTGCCTATTTTGCCGGTGAGGGAGAGCCGAAGGCCTTTGGGCAGTATGGCGCCCGTCATCAGCAGTGCCGATATGTACTGGCTGCTCACATCGCCGCGGATAAATACATGCTCTTTTAGCTGGCCGGCAAAGCCTCTTGTTTCCACTGGCGGGTAGCCGTCTTTTTTCAGGTAGTGTACATCAGCGCCTAATTCGCGCAGTGCATTGACCAGCAGCTTGATGGGCCGCTCCTGCATACGCGGTACGCCGGTTATCAATTTCTTTTTACCAGTAAGGGCACAAAAGGCGGTGATGAAACGCATGACCGTCCCGGCATCCAACACATCCAGCTCATACGCCGGGCTGCTCAGCAGCCGCATCATGGTTTGCGTATCGCGCGCTTCCGACAGATTACTCAGATGAACTTGTCCATCAGCCAGCGCCTGTATGATCAATGCGCGATTACTTTCGCTTTTGGACGACGGCAGGTGAATTAGTGCTGCGTTGAGCTTTGGCGTGTGGCGCAAAAGGTAATTTTTTTTGCCCTGTATCATTGTGAGTTATTGAGAAAGAAACCCAGTGGGAAGCCGCTTACAAGTTTCACTTATCTAATATTAATTGTAAATTTATCGGGATATTTGCCAGGCGATATGCTGGCTCCGCCAAACGAAAAATAAGGTGAACTGCGCTGCGTTGAACAATTACTTTTTAAACACAAATAGGATATGAACATATACATGAAAATGGTCGCCTTTGTCACCGCTGGCTTAGCCATTGGCGCACTGGCAGGCAAAATTGCCACCGAAGAAATCATAAAGATTAAAGAGCGCAATACTGCCTCTGCCCACAACAGCAGCCGCGATGTGTCCATGCCGGAGTCGCTGCTGACTGCCGACAGCATGAATGAGTACTTCATTTGACCGCAAGTGCATTAAAGTGCCGCAGCGATGCGATCATTTCATCTTCGGTAAGGGGCACATTAAAAGTGCATACGCCAATGTTTTTGAGCAGCGAAGCAAATACTTTCCCTTTTTCATTCTTTTTGTCTTGGCGGGTCAGTTCAATGATGGCTGGCCAATGCTCCTCTGGTATGGGTGCGCAATCATAAATGGTCATCAATAACTGCTCTGTCTGCTCCAGCGCCCGCTGTGGTAAACCTGTTTTTTTAAAAGACAGCCAGGCTTCGCAAATCATGCCTACTGCTATAGCCTCTCCATGAAGCAACCTTTTAGCGGAATTTTTCAAATAATAGCTTTCTACCGCATGGCCCAGCGTATGGCCAAAATTGAGGATTTTTCTATACCCTACTTCTTTGGGGTCGTCCTTCACCACCTGGTATTTTATCTCGATCGACCGGGGTATTTCGATACTCCACTGCACGTCTGCCAAAGGCAGGCTGGCGAGTTTTGTAAAAGTATCAGCATCGCAGATCAGTCCGTGTTTTATCACTTCGGCATATCCGGAGCGCAGCTCTGCTTCAGGCAGCGTCTGTAAAAAAACAGGATCCACCATCACCTGTTTTGGCTCCTGAAACACGCCAATGTGATTTTTATACATCAGAAAGTCGATCCCGAGCTTGCCGCCTATGCTGGCGTCTACCTGGCTGAGTAGGGTAGTGGGAATATTCATGAAATCGATGCCCCGCTTGTAGGTGGCTGCGCAGAAACCTCCCATGTCGCCGATCACACCACCACCGAGGTTTACCAACAGCGACTTCCTGTCGAATGCCCAGTCGGTGAGGTGCTGCCATATGCGGGCACAGGTCTCCAGGTTTTTGTATGACTCCCCGCTCCTTATGATGATGGGCACATGATCGGGCAATACCTCCTGAAGCAGCGGAAAGCAGTATCTCTCCGTATTTTCATCCATAAGCACTGCCACAGCCGAGTAGGTGTTTTTAGCGAAAAACCCCCTCACGCTGTCGGCAATTTGCCCGGTGATCAGGATGTTGTCAGGCAATTTCATCGAGCTTTTCGATCGGTGTGTTCATGATGGTTTCCTGGCGGCGTATGGAGGCATCGTGTACGAGCTTAAATAACTCAGCCATAAACTCCGGGTTGAGCCCAAGCTCCTCAGCCCATCGGTGGCGTGTATCCGATATTTCCTGCCAGCGGTTTTTCTGAAAAACCGTTACGTTGTTGCGCTTTTTGTACTGGCCGATTTTTTCCACCAGGTCCATGCGCTGCGATAGAATCTCGAACAACTCACGGTCGGTATGGTCGATCTGTTCGCGCAGTTCTTCCAGGTGGGTGATAAATTCCTTGTCTTCCGAAGTCGGTTTTCTGTACTTCAGGTTTTTCAGAATGAAACCCAGTGCGTCGGGCGTCACCTGCTGTTGCGCATCACTCCAGGCATTTTGCGGGTCGCGGTGCGTTTCTATGATCAGTCCGTCGTAGTCCAGGTCTATGGCTTTCTGTGACACTTCAAAGATAAGATCTCGCGTGCCGCAGATATGGCTGGGGTCACAGATGATGGGGATATTCAGCTTGCTCTTCAGCTCAAGCGGTATCTGCCACATGGGCATATTGCGATAGCGGGTGGCTTTAAAAGAAGAAAACCCACGATGTATCGCACCAATTTTGGTGATGCCTACATTGCTGATGCGCTCAATGGCGCCCATCCACAATGCAAAATCAGGGTTGATCGGGTTCTTTACAAAGACGGGGGTATGCGCACCGCGCAGTGCTTCGGCTATTTCCTGTACGGTAAAGGGATTGGTGGTAGACCGGGCCCCAACCCACAGTATATCCACGTTGTGCTTGATGGCTTCGTATACGTGCTTGGGATTGGCCACTTCTACGGCAAACAAAAGGCCGGTTTCTTTTTTCACGTTTTGGATCCAACGCAGGGCTTCTTCACCTATTCCCTCAAAATTGTTTGGCCGGGTGCGCGGCTTCCAAATGCCTGCACGTACTACTTTCACGCCCAGTTCCTTTATTTTCAGACTGGTCTCCAACAGCTGCTCTTCCGTTTCGGCACTGCAGGGCCCCGCTATTATGGCGGGCTTGTCAATGCCCAGCCCCCAGTCGTTTAGTGATTCTATATCCATTGCTTTATACAAAATAGGTTTTAAATATTAATTTTCAGACTTGAATAGAGATGTGTGAAGGACACAAAAAGGGAGACTAAAATGAGCGCCAATATCTCGTTTGCCGATACCAAAATTGCTTTCTCATATAAATCTGATGCGGCCTTAAAAAAGAGTTATTTATTATTTGCGGCAGTGAACTACCCGCTTTTGTCAAAATTGGGTACAAACATCGTGAAATTTGGCATGAAAGTAAAAGTGCCTATGAAAGGAATTGTGAAAGGCACAATTTTCCAACAATTCTGTGGTGGGGAAACCATAGCCGAATGTGAAAACACCATAGATACGCTGGCCCGACACGGAGTAAAAACCATACTCGATTTTGCCGTAGAAGGTGGCAGCGGCGCCTTCGCCTATGATGCCATACTGGAAGAAATAAAAAAAACCATAGACCGGGCTCAGGGCGATCCTCATATTCCGTTTTCGGTATTCAAGCCCACGGCCCTGGCGCCCATAGATCTTCTGGCCAATTTGCAACTGGGATTATCCCCGAGCGACCAAGAAAAAGAAGAATTTGAGCGTGTGAAAAAGCGCTTTGACACCCTGGCCAAAAAATGTTTTGACTCCGGCGTACGCCTTCTGGTAGACAGTGAAGACAGCTGGATACAGCAGCCGATCGATCAGATGGTTTATGCTTTGATGGCCAGGTACAACCGGGAGCGTGCCGTGGTGTACAACACGTACCAATTTTATCGCAAAGGCATGCTCGATGCACTGAAAAATGCCTATGCCGATGCAGAGCGACAGGGCTATTTTTTAGGGGTGAAACTGGTGCGCGGTGCCTATATGGAAAAAGAGCGGGAGCGTGCTTCGGCCATGGGCTACGAAGATCCCATCTTACCTGATAAGGACGCCACCGACGATCAGTACAACGATGCGCTCGACTACTGCATGCAGCACATCGATCGCATTGCCATTTGCTCCGGTTCTCACAATGAAAAAAGCAATTATCTCCTTGCCGAACTGATGCAGCAACAAAACCTGTCACCGGAAGATGAGCGCGTATATTTTGCCCAGTTGTATGGCATGAGCGACAATATTTCCTTCAATTTGGCCCATGCGGGCTACAATGTGGTGAAGTACGTGCCATATGGTCCGGTACGTGCGGTGTTGCCGTACCTCTTTCGGCGGGCCGAAGAAAACACCTCCATCGCCGGGCAGAGCAGCCGCGAACTGGCCCTGGTAAAGCGCGAGCTGAAAAGGAGAAAAACCGAAGCGTAGGCTTATCGACTTAGCTGCCGATGGTTTCTTCCACGGCGCCACAGCGCAGCATTTTGTCGCCGTAGTACGGATTTGTTACTTCTTCGGAAAGTGAAAACCAGTAGGCTCCTTTGCTATCGAAAGCCATGGGGCAGTGTATCTTATAGAAGCGGCCGCCTTCACGTCCGTCGCGGAACAGTGGCTCTATTTTACTGGTGAGTTCCCAAAACAGCCGGCGCTGCATTTCCAGTTCGTCGGTATTGGCGATACCACTGGCAACGGCTTCCAATTCAGTCTGCTCTTCATCTAAATGATCTGACAGAAGTGCGGCAGCGGCTTTGGCATCGTCGGGATCAGAAGCGGTAAGGGCCTTACGCAGCTGCACGTATGCCTGAAATGCCGCGCCTACTTGTTCATTATTCCAAGATAGGTGATGCTCGTGGCTCATGGAGGCGGTTGGGTGATCGTGCCCTTCGTGGCCGGTTATTTCTTTTTTGTTTCCACTACATGAGGCCACTACGCTCAACATGCAACAAATGGAGAGGATCAAAAATGCATTCTTCATAGTCTATATTTTTTCGTGTACTACAATAGGTTCGATCTTATTGCCCCACAATAGCTTTTAACACATGGAACTTAAAGCCTGTTTTTATTGAAAGGGCATTGCAATATATTGTGATACGCAACAAGCTGTATAGCATAGAGGCTATTTTGGCACTAAAGCTTTTACTCGTTTCACTTTTCCCCCAGCAGCTTTACGTCCTTATTGCCCAACACATCGTGTACGTAAAGCATCTGCACCCACAGAATGACCAAAGCAGCCAGCGGCACCGCCAATATTAGTCCGAGTAAGCCGGTGTACAATCCCAGCAGTATCTGGCTGAGAATGATCACGGCAAATGGCAAGGACACATTGGTACGTTGAATAAATGGCGTGATGAGGTTGCTCTCCAGCGCCTGTACGCTCATGTAGGCGATCACCACATACCACACCTGCGACATACCTAAAGTGATGGCGACAGCCACCGCAGGCACCAGCGCCAGCAGCGGTCCGAAGTTGGGCACAAATGAAAAAAGTCCTGCAATAAGCGCCAGCGTGAGGGCGAAAGGTATCCCGATGATCCACAACGCCACGCCCGTAAGCACAGCCACTATGGCCATGGACAAGAGCTTGCCAAACATCCATTTTTTCAATACTTCGCCGGAGTAGTCGTATACTTCCCCGATACGCTCGCGGTACGATTTGGTGATCAGGGCCAGTATAGCCTGCCGGTATATAGTAGGATTGGCCAGAAAGAAAATGCCGAGGAACAGTATGACGTACGCATCGCCCAACACACCAAACGTAGATGAGGCTACCTGGGCTATTCTCTTTCTGAGCTTATCGCCACTGAGCCCGGCCTCTTCCCTGGTCGAGGGCACCTGCTCCAAAATGAAGCGGCCTACCTCGGTAGACTTCATGTTGTCTTTAATCTTTGCAATTCCCTGAGGCGCTTTTTCTTTTATTTCATCTACCTGCCTGCCGATGCGGGGTGCAAGCAGAAATACTGTGAGCGCTATGATGGCCACCACACCCACCACGGCTATAGTGAGGGCAATGCCCCTGTTCACCGGTAACAACTGCTGAAGCCATGCAGCTATGGCCCGGAAAAAAATAGAGAATAGCGCGCCGGCCAATACCATTAAGAGAATGCTAAAGGCAGAGCCAGCAAATAGAATGATGATGGTGGCAGCGGCTACTATGCCTACTGCGATGAGTACTTTTTTGGTATAATCGTGCTCCATAGGTGGCGATTGGCTATTCTACTGGCATATGCGGTCTACGGCATTTCATAAGACAAATTTTACCAGCAATCCACCAGCCAGCCAAATATAGCAGGCAAATGCGAGCCATTTCAATGTTTTTTCCAGTGCCTCACTTTTGGGTGCCATCTCGCTCATGGCGTGGCCCACATCCTTCTTCTTGAAGAACCCCAGGTAAATCAAATAACCTGATATGGCCAGAAAAGCCATATTGAGGAAAAATGTATAATCGATTTTAAAATAATTGCCATCCTGAATGGTCACCTGCGAAGGATCGGGCAATATGCCGAGCGCACTGAAAGAATAGTGCAAGATGAGCGAAGTACCGATCAAAGCCGTAAACAGCAGGAAAAGGATGAATAATGACATCTTCCAGCCATAGTAGCGCGCATTGATGCGCAGCACCGGAAACACCACCAAGTCGCTAAAAATAAAAGCCATGACTCCGCCAAAGCTCACGCCCTGGCCGAATAGCAATGCCGCAAGCGGAATATTTCCCATCGATCCGATGAAGGTAAGAAATGCGGCCACCGGCCCTACCAAAATATGCTCCAGCACCTCCAGAAATGAAAAGTCCGTATTGCCCTGGCCGCTGTTGATAAAAAGCGTCTGAAAAAATGAATCGGGCACAAAAGCAGCCACTATTCCGGCTATAGTAAACCCGACCGTCACATCCTTCCACACCATCTGCCACTCCATCTTGTATCGCTTACCGACCCGCGCCCAGCTTTCCTCTTGCTTCATTTGCTGTTTCCAGTCTTTCGAATCGTCCATTTCATGGCCCTCCTCTTCATTCTCCAGATTTTGGCGCGCGCGTTCAATAAGCTTTTTAGGATTGATGAGCCTAATAAGCAGCCAGGCGATCAGTATAAGTAAAATGCCGCCGACATATTCGCCCACTACAAACTGCCAACCCAGAAATATGGCGATGATGATCCCCAGCTCGACCACCAGATTGGTGGAAGCCAGCAAAAAAGCAATGGAAGAAACAAAGCTTGCCCCTTTTTTAAACAGTGACTTGGTGGAGGCTAAGGCTGCAAAGCTGCACGAGCTGCTGATAAAGCCAAAAAAGGTGCCCAGAAGCACACTCTTCTTCTCCTGCTGACCCATGGTTTCCTGCATCTTCTTCTCCGTCACAAACACCTGAATCATGCTGCTGATGACATAGCCCAGCACAAATGCCCAGAGGGCCATCCAGAAGAAGCCTGCGGTGGTATATGCCGCTTTACCCCACTGTTCCAAAAAGTTATTCATCACAGATTCTTTTTATATATCACAAAGGATGCTGCTTTACAAAGATTCAACACACGGCAATCAGTGCCTCATCCTTTACTCATATGCGAGCGCTCAATGGTGGCGAGCGGGTTATAGGCAGGACCTTCCAGCACAGTGCCGTCCGTTTGGAAGCGACTCGCATGGCAGGGGCAGTCCCAGGTTTTCTCAGCGTTGTTCCAGTTTACGATGCATTTCAAATGTGGGCATACTGCCGAAAGCAGCGTGAGCTTACCCTGCTCATCGCGATAAGCAGCTACTTTTTTACCATCACTCTCTACGATGGCGCCCTCGCCATTTTTCACATGCCCATAGTTTGACTCATCGGTATTGCCGGGCAGGTTGCGCAGATATTGTTTGGCGGTGTTTATGCCTTCTTCTATCAAGTTTTTCGCTGACTTGAGCGGGCTAAACCGGTGTGCGTTGTACAGGTGTGACCATGGATTTTCTACATCGTTTATGGCATCGGCAATGATCATGGCGGCCAGCGTGCCGTACACAAGGCCGTCGGTAGAAAAGCCTGTGGCGATAAAAATATTGCTGCCACTGCTCTTTTGACCAATGTAAGGCAGCAAGTCGGCCGGCTTGTAGTGCTGACCTCCCCAGCGAAATTCAGGATTTTGCAGTCCGTAATGCTTTTTTGCAAAAGCTTCCAAATTGCGAATGTGGGCCATGTTGTCGTCGGCCTGACCTACGCGATGTGGCTGGCCGATCACCATTACATACTTTTTATCTTCACGGGTATACAAGCGCGAGCTGTATTTATGCCCGTCTTCGTGGTAGCCCCAAAATATTCCCGGGGGAAAGTCATTTTGATCTGCCCGAAAGGCAACACCGTATTCCCGATACATGGATAGCGCCGTCTGCACGGCCATCACCCCTTTGGGAATGTGGGTGGCATGAATGGCATATCGGGCGCTCACCCTGCCGCCGGTTGTTTGCAACAGTACCCTGCCATCCTCTTCTTCAATGTCTGTCACCCGCGTGTTTTCAAATATTTGGCAATGATCCGATGTCGCCGCATTGGCCAGTTCCTGTACATAGCGCATAGGATTTATCTGCGCCTGGCCCGGCACTTTTAGTGCCTTCGTTATGGTGAGCGGTAGTTCCTGTTGTCCGGCCCATTGTACTGGCACATCGGCCTCTTGTGCATAGGTATGTTCTTGTTCTATCGTTTCATTATGCCGCGCTGAGGCAGAGTACAGGTACCAGGGCTGTCGATGGAAGTCGCAGTCGAGGGAGTACTCACGCACCCAGGCTTCCATTTTGTCCAAAGCCACTGCACGTGAACTGACCACTGCGCGCACCGTGTCGGTATCATACTTGTCATGCAGGTGGCCGAGGTTTCTGTCTACAGTAAAGTACAAATTGCCTGTGCTGTGGCTGCTTGTACCACCCCCCACACGTAGACTTTCGAGCACCACAACACGGTGGCCGCTCTTAGCCAATAATATGGCCGCAGCAATGCCGGTAACGCCTGCGCCTACAATGGCTACGTCGGCTTCAATATCTTTTGAGAGTTTCGGATATTGATAGAATGAAGCGAACTCATTCCAGATCGATTTGGTGAACATAGGTTGATGATTAACAAATGAACAATTGTGCGTCAGCCGGCGGCATTGCAGGCTTCCTCACATTCACGGCACGCCTGGGCGCAGTCTTTACAATGCTGCGTATCGTGCTTGTCGCACTCCTCTGCGCAAGCGGCGCATAAATCAGCACATATATCAATAAATGCAGCAGCGTGCTCTGAGTTGCGCGCCACAAAATTCATGGCAGTCTGGCAAGCTTCGGCGCAGTCGCGATCCAGGCGGATGCACGGTACCATCTTCTCGAGCATGTCGGTTTCGTCAAGGCATGCATCAGAGCAGTACTGGCATGCTGCCGCACAGGCGGCCAGCTTTTCAAGGAGTTCTTTATTGTTCTTCATTGTGCCAATGGGGTTGGTTTTATGTGCTGCCGTGGCCAAAAAATATTCCAAAGCGTACGTGGTGAGCCTGTATATTTTACCAGTTGTTCACCAAACCCCAATGCGCTGCTTAGCAGTGGTATAAGGACTTTTGTGCTGCTCGAGCCAACGGCCTCCGAAGATCGGTATAATATTCAATGCCATGCCCATGTAGAGAAGCGTGCGCAATGGCAGAAATAATTCCACGATATTGAGCCCTTCTGACCTATGGTATATGTCTGGAAATGACCATTCCATCGGCGCCGTGGTCCTTTTACTTCGCGCTTTCTACTGTCGCCTGAAGTTGCCCCAGGTGGCGCTCGGAATGGTAGATGATCAGATACAGCCAATCCGATACAGTAATCTTTCCGAGGTATGGGTGCAGGTACAAGCGGCTATCGACCACCAACGTGCCCTCCTCCAGTGATTGTATCAACCGCGCGCGCTGATCGGCAAATGCTGTTTCGAATGCATCCACGTTGGCTAATATTCCTTTTGGCAATGTAAATTCCGGTGCCTCCACCTTAATTTGGCGCTTTTCTATCAGTAGCTTTTTCAATTGTTGCCTTCCGATTTTTTCATCCCCATCGTGCAAGCCCTCCGGAGGTGATTTGAGCAATCGAATAATGCTCTTTTCCGTGAGGTATATATGTTCCAGTATTTCCAGCACACTCCAGCCATCGGCCGGCTTTGCTGACTGTTGTATGGGTGTTAGTCTGCTTAAAGCAGACAATATGTTTTCAGTGTTATTGCGCAGCTCGGTGGTGTAGTGTTCTATGTTCATCGTTGCAATTTTTTGGCGGAGATGGCATACACCATCGGCAGCTTGTTATCCAGATGGCGTATTTGAAATTTCCCGGGCTCGATCTCCGACATGTCTTGAAAACAATTATAGGGGGAATAGTCAAATTCCTGTAGTGCATCGATCACCAGGCCTCGTGACAGCAGGTTGCCGACCACTTCACCCAGGCTGTGGTTCCAGGTGATTGTGTCAAATTCTAAAGGCACCTGCTTTTCGGCATAGGTGCCGGTTTCGGTTTCGTTTATCGGGCCGTCGTTGAAGTACCTGTGCTGAATGTGCTGAAAACGATCGTCGAACATCCAAAGCACCGGATGAAACTCAGCCATTATGAAAAGTCCGCCGGGTTTGAGGAAATGATCAACCACTGCCGACCATTTCTGCATGTCGGGGAGCCAGCCGATGGTACCGTAAGAGGTGAAAACAATATCAAATACTGCATCAAGGTGTTGGGGCAGGTCGTAGACATCGCAACAGATAAATTGTGCATCGGAATGCGTCTGCTCGGCAAGTACTTTGGCTTGTGCTATGGCCACGTCGGAGAGATCGATACCGGTGGCCTTGGCGCCCAAGCGAT
This sequence comes from uncultured Roseivirgaceae bacterium, assembly GCA_964596645.1. GTDB lineage: Bacteria > Bacteroidota > Bacteroidia > Cytophagales > Cyclobacteriaceae > CAVQEK01. Next base: position 43,701 of record CAZQVB010000009.1, read on the forward strand.
TCAGGGAGATTGTATCTTGCCCAAAGTGGCACTGTAGGTGCAGTATGCTCTTGCCCTGTACGTTTCCCAATAGCTTCAGCTCAATTTCATTGAGCGAATTACGGCCTTTAACAAAGCTGGCATTGTCATAAAAGGTGGAATTGAAATGAACCTTCGTGCGTTGATTCCAGGCGTGCTGATTTACCTTGAGGTAATTTGAATCCATGGCATATAGTCAATACATTTTTGCGAGCATTGCGCAATGGTGAAGGTACAAATAAACAGAAGGCCAAGAAGTTTCTTTTGACTTCTCGTTTTCTACGAGAAAGCAGGCGCGTTTATATTTATCTAAGGATGTGGGGAATTCTTCCACTTAGCAGACATTTTTTCAAGATATTTCTGTTCCTCTTCCAAGGTCATATCTTGTATGTCTTTGTTGAACCTGTCCCTAATTGCCCTCAGTTTTTTCACCAAGCCTTTCTGTGTTATTATTTTATCCTTAATCATATCGCTCCATTTCCTTTGGTGTCCGTATCTCAATCGTGTTATAGCCCATCAGCAGGTTAATGCCATTATACCCACGGATTCGGTCAAGGTTCACAATATGTTTAAAGTTGCAACTGACTAAAACGTCCGCTTTTGCAAGTGTCGCCATTGCAATGTGTTGGCAGTCGGCTCTGCTTGTTTGGATTTGTTCATCCTAGGATACGTTCGAAAAAAGGAACGGTGTTCTCCGAAAAATCTTCTTCAAAATATCCTCCAAAAACCGACATACCTAAATATGCTGATTTGATCATACTCAATTTACTCCAAAGTGGAAGCGATTCAATTAGATGCTCCAGAGCAATCACACCATTATTATTAAAATGTTAACACAACACGAGCCTTTACTTTTGATGTACCTTTGCCAGACTCATTTTTTTGAAAGTAGCCGAAACAGGGCGTTGTGATGGCGATGTGGCTGATAACAGAATGTGAACTATGGCGGTACAACCAGATAAAATAGAAAAATTAATAGAGGAGATTGATCGTATCATGCAGGCTTGCCGTGAGTTTGAAAATTTCTATGCCGAGCCGCTGGCCAAAGTACATCCGGACTATATCGACAGTGCGCGCAACATGGTGCACTACCTTGCCCTGCGCAGCTTCGACATACGTGTGTTACAAAAAAAGCTGGGCAACCTGGGTATGACACGTCTTGCCAAGGCCGAAGCGCACGTATTGGCCAGCCTCATGAAAGCGAGGCAGCTGCTTTCAGCCCTACTCGGCAGGCGCGATGCACCCCGACGCGAGGAGTTCGTGTCGATAAAACGAAGCCAACACATATTGCGCAGCCGAAACAAAGAATTGTTTGGTTATAAAAGTAAGCATAGAAGGGTGCGCATCATGGTGACCCAGCCATCCGAAGCAGCCACCGATCCACAGCTTGTGCTGGAGGCTATGAGAGCAGGGATGAACACGGTGCGCATCAACTGTGCGCACGATGGACCTGAAGCATGGAAAGCCATGATAGATCATGCCAAACTGGCTGGTGAGCGGGTAGGTCGACGTTGTAAAATAGCCATGGATCTTGGCGGGCCCAAAATACGCACGGGCGCCATTACTCCAGGTCCCAAGGTAGTACATCTCAAACCTGAACGTAATTCAAGAGGAAACATCATCAATCCGGCCTTTTTTGGCTTCATAGCGGAAGGCACGCCCGTGCCCGACGATGAGGAGATTTACGTACCCGTACCCGGCCATTGGCTCTCCACGCTGCAGCCCGAAAACAGAGTATCCTTTACCGATACCCGCGGTAAGTCGCGTTTTGCAAAAGTGATCAAGCGCGATGAACACATCATCTGGGCCAACTGCTACGACTCTGCCTATATAGAAACAGGTACAAAGATGCAGCGCAAGCAAGACTCCGAGCCGGTAGCGGTTGGCGAGATTATACCCATAGAGCAGGCCATCATACTCAAAACAGGCGACGAACTCATACTACACAAAGAACCTACACCAGGCGAATTGGCCGAATACGACCAGGAAGGACGTTTGCTAAAAAAGGCACATGTTTCCTGCACGTCAGAGGAGGTTTTCGAACAGATAAAGCCCGGTGAGCCGGTCTTTTTTGATGATGGCAAAATAGAAGGCGTGATAGAATCCGTGGCCGGGCACCAACTTGTGGTGCGCATCATCAGGGCCAAAGAAGGCGGCGCGAAGCTCAAAGCCGACAAAGGCATTAATTTTCCAAAATCTAATCTCAATATTTCTGGCTTTACGGCGAAAGACCGGGAAGACCTTCCATTTGTTGCTGCCCACGCCGATGTGGTGAATATGTCTTTTGTAAATGGCGCTGAAGATGTGAATGAACTGGTAAATGCCCTGGAAGCACTTGGGTCGAAAGACAAGCTGGGCGTGATCCTTAAAATAGAAACCATGAAGGCGTATAAGAAGCTTCCGGAGATATTGTTGGCTGCCATGCAAGTAAAGCCTGTAGGTGTGATGATAGCACGCGGCGATCTGGCCATAGAGTGTGGCTGGCAGCATATAGGCAGAATACAAGAAGAAATATTGTGGCTATGTGCCGCTGCGCATATTCCCACCGTTTGGGCTACGCAGGTATTGGAGAATCTGGCCAAAAAAGGCATTCCCTCTCGTGCAGAAATCACAGACGCTGTAATGGCTCAGCGGGCAGACTGTGTGATGCTCAATAAAGGTCTTTATATCGTGAATGCCATACGAATGCTCGATACCATAATGCGCAATATGCAGGAGTATCAGGAGAAAAAGGCTCCACTACTACCAGCACTTGACCCCGGCGTATGGGACGGCACTCGGAGCGGCCAGTAATCGGGCAGCATAATTTTCTTCAAGGCCTCAAATCACTCTCCACGGGCCGTGAAGCTTCGTCATGTCAATCAGCACTCTTGCGATGCCAAATGTCCTGGCCACAGGCCATAGAATATTGCATTGCTTCGCTTACCATGACGGAGTGGGAGGTTTGTCAGGCTGATGCAATTATTCGTCCCCTTTAAGCGTATTCGAAAATGCCGTGTGCGCTGTGGATGCTTAGCTTATTGTGATCTGCGGCTTCTACCCGGCCAATTACTTGTGCCGGCACACCAAATGATTGCGCAATGTCTATAACTTCTCTTGCAGAGCCCTCGTGCACATATATTTCCATTCGGTGACCCATATTGAAAACCTTATACATTTCCTTCCAGTCTGTAGCGCTTTCCTGTTGGATCATCCTGAACAGCGGTGGCGTATCAAAAAGATTGTCTTTGATCACATGAACACCTTTCACAAAATGCATCACCTTGGTCTGGGCGCCACCACTACAGTGAATGATGCCGTGAATGTCGCGGACGGATTGGCTGAGCATTTGTTTTACAATAGGGGCATAGGTACGTGTGGGCGATAGCACCAGCTTTCCCATATCCACCGGCAGCTCATCCACCTTGTCTTGCAGGCCGTATTTGCCGGCATAAACCAAATCAGAAGGAAGCTCTGGCGAATAGGTTTCCGGATATTTCAGTGCATACTCATGCCGAAAGATATCATGCCGTGCGGAGGTGAGTCCATTGCTGCCCATGCCGCCGTTGTATTCTACCTCATATTGTGCCTGACCAAATGACGCCAGCCCCACAATCGCATCGCCAGGTTGTATGTCACCTGCCGATATCACATTCTGTCTTTTCATGCGGGCCGTCACGGTGCTGTCTACAATGATGGTACGAACAAGATCGCCCACGTCGGCAGTTTCGCCACCAGTGCTCACGATGTCGATGCCGTGCGCTCGCAACATATCCAGTATCTCTTCTGTGCCAGTGATGATGGCCGATATTACCTCTCCCGGTATACGCTTTTGGTTTCGCCCGATGGTAGAGGAGTAGAGAATATGATCTAGTGCACCCACGCAGGCCAGATCGTCTACGTTCATAATGATGGCGTCCTGGGCAATGCCTTTCCAAACAGAGAGGTCACCGGTTTCTTTCCAATACATATAGGCAAGCGACGATTTTGTGCCTGCGCCGTCGGCATGCATCACGCAACAATAATCAGAGTCGCCCGTCAGATGGTCGGGTACTATTTTGCAGAAGGCCTGAGGATACAGCCCTTTGTTCACATTGCGAATGGCGGCGTGTACATCATCTTTGGTGGCGGACACGCCGCGCTGCATATATCTATCGCTCATATCTTGCGGGTATGCAGGCAAAATTATAAGAATTATGCGGTTTATGGGAATGAGAATTTTCAGTGTACTTGTGGGTGGCTCTCTACTTTCCATAGCGATTCTTTTGCTACATTTCCACACCACCAACGCCTTCATCTGCCATGAAAAAGTACGCCTTCGTAATATGCGCATTTTTAGCACTGCAGTGTAGCACTGCCAACGCCCAATTTACAGCCAGCTATCACCAATCAGCCACTCCTTTTGTGGGGGTCAATTATGCATTTGCCAATGGCCTGATGCCTGAGATGCGCATCTTCACTGATCTTTATCTGGACTATTTTGCCATAGAGGCTGTGGTGCTGTACGGTCTGATACGAAAAACCGACTACACGCTCTATGCCGGCGCCGGACTGAACACCCATGTCAATACTTCTGGCGTGGCTGTGCCTATGGGTTTGAACTTATACCCATTTGAAAATAAAAACTTCGGTTTTCAAATGGAATTGGCACCGATCATAGGGGAGGAGGCAGTAATTCGGGGTTCTTTGGGTATTCGATATCGCTTTTCTGTTGCCAATGCCGAGGAGTAATGCCCCTTACTTATTTGTATATGGACTGCTGCGTGCCGACGTGCCTCATCCGATGGCTGCGTTTTTAAAAAATAATGCAAAATTCATTGGTCGCGGTGAGGTGAGGGGGCTGTTGTATGATGTAGGCGAATACCCCGCGGCTGTGCCGGATGCACACCATCAGTTGGTGGGCGATGTATACAGGCTGATGCACGATGTGGATGCCATACTGAAAAAACTTGATGCTTTTGAAATGGTGGGTGAAGCGCATTCTGCACCCAATGAATACCGCCGCGAGGTCACAAGTGCAATGGTCAATGACAGCTCCTACGAAGCCTGGATATACTGGTACAGCTGGCCGGTATCGCATCTGCCACGCATAGCATCGGGCGACTACTTACAATGGATAAAGGAAAAGCCCCGGCTGAGGTGATATCGGATTTAGCGTTGAAACAGAGATTAATTTTTACTTTTAAACCAATACAAATGAGAACCCTGCGCATAATCTTCACGATTTTGCTTTTTACCGCTGTGACACAAGTGAAGGCACAAAATGAAAAAGATTTCACCTTGCAATCGCCCGATGGCCGGTTGTCTGCCAGCATTACAGTAGCAGATCAAATCTCCTTCACCTTGTCTTTGGGTGATGCGCTGCTTGCAGAAGCATCGCCAATAGCACTCCAATTGAATGATGGCCAAGCCTTAGGTGAAAAGCCGCGCCTGCGCAATCATGAAGAAGATGAAAATCGCAGTGCTATAACGCCCTTGTACGGCAAGCGCAGCAGCATCGAAGACAACTACAACGCGCTTCAACTAAATTTTCGCGGCGGCTACTCCTTGCACTTTCGACTGTATGACGAAGGGCTTGCCTATCGCTTCGCAACCGGCCTGAAAGGTGACATTATTGTACAGGACGAAACACTGAAACTGCATCTGCCTAAAGACCCCGTCATGTGGGCTATGTACAGCAATAACAATAGCTTCCAACATAGTTATGAGAGTTTTTATACTGTAAAGCCGCTCTCACAGCAGCCCGATTCACTGGCAGCGCTGCCTGTGCTCGCAGAGGTTTCCAACGGTGTGAAGCTGCTCATCACAGAAGCCGATTTACAGGATTATCCCGGTTTTCATTTACAAAAAACCGACGGCGATGTTCTGTCAGCCGAATTTCCCCAATATCCACTGAGTGCTGAGAAAGGCGGACATTATAATTTCAACATGGTGGTGAAGGAGCGCGCCGACTATATTGCCAAGACCAATGGTACACGCACCTTTCCCTGGCGTGTGCTGAAAGTGGCCACGGATGATGTGCAGCTTTTGGATACCGACCTGGTCTACAAACTGTCGGCCCCGGCGGATGCATCCATTGATTTTTCATGGGTGAAGCCCGGCAAAGTGGCCTGGGACTGGTGGAATGCCATCAACCTGACGGGTGTTGACTTCAAAGCCGGCATCAACACGGAATCGTACAAATATTTTATTGACTTTGCCGCAAACCATGGCATCGAATACATCAACCTCGACGAAGGCTGGTCGGACCAGTTCGACCTGAAGAAACTCTCTGAAGAAGTGGACCTGAAAGAGATACTCGCCTATGCCAAATCAAAGGGCGTAGGTGTGTTTCTCTGGGCGGTACATTGGCCGCTCGATCAGAAACTCGATGAATATATGGAATGGTTTCAGGAGCTGGGTGTGGCCGGCCTCAAGATCGACTTCATGGATCGCGACGATCAGAAAATGATCGATTTCTATTGGCGTGTGGCAGAGGCCGCCGCCGCAAATAAGCTGCTCGTAAACTACCACGGCGCCTACAAACCTGCCGGCTTGCACCGTACCTGGCCCAATGTGGTGAACCGGGAAGCGGTGCGTGGGTTGGAGTTCAATAAGTTTTCTAAACCAGACGGTACCACGCCAGAGCATGCAGCCACTATTCCCTTCATTCGTATGGCGGCAGGCCCACTGGACTACACCCCCGGCGCTATGAAGAATGCACAAAAAGAAAACTTTGGTGTATTCTTCGAGCAGCCCATGAGCCAGGGCACACGCGGCCAGCAATTGGCCTTGTTTGTAGTATTTGAGGCGCCGCTGCAAATGCTCTCAGATGCACCCACGGCCTATCTGCGCGAACCGGAAATACTGGAGTTTCTCTCGGCGGTGCCTACCGTGTGGCACGATACAAAAGCACTGAGTGGCAAGGTAGGCGACTATGCCGTGATCGCCAGAAAGCACGATGACGAATGGTGGGTTGGCGGCATCACCGACTGGGATGCCCGCACACTCGAAGTGAACTTCAACTTCCTGCCAGAAGGCCAGTATAAGGCGACGATCTATCAAGACGGCATCAATGCCGATCGCGACGGCACTGACTATGCACGCGTAACCAAAACCGTAAGCAACGAAACTAGCCTCTCTATAGACCTGGCGCCGGGCGGTGGATTTGCTATGCGCATACAACCCGTACAATAGTGGTGAAGGGACCAACGATATGGTCTCTTACCTCTTTATTGTTTAATAAGGGCCATATCGAAAAACGGATAATGCTTGTTGGTACCGGTAGGGCTGAAGGTTCCCGTTTCGTTCCAGGCCCTTCGCTGCGGATCATGCACAATGACGTATTGTATGCTACCCGCCGGCGCATCAAACCCCCAATGTACCGTATTGGTGGCGGGCACCTCGAGCCATGCACGTACACTGCGGCCATCTGCAAGCCAGCAATGCATTTGATATTGTCCATCGTCACCCACTGAAATGACACCAAAGGCGTGAAAAACTTTTTTCCGGATGCTTGTCGTGTCGTGCCCTGTGCCTTCAATGGTGAGTATTTGATCATTTAAACGCTTGGAAACATGTTCTTCCTGTAGCACCGTATGCTGTGCTCCGCCTTGTTGAGTGGTCGCTTTACCTTTCCAGGATCCCTGCATCCATTCCAGTTGTTTCATCAGCGCCGCATTGTTGGCTGAGTCTGCCTGCTGTGCCTGCAGCGCTGTTGCGGCAGCAATGATGACGACAAGCATCAGCGGCCATATTTTTAATGTTTTAGCCTTTTTCATTTTATAAAGTGGTTTATATTGTAAACTGTTGAAACAAAAAAATTTATAGTTGTAAGTACTGCTTGAGATTTTCCACATACTGCTCGAAAGCATCGATTCCTTGTGTCGTTATCTTGCATGTGGTTAGCGTTTTTTTTCCCCGAAAGCTTTTCGCCACGCTTATATAGCCCGCTTCTTCCAGTTTGGATATTTGTACGCTTAGGTTGCCGGCGGTTGCCTCGGTTTTTTCCTTCAAATAAGTGAATTCGGCAGATTCAACACTCACCAATAGTGACATCACAGCCAATCGGAGCTGAGAATGCAGAAGGGGATCCAATTCTTTGAAAGTCTTCAACGCTGTAAATTGTCTTTCATCATTGTAAATCTGATTAGGCCGTGGGCTGGAATGTATTAAAAATTTACGGTGTGGCGGCAGTAGTATGCTTAAGCATATAACCCGGGACGAGGTAGCCTGCTGCTATGCCCAATGCCGCCGCCAGATAAGACGTTTGGACATCTACCGAAAAACACACAATACCACAAATCCAAAGTGCTACGCCTCCCCACTGCAATGGCTTGAACCGAAGCATAGTGCCTGACACAAAGGTAGCCATAGCTGCCATCACGATAAGAATAGGATTGAGATTGTAGTTGATTTCATGACCAAAGCCAATGACAATAGCCAGGCTGATGCCAAAGGCATACCATAGTATACTCAGCGCACGATCGACATACGTATAGGCACCGCTGCTGCGTCTCGTGCTGCGTGATTTCCAGATGGTGAGCAGCCAGGCAGGTATGGTGAGCAGCCAAATGAGATAAGGCCTGGGGTATGCCGTAAAGGCATCTAATACATAAAACCCCAACTCACAGCTGATGGTGACCCACCCCCAGAGAAGAAAATAAAAACTGCCGCGCTCTACTTTACCCCTCGCCTGTGCTATCATGGCGCTTATAAGCGCCAGTTGAGATGTGCTGGATGGATTTGATTGTGTTGTTGTCATATTTCTTTTTTTTGCAATTATAAACTGGTTTATAATATAAACCTAAGAATGCTGAAAGTTTTGACAGCACAGAGTCCAGCCAATGCTTTCAGCTATGCATTCCTACCAGTCACCAGTCTACGAGTCCACCAGTCTACAGTATAAGCAGAAGCCAATTTATTTCTTGGCCTGTTACCCACAGGACATTATTGTCAAAATGGAGTTACATGAGTGGCGCCCAATAGCCAGCAGATTGCTTCGCTTCGCTCACAATGACGGAGTGGGAAGCTTGTCAGGCTGATGGAATTTTCCATCCGTTACGCCCTCTCTCGGGCGGTCATGCTTAATTCATTTCAGCCTCTGTTTACTCTTTAGGCACACCCTGAAACGAGTTCATGGGTTACGGACATTTTTGTGATGCGGCATTTGCCTGCATTAAATTTATTTCAGGGTTTCAGCATATCTCCAACCTCCTGATCTTTGAGCCTTGAGCTTTCAGCTTTTGTCTCCATTTCACCAGTCTAAGAGTCCACCAGTCTACAGTATAAGCAAAAGCCAATTTATTCCTTGGCCTGTGACCCACAGGACATTATTGTCAAAATGGAGTTACATGAGTGGCGCCCAATAGCCAGCAGATTGCTTCGCTTCGCTCACAATGACGGAGTGGGAAGCTTGTCAGGCTGATGGAATTTTCCATCCGTTACGCCCTCTCTCGGGCGGTCATGCTTAATTCATTTCAGCCTCTGTTTACTCTTTAGGCACACCCTGAAACGAGTTCATGGGTTACGGACATTTTTGTGATGCGGCATTTGCCTGCATTAAATTTATTTCAGGGTTTCAGCATATCTCCAACCTCCTGATCTTTGAGCCTTGAGCTTTCAGCTTTTGTCTCCATTTCACCAGTCTACGAGTCCACCAGTCTACCAATGCAGCCATATATCTCCCCCACAAACACTTTAAGCTCCTTCCCGTTTTTTTTGAATGAAAGACAAGCCGCTGCTGCGCTTCACCGATTCTGGCATTTATTGCGAAAAAGGCAACTTTTATATTGACCCCTGGAAGCCCGTGGATCGTGCCGTGATCACCCACGCACACTCCGACCACGCCCGGTGGGGTTCCAGGCATTATCTGGCGCACAGCCTTTCCAGGCGCATCCTTCAGCATCGATTGGGTGCCGATATTTCCCTTGAAGTATTGGACTATGGTCAAGCCATATACATACAAGGCGTGTCGGTGTCGCTGCATCCGGCGGGCCATATACCCGGCTCCGCCCAGGTACGGGTGTCGCACCAGGGAGATACCTGGGTTGTCTCCGGCGATTATAAAATTGAAGACGATGGATTTATCGCACCCTTCGAAGCCATCAGGTGCAATGCCTTCGTTACTGAATCTACTTTTGGCTTGCCTGTGTATCAGTGGGCATCACAGCAAATTGTGTTTGACCAACTCAACGCCTGGTGGAAAAAGAACAGTGCGGCAGGCATTACATCCCTCGTGTTTGCCTATGCACTGGGCAAGGCCCAGCGGCTCATCAATGGCCTCGACACATCCATAGGGCCTATTTATACACACGGGGCCGTAGGCAATGTCAATGAAGCCCTCGCCGACGATGGATTCAACATACAGCCGACCACCACGGTGACGCCCGATACGCCAAAAGAAGCCTGGCAAGGTGGCCTGGTGGTGGCACCACCTTCGGCGCAGGGGACACCCTGGATGAGAAAATTTAAACCCTACGAAACAGCCATGGCCTCCGGCTGGATGATGCTGCGCGGTACCCGCCGACGCCGCAACACCGACCGCGGTTTCACACTCTCCGACCATGCGGACTGGAACGGACTGCTCGCGGCCATCGACGCCACCGGCGCCGAAAGTGTCTATGTGACCCATGGCTACACAGACACCTTTGCCCGATACCTGCGCGAAGTGAAGGGCTTGGATGCTCAGCCCGTGCGTACCTCGTTTGTAGGCGAATCGCTCACCGAAACAGAGGAGGAAACGTGAGGGAATTTGCGCAATTGTTTGCCGGGCTGGACAGCACCACGCGTACCAATACCCGAATAGACATGCTGGCAGCATATTTTGCCAGCGATGCACCGGAAGAAGATAAGCTTTGGGCCGTGGCTCTGCTTTCTGGCAAAAGGCCCAAAAGACCGGTAAATACCACCTTGCTGCGGCAATGGGCGGCGGCGAAGGCCGGTGTACCCGACTGGCTCTTTGAAGAAAGCTATCATGTGGTGGGCGACCTGGCCGAAACCATCTCTTTGCTGGTATCCGGCGAGCGCTCTGATAATCAGCACAGCCTGACCGAATGGATCGAGATGCTCATTGCGCTAAAAGACAAGGATGAAACAGAAAAGGAGAAGGCTGTAAAAGAGGCATGGAGTCAGCTGAACCGCCAGGAGTCGTTCATTTTTAACAAGATCATCACCGGAAGTTTTCGCATCGGTATATCCCAGAGCATGGTGGTGAAGGCGCTCAGCAAATACACAGGCAAAGAAGAGAGCACGTTGGCGCACCGGCTTATGGGCCAGTGGGTGCCGCAGCTCACCTCCTTCCATGAGCTGGTGATGGTGGAGTCGATGGCCGACGATGCTTCACGCCCTTATCCTTTTTACCTGGCCTACCCGCTGGAGGACGAGCCGGAATCGCTCGGCGCCATTGTTGCGTGGCAAATAGAGCACAAATGGGA
>CAZQVB010000009.1:55121-135755 GCA_964596645.1 uncultured Roseivirgaceae bacterium
ATACGGGGCCAATTCATCAAGCGAAATAATCTCCATTTTGTGTGGACACGCGGCGAGGAGCTGGTCACAGACAAGTACCCCGAGCTGGGCCTCTTTGCCCCTCTACTGCCCGACGGCACCGTCATCGATGGTGAGATCATCGTACACAACGGCAGCCATCCATTGCCCTTTCAGCTGTTGCAGACGCGGATCGGTCGTAAGGCTGTGTCGAAAAAGCTGCTGAAAGAAGCGCCCGTATCACTTATAGCGTATGACCTGCTGGAGCATGAAGGCGTTGATATAAGGTCGCAGCCACTGACCCGCCGCAGGGCGCTTTTGGCCGAAGTGGTGCAAAAGGCCAACCACCCGAAGCTGCTGATCAGCAAAGAATTGTCTTTTGCTCACTGGCAAGAGGCGATGGCGGAACGCGCAGGGGCACGAGCAAAATTTAATGAAGGCCTCATGTTGAAAAGAAGGTCATCGGTATACCAATCGGGCAGGCGACGTGGCGACTGGTGGAAGTGGAAAATAGAACCGCTTGTAATCGACGCAGTGCTGATATACGCCATGCGCGGCCACGGACGCAGGGCCGATCTATACACCGACTATACCTTTGCCGTGTGGGACGGCGCCGAACTGGTACCTTTCACCAAAGCCTATTCCGGCCTCACTGACCAGGAATTTGGCCAGGTCGATCATTTTGTAAAACGCAATACAGTGGAGAAATTCGGGCCGGTGCGTAGCGTAAAGCCCGAGCTGGTGTTTGAGATAGCATTCGAGGGCATTGCGGCTTCCAGCAGGCATAAGTCGGGCATTGCCCTGCGCTTCCCGCGGATGAATCGCTGGCGAAAAGACAAAAAAGCTGGCGATGCCAACACGTTGAATGACCTGAAGCAGATGCTAAAACAATATGGCTAAAGTGCCGACAAAGTAGTGGCCAAATCAACATTTCACCATACTTTATGGTTCATACAGGCAGATGAGATTTTTTATGCGAAAAGACCGCCGACCTCCGACTAATCCACAGAAAATACGCGAGAAGTTACAGACGCCGAAAACTGTCGTTGAGATACTCAACGAGCAGATTGAAACGGGCGTGAAGGAGCACAATCGCTCTACGCTGGGGCTGTTGTTTTCGGCTTTTTCTGCAGGGCTTGAAGTGGGCTTCAGCATATTTCTTATGGGCATACTTCACAGCATGTTTGCCGATACGGCATCGTCCTCCAACCTTCACCTAATACTTTCCCTGGCATACCCTGTGGGCTTTATCTTTGTAGTGATCGGCCGGTCTGAGTTGTTTACCGAGCACACGACGCTGGCGGTGATACCCGTGCTGAACAAGTCGGTGTCCATTCAAAGCCTGCTCAAACTGTGGGGCATTGTGTACTTTGGCAATTTGCTTGGCGGATATTTATTTGCCTATTTATTGGGAAGCTTCACCCCTGTGATGCATACCATCAGTGAAGAAACGTTTGCCTATCTGGCGCACAAAATGGTCGATTACGATTGGCAGATCATTCTCGGCAGCAGTGTAGGCGCCGGCTGGCTCATGGGGCTGGTGTCGTGGATGGTGGCGTCTGCTCAGGAAACCATCAGTCGCATATTTATCGTCATTCTCATTACCTTCCTCATCGGCATCGGCGGTTTGCATCACTGCATTGTTGGCTCTATTGAGGTGTTTGCCGGGCTTATCAACAGCGAATCCATCACCATAGGCGATTACCTGCACTTTCAAATATGGACTACGCTGGGCAATCTTATTGGTGGTGTAGTATTCGTGGCTATTGTAAAGTACGGCCACACTTCGCGCAGCGGCAGGTAGTACGCCCATCGGTAAAGACTTTTAAGCTATTCAAAAAGCCGGTAGAGACAGCGCTAAAAAGGCAATACTGGCTTTCACTTTTTTGCGACTTGCCGCATAAAGTTCAGCTCACTGTGTTTTTCTGAAATGAAAAAGTATTTCAGTGTCATCGGCTGAAACGGTGGCGTGCAGCATGTCTTCTTCTTTTCTATACTCAATTTTTTTTGGAAAGGGGTTTTGCGGGTTTTCACAGACAAAGTGCGTTTCTTCTATTTGCGTGAGCAGAAACCTTGTTGGTACCGTGTCCCCCTTGCCCAGCACATTGAAGCTCCATTTGCCGTTGTTACTTACAAGCGTTACGTGCTCCTGCCAGGTGGTGTCGCTGTGTTGCATGGTGTATCCAAAGCCTGCATACTCTTTTTCATTGAGCTTTTCCCAGCTTTCATAGGTGATGTTGTCGCCCTCGTTATTGGTTCTGATCCAGTGGCCCAGCAGCCAGTCGAAATTGTATTGCTGCCCGCACGACGTAGTGACTGTGGCCAACCAAATGATGATCAACGGATGCAGCACTTTGGTCATTTTCTTTTTCATTGCTCAAAAAATTGATCAACAGCATTGCAAGTAATTTACAATTATTGGCAAAGAAAGGAGCCAGTGCCTTCCTTAAGCCGGAGCCGATATGCGCGATCCTCAAAGGAGTTCATTGGCCAGGTTGGCCAATTCTGAGCGCTCGCCTTTTTCCAGCGTGATATGCGCATAGAGTGGTTGGCCCTGCAGCCGGTCGATCAGGTACGATAGCCCGTTGCTCTGCGAGTCGAGGTAGGGTGTATCGATCTGATACACATCGCCGGTAAATATTATTTTGGTGTTCTCACCAGCCCTCGAAATGATGGTTTTCACCTCGTGGGGTGTCAGGTTCTGCGCCTCGTCTACTATGAAAAAGATGTTGGACAGGCTGCGGCCGCGTATATAGGCCAGTGGCGTTATCACCAGTTTTTCCTGTTCCAGCATTTCGGTAAGGCGTTTGCTGTCGCGATCCGACTCGCGGTATTGGTTCTGTATAAATTTAAGGTTGTCCCAAAGCGGCTCCATGTATGGGTTTAGCTTCGACTTGATATCGCCTGGCAGGTAGCCTATGTCTTTGTTGCTGAGGGGCACTATGGGCCGCGCAAGATATACCTGCTTGTAGTTGCGGCGCTGCTCCAGGGCACCTGCAAGGGCCAGCAGTGTCTTGCCGGTACCAGCCACACCGTTTATCGATACCAGGCGAACGTTGGGGTTCATCAGGGCATGTATGGCAAAAGTCTGCTCGGCATTGCGTGGCTTTATGCCATATACAGGCTTCTTCTCCACCAGCTCCACGCGGGCAGTTTCCGGATTGTAGTATGCCAGGCCCGATTTGCGGTTGCCTTTCAGTATAAAGTAGCTGTTGGGCAGGGGTTTGCTCTTGCCCAGCAGGTCGGCAGCGGGAGAGTGACCATTTTCATACAGTGCGTTTATGGCGTCGGGCGTCACATCTTCTACCATAGATTTGCCCTCGTAAAGCGCGGCTACATTTTTTATTTTACCGGTTTCGTAGTCTTCCGACTGCAGGTTGAGCGATTTGGCTTTCAGCCGCAGGTTGATGTCTTTGGTTACCAGCACTACCTTTTTGTCTGGAAGTTCTTCCTGCAGGTGTATGGCGGCATTGAGTATTTTATGATCGGGCTTGCGCTCGGCAAATATTTTTTCGGCATCTACACTGCTTTGCGTGCTCATTACTACTTTGAACTTGCCCCGGCTTTTGCCATTGAGGGGTATCCAGTTTTGCAGGCGCTGTCCGTTGCTCAGCTTGTCGATGAGTCGGATAAACTCCCGCGCTTCGAAATTTTTTGTGTCATTGCCTTTTTTAAAATTATCCAGCTCTTCCAGCACAGTGATGGGTATGGCCACATCGTGCTCCTGAAAATTCATGATGGCATCGTGCGAATAGATGATCACCGAGGTGTCGAGCACAAAAACTTTTTTCTCCTTCTTCGACATATATTTTCTTTTAGTAAATGTGTTTGGTGGTATAAAAATCGCCCTGCTCTTCTACTTGTACTTGTAAAATATTGGCCACTACCAGGCGCACCAGCAGCCGTGACGCTTTGCTGCGCGAAAGGCCGGAAATATTTACAAATTCATCGAGGGTGATGTGATCGTGTTCATCCAGGTATTTCAAAAGCAGCTTTTCTTCATTTCCATAATAAATTTTTACCCCTTCTTTCCGGTTTCGCTGTTTTAGAATTTGCACCAGTTCAGGGCTCGCCTTCACACTTTTATCCTTGATGCGTACGTAGGCATTGCCGCGCTGGGGTGGGTTTTCTAGGTAGTAGTTGGGCTTGCGACGACTTTCAAATACCTGATAGCTGAGCACCGAGCGCTTGCCACTGATGGGAATGATCTGGCTTTTGTAACGAATGGCAGGTTTGATGTGCTGTGCTATGGCGCGGTCGATCACGAACTGATCTTCATCGGCAAACTTCAAGCCGGAGATGGTGCCGTTGTCGTCAACGCCTACCAGGAGTGTGCCGCCGTTGCTGTTGGCAAAGGCGACCATCTCACGCACAATTTTTTCCGGAAAGGTGGCCTTCTTCTTAAATTCCAGCAGTTGACCCTCACCATCGCTGACCAAATCTTTCAAATATTTCAGTTCCATTCTGTCAACAAGCAAATTCCAGCCGGCACCCGCTTCTATAGCCGATGCGTTGAAAATTAAGCGAATCGAAGCTGATTCGCTATTGTACCATATTAATTCTCGTTAAAAAAATCTTCGTCTGCCTGGCCTGCACCTGGCATGGTGAACATGCTGCTGAGCAGGTCTTTGAACAGCAGACCCGATGCGATCTGCTTCTTGCTCAGCATGCTGTATTCGGCAAGGCCATGCAGGGCAAATTCCATGAGAAAATATCGAAACGTCTTATCGGCTTTAGGATGGTGTTTTTTTACAAGGTCGGCCAGACCAGGTACATCTTCCAGCGCTTTTTCATATAGTGCCTGTGGCAGGTCGTTGAGAATATCTACCTCATGGCCTTCGCCAAACCAGTCGATTATTTTTTTGAAAGGGTTGTCGCCTTTTTGTTTGCGGGCTTTTTCCGGATCGGGAAAGTAGTTGAGAAACTGTGTGCGAATGGCTTTGCCCACCAGATCGTGCGCCACTATGCCGGGGCCTTCCTGCTCCCCTTCGTATACCAGCTCTACCTTGCCGGTGATGGCCGGGATCACACCGCTAAAATCCGAAACACGTACGTGGGTTTGCTTTTCATCATTGATCAGCGCCCGGCGCTCCGCTGCGCTCTTCAGGTTTTCGTATGCAGATATGGTGAGCCGTGCAGAGACGCCACTCTTCTCATCTACAAATTCACTCTTTCTGGCTTCAAAGGCTATCTGTTCCACCAGGTCGCGTGCCAGGTCGTTAATGATCACGCGCGTGTCCTGATCCTCTTTTTTATGGGCTTCCTGCTCCGTGATCATGCGGCTGATCTCGATGGAGCCGGGGTAGTGAGTGATGATCTGACTGTCGATTCGGTCTTTTAGAGGCGTTACTATACTTCCGCGATTGGTGTAGTCTTCAGGGTTGGCCGTGAACACGAATTGAATATCAAGCGGAAGTCTGAGTTTGAACCCGCGTATCTGTATGTCACCTTCCTGCAGTATGTTGAACAGTGCTACCTGAATGCGCGCCTGCAGGTCGGGGAGCTCGTTGATGACGAATATGCCGCGGTGCGAACGCGGTATGAGCCCGTAGTGGATCACCCGTTCGTCTGAATAGTGCAGCTTGAGCGATGCTGCTTTGATGGGGTCTACGTCGCCGATGAGGTCGGCTACCGACACATCGGGTGTAGCCAGCTTTTCTGTGTAGCGCTCCGAGCGGGGCATCCAGGCTATGGCCGTATCGTCGCCATGCTCTTCCACCGTGGCTTTGCCGTAGTGTGAGATGGGCTGCAAGGGGTCGTCGTTTAGCTCGCTGCCTTTGATCACCGGTATGTACTCATCGAGCAATTGTATCATCATGCGCGCTATCCTTGTTTTGGCCTGGCCCCTCAAGCCCAGCAGGTTTATATTGTGCATGGAAAGTATGGCGCGTTGCAGATCGGGTATCACCGTTTCGTCGTAGCCCCAGATGCCTGAAAATGGATTGGATTTTTTCTGAAGGCTGCGTTTTAGATTGTCGCGCAGCTCTTGTTTAATGCTTCTCGATGTGTAGCCTGCGGCACGAAGTGCGCCAAGGGTGTGAATGCGCTCCAGTTGGCTGGCGGGTATGTCTTTGTAATCCATAAAAATTTCTTAAAGGATGATTTAGCGAATTTTTTTTCTCTTGTTTCTTCGGAAGTCTTCGAACACCATGTCGCCAAGACCTTGCAAATTGCTATAGTAGGCGTTGCCATTGTTTACTTCGGTAAACTTCCGCACGAAGTCGCGCAGGTATGGATCGGAGGCGATCATGAAAGTAGTGACCGGTATACCCAGCTTGCGGCATTGCGCTGCCAGTGTGTAGGTACGATTGAGTATTTTAGGGTCGAGTCCAAAGCTATTTTTGTAGTATTTGATGCCCTCCTTCATGCAGGTGGGCTTGCCGTCTGTAATCATAAAAATCTGCTTGTTCGGGTTTTTTCGGCGCCGCAGCAGGTCTAGCGCCAGCTCCAGACCTGCCACCGTATTGGTGTGGTAGGGGCCTACTTCCAGGTAGGGCAGGTCTTTGATCTGTATCTGCCAGGCATCATTGCCAAACACCAGTATGTCGAGCGTATCTTTTTTATAGTTCTTGGTAATAAGCTCAGACAGGGCCAGCGCCACCTTCTTGGCGGGCGTGATGCGGTCTTCTCCATACAGTATCATGCTGTGCGATATATCGATCATGAGCACAGTGGAGGTCTGCGATTTATGCTCGCGTTCTTGTACCTCCAGGTCGTTTTCCGTGAGCAGGAAATCGCCCATGCCCTGGTTGATCTGCGCATTCCTGATCGATTCAGTCATGGAAATCTGGTCGAGCGTATCGCCAAACTGAAAAGCACGCAGGTCGGCGCTGGCCTCATCGCCCGACCCGACGTGGTGGGTATCGTGACTGCCCCTGCTCGTTTTTTTCAACTGACCAAATATTTCTTCCAGCGCACTTTTTCTTATCGACTGCTCGCTCTTGGGCGTGATCTTAAAAGATCCTTTCTCATTGTCTTCGGTGATGAAACCCTTGTCTTTCAGGTCATTGATGAAATCGCCGATACCGTATTTGCCATCGGTCATTTTGTACTGGTTGTCCAGCTGGGTGAGCCAGCTCAGTGCTTCTGCCACATCGCCGGAAGTCATAAGTATGAGTTGCATGAACAACTTCAAGAGTTGATCAAAGGTGCTCTGGCCAGCGCCGGTGGTAGGTATAAAATGGGTAAAGCGATATCCGCGCTTGTTCATAGGGAAGAGTTTTGGACATAACGCGCTGTGTACGCATTAGTTGATGGCCTGGGCAAAATATGCTGTGCGCTGTATTAAAATCAGAGTTGCCTGCGTTAATGTTTTTAAAATTGAAAATTCATTTACGGCACAGATGTAATTTTTGAAGGGTGTTTCGCCACGCTGCATTGATTTGTACAATTTAATTTTACAGATAATTAATTGTATTTAAAGCAGAAGGCTCAGGAACACGGGCATCTAACGAGTGAGCAGTAGTGAATAGATGATCAGATTTCAGGTTAAACAGGCCATCAAAAGAATAATGATATGAAAAAGGTTTTTGTCGCAGCAGCTTTTATGTTCGTTACTATTTCTTATTCGTGCACGCAGCGCACGTGCCCTACCTATACCAAGGGCATAGAAAAACAACAAAAAGAGGCGACAGCTTTGCAGCAGACTATTGGGCAGGAAAGAATATAAGCTCAGGCCTGCAGGCATTACGAAATAAGTGGTGTTTGG
Organism: uncultured Roseivirgaceae bacterium; assembly: GCA_964596645.1. GTDB lineage: Bacteria > Bacteroidota > Bacteroidia > Cytophagales > Cyclobacteriaceae > CAVQEK01. The sequence continues at coordinate 62,827 of CAZQVB010000009.1, forward strand.
GTAAAGTTGTGTAATACATAATATGCCATTTGATTTTCAAATGGCTTTTTTTTGTGCCTTCACCACATGAAAAAGGCGCCTGACGGCGCCTCCTTCTTTATTCTACATTCTTTGAATTCTTACAAGCCAAGCTCACCTTTTATCTGCTTCACCCAGCGCGACACACGGTCGTCGGTCTTGTCGGGCTCATTGTCTTCATCAATGACCAGGCCCAAAAACTTACCATCAATCAGGCCTTTGGAGTCGTCGAAAGTATACTCATCGGTGGGCCACAAGCCGAAAAGCGTCACACCGGAATCTTTCACCTTATCGTGGATTATGCCCATCGCGTCTACGAAAGTATCGGGGTAGCCGTCGGCATCACCCAGACCGACATAGCCGATCTTTTTACCGGCAAAATCCACATCGTCGAGCACATCGATAAAGGTTTCCCAATCTTCCTGCAGTTCGCCTATCTCCCAGGTGGAAGCGCCGAAAATTATGGTGTCGTATTCTTGCAGGTCTTCTGCGGAGGCAGAGTCCACATTGTGCAGGTCTACGGCATCTTCACCCAGTGCACTTTGTATTTTTTCTACTACCATTTCGGTGTTGCCCTCGGTGGAGCCATAAAAAATTCCAATTTTTCCCATGATGAATATTTTTGCTTGAATTGTTATAGTATCCGCTGCCAATTTAGTGAAAGAAAGGCCAAACGTAGAAAATTGTTCATCATTAAAATATAACAAAAATCACAGCACCGGCCTCTGCATTAGTTCTTGGCGAGTAGTTCCTGTGCGCTGGCGATGGCCGCAGCCGAAGGGCTGTCGCCACCGATCATCTTTGCAATCTCGTGCTGGCGTTCCTCACCGGTGAGTGGCCTTAGGCGTGTGGAGACACCCTTGCCGTCGCTTTGCTTGTATACGAAGAAATGCGCGTTGCCGCGGGCCGCTATTTGTGGCAGGTGGGTGATGGCGATCACCTGGTGGCGAGCAGACATGTCGCGCATCATCTGCACCATTTTCATAGCTACCTCGCCACTAATGCCGGTATCTATTTCATCAAAAACTATGGTGGGCAGGGCAGTTTTGGAGGCCAGTACATATTTAACGGCAAACATCAGCCTGCTGAATTCGCCGCCCGATGCTACATTTTTGAGGTCGTCGGGGGCTACGCCAGCGTTGGCGGAAAAGAGTATTTTAATGTCGTCGGCGCCCTCCGGGCCTGGTTTAATGGTTTTGTGACGGAAATCTACGGCAGCCTTTGGCATAGCCAGATCTTTCAGCAGCGCTTCTGTTTTTCTTTTGAAAGGATCAAAAACAGATTTTCGTGAGGCGGTGAGCTTATCGGCAGATTGCAGCAGCGCCTGCTCTGCAGCGGTGTACTCCTGCTGTGCAAGCTCCAGTTCATCGTCCAGATTGCTCACACGATCGAGGCGTTGCTTCAGTTGGTGTTGCAGGTTAAGCAGTTCTTCCACCGTGTGTACACTGTGCTTTTGCTGCAGGCTGAAAAGGAGACTAAGCCTTTGCTGCACGTGCTCCAGCCTGGCCTGGTCAAATTCAATTTTCTGCTCTTCACCTTCCAGCGCCTCGGCTATATCCTTCAATTCCAGCAGGCTGCTTTCCATCCGCTCTGCCAGCGGCTGAAAGTGTGCCGCAACACGGCTCACCTGCTGCAGATGCTTCAGCACCGCCTGCATCTGCCCCAGCGTGTTCAGCTCCGACTGCTGTAAGATGCCTGTCGCTTCTACCAGACGTGCTTTTATTTCCTCGGCATGCTCCAGTATGGCCAGCTCGTCTTCCAGTTGTTGCTGCTCGTCTTTTTGCAGGTTGGCGACGTGTAGTTCTTCATACAAAAACTGATTGAAGTCGGCTTCCCGGCGCAGCTCCTCTGCCGATGTTTTTAGTTTTTGATAAGCCTCTTGCTTAGAGATATACGCTTCATAGCGTACATAATAATCTTCTTTTTCCTGCTGGTTTGCCGCAAAAGTGTCGATGATGAAAAGCTGATAGGCGGCGGCACCGAGCAACAGGGTGTCGCGCTGCGAATGTACGTCTACCAGCAGATCGCCTATCGACTTCATGATATCGAGCGTCACGGGTGTGTCGTTGATGAAGGCGCGTGACTTGCCTGCCGGGCTTATTTCCCGCCTGATGATGCACTCATCGGAGTAGTCCAGGTCGTGCAGCAGAAACATGGATTTGTATTGGTACGGTCGCAAGTCGAATGTGCCTTCCACCACACACTTTTCATCGGTGCTGAACAGGGCCCGGGTATCGGCCCGGTTGCCGAGCAACAAGCCCAGGGCGCCGAGCATTATTGATTTTCCTGCGCCTGTTTCGCCCGTAATGGTGGTGAGATTGGGCGAAGGCGCCATACTCAGATTTTGTATGAGGGCATAGTTCTTTATCAGAAGCGTTTTGATCATAGAGCGCCAATTTATCCAATCGCCAGAATCAATAAAAGCGTTTTAAGCAAGAGGCGCTAATTGCCTATCATTTGCTGGTATTTTGTGGTATTGGTGGGGTCCAGATCGGCCAGTATGTTGTAGGCTTCGCGCTTCATGGCCGGGCTGCCTTCGCTGAATATATGGACTAGCTCATCGGCTTTGGCATCAAAAAAGGCGATTTTAAGAATGGAATTGGGCAACTGCCTGTTGGCTTCCTGCATGTCGGCCAGTACGGCAATGATCTGCTGGCGTGCCTCGGCAGGCTTTTCCAAAAACACGTCCAACGCCAGCCGGTGGTAGGTATAAATGCCTTCGCGTATCGACTGCAACTGTTGGTTTGTGAGGTTTTCTATGAGCCAATAGCGGTTGCGGTTGCTCTCAAAAGCCTGCCAGCCGGGTCGATCGGCATTCTGGGCCAGGTTCACCAAATTCAGCGCGCGTTGAAATATCTGATCGCCGCCCTTCAAGGCAAAGCTATCGTAGTCGAGACCCAGAATGATGTAGGCGTAGAAGGCGAGCATAGAGGCGATGTTGGATGTAAACACATTGTCGCCATAGTCGAGCGGTGTACTTTCTATATATTCAAACTGCCAGTCGCGGTCGGCAAAGTTGAGCAGCAGCGATGAGTAGCTGGTGTTGTAAATGGGGCGGGATGACTGCACCTGTACGGCTGCATTATAGAAACCCACCGTCGGCATACTTTCTATAGTGATCACCAGGTTGCAATCTATGCGCTCTTCCGAGGTGAATACATCGGTAGTCCATTTGCGGTCGTTGAGAAACCGGGCAAACGCTTGCTCCATATCCCGAAATACCTGCCGGTCGCTGGTTTCCGCCCGCTCGTCATCTACGATCACCTGGCAGTTCAGCTCCTGGCCGAAGGCCTCAGTGCCAAAGGCCCACAGAGATAGTACGATTATACACAGCCACTTATGCATTGATTCTACTGATCATTTTATCGACAATATCAACGGCCACTTGTTTCTTTGATTTCAACGGGTAGCGTGTTTTTTCCCCGTTCTTCTCCATAATCACTATTTGATTGGAATCGTGGCCAAAGCCTGCCCCATCGTCGCGGAGCGAATTGAGTACAATCATGTCGAAATTTTTGGAGTGCAGTTTTTTTTCTGCGTTTTCTTGTTCATTGTCTGTCTCCAACGCAAAGCCTACAATCAGTTGACTTGACTTACGCTGCCGGCCCAGTGTAGCGGCTATATCCACGGTTTTTTCCAGCGGTAAGGACATCTGCGGATGGTCCTTTTTCAGCTTTTTATCGGATACAGTGCTGGGTTTGTAGTCGGCTACGGCAGCCGCAAATACGATCCATTCGCAGTCGTGAAAGTGTTGTAGACACGCGTCATACATTTCGCTGGCGCTGTGTACGTCGGTACGATGAATGTTGGTGTGCACGGTTTGCAAGGTGGTAGGCCCGCTGATGAGTTGCACTTCCGCACCATGCCCGGCCAGCGCTTCTGCTATGGCGAAGCCCATCTTGCCCGATGAGTGATTGCCAATGAAGCGCACAGGATCTATGGCCTCGTGTGTGGGACCAGCCGTCACCAGCACTTTTTTGCCTATGAGCGGCAGGTCTATGCTAAAGTTTTTTTTTAGAAACTCTACAATGTGCACGGGCTCTGCCATGCGGCCTTTACCTTCCAGGCCACTGGCCAGCGGGCCATGCTCCGGATCGATGATGTGTACATTGTGCCGGCTCAACACCTCCAGGTTGTGCTGTGTGGCGGCATGGCGGTACATATCCAGATCCATAGCCGGGGCCACATATACCGGGCAACGGGCAGAGAGGTAGGTGGCCGTAAGCAGATTATCGCACAGGCCGTGGGCGAATTTGGCCAGCGTATTGGCGCTGGCAGGCGCCACCACCAGGGCATCTGCCCAAAGCCCCAGGTCTACGTGGCTTTGCCATGCTCCGCTGCCTTCATCAAAAAAGTCGCAGTATACAGGTTGTGTGGAAAGTGTGGCAAGGGTGAGCGGGGTGATGAAGTCTTTGGCGGCTTGCGTCATTACCACCTTCACTTCTGCGCCCTGCCTGGTCAATTCCCTGATCAGAAAAGCTGATTTGTATGCAGCGATGCTACCGCTTACGCCGAGTAGTATTTTCTTGCCGCGTAGCATCGCGCCCCTGATTAAAGTGTATCTTCCTCTTCAGGATAGCGGAAAGTAATGCCTCCCTCCAAAAACTCTTCTATCGCTACAATGGTGGGTTTTGGCATGCGCTCATAGAATTTGGATATCTCTATTTGCTCTCTGTTTTCAAAAATTTCCTCCAGATTGTCTACCGTAGTGGCAAACTCCGCCAGTTTGGAGTTCAGCTCTTCTTTCACTTTGGCCGATACCTGCCGGGCTCTTTTGCTCATAATGGCGACAGATTCGTACATGTTGTCTGTGGGCGCAATAAGCTTATCGATATCGCGCGTCACGATGGATGCATTGTAATTAGCCATGTTGTTCGTATTAATAATTTCTAGCGGTTAAACGTTCAATTTCTTCCCGGCTGTTGGTGAAATAGCTTTCTGCCTCGCGCACATATTCACTTTCGGGATATTCGTCAATAAAATTTTCATAATACTCGATGGTGTCGAGAAAGCGCTCTTTCTGCACGAAAGCATAGCTTTCTTTGGCATATCGGTAGCTGGCCTCCACCAGCAGAAAGCTGGCTTCTTCTGCAAATTCAGAGTCCGGATAATCTTGGATGAAATTTTCCAGCGCGATGAGCGATGAGCGCAACATGCTCGGATTATAGTTGCGCAGTACAAAGTACTGCTTTGCATTTTCAAATGCTTTAAGCTCAAGCTTATGCATCAGCTCATCGATGATGGTGATGGCCTGCTCGCGGTATTCACTACTAGGATACCGGTTCACAAAGGTCTGCATAGCCGTTACGGCTTCTATGGTGCTCGACTGATCGAGGTTGAAATTGGGCGATTGCTTGTACAGCGAATAGGCGTACATGTAAAATGCCTCCTCTGCGTATTCGCTTCGGTTGTAGGTTTCGTAAAAAGTCTTGAAATAATGTGACGCCATCAGGTACTGACGCTGATGGTAATGTGCATAGGCGTAATAAAATTGCACCAATTCGGCTTCCTGGCTACCCCTGATATACGGTATGATCGCGTCGAAAAGAATGATGGCCCTGTAGTAGTCCTCATCTTCGTAGTAGGCCAGAGCGGCATCATACTTTACTTTCCAGTCTGTGCTTTTTTGAATTTTGCGAAATTCGCTGCATGAAGCAAAAGCCAGAATGGCCAATAGAAGAAAAAGACTGTTTTGTACTCGTTTTGACATAAGCGTGCAAATATAGCGGGGTAACGAACAATTACCAATTTTATTCATTACGCCTGCATACCGATACTGGCCCTGCTGTAAGGCACAGGTGGTATATGTTTCACAGTATTTATTTTATTTTTGCCCAAAAACAAGAGGAATGGCCAAAGTAAAAAGAATAGCCGTCGGGCTGGACCTGACAGAAATGGATGAGGTGCTGATCAAATACGCCTCTTTCATAGCAGAGCGACGCAAAGCAAAAGACTTATATTTTATAAATATCATTGAAAATGTAGCTTTTCCCGCAGAGGTACTGAAGGAATACCCTGACATAGTAGAAAAAACCATTGAGGAAAAGGAGCGGAAAATGCGTGATGTGGTGGACAAAACCATCAATGGCAACCTGCTTGTCAACCGTATTTTCCTGGTGAAAAAGGGAAAAATAGCAAAAACGCTGCTGAAGATCATCGATGCCGACGACATTGATCTGATGATATTGGGCCGGAGCCAGCATGGCCTGCTGGCGCAGCGCCTTGCCCGGCTGGCCGGCTGCAATCTGCAGATCATACCCAACAAGGTAGAGCCAAAAATGAACGTGATGCACGTGCCTAACGACTTTACCGACACCTCTCTTTTTGCCATTCACGAGGCCATAGAGATCGGATCGCGTATTGGTGACAACACAGAAATACATGTTCAGAATATATACAGCGTGCCGGCCGGCTACCACTACACCGGCAAAAGCTTTGAAGAATTTGCCGAAGTGATGAAAAAGCAGGCCGAGCATAAGTTTAAACAGCTACTGGCAAAGCTGGATACCCGCGGCATCCCACTTATTCCTTTCTATACCCTCGACGCCAACGACAGGGCCGTGCGGCATATTTATGATTTTGCAAAAAGACTGCGGCCCGACACCATCGTGATCGGCGCTAAAGGTCGCACAGCTACCACGGCCCTTTTTCTGAGCAGCTTTGGTGAAAAGCTTATTAGCGTGAATAAGAAATTTCCCATGCGCATCGTGCGGCCTAAGAAAAAACATGCAGGCATCATCGATTTTCTGCGAGAAGAAATATGATGCTTTCATTTATTTAATGGGTGATTAAACCATAGCCTTGGCGGCGTGTCCAAATGGGGCAAAAGAGATTTTTTCTGCGTGGAAGACCGCGAATTACTTTTAAAACTAAAATCACCGGATAGCCGCCGCTATGGCTTCAATCTGCTGGTGCGCAAGTATCAGGAAAAAATATACTGGATGGTGCGCAAGATGGTTGTCGATCATGACGATGCCGACGATCTGGTACAGGAAATATTCTTGAAGGTGTGGCAGCACCTCGATGGTTTTCGCGAAGATGCTCAGCTATACACGTGGATATACCGCATAGCCACCAACGAAACGCTCAACTTCCTCCGCAAAAAGCGAAGGCGCTATTTTCTGCCCCTCCACGACGTAGCCGCAGAGCTCGCGCAAAAACTCGATAGCAGCGACCTCATAAATGGTGAAGTGATTGAGAAAAAGCTGCATCAGGCCCTACTCACCCTTCCCGACAAGCAGCGTCTGGTTTTTAATATGAAGTATTTTGAGGAAATGAAATATGAAGACATGGCCCGCGTAACAGGCACCAGTGTAGGTGCGCTGAAAGCGAGCTATCACCATGCCGTAAAAAAAATTGAGCATTTATTGACCGATGCTTAAACCCTGACTGCACATGAGTGTCAAAACCAATAAAAACAAATGAAGCTCCACGACATAAAAAAGAATGAGCTGTACAAGGTGCCAGACCGGTACTTCGACCAACTGCCCACTCGTATACAGCAGCGGATTGAAACTCAGCCACAAGGCTCTGTATGGAGCTGGTCGCTGGCGCTAAAGCTGTCGGCACCGGCAGTAGCGGTGGCGCTCCTTGTATTGATAGCCGTGGTATGGCGCAGTGGTGGTGGGCATGAAAATGCAGAGGCCCTGCTGGCCTCCGTAGAGCAAAATGATATCATCGCATATCTGGAAATGAGCGACCTCGACGCCGAAGAAATAATTGCAAGCCTGCCTTCCAGCTATAGCAATATGGAATTTGATGACACACCCGCATTGGTGCCGTCCGTAGAGCTCGATGAAGAAACTTTGAGAAGCATAATGGACGAATACGGGATATCCGAATCAGACATTTAATCGACAATACAATGAAAAAGTCATGCATAATATTCGCCTTCACTTTGGCACTGATGCCCGCAGTATTTGCGCAAAGCGCTGAGGCAATGAAAAAAATTGAAGCCGCGCGGATAGCGCTGATCACGGAGCGCCTTGAGTTGAGCCCCGACCAGGCCGAACGGTTTTGGCCGGTATATCGTGAATATACGGATAAGCGCCGCGACTTACGCGAGCAAATGCGCGATATGCGCCAGCAGGCCAACCCAAATGAACTATCGGAGGAAGAAAGCAAAAAAATGGTGGCGGCAGCCCTGGCCATGAGGGAGCGTGAGCTTAGCCTGGAGAAGGAATATTCCGGCCGCATGCTCTCGGTGATTTCTACGCAACAACTTCTCAAGCTGCGCAATGCTGAAAAGGATTTTCAACAAATGCTGCTTCAACGACTACAGACGCAGCGCGACCGGCAACTGCAACAGCAAAAGATGCAGGAACGCCGCGAACTGCTGCGGGAGAGAAGAAATAATTAGTAGTATTTTCTGGCTGACGCCACTAACGGCTCAGCCTTTCTTTCTCGATGGAGATTTGTGGTGGTTTCCAATGCTGGCAGGAAGTGTAGACGCAACAGAAACCAAGGCGCCACCAGCCACAGATAGGATGTTACCAAGCTCCGGCAGCCGGAATGGATGAATAATAACCTCAATGAGAACGAGAAGCTGGAAGAAGAACATCGGGATGGGCACGCTGGCAGTACTATTGATCTGTTGCGGGCGTATGGCACAAAGTCAGAGTGAAAATCTGGACTCAATGATGCACGAGGTTCTGACGCAAGATTCGCTCATGATCGAAGAGTTGCTGGCTCGGTCGGACGGCGACACCCCTGGTATATTTGATCTGCTCGACAGCCTGCTGGCCATTCAACCGGTTTCTTCACAGCTATCGCTCAGGCTGGGATATACGAGCAACATCACTTACGCCGGGCGCAATTTCGGAATCAATCAACACGGATTAAGTGTAGGAGCAGGCTACTACCACAGCTCCGGCCTGTACACCGACATATCCGGATACTGGAACAGCGACCTTGAGCCCAGGTATAATCCCACCATTGCCACCTTAGGCTTTCTCCATTCGCTTACCCCCAAGTGGCATTACAACATCAGCTACGACCATTATTTTTTCAATCAGCCGGCTGCGTCAGATGATTTTCCAGATGATTACAATCCATTTCCGCTCACCAATGCCGTCGCTCTTTCTTCTTTTTATGAGCTTTGGAATTTTTTTAGCGTTGGCATTGACTACAGCTATATGTTCGGAGCAAAGTCTGCGCATCGCATACGCGGCGATGGCACTTTTACTCTGGACTGGAGCAATGTCGGCTTCATTGACCGGCTTGCCATCATGCCCGGCTTTTCGCTTCTGCTGGGCGACGACGACATATTATATCTGAATGCTGCTCACCCAGAGCGCTACACCGATGTGGCCCGTGAAGTGCGGCAGATAATGATCGCAGAGTATGGCGCCTTGTATATTGCACAGCTGTGGCGCCAGGATAAATCGGCATATCGCACTCTGTTTGAAAAAACGTACGCAGAAAATGAAGAGGCCTTTGTGGACTATACCATTGAAAGCCAGAGCGCTTTTGGTTTGATGAATTATAGTGTATCGGTGCCGGTATATATGTACGTCGGACGCTTTACATTGGCCGTCAGCTATTTCTTAAATATACCTGTGGCCCTGCCTGGAGAGCAAATTGAGACAACGCCCAATAGCTACATCAGTACTACGCTCATTTACAACATCCCGTTCAAATAGATTACGCGTACCTCCGATTTGGGGTGAGAATGGTGTAAGATATAGCTTAAAGCTCAAAGTCGAAAGCTGAAAGATTGAGATCAGACGATAGTCGGACCAGCAGACTGGTGATTGGCAGACTGATGATTGGCGCAATAAATAGCTGAAGCTGAAAGCTCAAAAATCAGGCGGTCAGACTATCGATGACCTGGAGTTTGCCGCAGGCGATGGAAGGGAAATAGGTCTTAGTAGCCAACAGATACTGAAACAAGTTCAGCATAACCCGTTGAGAGCGGGCGGACAGACGAATAGTTGCATCAGCCTGACCAACCTCCCACTCCGTCATTGTGAGCGAAGCGAAGCAATCTGCTGGCTTCAAGTTACCACTCCACTGGTGCTAAAATGCCCTGCCGCTGGCTATTGAATAGATTGGGTTTTGCTTTTTAACAGTTCCGACTATCGCCTGACTGGCACTTACCGCCTGCTGTTTCTGTTGTGCTTGCACGGCCCTGGCACATTGCCTATTTTTGCACCTCTGTTTGCCACGGGTATCGCTGGCATTTTTTACCTAGCCCTTATCAAATCATTCTTCTCTAGCTTCTAAAGCCCTTGCCCTTGGGTGGCTTGTGCACGAGCGATTTCATTCAATTCTGCTTCATATCATGATGACTTTTGTAGAACAGCTGCGTCGAAAACAATTCAATCCTAAAGACGACATCTTGTCGGGCCTTACGGTGGCGCTGGCGCTGGTGCCAGAGGCCGTGGCATTTTCCCTTATTGCCGGCGTGAGTCCGCTCATAGGCCTGTACACGGCCTTTATCATCGGGCTCATCACCAGCATACTGGGTGGCAGGCCAGGCATGATCTCTGGTGCCACCGGGGCCATCGCCGTGGTGGTGGTAAGCCTGGTGGCCATGCATGGCGTGGAGTACTTGTTTGCGGCCGTAGTGCTGATGGGCATTATCCAGCTGAGCATCGGGCTGCTAAGGCTGGGTAAATTTATTCGCCTGGTGCCCCACCCTGTTATTTTTGGATTTGTGAACGGACTGGCCATCGTCATTTTCATGGCACAGCTCAGCCAGCTCAAAACCGTAGATGCCGCCGGCAACACCGTCTGGATGTCGGGTGCAGCACTGTGGACCATGCTGGGCTTTATACTGCTCACCATGGCCATCATCCATTTTCTGCCTAAACTCACCCGTGCCGTGCCCTCGTCACTGGCCGCCATACTCGCTGTTTCGGCCATCATTATTGGCTTCGGTATCGATACCCGCACCGTGGGCGACATTGCCTCCATCGCCGGAGGGCTGCCCGATTTCCACATACCCATGGTGCCACTGAGCTTCGAGACGCTGCGCATTATTTTCCCCTATGCGCTCATTATGGCTCTGGTAGGGCTTATCGAGAGCCTGCTCACACTTACGGTAGTAGATGAAATGACAGAAACTCGCGGCCGGGGCAACAAGGAGTGTGTGGCACAGGGAGTGGCCAACATTACCACCGGCTTTTTCGGCGGCATGGGGGGCTGTGCCATGATCGGCCAAAGCATCATCAACGTAAGCTCTGGCGGGCGGCGCCGCTTATCGGGCATTGTGGCCGCATTGGCACTGTTGGCATTTATACTGTTTGCTTCGCCGCTGATAGAGAAAGTGCCCATGGCAGCTCTGGTCGGGCTTATGTTTATGGTCGCCATCGGCACCTTCGAGTGGGCCAGCCTCAAGGTTTTCAGAAAGGTGCCAAAAACCGATGTGATCGTGATGGTGCTGGTGACCCTGGTCACCGTAGTTTTTCATAATCTGGCAGTGGCTGTCATCATCGGTGTGGTGATATCGGCACTGGCCTTTGCATGGGAAAATGCCATAAGGATACGCGCCAGAAAATACATCGATCAAAATGGTATAAAGCACTATGAAATCTTTGGCCCGCTATTCTTTGGTTCGGTCGCGGCTTTTCAGGAAAAATTTGACGTGCATAAGGACCCCGGCGAGGTGATCATTGACTTCAAAGAAAGTCGAGTGGTAGACCACTCTGCCATAGATGCGCTGAACAAAGTGACCAGCCGCTACAGAAAAGTTGGCAAAAAAGTGCACCTACGCCACCTGAGCGAAGACTGCCTGCTGCTGCTCAACAATGCCGGCGAAATAATCGACGTGAACTACTGGGAAGACCCCCACTACAAAGTGATTGTCGACAAGTTGGAGGGGTAGACTGGTGGGTTGGTGGGTTGGTAGATTCGTAGACTAGTGGAGCGTATAGCTGAAAGTTTGACCATGCCAAATCAGGTTGACCGTTTTGTGTCGTCCTGAACTTGCCTGCCATGAATTTATTTCAGGGTTTTAGCATCTGTTTACTCTTTGGACAGATCCTGAAACAAGTTCAGGATGACCGTATTTGTTTCACTTGCCTGCCCTATATTTAATTCAGCGTTTCGGCAATTCTAAACGCATTATCTTTGAGCTTTCAGCTACGCGTTCCAGCAACCCACCAGTCTACCAATCTACCAGTCTACGAATTCACGAATCCACCAGTCTACCATTCCACCACATCACTACTCCGGGTTGCCCGGCACTACGGGGTACCAGAATATGGTTTTGGCCGACTTTTGATCAAGGCCATTATCCAGAAATACATGCAGGCGAACATTATTCAGGTCTTTGACGATGGCAAAGTTGGCCGTGGTAAGCAGCGGCACAAACTCCTGAAACTCCACCCAATAGCGTTGGTTGATTTCTGCTATGTTGAATGGATAGGTAACGGTATTGCCATCGAGCTGGGGGCTGGCCTGGGTGAGCTCGTCCCACACCATCCAACCCTGCGGCTGGGAAGCACCACTGGCAAAAAAGAAGTCGCTTTGATACTCCACCACTACCTTATCTACGGCAGTGCCTGCTGGTATGTCCAGGTCGGCCACCACCGTAAAGCTGATGTCTGCCGGTGTAGCCGCCGGATTGCTAAGCAAGGGGTTGTTCAGTTCCCAGGCATTGAGCCCGCGGTCGCTGATTTCCCCGGCACCATTTCTGAAGGTGAACCGAATGGCAGGATCGGGTACCGGCTCTGTTTTATACAACTCGTTTTCGCTGCAGGCTGCCAATAAAAACAGCACCGCCAGCGCAGGGAAAATATTTATGGCTTTCATAATTTCTTGCTTTAATGTGATTGAAAATGGCTTAAATCAATTGCGGGGAACGTCCCAAAATACCGGCGTTTGAAGCAGTATGTCGTCTGGCGGCGGATTGGGCCCTTGAAACTCATCCACATCATAGGGCAGGCGGCGGGGGAAGACGCCCTCACCGAGTGGATCTTGTATGTCATCGATGTCTGGAAAGGACGGATAGCCGGTGCGTCTGAAGTCGGTATACGCTTCAATGCCATTTCCAAAATTGGCCAGATACTTTTGTGTAATGACTACGTCGAGCTTAGCCTCCGCATCGGCAGCGGCAGTAAAGGCGGCCATCCGGTCTTGAATATATGTGCTTTGCAGTGCCTGATCTATCGGTGGCACCTGGTCTATTTTGTTTACTTCAAAGAATGCGTCTTGCATACCTTTTTCGAAAGCAACGGCAGCAGCAGCGGGGTCGTCATTCAGCACCAACTCTGCTTCGGCCATCATAAAGTGCACCATGTAGCTGGTGATCATACGCAGCGGCGCGGCTCCGGTACCTGATTCGCCGTTTACCTTACCCGTACCTCCAAAGCGGCCCCCCACGGGGTACACGCCCCATACACTCCGCGTGTTGTCGTCGTTGCCCAGGTCGGTATCCACGCCCGGCGTAAGGCCTTCAAACTGATCGCTCGCCAGTTGATTTTCTATGTAGTATGGCAGCCGCGGGTCGTCCAGTGCCACCAGCAAGTCATAGAAGGTCTGCGACATGTAGTTTTCCCGGCCTGTCTTCGGGTAGTCGGCCACGTAGTTGGGGTGCCTGTTTTCCGGGCTGGCCGAGTTGAAAAATGGAAAGCTAAAATTGGCGGCCGGCTCAGTGATCAGCGTTTGCGGAGCGCCTGCGAGGGTATTGATGGCCGCACGGGCGCGTGCTTCATCTACCCTGCTGATCTGTAAATACATTTTCAGTTTCAGGCTGTTGGCCATTTTTCTCCATTTACCAATGTCTCCTTTGTAGATGTAGTCGTCGGCACCCGGCACAAATTCCGTCGGTGCGGTGTCTCTGTCCAGGTCGGCAATGGCTTCATCGATCAGCAGCAGCACCAGGTCGTACACTTCGGCGTCGTCTTCGTACTGCGGATAAGGCGTGGTGGCAAACTGCGTGTAGGGCAGGTCACCAAACAGATCGACCATGATGCTGTATATGTAGGCTTTTTGCAGCTTGGAGATACCGACATACTTCCAGTCTTCGCTGGCGCTCGATTGGTCGATGATCTGCTCCAGGTCTTTCAGCGCCCCACCGAATAGCTCGAAGCGCCAACTGTTGCCGATGTCGGTACGCCCTATATCCCAGCGGTCGTAGCGTGTATTCACGATCTGCTTGGTAAGGGTAGAGGTAATTCTAGACAAGGTGCCGGCAAAGGCAAAAGCATACTGTGCCTGGGCTGCACTGGTGAGCAGGTCGGCACTGGCCTCCGCTGGAAAGTTGGGGTCGGTGTTGATGTCGAGGAATTCGTCATTGCAGGCGCTGGATACCGACAGTGCGCATACCAGCATCAGTATTTTTATGTTTTTTAAGTTCATTGTCTTCAGGTTTTATATTAAAAGGTGATGCCGATGTTGATGCCGTAGCTTCGGGTATTGGGCACGTAGTTGTTGATCATGGCCGACTGGTTGCCGGCAGACAGGCCGTCGGTTTCCGGGTCAATGCCTGAATCATCGGGCAGGTTGGGGGCTACAAACCAAATATTACGTGCCGTAAAGGCCACCGACATTCGTTCGATCAGGCCGGTACGCTGCAGCAGGCTGGCGGGTATTTGGTAGCGCAACTGCAACTCGCGCAGCTTGAAGTAGGTGCCGTCGAATATGCCTGGCTCATCGGCGCCATTGGCATAGCCCACCGGCCCGTTGAAGAAGTAGTCGTTGGCATTGACCTGCAGGTTGTTGGGCACCTTTTTCCCATCCACTATCAGTGGCTGCAGGTTGTTGTTGGCCAGCACGCCGGGCACCAGGTACATGCGGTTGCGATCGATGGCCGTTTCTTCCAGCACACCTCTGGCGCGCATATCCTGCACGGTACCTATGAACATGTCACCGCCTATGCGGGCATCGATGAGCGCGCTAAGGCTTAGCCCCTTCCACGACACGGTATTGGTCATGTTCCACATAAAATCGGGGTTGGGATCGCCAATGATGGATACGTTGGGGTCGGCAATGGGCAGGCCGTCTGCCTGATTGATGAGCAGGTTTCCCTCATCATCCCTCAGCATGGCCTGACCCTCTATGAGGCCATAGGGCTCGCCTTTGCGCAAAACCTGGCCGCGCGAAAAGAAGCGGGAACCCGGCAGATCGATTTGCTCCTGGTCGTTGGCCAGGCTGAGTACCGTATTGCGATTGCGCGTGTAGTTGGCCAAAATATTCCAGGTGAAGCCACCAGGTGTGCGCAGCACATCGGCATCGATGGATAGCTCATGGCCCCTGTTCTCTATTTCGCCGGCATTGATCACCTGCGCTAGAAAGCCGCTGGTGGCTGGCAGGGTAATGCTGGTGATCAGGTCGCGCGTGGTGCGGTTGTAGTACGAGTACGACACATTGATGCGGTCGTCGAAAAAGCCAAGGTCTGCGCCCAGTTCGTATTCGGTAGTAAACTCGGGCCGTAGCGTTTCGTTGCCCAGCGTGTTGCCCACTGTAATGGAGCTGCGGCCACCAAAGGGCCAGTTGAGCCCATCGAGCGCTCCTGTGCCTATGTTGTCGTTGGCTACATAGGTGGTCTGGGTGTCGTAAGGACCGGCATCGTTGCCCACCTCTGCCCAGTTGGCCCGCAGTTTGGCAAATGACAGCACATCAGAATCGAAATCCCACAGTTCGGTCGGCAAGAACGACAGGCTCACCGATGGGTAAAAGAAGCTCTGATTGGCAGCAGGCAGTGTAGACGACCAGTCGTTCCGGCCGGTAATGCCCAAAATCACGTAGTCGTTGTACGACAACTGGAGGTCGGCAAACAGCCCCCACAGCCTGCGCTTGAAGTACTGGCCGCCCAGCGGATACTCACCCTTCAGCAGGTCCTGTGTGTTTCGTATCTGATCGATGCCCCACACCACTATGCCGTTGCCAATCACCTGTTGATGGTCGCCTTCGCGCTCGTTCACATTCCAGCCCAGTATGCCTTGTATGTCCAGACCGCTGGTGAGGGTTTTGCCCATGCGCAGCAGCAGGTTCGACTCCAGCTCGCGGTAGCTGATGTTGTCGCTGATGATGCGGCCGCGCGGCTCTATCGGGTTGCCGCGGGCATACACGGTGGTGCGCGGGTTGCCGTATTGGTTGATGCCGATCTGGTAGCTCAGTTCGGCCCAATCGGTTATTTCGTAGCCCATCCTCAAAAAGCCATTGATCCTGTTCAAGTCGCTTTTGAAGGGATTTTCCTTGGCTACCCAATATGGGTTGAGCACACCTGAGCGGTAATACTGATTTTCGAACGTGACCGGATCCTGGTAAGGGTAGCCACTCAGATCGAAGCTGCGGGGCACAAACCAAAGCACGCGGTGCACTGAGCCGTCGCTCACGCCACCGCCACCTGTTTGTGGGCCGAGCTGCCTGGCCTGTGTATAGGTGAATGACCCCCCGGCGCTGAACTTGTTGGACAGTTGCACATTGCCACCCATACTCATGCTGGTGCGGTGGTAGCTTGTCCAGGGTATAATGCCCTGCTGGTTGGTGTTGTTGAAGGATGCGTTGAACGAATATCGCTCGTCGCGTGCTGTCACACTTACTGTGTTTTCCATCAGACTGCCCCGTTCGTAAAAGTCTGACACATTATCGGGATATGCCTGATAGGCCACGCGGTTTCCCTGATAGTCGGTTACGCTGTCGACGGCATCGAATGCCGGTCCCCAGGTACCAAAAAAGCCGCTGTTGAAAATGCCGTCGGCGCCCTGCCCATATTTATTTTGAAATTTTGGCAGGCGGGCTACTTCCTGCACCGAGTAGCCGAAGTCGTAGCTGACATTAAACATCTTTTGTGCAGCGAAATTTTTCGAGCCCGATTTGGTGGTGATGATCACGGCGCCGTTGGCCGCACGCGAGCCGTAGAGCGCAGCGGCGGCCCCTCCTTTCAGCACGGTGATGGAGGCCACATCGTTGGTGTTCAGGTCGGTGAGCCGGTTGGAATATGCCGCGCCCTGAACCAGGGTATTGTCGCTTTGCTCCAGGGAGTTGTCATATGGCACGCCGTCTACTACAAACAGCGGCTGGTTGTTGCGCGTGGTGCCATAGCCGCGTATCACCATTTTGGTAGATGAGCCCGGCGCACCGTTGGAGCCAAATATTTGTACTCCGGCTATTTTGCCGCTGAGCGCGCGAAGTACATCCGGCTCGGCCTTGTGGGTGAGCTGCTCAGCCTCGAGCTCTTGCACGGCATAGCCCAGATTTTTCATGTTGCGCTCTATGCCCACTGCCGTCACCACTATCTCCGAAAGCTCCGTGACATCGGGGGCCATTTGCACATCGATGCGCGAGCGGTTGCCCACTTCCACTTCCTGGCTTTCCATACCTATGTAGCTGTATTGCAGCACGTCCTCATCGCCGGTCACGTCTATGGCATAGTTGCCGTCTACATCGGTGATGGTGCCGACCTTGGCTGATTTCAGTACCACATTTACCCCGGGTATTGGCCCATTGTCTTCCGACGATGTGACCGTACCCGTTACCCTTCTCTGCTGTGCATGGGCGGAAAGTACCACCAGGCTACACAGCGCAAGCACCCATTGTAATTTGTGTTTCATAGCATTAGCATTTAGTTAGAGAGAAAATGCGAGGCTCCCGGGGGGATGATATAAGAGCGGCATGGCGTGCGGCCAGGATAGCGAACAGTGCCAATCTTTTGAATATTTTTCCCTCATTTTGAGAGGCAACGCCGATCAAAGGTGCAGACTATGCTATAGAGATGGTATCCCCCATTTATCGTGATTTTTGGGAGCTTAGCATAAAAATTATAGCGCTGTTTTGCGCCATTATGCGCCTTGAGGGGGATAAATGTGCGGCCGACGCGATTTGGCTAAGCGGGCTAAATGAGCTTGTTTTTGCGCGCCAGTTGCAAGGCTTCGGCCTTGCTGTGCACCTGCAGCTTATCGTATATGTTTTTAATGTGCGATTTGATCGTTTCCTTGTGTACAAACAGTTCGTCGGCTATTACCGAGTAGCTCTTGCCTTGGGCGAGCAGTGTCAATACCTGCGTTTCACGAGCGGTGAGGGGGGAGTCCTGGTTCTTTTGGAATGATCCTACCACTAGCCTTGCAATCTTCTCGCTCATGGGTGCGCCACCTTTTTTTACTTCTTCCAGGGCATCGAGCAGGCGCGAGTGGTTCACATTTTTCGTCATGTAGCCCGATGCACCGGCACATAGCGCGTCAAATACCGTTTCGCTTTCTTCATGAATGGTGATAACGATGATGTCGACGGCAGGCTGTAGCTTTTTGATGCGCTGTATGCCTTCAATGCCCGACATGCCGGGCAGGTCGAGGTCCATGAGTATGATGTCGGGTCGATCAATTTCGAGGTTTTTTATGGCCGCTTCGCATGTGATGTAGGCTCCTGCCACGGCGTGGTGTGTCATGCTGCTGATCAAAAGCCTGAAACCATCGCGCACTACCTCATTGTCTTCTACAATCACTATCCTGCTCATAACCCGTTGGTTTTCTACATTTAAAACAAGGGCATATATGCCACAATCGCCATCCCCCAATTTACGGCAAATCGGGTGCTGCCCGGCTCATGTTCGTGTACCCCAAAAATAAATGGTTTACTGGTCCCACATCGCAAGAACCATAAGATGCTTGCACTTCAAGCGATATAAAAGCCTGTAGTATCCAAGGCGTTGATGATCTTCATGCTGCCGGTGGCATTAGGTAAAATTCCCTCATTTCAGGTGATTTCTTATTGCCTGAAATAGATGCAGCTTTGAAAACTAGTTAAAGGTTAGAAAATCTTCCCAACGACATAAGTAGAATCCTCTTCATCAATTCTTTTGTTCTGTTGGGAAGATTCTTTTTCATTTCCCTTTACCTGCCGGAAATTCTGCCGACCATGGGCTGCCGATGACAATGTTTAATGCCTGCCCATCCAAGTGGTTGCCGTTGCCGGCACTCCCTTCCGTATTTTCAAATCGCTACCGGCGCACTGTATAGAAAGTATTTTTTGCCGGGAATTTTTACCTTCGCCGATCAACATTGTCACTCTCATTTATGAAAATATCGATCATCGGCACCGGTCATGTCGGGTCTACCATTGCCTACACGCTCATGCTCAAAGGACTGGGTACTTCGCTCGTGCTCGCGGATCGCACGTTGGCCAAAGCCCAAAGTGATGCGCACGACCTGAGCCACGCCATGGCTTTCACCGACCATATAGTGCCCGTAGAGGCAGGCGAATTGGAGCGCACTGCGCAATCGGACATTGTGATAGTGACGGCATCGGTGCCATGGAAGCCGGAATACAGCAGCCGGTTCGATCTGGGGCCTGGCAACCTGGCCCTTTACAGAGAATTAATTCCGCGCCTGGCTGATCTCAGCCCCTCGGCTGTGCTCATCATCATCACCAATCCGCTGGACGCCATGACCTATTTCGCCATAGAGCATTCGCAGTTCGATTGGCGCAAGGTGCTGGGTGTCGGCACGCTCATCGACAGTGCCCGGTTTCGCAAGATGCTCTCAGAAAAGCATCACATTCACCCCGACGACATACGCGCCTATGTACTGGGAGAGCACGGACAGACGCAGTTTCCGGCCTTGAGCATGGCCTACGCGGGCGGATCTAAAATATCGGACGAAGCGAGCGCGCGCTTTTTGCTCGGCCAGTCGGAAGCAGCGGCACATGCCATCGTGCGGGGTAAGGGCTACACCAATTTCGCCATTTCGATGGCGGTGGCATTGATCGTGGAGAGTATAGTGTACGACGAAAACCGGACTATGCCCATCTGTGTGAAGATAGACGGCTATCTCGGGGTGCGTGATGTGTGCCTTTCGCTGCCGGTGGTGGTGGGCAGACATGGTATATTGCGAACACTGGAGCCTGCCCTGAACGAAAATGAAGAGAAAGCCTTTCTGGCTTCGGCCGAAGCGGTAAAAAAAGAAATAAGCCTGCTCAGCGGCATTTGAAATGACGTGTGCTACACCGACAACCCCAGCCGACGTGAGATATCGGAGGAAAACAGGTTGTGCGCATCATACTTCTTTTTCACTTCCAGCCACGCTATATGTTCAGGATACATGGCCTTGAAGTGGGCTTCTGATAAAAAAGCATCTTTGCCAAGATAAATACGACCACCTGCCTTCAACACCTCTTCATCGAGCTGACGGGTAAAAGGCTTAAGCATTTTTGTGATCGGAAAATCGATGGCAAAGGTGTACCCTTCCATTGGGAAGGAGAGCATTTTGCCGGCACTGGCACCAAACTTTTTCAGCACATTCAAAAAGGGCAGGCAGCCGCTATTGGCAATGAGCTGAAGTATGTGGCGAATATTTTCGGGGCCTTTGGCCAGTGGTACTACAAACTGGTACTGTATGAAGCCGCGATGGCCATAGCCCCTGTTCCAATGGTCGATCACGTCGAGCGGATAAAAAAAAGATTCGTAGTGTGAAAGCCCGCTGCCCCGTTTTTGCATTTGATAAAGCACCGCATTCAGACCTTTCACTGTTACAGCGTTCAGGGCGAAATCGGGCAGGTAGAGCGGTAAGTTCAGCTTCGACCCGGGCGTTGTTTTCAACGGCGCCTGCCGCAGCGAGGCGGGCAGGTCTGAAGTCGTGGCTTTGTTGCCAACAATGAGCACGCCTTTACCCAATTGCTGCCCCCTGGCCAGTGCATCGATCCAGGCCACGGAGTAGCTGTACTGCGCATCGGTACGCTCAAACTCCTCGAGCAGATGGTCGAGGTTTTTTATAGCAATGGACTTTTGTGTGAAGTAGGTCGTATCGATTTTGCGCAGGCGTATGCGCGCCGAGATGATGTAGCCCAGCAGGCCCAATCCACCGAAGGTGGCCCAGAACAAATCGTCGTTCTGCGCGCGGCTTGCCTCTACAAGCCTGCCATCGGCCAATAAGATTTTAAGATCTACGACACAATTCACAAAGGAGCCATCTACGTGGTGCGCCTTGCCGTGCACATCGTTGGCGATGCAGCCGCCAACGGTGACATATTTGGTGCCGGGGGTAATCATCGGAAACCAGCCGCGCGGTGCAAAATATTCGATGATCTGTGCCAGCGACACCCCCGCCTCGCATTCCAATATACCCTCGCGCTCATCCCACGAAATAAAATGGTCGAGGCTGGTGATGTCGATGGCAATATGCCCTGTATTGGTGGATTGGTCGGCATAGCTTCTCCCCAGCCCGCGGGCTATATTTATGTGGTTCTTTGCCAATATACCGGCTATGTCGCGCGGGCTACGGGCACGGCCCAGAAGCGTCTTCGATTTTGGGATGTTGCCCCATCCCGACAAGGTTTGTTCTTTCAGTTGCACTCTGTCCCTTTTTTTAATGCTGACGTATATTTAGACCGGCAATGCCTGCAGCGCCCGAGCAGGTAAATATACTACTGAGTTGATCGAACTGAAATTTGCCCGGTTTTTTACTTGAAAAAAGGAAAGTGTATTGAATGAACTTAATCCGGCAGGTATTTCCATCAAGTAGCCTTTACGAGCACCAGCTTCTGTTTATCTGCTTCGGCTATGCTGTTGATGAACTGCTGGTATTGCTCGTACTGCCCGGCGGGGTATCGGCCACTGTTCATTTTTAATGTGCGCACGTAGGTCCACTTGCCTTGTTCGGCCACCAGGCTTGCTTCGTAGCGGCCGTACGCAGAGGTAATTATTTTTGGTTCTGGTATAAACTCCAAGTGATATCCTTCCGGCACTGTACATGACACGGAGTCGATATCGGTATATGGATACTTGATGATAAAATCAAATTTGCGCTGTTCCGATGACATGCTTACGCCGTCCATCTTGTTCATCAGGTTGGGCTGCATGAAGAGCCTCTTGCCGCTGGTCGTAGCAAATCTTCTGATTTGCAGATGGAGTGTTTCGTCGGCCTTTGCATCGCCTCCGGCACCTTTTTCATAGGCCCAGTCGCTAATCTCGAAGGAGGCAATACCCAATCTTTCGTAGAGCGCTTTTTTCTGTTTTTCGCCGCCTATGTCCAGCACATCTGATATGTTCTCATACTGCAAGCCGGCGTAGTGGGTCGATACCGTGGCAGTGGCTTCCCCATCGCCGTTCAGAGCCAGGTTTACCGTACGCCGTTGCACATTTTCACCGTCTCCATATCGCGGTGTGCGCACCATTTTACCTCCCTGGTCGGTGATGAGCAGAGCATACCTGTCGGAGGTGAAGCTGCCGAGAAAGCCAAAGGGCTGATCTTGCGAGGTACATTCCAGCCATACGGTATCGCCTTTGTTGGGTACGCATAGTATCGCATGGTTGAATTGCGTGCTTGGGAAATCGGGCAATATCTCGCTGCGGCCCGTGCCCGCGCGTATGAGCGCATACTGCGCCGGTATGCCGACTGCCGACAGGAGCGATTGCATAAAATTGCTTAGTGCTTTGCAGTCGCCGTAGCCGTATTCGGCAACATAGGCCGCAGGAAAAGGTTGCCAGCCGCCAATACCCAACTGCACGCTCACGTACCGGGTGTTTTGCTGCAAGTATTGGTACAAGGCACGTATTTTTTCTCTGTCACTCATGCCGGCTGTAAGGCGGGCCACTTTTGCAGCAAGGTCGGGGGGCAATTCGCTGCGTCCTTCATTCAGCCTGGCTACCCATTGGCCAAATGCTGCCCAGGATGTCATTTCCCCTTCATATGCTTCCATTTTAAACCGTGTAGGGGCGGTGTGCACCATGGGTAATATTTCCTGAAGCGATGGCATATGCTTTTCCCGCATTACGGCAGGCACATTCTGAGCTTCCCAGCGATGGCTCACTTTGTCGCCCATAGTGGTGTCGGTACGCGCCTGGCTCAGGTTATGCTCTTTGTAGCGCACCTTTAAATGCTCCGGGGCCACTACGGTAAAGGAGGAATGCTGTGCGGATTGTGAATAGCCGGATACCGGCATCCAGGATGGGAAGTAAAGCAGGTTGTTGTACTCCAGCTCGTAGCTGTACTCTACGGTGTAGGGGTACTCGGCATACATGAGTTCTGCATACTTCATGCGGTTGTCTTCATACAGTGAAAAACTTTGAAAGGCACTGTAATCCTGAAAATCTTTGCTTTTGACTTTTGACACCTCCACGCCGAACGCATTGTAAATTTTGCCCTCCAGGCTGGTGATGCGCACAAACTTATCGTAGGGCACGGCTACTTTGGTGTGGGCGTCTCCCATTTTATTCAGGATGGTAATGGCCATATGAACCCGGCAAGTGGCGCGGTTTACGTCCAGCACTTCAAAAACAGTTTCGTCATGGCGCACCACGGCGTTGGCGTTTTCTATCAGCGCCTTCGGTATGGTCATGACGGGATAGCGCCATTCTTTGTCGGCCCGGGCTGCATTAACGTATGCCACCACCAGTGCGCAGGTGATCATCCATTTGCTCAGGCTTGTTTTGCAAAATTTGTTCATCACCGGCTTACAGTTTTTTTAGTACTACCTGTTCGTTTTGCTTGGCCACTACCATGGCAAAAAACTCCCTTAATTCCGCGTATTCTTCCGTAGAAAAAAACCCTTTTTTAATGTCGAGCTGGCTTATCAGCTGTATCATCTTGCCGTGATTCTGTACAAGGTATTTATAGGTAGCGTCACCAGAGATGGTGCTGAAGCTGGCCGACTGCGGCAATTCATCGAGTGTGAAGCCTTCCGGCAAGCTGATGTTGGCCATATAGTAGGTGCTGTATGGGTAGTTGAAATCAACGGGCAATTTGCGCAGCTCATCGCGGAATGGGTTTTCCGCAATTTTTTCCTCCACTATGGGATTGATATACATGATATTACCCACTGTTTCCATACATCCTTTCACCGATACATCCAGCTTTTCTATCAGTGGTTCGCTCAACACATCAGGGGCTTGTACCTCCAGTTTATTGATTTGCCAGGTGTCGTGGCTGCTTCGCAGCTGATCGAGGTATTTGTCCTCGCCTATTTCCTTCAGCGCTTTGCTTGCCGCTATGGCATGGTAGCCCGAGAGCTTGTGTACCACATCGGCATGCACCTCGCCACCATCGTTCATGTTCATATTGCACATGATGAAGCGCTGAGACGATCGTGTAGGCTCGAGGCTCACCCAGTCAGAATAATTTTCTGAGATCACGCGCCCCTTGTGGTTGATACACCGTGTAGGTAATACACCGGCTGGCAAATTCTTTTCAGTCGCGTCGAGCAGTAGGACGTTGCCATCAATGTTGGCTACAGCAGCCAGGTAATTAAACTTATCCAGAATAGGGTAGACAGGGTGCACCATGCCGTGGTCTCTGGTGCTGAGTATTACAGGGTCGGCTTGTATGTCGGCAGCGCGCAGCATAGATACAAGCAGCGCATTGATATCGGCACTGCTGCCCACGCGTTCGTCGTAGGTTTTCTTTATGTTTTGCTCTGGCAGGTAGCGGCTACGCCCGTCCCACTTCATATGGTTGCTCACAAAAGCCTGTATGGCCGCGGCGCGTTGTAGTGGCTCCTGATGGGCTGCCATAATTGGCTCCAAGGCGTCTTTGTAGAATGTACGGGCCCGCATGTTCGGGCCAAAGTTTTCCTGATCGTTGAGTAAAATTTTGTTCACACTATTCCAGTCGCCCAGTACATTCTTAAACTGCACGCCGGGCACATTGTAGCTGGCCAGTTGAAATTCCACCCGTTGCTTGTAGTCAGCAGGGTTGCCTACGAATTTTTCACTGCGGAGTGCAGGCATATCGCGGGCTATCCAATGATGTACGTGTGCCTCGTATTGTTCGGAGCCGGTGGCCACCTGTTTGCTCACCACTTTCGGATCATTGCTGGTATTGTAGCTCTGCATCCAGTTGTAGGAGCGATGCTGCACTGTGCTTTCAAAAAGATGAAACTTCTCAAAACCCTGTGATATTTGCAGATACTGGAAGTATTCGGGTATGTAAATCAGCAGTTCACTGTGCACCACAGGAATCTCTTTTTGAAACTCCCAGGTAGGCAGCTCGGTGAGGTAGGTAGAATGCATGTCGTACGAGAACTCTATCACAGAGCCCTCCTTTACATTGGGCAGGGTAAATTTGATGACCTTCCAATACTTGCTTTGCTCCTCTTCATGTATTTCCGATCGCTCCAACTTATACTTCTCTACTTTGCCTCCCTCCAGGTTGTAGGTATAGCCCTTGATGCCAGATATGCTCTGCTCCACATGATTGTCGTCATAGAAAGGTATGCGCACGGTGGCCCAGTCGTAGGCGTCATCATTAAAAATTTTGATTCGGCAAAAACGCTCGAAGTGCAGCGTAGTGCCCACTCTGTCTTGAATTTGAATATCGCTTATGCCAAAGTCGCAAAGGATCACCGCATCGGCATCGGGGTCTTTGTCGTAGGTCGACATTTGTAGCAGGTCTTTAGAGATGTCGCCCATTTTAACAGGTGGCTTTTGGGCATGGGCAAGAATTGACATAAACAAAGTAATAAAAATCAATAGCGCCGGGCGGACTAGTCGTGTCATAGTAGTAGTGTTAAAGTTTAAAAAGTAAAAAATATGTGCATGCACTACCGGTAAAAAAATGTGTCGGCGGCAATGAGATTAAAAATAAATGTATTGACTGAAACTTCAATCAAAAAATTGCGCAAAATGCTGCAAAAAATCACCCGTGGTTAAAACAACGAATAACTTTAATACTGGAACAGGAATAGGCGTACCAGATACTTATTCAGGTGGTTCTTCAGATTGAAGCTAAACCCAATATTACCTCGGGAAGATAATCCAAGGGTGAATTTGATTTTATGTAATCGATCAATACAAGTGAGGTAGAACAAGCCAGTGAAATCTGCAGGACTTTTAAGATCAGGGATAAGAGCAGTAGTGGATATTCCGGTGATACTGCCCCCTCTTCCGGAGATATTGACCCCTAAAGGATAAAGTATTAGGAACGTGATGGCCTGAGTGAGCGGCTGTATCTGCTTTCAATGAAGTCGATTCACAACGCTAAGCTAAATGGATGTCCACACAGCTTCATTAAGAAAAAGATGAGCTCTTCTTTCCACATTATGTTTCACTTCATATTTGGGATCTTTCATCACAGTGCGAGGTGATTCCAATCCGTATCCTTTTGTATATACTTGCTTATGACTTGCTCCCTCAGTCGGTCCAGCAAAGGGCCTTTGCCGGGATACAAATTATGATCTTCTGATAAATAAAAGTTGGTGAAGGCATTGCATGCACCCGATCGCTGCAGCGGAAAATAGAAAGCCACCATGTTGGAGTATAGATTGTTGAGCGAAATACCTTTTACCGGTTCTATCATTTGCAATTCCCCCGCAATACATAGCTCCGTTGTGCAAATACAATCGCAAAATTTCCATTTTATACCATCCTGGCTCCGGATATATAGATCCTCCAGAATTTGGGCTTCGAACCAAAATTCACGCGCTTTGTCTTCAGATATTCTTTTCGAAAGGCCGATTCGATAAATAAACTTTTGCCCGGCCACCGCAATTTTCTCCAGATGAAACTTGGGGTATTTGGAAGTCAATTCAAGTATTTTTTCTTTGTCTGAGCAAGGGACAGTCTCTATTTCCAGTTCATCCTTCAATTCAAATTGGTCATCATCGCCCATGAGGACAAATTTGCCCCCGCGTTTTAGGAATATACGTTTTCCGGAACTTACATCGATCAGATGGCCCTTGGTGTAGGTGATTTCCAAATGTTTCATAATAATCTATCTCTTTGTTACTTCATTAATCCTTCTAATAATCTCACTCCGGCTTTCCGAAACCAAAATACGGTTGCGGATGGGGTTGTCATTCTATTGCAGTTCGTAATACAGATTTTGGATAGTAGCCTTATTTTCTTGCGTGCTCATTACAGCTGTTTAATGGCAATATCGCGCAGATTTTTTCTCTTGCGGGAGATTGCCACCTTATCCGTTACTTCTATATAGAAAATGGCAAGTGATTTTTTGTCATTTATTTTATATGCCCAACTTGTTCACCTTTTCTTATTTTTTCATCCGGAATAGCAAAAGGCTGTGGCCTGGAGAGATAATCTATCTTTTTAAAAAATGACGGCAGCAGGTCTTTCCAGTTGTCAAGATTGTAAGGTTGCTGCAATATCCGTTTTAAATCTTGTTCTCTCATTTCAATTTTTTTGTCTGGTCTTTATGCTTCAGCAGGGATTTTATCTGTGTGATGGCCATTTCATTGAGTTGTGTCAATCGTTCCGATTGTTCCAATCCCTGGTGGATCAGCATAGCATTGACGCTTTCCATATTGGAGAGCACAACCAATTGCTCCAGCGAGGCATAATCCCTAATATTTCCTTTGTGATCAGGATTTTGATCGCGCCATTGTTTGGCTGTTTTACCAAACAGGGCTACGTTCAATACATCCGCTTCATTAGCATAAATGAAGGAAACCTGCTGTTTGGAGAGCTTTTCGGGGATCAGATTTTCTTTGATGGCATCTGTGTGGATATGGTAATTTACTTTGGCAAGCGTGCGTTGGAAGTTCCATTCGAGTTGGTAACGGTTACTTTCTTCTTCTTTAAGTCGCTGATATTCTTTAATCAGGTACAATTTAAACTCAGCACTAATCCATGAAGCAAATTCAAAAGCAATATCTTTCTGGGCATAAGTGCCGCCCCCTCTGCCTAGTTTATTGATGAGACCAATGGCTTGAGTACGTTCAATCCACTTACTTGGGGAGAGCGTAAAACTATTACTGCCCGCCTCAAACAGAAAGGAGTCGAATTCGACCCCTTTAAAATTGGGGTTGTTGATTTTTTCCCAAAGGCCCAAAAACTCAATAGTTCCCCTATTTCTAAGCCAGTTTTTCACCACATCCTTAGGCTCATTGGGATTCTTAAAAGAAGCAATGTCGGTCAATGAAATGTATTCGTGTTCTGCTCGATTTAGAACATTGATGTCTACCTGTTTGACTTGAATTGTGTTTATTTCCTTAATCATCTCAAAAGATATTTTCCAATTACCCCAAATTCGGGGTATTTAAAATCAGGATTATTAATTTTCTCCCACGTTCCCAGATATTCCAATGTGTTTTTATTGGTGATCCACTTACCAAAAAGGCCACTGCCTTCATTGAACCCGGAAGTCATGTCTGTAAGGCTGATGAAGTTGGCCTGGCAATGATTTTTAATACCCACACCCCCCTATCGCCTCAGCCGCTAGCGCAGATCGGCCCGGCGCACCAGCCAGAAGGAAAGCAGGAGAAAGACTAAGCCAAACATCAGTGCTACCAACACCTGGGTATAATCTATATGTTCCTGTGTCGGCAATTGCATGTATCGGGCAAAAGGAAATGTGATGAGGGCATCGATGCTGCTCATGGGCAGGCGGTCGTCCAGCCAGTCGGGCAGCACCCACGACAGGACGGGTTCGAAGATGAAGTCGTACAACAACAACAAGATGAGGGCA
The DNA here is from genome assembly GCA_964596645.1 of uncultured Roseivirgaceae bacterium. Classification (GTDB taxonomy): domain Bacteria; phylum Bacteroidota; class Bacteroidia; order Cytophagales; family Cyclobacteriaceae; genus CAVQEK01. The sequence continues at coordinate 91,143 of CAZQVB010000009.1, forward strand.
AAGGCGGCGCGGCGCACCAGCAGAGCCAAAAAGAGTGCATAAATAAAATAGCAGAGATGCTCCACAAAATAAGCCAGCACGAAATCAATCCTTGAAAACACCGCTTCCAATACTACGCCCTCCGTGCCTTGCATGCCAATGAGCAAGCCTACCAGAAATATCCATAAGGTGCTAAGCGCCGCCAGCAAAACCACCAGCCACAGTTTGGACAGCACAAAAGCGCCTCTGTCCATGCCATCAATCACGTGCTGTCGCAAGGTGCCGTAGGAGAATTCGCTGCTGACCGACATGATGACCACCAGTGCCAGTATGAGCTTGAAAAAGCTACCGAGGTAGGTGATGTTTTGCCAGATGTCGGGAAAGTCGAATATGGGCAGTGCGCCCAGATTCATCTGTTGCATGTCGCCAGAGCTGAAACTTGAACTGGTGAGCAAATCGCGGCCGTTCAGCAGCACCAGGGCTACGGCAAACAGGTACAGGCCTACAAGCACCAGCACAGTGCGTGACCATACGGCCTTTTTTATTTCTATACTTAGCAGGCGGGTCATGGGCGTGGGGCTGATTGTAGTAATGCTAAAAATTCTTTTTCTAAACTGCCCTTTCGTCGGGCAAAATGCGCAATGTCTACACCTTCCTTGATCAGATGCGCACTCAGTGCGGAGGTTGTATAACCCTCTTTTAGTTTTACTATGTACAGTTCATGCTCTGTTTCTACCGACAAAATGCCCGCAAAGGTGTGCAGTGCCTTACTGAGCGTGTCACTATTGCCGGCGCTGATCTCTATTTCGCCGGCATCTTGCACCAGCCCATCCACCCTGCCTGTGTACATCACCTCGCCCGCCCGCAGCACAGCCACGTGCGAGCATACTTTCTGTACCTCGTCCAGCAGGTGACTGGCCAACAGCACGGTGGTGCCTGCGCCGGCCACCTGGGTGATGGTGTGCCTGATGTCAGCAATGCCTTCAGGGTCGAGCCCGTTGGTGGGTTCGTCGAGCACCAGCACTTCCGGGTCGGAAAGCAGGCTGGCCGCTATGGCCAGGCGCTGCTTCATACCTGTAGAGTATTGTGAAAATTTCTTTTTGCCCGCCACCGATGTCAAGCCAGCCATTTCCAGCTTATCCTCGTATCTGGGCGCCTCAAGTTGTTTTACCTGGGCCACGATCGATAAGTTTTGCCGGGCCGTCATGTGGGGGTAGAAGTTGGGCTTTTCCAGCAAGGCACCCAATCGCCTGCCGGGATGCTGGTTGTGTGCCAGATCGAACCACTGAAAATGCCCCATGCTTGGGTGTAGCGCGCCCAACACCATGCCGAGGGTGGTGCTCTTGCCGCTGCCGTTGGGGCCGAGTATGCCAAATACCTGGCCCTGCTCTACGTGCAGCGAGAGGGACTTCACTGCCCATTGCGTGCCATATTGCTTGCCTAGTTGATGGGTGCTGAGCACTGTATTCATGTAAAGATGGTTAGCATAAAAAATGATGTGCAGTAAAACCGTACCGCTTAAAGATGGGAAAAAATAGAATAATACGATCTGTGCGATGATTGAAATAATGATGGCATTCTGATCTGATCAGCGTATCGCGGGTGTCTGTATCAGAGCCACACCGTCGGCCGTCATTTTCTGCACACCGCCTTCTATTTGGCACACCTTGCGGAATCCGCTGGCTGCCATGACCTCCACAGCACGGCTGCTTCTTTTTCCGCTTTTGCAATATATAATGTACTGGTGCTGCGGATCTAAGTTGCTAATTTCGGTTGCAAAGGCCGGCTCCTGTACATCCAAATTCACTGCACCCGGCAAGTGGCCTGCTTCATACTCTTCTGGTGTGCGCACATCGATGATGGTGGCCGTGGTTTGGGACAAATCTTCAGCACTGATATGGCAAATTTGCTGTTGGCCCATCGGCTGGCATGCAAGCATCAGGAATAAGAGGATAAAAACATAGTGCACGACCAGTGGAATTTAATGAGGCAGCCTGTGCTGCATTTTACCATAAAACCAAGCTCCGGCCAATGCGGCCAACAGTGCTACCACATACACGCTGTACCCACTGCCAATGAGCGCGAAGATGGGCCCGGGGCAAGCGCCGGTGAGTGCCCAGCCCAGGCCAAAAGCAAGGCCACCGAAGATCACCCCCTTGCTCATCTCCTTTTTTGGAAACACCATCGGCTCACCATTGCGCGATGTGGCGCCGCTTGCGCGCAAGAGCATATTGGCCGCCAGACCTACCAACACAGCCGAGCCAATGATGCCATACATATGGAATGACTGAAAGCGAAACATCTCCTGAATGCGAAACCAGGAGATGACCTCCGACTTGGTAATGACAAAGCCGAAGGCGGTGCCGATCAGCAAATATTTTATCAGGTTTTTCATGAAATACTCAATATTTATGTAGCAAAAATGATCGGATACAGCACGTGCGTCACCAGCAAGCCGCCGATGAAAAAGCAGATGGTGGCTACCAGCGATGCCAATTGCAGATTGGATAGCCCTGTGATGGAGTGGCCCGAGGTGCAGCCGTTGGCGTACCTGGTGCCAAAGCCTACTAAAAAACCACCAACCACGATGAGCAGCCAGCCCTTGCCTGAAATAAGGCTTTCCCAACTAAAAAGATCCTGCGGAACATAATGCTCAAAGTCCTGTACACCAAGTGCCTTGAGATCGGCAATAGTAGCAGGCGATAGATTGATGGCTTTGTCGGGCAGGAAGAAATGTGTGGCCAGCAAGCCGCCCAGCGCTATGCCGGCCACCAGCGCCAGGTTCCACGATTGTGCACGCCAATCGTACCGGAAATATTCGATTTTTCCCGGGAAGCATGCCGCACAAATGTGCCGAAGCGATGACGAAATGCCGAAGCTGCGATTGCCGACATACAGCAGCAGTGGCACCATAAGGCCTATGAGTGGGCCAGCGATGTACCAGGGCCAGGGAGAAAATAAAAAATCCATTCTTTGAACTTAATTTTGAAAAGCAAAATTAGTCGTTTCGAACTACTATGACAGCGTTGGCTTACAATGGTTGGCATGGATTTGTTTCTGCGGGAATTCAATCTTTGAATAATGATGCGGTGCCATTGAATTTTCGTGCAGCCACATTTAATTTGTTGACAGTACGCTGGGGAGCCGCTATATTTTTTATGATAAAGATTGTAACCATCCTCCTTTTATTCATAGCAGTGTTGGCTTGTAAGCAGAGCCCTTGCCCACCGGGCGAAATGTACCTGTTCTCATACTTCTCCGGCATACAGACAGACAGCACCGGCAATGGGCAAGACGGCCTGCACCTGGCCTGGTCTGAAGATGGCTATACCTGGCAGGCCGCCAACGGAGGCCGGTCGCTGCTCAAGCCTGCCGTCGGCATAGACAAGTTGATGCGTGACCCTTGCATTGCACGCGGCCCCGATGGCACCTTTCACATGGTGTGGACGGTGTCGTGGGAGGCGCCGGCTATCGGCTATGCCAGCTCTACCGATCTTATCCATTGGTCAGAACAACAGGAAATAAAGCCTTTCGAACACGAAGCTAACGCCCGCAACTGCTGGGCACCGGAGCTCACGTACGATCCGTACAACGAGCAATTTATGATATACTGGAGCACCACCATTCCGGGCAAATTTCCCGAAACCGACAGCAGCAACATCAAAGGCCGCAACCACCGCTTCTACTATACCCTCACCAAAGATTTTGAATCCTTTTCACCCACCAAAATGCTGTACAACCCGGGCTTCAATTGCATCGATGCGAGCATTTACGCGCACGGGGGGCGCTGGCTCATGTTTCTGAAAGACGAAACACGCTACCCCGAGGTGGCCAAAAACCTGAAAATAGCCTGGGCCGACCAGTTGACCGGCCCTTACTCACCAGCCTCAGAGCCGATAAGCCAGCATTGGGTAGAAGGCCCCACCGCTTTGAGGCTCGGCTCCCTGTGGTACCTCTACTACGACGAGTACCCCAACGATGAGCATCCAGATTTTAAAATAGGCCTGAAGCTCAGCCGCGACTTGCAGCATTGGGAAGATGTATCGCCCCTGCTGCAGGTGCCCGAAGGCATGCGCCACGGCACCGCGCTTAAAGTGCCGACTGAGGTGGTGGAGGAGTTAAAGCGTTTAGAAGCAGAGTTTTAAGGTAATTACCAATTTCTCATTCGTCTGTGTTGGTGTTTTGTCAATGTCTTGTGCGCCACAGACCCTGGAAATGGGAAAAGATCTTCTGGTCGTAATTGCCCGGAAAATAAAATTCTTATCCAAACGGTCAACCTTATTTAGGCATGGTCACTCTTTCAGCTTTCAGCTATTTCACCAACCCACTACATAACTAATCTACCAATCCACTCTGTCGTCTCACCTGGAGTTTGCCGCGGGTCATGGAATAATAGAAAATAATGCAAGAGCCTCTATTCAGTCTTGCCCGTAGAAACCTTCGAAACACCTTTAACTGTTTAGCGTGGTCTTGCGCGGGTGTTTCGTCAGTTTCGGAGTGAGATTGGTAGGCTCGTGAACTGGTGATTGGTGGGATAGTCGATTGGTAGAGTAGTGGGTTGGGTGCAATGGGTAGCAGAAAGCTCAAAGTCGATGTCATCCTGAACTTGTTTCAGGATCTGTCTAAAAAGTATACAGATGCTGAAACCTTAAAAAAAATTCTGCAGCCAAGTTAAAGCTTTGCTGGTGTAATGGAGATCAACATGCTTTATAAGATGCAGATCAGCTGTGGCTGTTCTATTCCAGTTGATGAAGAGGACGCGCCAAAGAAGAAACTTTTCTAAACAATGCTGCCTTGCCCGGGACCAGACGCACGCCTGTTGTTTTGACCCGCTGGCGTGCATTTATCGCGGCTTATGACAATTGCCAACAGATCCTGAAACAAGTTCAGGATGACTGCAAGGGTTGGTGCGTGCGCCTGGGCCGGCCGCACGAAATGTTCTGTGCCATAGATCATGGAAAGGGTTGCAAACCCGCAATTTTGACGGGCTTTCGCGCATTTGCCAATCCATCATTCTGCTAATCTACTAACCCACCGTTTAGCCGGTATGACTATCGTCTGGCCTGGGGTTGAGGTACTGGCAAAACGGCCATTTTTTACAATCATTCGTGCTGTGGGTTGCAGACCTTAGGGTTTTAAAGAAACTCCGAAGACTATGCGATCTATACTTAGCGCTCTGTTTATCATCACCCTGGCCTCAGCGGCCCAGGCACAACTGTCTCTGGTGAAAGACATCAATCCCAACAGCTCCGGCATTACGGTGCGGGAAATGGTGGCCTTTAAGGGGCACTTGTACTTTGTGGCAGATGATGGCGGCGCCGAAGGTACTGAACTGTGGCGCAGCGATGGCACCGCCACCGGCACTAAGCTGTTTGCCGACCTCTACACCGGAGGGGTAAACTCCGTTCCCCGAGAACTCACCGTAGCGGGCGATTACCTGTTTTTCACTGCCCTTGATATTGCCACCGGCCGTGAACTGTATCGCACAGACGGCACACAGGCAGGAACCCAAATGGTGGCCGACCTCTACCCCGACTTCAACACCGTAGGGCCAAGCAAGTTGACTGCGGTAGGCGATAAGCTGTTCTTTCTCGCCTTAGACGCCAATAGCGCACGCCAACTGTATGCAGTGCAAGGCACAGGCTTGCCACAACAGCTGAGCACCGAACTTGAAATTTTCGATTATCCGGTGGCCTACCGGGATAAACTGTACTTCAAAGCGCGCCTGGGCACAAACAGTGCCGGCATAGAATTGCATGTGTCGGACGGCACACCCGGGGGCACAGGTCTGGTGAAGGATATTTACCTAAATGCCAGCAACGACGGCGACCCCAGCTACCTGGCTGCGGCCAATGACTTGCTCTGGTTTGCGGCTGAAGATGGCCGGGGCATACATCCCTGGGTGTCGGACGGCACCACGGAGGGCACACGTTTTTTGAAGGAGTTGACACCCGGTGAGCACAGCAATCCGATGCATTTCAAAGCCATGGGCAATCAAACCTTGTTTGCTGCCGGTGAAGACCAAAGCCAGCTATGGTCCTCCGAAGGCTCAGCCGAAAACACCACTATGCTCACCGACATCAATTCGGCATCGTTCAATCGGGAATTAGGCAATTTTACACCTGCAGAAAATGTCCTGTTTTTCTCTGCCAACACCGCCGACGCCGGACGAGAACTCTGGCGCAGCGATGGCACCACGGCCGGCACATACCTGGTAAAGGATATCTACCCCGGCAGCAGCGCCTCCCTCGATACAGACGACGATTGGCTGTACGCCCAGGGGCTCTTATTCTTCATGGCCGACAACGGCACCGCCGGTCGAGAACTCTGGCAAAGCGACGGCACCGAGGCCGGCACCAAGCTGGTGGCCGACTGGGTGCCGGGTGAAAGCAATTCTTCCCCGGGAAGTTTTGTGTGGTTCAAAAACGCCGTTTACTTCTTTGCTTTTTCAAGTGAAACCGGTACCGAACTGCACCAATATATTCCCCAGGATGTGCCCCCGCCGACCAAAAGCATCAGCGGCATTGTGTATCAATTCGATGCAAACGACACCAACAACAAGGACGCAAGAGTCGCAAATGTGCTGGTAGATAACCTGAACCTCGACATGCAGGCCTATACTAATGCCAGTGGCGAATACGAAATTGTGGCCAGGGATGGTGATGAAGTACGGTTTTCGAAAGATGGGTATACGTCGTTTTTGGTCAATGTACACTATGATGAAAAATCAGTCTATGACATTCCCCTCACCAAACAAGACCCCTGTGCCACCGTAGAGTGCCCGCAGGGGCAATTTTGCTTCGAAGGCAGTTGCTATTCCAACATTACGGGCACTATTATCAATGCACTCGACTCCAGCGCTTTGGGCAATGTATTAATAAAGAACTTGAACACAGGGGCCTCTGTCTATTCCGGGGCAGATGGCTTTTATGCCATAGATGCCTCACCTGGCGACCGGCTGCAATACCTCGCTGCGGGTTTTACAAGCCACTATTTTGAGGTGACGGATGTGCCGATTGGACACAGCATAGCCATGACGCCCGATGCCTGTGCAGGCGGGCAGTGCCCCACCGGTATGTTTTGCTACGCCGGCAGCTGCTATTCGGGCGTTTCGGGAACGGTAAGCAAGGCCGAGACCACCCTGCCCCTGGCAAATGTATTGGTGCGCAACCGCGATACCGGGGCAAGCGTTAGCTCCGGTTCCGATGGCTTTTACGCCATCGATGCTTCCGCTGGCGATGAATTACAATTTATAAAACCTGGTTTTGACGTACATTCGGTGGAGGTAACGCAAATACCCTTTGGCCATAGCCCCGCCCTTACCAATGAAGCTTGTGGCAACGTAAACTGCCCTACAGGCATGTATTGTTTCGAAGGCAGCTGTTATGCTGCCGTTGCGGGAAATGTCAATTCCATCGGGGGCAATCCACTCGAAGGCGTGACGGTGAAAAACCTGCAAACAGGCAATACCACCTCCAGCGCTGCCGATGGTTATTATACAATAAATGCCAGCCCGGGAGATTCCCTGCAGTTCAACATGCCCGATTATCTTCTCAAAATAGTGGTAGTGAACACTGCCCCGCAGCAAATCCCGGTTGTATTGCGAGTCGATCCCTGCGCCACTACTTTCTGCGAACCTGGTCAGATTTGCCACTTCGGATCGTGCTATTCGGCCATCAACGGTACCATTACACATGCTGAAAACGGCTCACCCATCGCAGGCGTGTTGGTTGAAAACCTGAGGCTCGATGAAGACACATTTTCGGACACCAACGGCGCTTACTTCATCGATGGACAGCTGGGCCAGGTGCTGATGTTTAAAAAGGAGGGCTACACCACCAAATTTATAGCGCTGCCTCAGGCACCCACCCAGCTCAATGTACAACTGGAGCCGGATGGATGCCAAACCACAAACTGCCCGGGCCTCTGCCTGGGTGGCAGCTGCTACGATTCGGATGAAATTGTGCTCGGAAGGGTGCACAACGCGGGGAGCCAACCCGTAGAAAATGTATTGATCACTAACCTGGCCACCGGGTTTCAGACCGCCACCAACGATGCCGGCTTTTTCCGGGTAATGAACCGCGGCAACGAACTTTCCCTGTTTAAGGAGGGACATGCCGATCAGTGGGTACGTATCAATGGGCGTAGTTTTGTAGACATCATCCTCAACTACGACCCCTGCCGCAACATGCGCTGCCCGGACGGCCAGGTGTGCAGGGGTGGTGAGTGCTACAACCCACGCGACTCCGTGCGGGCTTTTTTCAGGATTATGGATGAAGCCCAAACGCAGCTTTTGTCCGGCATGGAAGTGACAGAACTCGGCACCAACAATACAGTACAATCGCGCAGCTTAGGCACCACCATGTATTTACACACGCCCAGGCCAAAGCTGAAACTGACCGACCCAAGCGGTAAATTCCGCGATCGAATTGTGGCCTTTGAAGCCCGCCGTGGCTATTACTTTATGCAACGGGGATCGTGCGAGGGCTTTCTTTGCCGCCTCGGAGAAATCTGCTACCAGGGCCAATGTGCCCCGGCAGGCTCCACCATTTTCTCCGGCAATGTACTCGATCAGGATTCCCTTCCGCTCAAAGGGGTGTACATAACCGACGAATCGGGCAGTTCGCTGCTCACTGACCAGAACGGATATTTCGAGTTTATATCTCATGCCCTCATCGACAGTGCGCACATACGGGCCGACAAAACTGGTTTTGGCTCCAACCGGTTTAGCTTGGCGGCAAATACCTCAAACATCGTATCGCTCGCCAAAATTGACTATTGCTACGGGGTAGACTGCCCCGAAGGCTATGTATGCTATTTTGGCCAATGCGTAGTGCCGGGCAATACAGGCAGCGCCGGTTCCTGCGACGACATTTGGTGTCTCATGGGTGATGTCTGCATGAACGGGGCTTGCTTTTCTCCCTGCGCCGCCGATGGGCCAGCCCTGTGCCCCGCCGCCATAGACACCGTACTGGCACCGGTAGATCCCTGCCAAAACTCGGCGTGTCCGTTCGGGATGGTGTGCTACGAGGGCAGCTGCTACGACCCCTGCTATGCCGACAGCAGCGGCCTGTGCTACGATGAAATGAACGATCCGTGTGAAAACATACTGCCACCACCCGGCTTCACCTGTGTGCAGGGCGTAATGGTGCCCAACTGCAACCTGAACCCTGCTGCCTGCAACCAGGCCAATATATGCTCAGTGGTGTCGTGCCTGCCCGGCGAGGCCTGCTTCCAGTGCAAAGACCCCAGCGGATACAACACCTCCGGCACGGCAATGGTATTGGGCACCCTGCAATTATCCGCTTTTAGCAGTCAGGGGCGAACATCCGAGGGCTCCTCGGCCCAGGTGATCGTATATGTGATCGACCAGTCCACTGGCCGCAAGGTGGCCATTGCGCAAACGGACGAGGAAGGCAACTTTATGTTTGATCAGCTGCCGGCAGGGACCTACGCCCTTTTTGTGCTGGCCCCAGGCTATGTAATGCCCTCCAGCCAGCAAAGCATCAGCGTTGGTGATGGCGAGCAGGTTGCGGTTGACATCCGGTCAAACGGACGCTTGCTCGAAGTGGCACGTACAACGGTCATCACCGCCCTAGACCCATCTGAAAATGGGCAGGCTGACCATTGGTATCCTGTACCCAACCGGGGTGACACTTTCTACCTCGACAGTGCGGTAGAGGGCGAGTCTGTGCAAATGAATGTATACAATCTGCTGGGCGAGCGCGTGCGCTCTCCGGCTGCCATCGATCGCTCTGGCGGGCAATATGTGTTAAAGTTTAGAGTACCGTTGGTACCTGGGTTCTATATTTTTTCCTGGACATCTGCGGCAAACGATGAATTGTATAGTCAAAAAATAGTAGTGAGACCCTGAAGAGACTTTCGTTCTCTTCGCAATGAGTTGGATTGTGGCGCTGTTTGCTGTATACTCGCTTATATGGCCTTACTTGAGATGAGCATTTTGCCTCCAGTTGAAGAACTGGTGCCCTATGTACGACGTGTGTTGATCACAGAAGCGCAGGATTTGAACCAGGAAATTATCCCCATTGGCCCCACAGGATTTTGTTATTTCACCTTTTCTAAATACCCTCTTAGCCTGCACTATCGGCAGCGCCTCATACGGTCAGACCGGCAATTGTACCTGGCTGGTCAGCTCAAAAATGAGCAACCGTACTTTAAAGTCTCCGGTCCTCTCTTCCATATCGGTTTGGAACTCTTGCCCTCTGCGTTGCATTATTTTTTTCAGATGAATAGCCAACAGATGGTCGATGATGTATGCATTTTGCCCGATTTATGGCCCACAAGGTGGCAATCTTTGCTGGCGGCGCTGAACAAGTCGGCTATTCCACATGAGGTTGCTGAACTATTGCAAGAGGAATTGATTCGCCGGCTTAGCCAGGTACAGCCCGTGGACTATATTGAAAAAAGCCTGCACATGATCTATGCGGCAAAGGGCATCATCGATATGGATACGCTTACCTCAACGCTCCCGGTAGGCGGCAGGCAGTTTAGGCGTATGTTTGGCAAAATAGTAGGATTGTCGCCGAAGCAATATTGCAAAGTAATTCAGTTTAATGCCGTATTTGACGCGATTAACAAAGGAAATGCAAAGGAAATTCACGATCTAGCACTGAAGCATGGATACTATGATCAGGCCCATTTCATCCACGATTTTAAGATGCGTCTTGGCCAAAGCCCTCAGGCTTTTTTTAAAAGTCGGCACTACTTTTTAAGGCACTACTTGGGCAGCTTCATAAACCAATAATTGAAGGTTTGGCGCTGACCTTCCGCAAAGGTCTATTTCTTTGCGTGAAGAATTCCAGCCAACCTTAAGTTGGCTTCGCCTCGATTAGCATAGGAAAAAAATTGGTTTTAGCAGTTCAGCACGATTTTGCCGGTGGAGCGGCCTGACTGAAATAGTGCCAGGGCTTCGTGGCATGCATCAAAGGCAAACTCATGACCTACATATGGCTTACCGATATCTAATTTGTTCAGCGCACCAATGATGTGGTGCATTCTGTCGGCCTGGTGGAACAGATAGATCAGGTTGAAGCCCATCACTGACTTATTTTGCTCTATCATCTTTTGTGGGTCCAGTTTAGGTCTTTGAAGGTATTGCCACAAAAGCTTCAGATAGTTGGGCCGCTTGTTGGTTTGCCCATACTGTGCCGATCCGTAGATGATTAACCTGCCCTCATTGTTCATTGCCAGATAATTGTCCAAGAAATAAGGGCCTCCAACGCTCTCCAGTACTACATCAAGCCCATTGTTATTCAGCGTCTTTTTCAGTTGTTGTCGATAGGCCTTGCCGCCTTTTTCTCGCACTATCCACTGGTCGTAGTTTTCCTTTTTGAGCACATCGATTTTGGCACGACTGCCTACCGTACCAATGGTGTGTGCTTTGTGGGCCCTGGCTATTCTATTGGCATATATACCCACGCCCCCGGCACCACTTTGTATAAGCACGCGTTGCCCCTCTTGTATATTGGCCAGCTCTACCAGGGCATAATATGCGGTGAGGGCCGGCACGAGGTAGGCAGCACCTTCCTGATATGACCATGCATCTGGCAAATGGAGCAGATAGCGCTGGTCGATATTGAGCCGGGTAGTGTAGGCGCCAAAGAGCGTCACACCCATCACGCGGTGTCCCTTTACAAACTCTTTAACCTGATCGCCAACGGCCACTACTTCTCCTGCATACTCCAGGCCGGGCACGAAAGAGCCCTTTGGCGTGGCACCATATAGCCCATACATGGCAAAAATGTCGGCAAAGTTGAGCCCGACGGCCTTTATATCTACCTGTACCTCATTGGCCGCCGGATCGGCAAGCGGCTCTTGCACCAACTTCAGATTATCGATAGAACCCGCTTTTGGTTGTATTCGCCAGGCTTTGCGTTGCATAGTTTTTGGATTGATGTGTCTGTTGGCAAATTACGATAGTTCACCACGAATCAGTAGAGAGTAACTGTCTAATCTCTGTTTTCATTTCTTGGTCAGCCGAACTATGCTCTCCCATATATCCTGGTCTACCGGCACACCCTTTTGCATATTTTCATTGCGTATGTGCAGGGTGCGCTCGCCGGGATATCGCGTCTTTTGTTCTGGCATCGGTCGGCTGTGGTGTATATAGTTTACTATATCATTGATAGCCGTCTCATAAACGCTTGCTGACGAAAGGCGCTCAGGACGTATGGCCACAAAGATCTGGCTAATCCCGGTTTCATCGCCTTCACTGCCAATGCGTGCGGTGGACTTGCCCTGCGACAACACTGTGGCGAAAACGTCGAGCATGACCGAAAGCGCCGAACCCTTCCAATAGCCGGCAGGCAATGCCAACCCGGTATGGCGAATAGCAGCCGGATCGGTGGTCAGTTGCTGATGCTGGTCCCAACCACCGGCGAAAGGCAACTGCTCACCCCTCATTTCATATTGCGACATTTTACCGAAAGAAAATTGCGACATCGACATGTCCAGCACCAAATGGCCTTCGGGGTGAGGCATGGCCATCACCAGCGGGTTGTTGCCTATTCTACTTTCTGCACCACCCCATGGTGCCATATTGGCTTTTGTATTCGTGAAGCAAATGGCCATAGCACCAGCATCTGCTGCCTGCCATCCGTATGTGCCGCCGCGCATCCAGTGGTTGGTATGGCGCAGGGCCACAAGGCCAAGCCCATATTCATCGGCCAGGGCTATTGCCCGGTTCATACAAGCGTGGGCATTGTACACGCCGCTGCCCATGTGGCCGTCCCACTGCTCCATGCACTGGAAAGCATTTTCTCTGGTGGGCACGGCATCGGGCATCACCAATCCACGCTGCACATATTCTACAAAGAGCGGGAATCTGTTCAGCCCATGTGACGCTACACCGTCGCAGTTGGATTGTGTGTGTTTATGGGCGATAAGCTGTGCTTTTTCATGCTCGAAACCTATGTTCCGCAATACGTTTTCGAGCGTGGTTTGTACCTGTTCAAATGGCAGTCTTATCATTGTTGCTCTCTCTTAGGCCGAGGTTATGATCACTGGTTGGGCAATTCGTTTTGTATGATGCGTTCAATGTTTTTGAAATACCTGACCGTTTCTGCTTTCAGCTCCAAGGTGGCGTCATCATCGCATACCAGTATGGCATTGGGGTGCATTTGCAGCATAGATGCCGTCCACATATGGCTGATGCTGCCTTCGAGTACTTCGCGCAGCGCCCGGGCTTTGTTGTACCCACTGATGATGAGCAACACCTCGCGGGCATCCATGATGGTGCCTACGCCAACAGTGAGCGCCATTTTAGGTACATTGCTCATGTCGTTGTCGAAGAACCTTGAGTTGGCCTTTATCGTGTTAAAATTCAGTGTTTTGATGCGTGTGCGTGATGAAAGTGAAGAACCAGGCTCATTGAAAGCAATGTGTCCATCGGCGCCAATACCTCCCAGAAATAACTCAACACCGCCGAAGGCGGCGATTTTTTTTTCGAAATCCCTGCATTCTTCCTCCAAGTCATTGGCCTGCCCGTTCAGTATGTGAATATTGCCTGCTGGTATATCGATGTGATCGAACAGGTGAGTCATCATGAAATGCCGATAACTCTGCGGATGAGTTGGTGGCAGCCCTACATATTCATCCATATTGAAAGTGATGACATGTTGAAAAGACACATCCCCATTTTGTACATGCCGGATGATGTACTGGTAGGTGGATAAAGGCGATGAACCTGTAGGCAGACCCAATACGAAAGGTTTGTTTTCAGATGGTGCAAAATCTACAATGCGTTGCACCACGTAAGAAGCTACCCATCGTCCTATTTCTTCATAGTTTTCTTTAATGAACACTTTCATAGCTATGCCTTGATCTTAGTTAGGTGAAAGCACTATAAAAAATCGCCCCGCAACGTTCGAAAGCGTTTTCTCGCTTCTGCGGCAAAGTTGCTGCCGGGGTATTTCTTCAGAAAGTCCTGGAATACTTCCATAGCTTTTTCTTTATCGGCCAGTTGCTCTTCGTATATGCGACCGGTGAGAAAGTAGGCATCGTCGCCTATGATGTCGAAGCCGTGGCCCGTAGTCAGCTCTTGTAACTTTTCCAGCGCGGCTTGAAACTGCCCCAGTTCCATGTGCAGGTTGGCTTCTGTCCATAATATTTCATCGATCAGCGAATGGTCGGGTATGCTGCTCCTGAGTTCGCTCAGGCTCTTTTGAGCCTCAGCTTTTTTATTCTGAAAAATAAGTAATTCTATATCGGCAAACTTTTTCAGTGCAGCACTGGTGGTATCGCCATCCAGCATGGTATTGTCTTTTATGAGTATGCCCAAGGCCATGGCATCGTTAGCTATCTCACGCGTGGTGGCCATTTTTAAAATATCAAGGTGGCTCTTGGCCAGTTCAAAATCGCCTTTATAATACGAGAGCCGGGCATTTTTCAGCTTGGCCTCATAGCCTATGGGTGTATCCTTGCTGCTTTTTTCTACCTGCGAGTATAGCAGCGTAGATTCCCATGGCTGTCCTATAAGAAGGTAAATATCTCCAAGGTCTATTTTAGACTGATCGATCACCGACTTGCTGATGCGCGGACTATTGATGATGCTGTTCAGTATGTTGGTGGCTTCCTGATAGTCGTGCAGATAGAAGGCGTACAACAGGGCTTTGCTGCGAAGGGCTTCTATGGTGTTGTTGTTTATACCTACCTCATTCACCAGCCTGTCGTAGTCGTCTATGAGGTGTTTAATTTCTGCTTCTTCCACAGGATAAGTATTCTTTACCATTTCTTCCCGAGCCTGTATGAGCAGGCGCCGGGCGATCTGATAATTGGGAGAGCCGGGGTACTGTTCTATCACATAGTTGAATATGCGTATGGCGTGTTTATAATCCTGATTTTCCATTGCGATCTGCCCTATTTCCATTACGCGCATGCCGAGCAGCTTTTGCCGCTTATCCAGTGCCCTAGCTTGTACGAATGCAGCATAGAAATTTTTTCGTTGCAGGTTTACCCATACCAGTAAGTCGCCATACACGGCGTTATTGGGATTTTGCTGTACTTTCTCGTACATCAAATTTTCCAGTGCTTCCAGATCTTCTTCTTCGCGCAACACAGACTGCAGTACATTTTTTATTGATCCGATGTTGTTGGGATTCTCCTGAGCATAGTTGAGGTATTCGTCCACCATATCGCCGGTTCTGTTCAGTACTCTGTATATGTTGGCCATTTGGATGGCATACATGTAGCCATCGCCTGTCTTTTTCCGGCTTCTTTTGTAGGTTTCAATGGCATACTCATAGAGTTGATTACCCACCATGTGTTGCGCAGCTACCCGCACCTTCATCGGGTCCACTGCGATTTCATCCATCAATTGCTGAAAATATTGCTGTTCCTTTTGCCCTGCTTTCATTTCGGCATACAGCACACCTTTGTCTATGCGGAAATAAATATTGGAAGGAAATGTCTTAATGGTCTTGTCAATATAATCTTCGGCCTCATCGTGCCTTCCGGTATTGATGAGCAGCTTGAAATAATCCTGGTGGATTAAAGGCACATTTTGATTTTTCTTGGCCAGCTCACGATAAATAGGAAGCGCCTTGTCGTATTCCCCACTATTGAAGTATTCCGATGCCAGCGATATATCCCGGATGTCTTGTGCCTGCACAGCATACGTGCCGATCAATGCGATTGCCAGCAAAACAAAGAGATGTCGGTTCATACAATTATTCTTCACTTATCCACAACGTTATATTTTAAAACTGAACCTGTATATTAATTTATTATTATTAATAGCTCTGTGGATATGTGGAAAAATAAATGAACGGGTTTTTGTTTATACGGAATGTGCATCACTCGATGCTTTGTTGGAGGTTATCCACATTTAGTGCACATATAAAGGATTGATTTTCAGTAATAAATATTTTCAAAGTCTTTGGAGTAAAAAAATGTGGATATTTTTTTTTCTAAATGAATGTGGAAAAAGCTGTGTGTGGAGAAGCAGCGGGAGGAGGTTATCCACAGTTTTTTGCTTGCACGATCGTGTGCCTTTTTATGAGAAAGTTATCGACAGGTTAAAGAAGGGTTATCCATATATTTTCCACAGCGCTAAAATGACAGTTTGGGTTGTTGTTGCCAGTTGGCACGGATGGATATGGTTTCGGGATAAAAGTAAATGGGCTCGGGATTTCTGTTTTCAAGAATGTTTCCATAACTCCATTGGCCATCGTTGTCGGCATCAATAAGTACCCGGATGGTATAGCTGCCGGGGTCTACGCCTGTGAAGGTAAATTGACTTACACTGTTAGCTGCCTTTACTACTTCATTCTGATTGTTCACAAGTTGTATGGTATAGCTTTCATAATCTGTCTCTACCGTACCTATTATTACGCCATAATCTTCGGGTGTGGATAAAGTGTAGCCGATGGTACGGCTTGCAAGGGTGTCGTTAGTAGCGCTTATGATGGCAGAATTTCCGAGATAAAGATTGAGACCTTTTGCATTGGTCGTGGTGCGTTGTGAAGATTTATCTCGTTGCTGCTTTTGTGTAAGTGGTTGTTGAGATGCGGCTTGTGTCTGGGCCGCAAGAGAATCTTTTTGAGCTTGTATTGTTCGCTCTGTCTGTGCATTTACACTGTCAATGTCAGCGAGTTGTGTATGTATGGAGAAATAAAGCGTATCACGGAATAGATTAAGTTGCAATGATGAGTCGGGGACGCAGCATATCCGTGTGGTGTTGTATTGTAGAAATATGCTGTCTGTATTGATTTGAAGTATAGGCGGCGAGGCAGTGATGTATCCATTAAAAGATGGTTCGACAACACTCCCTGATGGCGGAGTAACTGAGAATGTGAATTCCTCACTTCTGTTCGACTCATTAAATTTCACCTGGGCAGTGTCAGTTGTAGAGTAACCGAGTGAATCAAATGCTTGAATAATGGTGAGAATACTGTCGATTTCGTCAAAGGTGTTGTAAATACGGATAGAGCGGTGGTCCTTTACAAATCCTGTATAAATGAGCTGATCGGTGTCAGGGGTAGTGATCAGGTAGCGGGTAATGTATTTATTGTAGTTAAAGTCGAAGTGTTGGCCTGAAGGTAGCGCACGCAATAACTCCAGTGGTCTGGCATCAACATGAAATAAGGGAATATTAAGATCGGCGATGTCAGTGGTTACGTAAAGGGTGTCTTCTATAAAGCCGTAAGCTTCTTCTTTAAAATCCAGCTGTAAATTTTTATTGTTATCCATGAAGGCATATAGCCTATAGGCGCCATCTTGTATGTTTTGCAATGAAAACGTGCCGTCTTCTTCGGTTTCTGTAAAATAGTAAGGTTGCCCGTTGAAAATGGTAGTGGTATCGCCAACGACATACAATCCAACGGTGGCGGATTCGACTGAATCTCGCGAGAATAGCTCAGTTACTACCCCTTCTACTGAAAGGGAATCCAGTGTGTTGCCTGTAGAAAACACAAATTTATTTTCTCTAGTGGGATTGCTTTCAGTGACGTCTTGTATGGATTCGCGAAAGTTGAAAGTATAGGTAGTGGAGTCTTTGAATGGTTCTTCGAAGGTAAGTATAAGTTGATTGCGCTTCACCTGGTAATCATATTCGGTATCAATCCTTGGAGTGATGATTAATTCGTTTTGTATTTGATCAAGCTTGATACGTTCATCAAATACAAAAGAAAACTTTTGTCCTGAGAAGTTTCTTGTTTCTTGTGGAGGATTGGCGATGATAAGCTGCGGCGGAATAGTATCTCGAGGTCCGCCTTGTGGCGACATTACTTGTGCACATTGGTAAAGGGAAGAGGCAAAAAGGCTAACGATAAATAGAGGAAGTAGTGAAATTCTTTTCATTTACCAGCGATATATATCAGGCTAGAGTAATTGTGGTCTTGGGTAGCCATTGCATTGGACTTTCTTGCAATACGAAAAGCTTTTAAGTAATTGTTTTTACCGGAAGCATAGCGCTCACTGAGCATAGATACATAGAACGCATCAAATTTCATCGGTAGTGTTTTTTTCAATTTCAGTCCGTGTAATTTAAAAAAGTGCTTGATGCTGTCAGGACTGAAGTGGTATAAGTGACGAGGTACGTCGTAGGCAGCCCAGTTCTCGGCGTAGTGTCGGGCGTCGAAAGAATGGTAATTGGGAAGAGCCATTATTATTCTGCCTTTTTTGTGGAGCAGTTTTTTGGCTTGCACTATGGTTTCATTGATGTTTGGAATGTGCTCTAGCACGTGCCACAGTGAAATGATTCCAAAGTCTGATCCGGGAGGGAGATCGAAAATGGAGGATTTTACATTCATTTTCAATCTGAGGCTGGCGCTTTGATTGGCGTCAGCATTGGGTTCTACACCATTTATTTCCCAATTATTTTTCTGACAGGCCGCCAGGAAATGACCTGTGCCACAGCCTACATCAAGTATGGATCGGTGTGGTGCAACCTTTTTGCAAATATTCTCCTTTTGTGCGGTGGTGTAGTGCCGTACTCCTTTATAGAGCCAGCCGATAAGGTCAACAGCTTTATTTTGATGCGAGATATAAGCCTCAGACTGATAATAACGCGGCAATGATCGGTCATCGGGTCTGGGGTTGGTAAAGAGTATTTGGCATTTTTTACATGCACTGATGGCAAAACTCTCCTGCGTGACCAAATGATCTCTGCAAATGATGTGGTTATCGAACTCTGCCGACTGACAGATGGGACAATGATCTAAGCGTTGAAACATGCTTATTTTCCTAAATAGACCAGTACTACAGAAATGTCAGCCGGAGAAACACCGCTAATGCGAGACGCCTGTCCAATGGTTTTGGGTCTGATTTTGTTGAGTTTTTCAATAGCTTCGGCAGACAACGCCTTGATGTCGGAGTAGTTGAAGTCCGATTTGATGGTATAATCTTCTAATTGTTCCATTTTTTCTACCAGGCGTTGTTCCTTATCTATGTAGGTTTGATAAATGGCTTGTATCTCTACCTGGGCCATTTCTTCTCTGCTATAGTTACTCAGCAAACTTTGCAAATCGTGATCAGCTGCGCTTAAGGCCTTTAGATTAATTTCTGGCCTTTTGAGCAATTGAAATACGGCCATTTTTTCTTTAATCGGTGCTGTACCTATTGCATCAAGACTCGTGTTAATGATTTCCGGCTGCATCTTGTAAAGGCTAAGTTGGTCATACAGCCTTTTTATATTGTGTTGTTTTTTCAACACATCCGAATATCGATCTTCAGTAGCGAGTCCGATGGTATAGCCGAGGTGAGTGAGACGAAGATCAGCATTATCTTGTCGCAACAAGATTCGATGCTCGGCCCGCGATGTAAACATCCGGTAAGGTTCATTGGTGCCTTTGTTTATGAGGTCATCCACCAATACGCCTATATATGCTTCAGATCTTTTCAGTATAAATGGCTCCTTGCCGGCCGTACCGAGATGTGCATTAATTCCAGCTATAAGTCCTTGACAACCAGCCTCTTCGTACCCTGTAGTACCATTGATTTGGCCTGCGAAATAGAGATTTTTTATAAGTTTGGTTTCTAAGGTTTGTTGCAATTGGGTTGGCGGAAAATAGTCATACTCTATAGCGTAGCCAGGCCGGAACATCTTCGCATTTTCAAAACCAGGAATTTTGCGTAAAGCTTTAAACTGAATGTCTTCTGGAAGTGATGTAGAAAAGCCATTTACATATACTTCTACCGTATTCCAGCCTTCAGGTTCAACAAAGATCTGATGCCTGTCGCGGTCAGCAAATCGATTGATTTTATCTTCAATAGAAGGACAGTACCGTGGACCAATACCTTGTATACGTCCGGTAAACATCGGCGATCGATCAAAGCCGGTTGATAAGATGTCATGTACTTCCTTATTTGTATAGGAAATATGGCAACTTCGTTGATGTTGAAGCGGCTGCGTTGAATCTGAATAAGAAAACTTTGCAGGTTCTTCATCTCCAGGTTGCTCTTCCATCGCCGTATAGTCAAGAGTGCGGCCATCAATGCGGGGCGGTGTACCGGTCTTCATGCGCCCGGCTTCGAAACCCAAGGTTATAAGTTGTTCTGTAATACCTGATGCTGCTTTTTCCCCTGTCCTTCCTCCGCCAAATTTTTTCTCCCCTATATGAATTATGCCGTTGAGAAAAGTGCCATTGGTGAGAACTACAGATTTGGCGGGTATTTCAACGTCCATGCTAGTCTTCACACCCAGCACTGTGTTGTTCTTTACAACCAAAGCGTTGACCATATCTTGCCAAAGATCGATGTTCGGGTTTTTTTCCAGAGTAAGGCGCCACTCCTCGGAAAATTTCATTCTGTCATTTTGTGTACGTGGGCTCCACATAGCCGGTCCTTTGGAAAGATTGAGCATGCGAAATTGTATCATACTCCTATCAGTTACCTGGCCCATCATGCCTCCCAGTGCGTCGATTTCGCGTACTATTTGTCCTTTAGCAATACCACCAATAGCGGGATTGCAAGACATTTGACCGATGGTCATCATATTCATAGTAACAAGCAGCACACGCGACCCCATTTGTGCAGCACAAAAGGCGGCTTCACAACCAGCATGGCCGGCCCCTACGACTATTACATCATAAACTGGAAACATATAGCTCTAAAATTAATGTTCCACGTGAAACCCTATGACATTTAACATTCCGAAGTTTCACGTGGAACACATTTATGAAAGATGCGACAGCAAAGCTAAATAATGATCCTCTAAAGTCCTCATGTGGATTTTTTCGCTATCAGTTTTGTCTGAAAAACCCAAGAGATGCAACATGCCATGCGCCATAACCCTATTGAGTTCATTAATAAATGCAGTGTTAAAATCATTGGCGTTCTCTTCGACCCTATCAATGCTAATAAATATATCGCCTTCTATGTCATCATCGGGTTGGTTATATTGAAAGGTAATGACATCTGTGAGGGTATCATGTTGCAGATAACTCTCGTTGAGCTGAAGAAGGTGTTCATCTGAGACAAAAATATAGTTCAGGTTGCGAATGCCTTTCTGATTAGCAATGGCGATATCAGCAAGCCATCGAGCAGTGACTTCTTCATTGGGGAGAACAAATTCTACATCTTCAGAAAAGAAACTAATAGATGGCGCCAGCCTAGTTGACATAGAAACTTAATTCTACCACTTTGCCAAAATCACTAAAGCTTACCTCGTCGGAAAGATGTTTCATAAGAAAAATGCCTCTTCCGCTGGGTTTATCAATATTTTCTGGCGCTGTAGGGTCAGGAAGATTGTGGAAATCAAAGCCAGGTCCCTGATCTTCTACGCGAAACCTTAAAATGTTGTCGTGGAGTGAAAGCGCTATAGATACGTTCTTTTTACGATCATTTTTATTGCCGTGCATGATGGCATTATTGACAGACTCAGTCACGGCTATCATGATGTTGCCGTATATATCGTCGTCTAAATGAAACCTTTCTTTAGCATTGTCAATAAAACTTTCAATGATGCGTATATTTTCTCCAATAGAGGGTATTTGAATTTTGATAGTATCCATACAATCTTTAGCTACCTATTCGCTTGAAATATTCCGTTACTTCCTTTTTATAATAAGGATTTAATTTTGGGGGAACCGTTTTCAAAAGTTCTATTTCTCGTTCCTTCAATTTTATATATTCTTCAAAAGCCTTTGGAATGTTTCGTTGATAATCGGTGGGTCGGTCGCCTTCGCGTTCCTCGTCGAGCTCCCTTTCCCTGGCTGACTTTTCTGCTTGAAGCAAGCGGGTCACAATTTCTCTCTGGCGTTTGATCAATTGATCTGTCAACTGCTTATTTACGAGATCGATTTCAGATTGTTCCATTTGTTTGCGTATTTCCTCCAGCTTTCCAGATCCATTTTCTCCTTGGCCATCTTGTAACTGTTCTTCCAGCTGCTGTAGCATTTGACGCAGCCGCTCTTGCTCAGCAGCCATCTTAGCCAATTGCTCTGAAAGCTCCCGCCCCTGCTGACCGCTTTTTTTCAAATTTTGAATCTGCTCGCTTAACTGTTGTTGCAGTTCCGACATGCTTGGTGATGGCTGGCCTTTTTTGGGAGAACCCATGCCATTCATTGCCTGCATCATTTGCGTCATTACATCATCCAGCATAAGAGCCAGGTTGTTGATGGACGTCATGGCATATTGTTGCTTACCTACTGCCTCGCCCTTTTTGCGCTCCTTAATGGCCTCTAGTGTTTCGCCCAAGTATTGGTTCATTTGATCTACTTCTCTTGTCACGAATGATTGAATCATGAAATTTCCTTTGGCTAAAGAAAGCAAGCTATCTTGGATCACCGCAGCGTCGTCTCTCAGGTCAAGCTGTTTTTCTGACAATTGTAGAAATCTTGGATCACTCTGATTCACTTCTTTAAATTCGTTCATTAGGGCTTCCTGACTAAAAGAAAGTTTGACAAGATGATCGAGTATGTCGCGCAACTGGCTCATATTCATCTCCATAGCCATACTTTCTGCGTTCATCTGCATCTGTTCCAGCTTTTGGGCAAGTGCGTTCATTTTTTCGGCTGCTTTCTGTTGGGCATCCGAAGCCTTCTTGCGATTATTACGATCGAGTTGCTCTTCAGCCTCTTTCTGATCCTCTTTTATCTGATCCTCGTCTTCTTTCGTGTCTGGAGAAGCATTTGGATTTTTTAACTCCTGGTTGAGTTCTTCTAGTTTTCGTATCTGTCGCGTGTCTTTTTCAAATTTCTCATTCACGCGTTGCTGCTGTTCACTGAGCTGCTCCGATGTTTGCTCTTTATCTTTTGATTTTTCAGATTGTTGCTCTTGTTCTTTCTGGGTCTCTTTAATATCGTCAATGGTTTGCTCTAATTCAAAATCGAATTTCATGCGCTTATAGAGTTCCAAAGCCCTGTCGATTTCGTTTTCCAAAGACTGCTCTTTGCGGTTCATCTGCTTGAGCAAATCTTTAATTTCATTTAAGTCTTTGTTTTCCTCTAAGAGTTTCTGAAGCTCCTCATACAATTTCTTAGTTTCTTCGTCTAGCAGCTCGTCCATCAGTTGTTGAAGGCGTTCTACTTTTTCCTTCATGCGCTCACTCTGCTCCTCATCGAAGCGAGATCGTTTCTCATTTTCATTTTCCAGTTGCTCACTGAGTTCTTTTAAGGCCTCATCCAGCGCTTGCTTTTGCTCCAGTAGATGCTCAAGCTGCTTTTGATCTTGCCAGTTGAGCTCATGTTTGCCTTTGAGCTTATTTTCAAGCTCATCCAGATTTTGCTTGAGGTCTTTGGCCTTTTCCAGACTTTTATTCATTTGGCGCTCCGTCTTTTGCGACGAAGCTGCAATGCTTTCTTTAATAGCCTGTCTATCGGGAACCTGAAAGCGGTAAGTCGCCGTACGAGAAGCCTTTCTGCCATGAAGAGCGTCATTATCACGCACCTGCAGGTAGTATTCAATGGTTTCACCCTTGTGTAGATTCAGCTTTTTCAGATCCCATGAATGATAGAAGCTCTGCTGTAGCTTTGATCGATCTATACCGATGGACGTACTTATATAAGGCGCTTCTGCCTGGCTGGAGGATATAGAGCGATAGAAGAGTTGTAAATCATACAGCCCGTGATCGTCTGAAATGTTTCCACCCAGCACAACCAGGTCAAAAAGTACCGTATCCTTAAATTGCTGTAGAGAAATAGCCGGATATTCGTCGGGTTGTACATCAATGGTGTACTGAATCAGATTCTTATTGCTGCCGTAAGGATTTTTTAGTCCGACGGTGTAGTCTGTATGACTAAACAAGTGATTCTTTACCGTAAAACTTTGATTATCAGATTGTTGAGCTAGGAAGGTTGTGTCTTGTGTATCAAAATGTATCCAAAGATCATCTGCGGCAAGTGTCTGAAAAGTCCAGGTGATTTCCGTGCCTTCAGGTACGTCGAGATTGCCCACATTGTCCAATCTTTCCGAAGACCGGTTGAGGTAGCTGGGATAGGTAAGGGAAACCTGAAAATTTTTAATGTTCGGGCGACTGACCACATTGATGGTGTGGGAGGTGGAACGATAGCCCGCAGCTTCCAGATGAAATTCTGTATTGTGTTGAAGGTTTTTGAATAAGTAATTGAATTCATTGGCAGATTCGGCCCTTGTTTTATATCGCCGGTCGCCAACCACCAGGTATACATTTTCTGGCAGTGTATTACCTTCTACAGCAAGTGCTAATGAAAAGTCTTCATTTTTGTAGGCCAGCAATTGCTCTGTATCTACTATAAATTGAAACGGAGCCTCTGGAGCAAACTGCTTATTAAACTGCACAATTCGCTGCGAGGGTGCCAAGATTGCTTCTGGAGAAAAGGCGCTCAACACTAATAATGCCAGCAATGGCAGCAGCAGGTATTTCAAATAGCGTTTGTTTCTGGAAATATCTATAGCCTGCCGAAAGTTGATGTTTCCAACATTATTGGCTTTCTGCGCAATGCTTGCGTAAATCAATGCATCGGATTGATGCAGTCGCTGAAGTTGTAGCAAGTTCAGTAGGCGGTCTTGCACCTGCGGAAAAAAACCACCGATCTGTTTTGCCGCTTCTTCATCGGATAGCTGTCGGCTTTTCCATATCAGCTTGATAAAATACCTGCCGATCCATTTGTAAAAAACAATGGCACAAAGGGCCAGGTAGCCAAAAAAGAGCAATATCCTAACCGCGGGGGGAGTGTAAAGCTGATGCTCGAGAAGTACAAAAAATAAAAAAGCCGCGATAAGAATGGACAGCCCATATATGAATCCCTTAATGATAAGATTCATATAATACTTGCGCTTATATTCTATAAGTTTTTGCTGTATCCCTTTCGCCACAGTCGAGTGCTACTTTATTGCCTCTTGAAAATATACGCTGCTTAAGTCCCTGTATTGCATGGGGTTATTCGGAAAATTCTTTACGTAAGACTGTATTAGCCTATAGCCTTCATCATACCAAAGCACGATGATAGGCGCATCACGCATCAGCAAATTTTCGGCCTGCTTAAAGA
Source organism: uncultured Roseivirgaceae bacterium (assembly GCA_964596645.1). Lineage (GTDB taxonomy): Bacteria > Bacteroidota > Bacteroidia > Cytophagales > Cyclobacteriaceae > CAVQEK01. The sequence continues at coordinate 116,048 of CAZQVB010000009.1, forward strand.
TGTCGTTTGCCTCCTCAATCGATCGGGCCGACAATGCCTTTTTATACAGGTTATCAAAATCATGATTGATATAACGAGCTACATTCGGATAAGATATCTCCCTGAAAGAAGCAGGCACATCTTTACTATAAAAGAGCCAAAGAAAATTTTCCGGACTGGGAAAATCAGCTACCCAACCTGCCCTCAGCATGCTGTATTCGCCCTTATAGCTTCGCTCAAGCAACTGCGCGAAGGGTAATACCACCAGTTCTACATCAATGTTCAAATGATCTTTCAGCTGCTTCTGTATTTCTACCGCCACATTACTGTGCCTCTCCCCTTCGGAGTTGAGCAGGAATTGAAGTTCAGGAAAGCCTGAACCATTGGGAAACCCCGCCCTGGCCAGGAAATATCTGGCCGAATCGATGTTCAGTTGGTAGCCTCTGATGTTCTGGATGTCGTAATTGTTGAACACAGGTGGGGTAATGCCATGAATGCCGGCGGCAAATCCTTCTCCGTTCAGCACAAAATCGAGAATTTTTACCCGGTCGATGGCATAATTGAAGGCTTTGCGCACCAGTACATCTTTGAACACCCCGCTTTGGTTGTTCAGCGAGAGAAACTGAGTCATCATTTCTGGCGAACGCTGCAACTGAAACTGACTATATTCCCCGTTGGAGCCCGGCATGGTTTCTTCCAATATCTCGATGATATACTCGGTCGGAAGCCGGTATATCATATCCAGATTTCCCTTCTTGAACTCAAACAGCTCCGTTTTTTTGTCTTTAATGAACTGGATGCTCACGGCATCCAGGTAGGGAAGCTGATTGCCCAGCTCGTCCTGTGCGTGGTAGGCGTTGTTTCTTTTCAGCACTATGGAGATGTCTTCATCTACGTCTTTAGCGGCATCCAGTGTAAAGGGCCCTGTACCTACAGCATGTATGCGCATATCGATGCCGTAATGCTGCTCTGCTTCTTTAGGATAGATAAAACAGGCGGGCCGGGCGAGATTCACGGTAAACAAGGCATTGGGCTCAGTAAGCGTAATACGAATAGTATATTTATCGACTACTTCAATACCCTCAATGTCGAAATTTGGCTCAGTGCCACTATTGGTGGCTTCGTAGTACGTGTCGGCCCCCTTTATCAAACCTTGAATGACAGAGAAATTCTGATTGTTCAGGTGTTTGGTGGCAAGGCGCGTGAAACAATATTGGACATCTTCTGCCATCATTTCCCTGCCTTTGCCATCGGGAAAGCAGGGATTGTCATGAAATAAAACTCCCCGCTTCAAATGAAAGGTGTACTGGGTGCCCGATTCATCTACCGAGTAGTCATCGACCAAGCCGTTGACGACATTCAGCGTTTGGTCATTAAACTTGAAAAGACCCTCATAGATTTGAGAAGCCACACGATAGCTGTAGGCGTCTGTAATGTTGTGGGGAAATAGATTTTTGATATACTCAGATTCATTGATGCGCAACACACCACCGTAGTTGCGATCGCCGGCGGCCTGTCTCAGAGCATTGTTCTGTTCATTGGCCGACTCTGGCCCCCCGCAAGAAATTACCACTGCCGCACAAAAAAAACAGAGCAGACAACGCAGAAAATTTGTCATCATGAAATCGGAAAATAGTGCCTAAATTGAGCAAATGGTAAATATAATTGTTATTTCACTCAATTTCTAATCGCACGGGGCAGTGGTCGGAATGCAGCACATCGGCGAGTATGGCGGTAGAGCGCAATCGCGATTTCATAGGCGTTGAGGCCAAAAGATAATCAATGCGCCAGCCCAGATTTCTTTCGCGGGCGCCTGCTCTATAGCTCCACCAGGTGTAGCGATGTGGGGAAGGATCGAAGTGGCGATAGGTATCTATAAAACCGGAGGTTATAAATTCGGTAAGCCATACACGCTCCTCTGGCAGAAAGCCCGAAGAGTTTTTGTTGGAGACGGGATTGTGAATGTCTATCGGTTGATGGCAGATGTTATAGTCTCCACATATGATCAGGTTGGGCTGCTCCAGCTTGAGTTTTTCAACGTATTGTTGAAAATATTGAAGCCACACCATCTTAAAATCTTGCCTGACGTCGCCTGTAGTGCCTGAGGGTATGTATACGTTGATGAGTGAAAAATCTTCAAAATCATGTCGCATCACCCGCCCTTCTTCATCGCAATGACCCATACCGACCTGGGTTTGCAGAGGCTTCTTTTTAGTAAACGTGGCCAGACCGCTGTATCCTTTTTTCAGGGCAGCGTGCCAGTATACATCATATCCCAACGCTTCGTACTCTTCCAAATCTACCTGCTCCCTATTGGCCTTTACTTCCTGCAGGCACACTATATCAGCATTTTCCTGCTTCATCCATTGCAGCAGCCCTTTTTTGCTTGCCGCTCTTATGCCATTCACATTGTAGCTTATTATCTTCAACATGTTACTGATCATTGATAGATACTTCAGTGTCAAAATACTCCAACACGTGCATTTTAAGCAGCTTTTCCTGCTCCAGCAGATCAAAGTGTGGTAGCTTTTTCACCAGTTTCCAATGGGGCCATCCGTGCTCATCAATGCCCTCTAATACGTAGAAGCCCGACAGGCTAAGCACTTTACATACGGCTATATGCATCAAATCCTGCTTTTGTTCTTTGGTAAATTGCCGTCGGCCCATGCCCAGCTCCTGCACTCCAATGAGAAAGAGCACACTCTTTAGGTCGGCTGGCTTTTTGCCAAACATCGCTGCCAGCTTGTCCATGAGGCGATCCCAGTCGCGCTCCAGCTCTAAATCCTTTTTTAACATGTCGCTCTCTTTTGCCAGATCAAGTATAAAACGTAAATTCTGATAATTCTAAAATCTTAATGTTCTTTCCGAACGAAGCCCCTTCATATATGCTACGTGATTTGGTCAATTTGTTCTTTCCGGATGTATGCAGGGTTTGCCGGGGAGGGCTCGTGAGAAATGAGGCCATAATCTGTACCCTTTGCCGGGAAGCGCTGCCCATTGTTCCATACGCACACGGTGCAAGCGATTTGCATCGACGGCTGTTAGGCAGGGTCAATTACGGCTTTGCTTATTCGTACCTCTACTTTCAAAAGCACGGCATCACACAGCAGGTTTTGCACAATATTAAATACAGAAACTGCCCCGAATTGGGCGTATTGATTGGTCAGTGGTACGGGGGCAAAATCAAGGCTTTGGCGTATGAGCAGGGCGTGTCACTCATATTGCCGGTGCCTCTGCACATACGCAAGCAGAAGGTACGGGGTTACAATCAAAGTGCGGCATTTGCCCGCGGCATATCAAAAACCACCGGTATAGCCAGTGTAGAAAATATATTGAAACGTACCATCTATGGTGAGAGCCAAACGCAAAAATCTCGTATGGAGCGCTGGCAAAATGTGGAAAGAGCATTTCAAGTGGCAGACGCTTCCAGAATAAAAGACCAGCACATTTTACTGGTGGATGACGTAATCACTACCGGAGCCACCATAGAGGCCTGTGTGCTCTTGCTCCAAAGTGCAGGCGCTCGTCAAATCAGCATTGGTTCAATAGCGGTTGCCCTATAGGTTAATCAAAATTGCTTTCAGCCGGGATAGTTCCTGTTGTATTCTTTCTTTTGCATCCTTTGTTCTCCGCATACACCTAATACGATATTCAGCGCTTGAATCAGGAAATTATTTGGTGCTCGCATGGCCGCCGAATTCAAAAAAAAAGAGCTGCTTCCTGGCAGGAAACAGCTCTTTGCTGATGCGTTTACAAATTGTTAATAATTCGATCCTGCTCTGATCATGGCACAACGGAAGCCAACCATGGCAGTTGCCGAATCCTGATCCATGTAGCGGCGGGTACCTGGCGACAGCCAGTATGCCACATCGGCCCACGATCCGCCTTTGAATACACGCGACCTGTCGGAGATCAGCGAGTTGCTGTTGCGATAGTCGTAGTCGTCGGCGGGGTCATCAATGTTAGGGTTGGTAAGCGTGCGGCCGCGAAGGTCATCGGTGTTTCTGCGCACAGGGTTCAGGTCATGCATATCTTGAAAAGACAGCGGACGGTATACATCGAAGACCCACTCGTTTACATTGCCGGCCATGTTATACAAGCCAAAGTCGTTTGGCGGGTTGTCATACACATAGGCGGTGATCATGGCGCCGTCGTTCAGCTTACCGGCTATACCGGCATAGTCGCCTCTGCCACGCTTGAAGTTGGCCATATAATTACCCATTTTCTTTCCGTAAGGATTGCGCAGCGAGTGGCCATCCCATGGGTACAATCTTTTGTGCGTCTGATTTTCATCCAGCCACTGTGTGCCTACCAGCGCTTGTGCGGCATATTCCCACTCTGCTTCTGATGGCAACCGGTAGTCGGGCAGTACTACTCCCGACTCCAGCGGTATGCGACCACCTGTAGATTCTGCAGGAATTTCTTCCAAACCGGCGTCTTCCGCAAGTTTCAGGTTCACCACGGCAGTTCTCCAGGCGCAGTAGTCAACAGCTTGTCGCCAGCTTACCCCTACCACAGGAAAGTAGCGGAAGCCAGGATAGCGCAGGTAGTGGTCAACATAGGCGTCGTTGTATGCCAGGTCGCGTGCCCATACGGTGGTATCGGGCAGGGCGCTTTCATAAAATTCGCGCGAAGAGTCGAGCTTCACATAGTAGAGATATTCCAGCCAGTGAATATTCGCCACCTCGGTTTCGTCCATATAAAAAGACGCCACAGTGACAGTACGCTCAATGTTGTCGCGTGTGTTGTAAATATCTTCTTCGTAAGAGCCCAACACGGTACGCCCTCCTTCTATAAATACAAGGTTTGGTCCTTCGGGTTGGCCTCGAAAATCATTGACTTGAAAGCCTTCATCGGCATTGTATTCCAGGCCGGTGGCGGTACTCAATTGGCCCGGATTTTCTGCTGTCGGATTGCTGCCCGACTTACAGGAAAAGAGGAATGCGCCGAGGGCAGCAATGAGCAAAAAGCCCGGAACGCGATTGGTGAAATTTTTCATAACCTGTTTCATTAACATTTAACGACTGCTCTGATTTACGCTTTAAAAAGAACTAAGAAACGCTTTAACACGACACACAAATTCATTTAGAATGGGCAAGTACTCCATAAAACACAACACTATAAAGGAAATGTACTATGAAATATTACATTCGTTACGTTTGCCCGTATCCATCACCATTGAAGTATAATTAGAATTCTCAGCCCCTCTCTTTATTGTATCATTACAGCATTTATTTCCAATATACTGTTGAAAACGCTAATGGCTTTTTCTATGCTCTGTGTTTCTTCTACGATAAGAAGTACACGGTTTTTAATCTCTTTTATTCTACAGCTGCGCGGATGCTGCTGTACAAAGCGTAATACCTTGCCGAAGATATCGGAGTTGTAGAAGTCGGCGTTATCGGAAGTCATGAAGTAGCCTTTGAGCCCGCCGTTTTTCAACATTACCTTTTCAAAGCCCAGCCGCTCGGCCAGCCACCGAAAGCGCACCAGTTTGATGAGGTCTTCTACCGGCTCGGGTAGCGGGCCAAACCGGTCGCGCAATGAATCGACAAACTGCTGCAGCTTTGCCTCGTTGGGTATATTGTCCAGTTCATTGTAGAGTTGTAGTCGCTCAGATATGCTCGATACATACTCTTCCGGAATCAGCACCTCGAGGTCTGTCTCTATATTGCAGTCGCTTACCAGCAAGTCGGTATCCACTGTTTTTTCGTGCTGAAAGAGTTCTTTAAACTCCGTCTCCTTCAGCTCATGAATGGCCTCGTCCAATATTTTATGATAGGTCTCAAAGCCCAGATCATTGATGAAACCGCTCTGCTCTGCACCAAGCATGTTGCCGGCACCCCGAATGTCCAGATCGCGCATGGCTACTTTGAATCCATCGCCCAAATGTGAAAACTCTTCCAGTGTTTTTAGCCTCTTCTGTGCTTCGGGGGTGAGGCCCAGGGCTGGTGGCGCCAGCAGATAGCAAAAGGCTTTTTTGTTGGATCGCCCCACCCGGCCCCGCATCTGGTGCAGGTCCGACAGGCCAAACATATGGGCCTGATTGATGATGATGGTATTGGCGTTGGGGATGTCCAGACCAGACTCTATGATATTGGTTGATATGAGCACGTCGTATTCGCCTTCTATAAACTTCATCATTACCTTTTCCAGCTTGGCACCCTCCATCTGACCATGGGCCACGCCAATGCGCGCGTCGGGCACCAGCCTTAGAATGATGCTTCCTATTTGCTCGATGTCTTTCACCCGGTTGTGCACAAAAAATACCTGCCCGCCCCGGCGCAGCTCAAAACTGATGGCATCTCTGATCACACTTTCTTCAAAGGTGTGTATTTCTGTAGAAACAGGTTGACGGTTTGGCGGGGGTGTGGCGATCACGCTCAGGTCGCGCGCGCCCATGAGCGAAAAGTGCAAGGTGCGCGGTATGGGCGTAGCCGTGAGCGTAAGTACGTCTACATCTACCCGCATCTTCTTTAGTTTTTCTTTGATGGATACGCCAAACTTTTGTTCCTCATCTACCACCAGCAGACCCAGATCTTTAAACTTCACATCTTTATTCACGATGCGGTGTGTACCGATCAGTATGTCGAGTTTTCCTTCAGAAATTTTTTGCAGTATTTCCTTGCTGGTGCTGGCCGGGCGAAAGCGACTCATATAGTCGATGCTTACCGGCAGACCCTTCAGCCGATCTCTGAATGTATTGTGGTGCTGAATAGCCAGAATGGTGGTAGGTACCAGCACAGCCACCTGCTTACCATCCGCTACCGCTTTGAATGCAGCCCGTATGGCCACCTCCGTTTTGCCGAAGCCCACATCGCCGCAAATGAGCCGGTCCATCGGATGCGGTGCTTCCATATCTTCCTTCACATCGGCTGTGGCTTTGGCCTGATCGGGCGTATCTTCAAAAAGAAATGACGACTCCAGCTCAGCCTGCAGATAGCCATCGGCAGTAAAGGCAAATCCCGGTGCGGCTTTTCTTTTTGCATACAGGCCTATGAGCTCTTTGGCTATATCTTTTACCTTGCCCCGTACGCGCTTCTTCTTATTTTCCCATTCCTGGCTGCCCAGCTTGCTGATGTTGGGCGGCTCACCCTCCTTGCCGGAGTATTTAGATATTTTGTGCAGGGAGTATACACTCACGTACAACAGATCATTGTCGCGGTATACAATGCGTAGCGCTTCCTGCGCCTGGCCGTTCACATCTATTTTGTCGAGGCCGGCAAAGCGGCCAATGCCGTAGTCGATGTGCGTGACATAGTCGCCAGGTTTCAGGCTGTTGAGTTCTTTGGTAGTGAGCGCCCTGGATTTGGCGTATCTCTCCTTGGTTTTGTATCGATGAAAACGCTCGAAAAGCTGATGGTCGGTATAACAAGCTATTTTGAGGTCGTGGTCAAGAAAGCCGTTGCGCAGAGATATGTTTAATTCCTCGAGCTGGAGCGTGGCATCTATCTCTTCAAAGATAGACCGCAGCCGTTCCAACTGTTTGTATACATCCGAAACCAAAATATTCTTGATGCCATGGGCCTGGTTTTCATCCATATGGCTGGCCATCAGTTCGAAGTTTTTTCCAAATGAGGGCTGAGCCTCTGACCGGAAAGCGATTTCGTCGGCAGTGTGTGCGCTGAACCTGTGGCCAAACTCTACCACAGGAAAGCTTGCCAAATCGTCTTGAAACTCTTCTTTGGTAGAAAAAAGATCACCGGGCGACATGAGCACAGTTGTATTGAAAGTGTCCTTCAGTATGCTTTCAAATTTTTCGGTGGCCAGCGCGAAGTATTGCGCTATGGTGTCTTCAGTGAGTGCGATGTCTTTTATCCAAACTTTGGTATTGATCGGCAGGTAATGAAAGAAAGATTGTCTTTGCTCATCGTAAAGGCGGGTCTGCACATTGGGAATAATGTTCAACTCTTTCACCGCTTCTTTGGATAGCTGACTTTCCGGATCAAAGGTGCGAATGCTTTCCACCTCATCGCCAAAAAGCTCGATGCGGTAGGGCAGGTCGTGAGCGTAGGAGAACACATCAATAATACCCCCGCGGATGGAAAACTGCCCGGCTTCATATACAAAATCGGTGCGCTCAAAATCAAAAGCCACCAACATCTCCAGCAAAATGTCCAGATCTATCTCCTCGCCGCCTTTTATGGTCAGTGTGTTTTTCAGCAGCGTTCTTTTATTGATCACCTTTTCGGTGAGGGCCTCCGGGTAGCTTACGATCAACTCGCCGGAGCTGGCTTTGTGATTGATGCGGTTGAGGATTTCTGCCCGCATCAGTATGTTGGCATTTTCAGTTTCTTCGAAGGAATAGGGCCGCTTATATGAAGTGGGGTAAAAGAGCACTTCTTTGTCGCCGAGTAGGTTTTGCAGGTCGTTGAAAAAATAGGCAGCCTCTTCCTTGTCGTGCAAAATAAACAGATGACTTTGCCTGTTGGTACGATACACAGCGGCTGCCACTACGGCATCCATACTGCCCGATATACCTTGCAGGCGCCAATGGCCCGGCACGTTGGGCTTTATCTTTTCAGCCAGAGTGAGCACTGCTGGATGCTGATCATATAATTGAACGAATTCAGATCTTTTCAAAATCAGTTGATGCTAAATTGAGGGTTAAAAATAATGGATTGAGTGCCGGCCTGTGAAGAGAGATACAAACGAAGAACAAATAAATTAATTTGAGGTTTTAAAATCCGATATGAGTCTGTACGAGAGAAAAATAGCATTGAAACGTCATAAGCCGGTGATCGGTAGAATAGAACGATTGCACCCACACAAAATGATCGGCTTATTGCTGATTTCGGCCAGCGCCCTTGGTTTCATTTTTCTCCTCATCAATTTTCTACAAAAGTATTTCTTCTCTACCAATTTAGCGCAGGCGGCCGAGTTGCCAAGATTTTTTACCGTGAGCACCATCATTCTGCTGGGCACAGCGCACTTTTCGGTATTGTTGCCCAAGGCCTACCGCGAAGACAAGATCAAAGAGATGCGGGTAATGCTGAGCTTGATTATGATTGGCGGGTTGCTGTTTTTCATATCGCAATCGGTGGCATGGCTGGAGGTATTGAGTATGCCTGTTACCGAAAACCAGCACCGGCTCAACTCGTACTATTACCTCTTTTCAGGGGTTCACCTGCTCCACGTAATGGCCTCTCTTACATTGCTGGCTGTAATTTTTTACCGGGTGGCGGCAGTGGAAGGCGATCCGGTCAAATCCATCATCATGCTCACTACGCCATATGAAAAAATAAAACTGGAGATTTTCACCTCATTTTGGCATTACAGCGTCATCTGCTGGACGGTCATCTATCTGCTGCTATTGTTTTTGGTGTAAGCCGGGCTAATTGGAGTACTTCTTGAATATGGCCTGCATTTGATCTTTAGGCATTATGTAGGCAGGATTGCGCATGGTTTTGCGCAGTGCCTCAGCCACGGCATTGTAGTTCAGGCCCATTCTCACACCAAGTTCCACACAAAAATTTACCTCTTCCCTGTATATCATTTTATCGATGCCCATCAGAATGATGAGCCGGTGAAACTGCTCTATGGCTTGATTTTCATGACCGGGTGTGGCAAATTTTATGTTTTCGTCGCCGCGCTTTATACGGTCCAGGTCGGCGGCGGAAAGTCCCAGGCGATCGGCAATGCTGCGAATAAAGTTGGACTCCATATGCGACTCCTCCCCATCGATTTGCGACAACCTGACCAGGTCATTCAAGTGACTGAGTTTTTCCTCATAATGCGGGTCATTTTTCATTTTAGTGCGGTGGTGTATATTAGCCAAAAAAATACCTGGAGGCCAAAGTAATTAATTTTAATGCCCCGCAGGCGGTTATGTAATAAAATCGGAATGGCTATTTTGATTATGGCCATAGCCTAATTTGAGCCATGAGCACGCGCATAGATTTTTGGATACAAAAGCTAAACTTAGAAAAGCACCCCGAAGGCGGATACTTTCGAGAGGTATACCGCTCCGAACAGTCACTGAGAAAAGGGTTTTTGCGAAACCGGTACACCGGCAATAGAAGCATAGCCACCTCCATTTATTTTCTGCTACCATCCACGGAGTTTTCTGCTTTTCACCGGCTGAAATCCGACGAACTGTGGCATTTTTATTTTGGCAATGCGGCGCTCGTGCATATGATCGGCAAAGATGGTACGCTGAATACAGCAAAAGTGGGCCGAAACATAGAGGGAGGTGAACTGCTTCAACTGGTTATTCCAAAAGATACCTGGTTTGCAGCAGAGGTTACCCATACCGACGGCTACGCCCTGGTGGGCTGCACAGTGTCGCCGGGCTTTGAATTTTCTGACTTTGAATTGGGCCAAAAGTCGAAGCTGACGGAAAAATACCCCGAACACGCCGGGCTGATCGAAAGGCTGTGCATACGCTAAAAAAAAAACAGGCCGCCTATACTGCAGCCTGTTTTTTGGAACTCAACTAACGAATTAACCCTATCCGCCGATGTTAACTATTTTGGCAATTTTCAATTGAATGTCTGTAAGATCGGCATGGCCATCCTCACCTTTCTTTGCTGACATGGCCTTTACATAATATTCCAGGGCCTTATCTGGCAGCCGCGAGAGTTTGTAATAGTCGCCTTTCAACTCCAGGTTGTAGGGCGTCTCAATGATGGCAAGGGAGCGATCCAGCCATTCGCCGGCTTCTTTAATGTTGGTATTTTTCTTAAAACACTTTTCAGCATTGGCTGCAAGGGTGTACCAATCGTCGGGTCCGGCATTCTCAACGGCCTCACGGGCTTTGTCTATCGATCGGTCGTCGTTGGGGCCGGCCATTGCTGTGGTGCCGATAAATATGGCGACGAGGAGCAGGGCGGGGATCATTTTTAAGATGTTGGTCTTCATGGCGGAAATCAGTTTAAATTGTACGATCATTTTCTTGATTGCCGATGATACCAAGGATGTGCCAAATACTATAAGTCGCTGAATTTCAGCACTTAGTAAAATGAAATGCAAATATAAATTTAAAAGAATTGTACGGATACGAACAATACATGCGCTGAAGTGAACAATGCAACTTAGGGTGTTATCTCTGCGTAGCGGAGCACTAGTCACGCAGCCAGAATACATCCTGCCATGTGTCTTCCTGCTTGGTGGAGGTATTCAGAGCGTCGCCAATTTCTTTCAAAGCAGCCTCATCGAGCAGCGCTTCCAAGGCAATAAAAAGTTCCCGCTCTTCAAAACGAATGTGCTTTTCGAGTAAGCTGGCAAATGCCTCGAGCTGTTGGTGTTTGATTTCTTCGGCTGCATTCAATAATTCTATGGCGCGGCGAATGCGTATGTGGTCGTCTTCCGTGCGCAGCCGCAGCGCGTCGTCGGCAGGCAGATGTGTCAGAAGATAATCCTCTTCCTGTGCAAAATGCGGTGCCAGCTCTAAATGGTAGCAGTAGACGATATAGGCTGCAATACGTTTTTCATCTATTGCCTTGCGCAGGCCCTGGCGAATTTTCCAGACCAAAAGCAGGCCGAAGTGATGGTCGCGGGAGAGCTTCACCAATTGGGGATGTCGCTTTATGGGTTGATGTACCGGCTTCTTAGCCATGGTTCTTGCATTTTACTTTTCTATCCAGGTAGTCTTTTCCGCCACAGCAGCCCTTCTGCTGCGCGGCCATCGATCTTTTGGCATGCCCACATATAGAAAACCCAGAAGCATGTCTTGGGGGCGCAGGCCAAAGAAAGGCTTTGCTTCTTCATAATACGTAATACCGCCAGACCCCCAATAGCAGCCAACACCGTAGGCGGTAGCGGTCAGTTGCATATTTTGCACAGCACAGGCTACCGCTTCTATCTCCTCTACTACAGGTACGCGTTCTTTGTCGTCGCGCGCCATGCCTATGGCGATGACGTGGGAAGCCTGCCGTGGCTTTTCCTTCATTTTTTCAAACTTGGCCATCTCAAACTGCTCATTGGCTTCGGCCACCGCTTTGTAGGTGTCGGCCATCATTTGCCCAAGTGTATCCAAACCTTCACCGGTAAAAACCACGAATCGCCACGGCTCGGTACGCTTGTGCGTGGGTGCCCAGATGGCATTTTCCAGCATCGCATCAATGACCGGCCTTGGTACAGGTGCACCCGAATATTGCGGAGGCATCACCGATCGTCTATGGCGGATCAGCCTGTTGAGTTCTTCAGCATTAAAAGTCAGGTCAACCATATTGATTTAAGGGGTTTTTTAGAAAAAAGAATAGGGCGTGCTCATAAAAAACTGGCTTTTGTGCTTCGCGCTGTTCAAGGTGGTCATAGCACATTGATGCGCAAGCCGGCAAAATAATTTCGCTCTGGTGCCGGATTGAAGTAGCGACCGCCGAAGGCGTTCAGGTCGTTGCCCAGGCTGTACTTCTGATTGAGAATATTATCAACACCGGCAAAAAGCTCCACCTGAAAATGCTCACTCAGGCTGAGTGTGTATCCACATTTGGCCACCACCAGGTGGTATGCATCGGCATATACCGTATTGTCATCGTTCAGGGGTATTTCGTCGGTGTAGTTGTGATTGATGTTGATGTAGAAACCTGCACGTGTTTCCATATACAGTGATGTACTGGCTATGAATGGCGCTGTACCTGTAAGCTGGTTACCGGAAAAATCTACGTTTTCTCCCCCTCTTTCTTTTTGATAGTCCGAAAAGATGAAATCGTGATACGTGGTGGAGGTTTGCAGGGTGAGTGAGGAAACAAAAGACTGAGGCGCGTCGATGATCTGATATGCCAGCAGCATTTCGAAGCCACGCTGGTCGGTACGGCCGGCATTGTAAAATGTGGCATTGCCGCCAACGGCCGTTTGGCTCACAATGGTTTGCCTTTGTTGCATGAAGAAAGCGGTGATGTCGTAGGTAAAGCGGTTGTTGAACGCATTGCCCCGATAGCCCAGCTCGTAGTTTATACCCCGTTCTGCTTCCAATTCATCATTGATTTGCCCGTCGCTGGTGCGCACCTCCTCGGTAGTGGGCGGTGAGAAACCTGAGCTGATGCTGGCGTGTATGGCCGAACGGGCGTTCAGCTTTTTTACCAAACCTATGCGCGGCGAGAGTACCGGCTCAAAACTTCTATTCAACACATAGGCCGTATCGAGGGCTACGTCGCGCAGGCGGTCGAAGGTATACTCCAAAAAGTTGAGGCTGGCGCCCGTGCTCAGCAACCAATCGTCGCCCAGATCCAACTCGGCCTGGCCAAATACAAACGACTGCCTGGCCAGCATTTCGTCTTCATAGCGCAGCGTGTCGGCAAAGCCATCCGCATTGCCATGGTTGTTGGCATGAAAGCGCCCGACCTGAAACTCACCGCCGGCGGTGAGTTTCAGCATTTGCCCGCCCACGGGCATGGTATGATAAAACCGCGTGCGGCCTCCGAAGCCATTGAGCCGTTCCAGTTCGTAGTTGGTTATAAATGGATTTTCTTTTATGCCGTTGGAAATATAGAGCGAAGTACTGTTGCCACTGCCGTCGCGCCACTCATAGTCGTGGCCCGCGCCGGCGAGAAATATTTGCTGATCGATGAGGGCATTTTGCTGCACCGATCTGGGCCGTGCCATACGCGGATCGTCAGCATACTGCTCCGCCGTGAGGCCACCCGGTAGCTCATAGAAAAGGTCGGAATACAGCATGTGCAGGCTTATGGTTTGTTGGTCGCTGGCAAACAGGCGCCCCTGCAGCTGTACCGACTCGCGCTCAAAATTGGTGTGTTCGCGGTAGCCGTCGCCATATTGACGTTGGTAGCCGGCCGACCACTGCTGCCGCTGATCGCCACTTTGCACTTTGCCTTCCAGACGGCGCATGCCGTAGGAGCCTGCAGAAAAGGCAGCTTCGGCGCGAATGCCGGAGGCAGCCGGCCTGCTGCTCTCAAAGTTGATAACGCCGCCCATACCGGCACCATACACACTACCCGCCGGCCCTTTTATGATCTCTACCCTGCCAAGGCTGCTTACGTCCAGCATATTGAGCGGCGTATTGCCGGTAGGCTCGGTGAAAGGGATGTCGTTCCAGTACACCTTTATATTGCGCACACCGAATGGCGCACGCAGCAGGCTGCCCCTTATACTCACGCGATAGCTGGCCGGAGAGCGCTCTTCCATGCGTATGCCCGGCAATGTATTCATAGTGCGTACGAGCGATTCGCTGCCAAAAGCGCCCAGCTTGTGCCTGCTCAGCACGGCGTAGCTACCGGCTATTTCAGTGAGCTTTCTATCATTTTCATGCCCGGACACAATGATGGCATCTAGCATGGTAAACTGCGGCTCCAGGTATATTCTCTTTAGGGCTATGGGCTCTGTCAGGTGCATGTGCACGGTGTTGTACCCCACATGCGTCACGATCAGCGATGCCGGTAATTCCAACCCGGAGAGCGATACAAACCCGCTGCTGTCAGACACCATCACTGAAGTATTGTCGCGGGTGCGCACGGTGGCTCCATCGAGTGCTTGGCTGTTTTCAGCATCGTACAGCAGCAGACCTTCCTGCGCATGGCTCAGCGGGCCGATGGCAAAAATTATCAAAGCTAAGCAGGCAAATTTGATCATTGGTTGGTTTGGTTTTTTGAGCTTCAAAGGTACATATTTAAGCAGGGCTCAGCGTCTCGAAAGGCTTCCAAAATGCCGGGTGCGCCATATTTCAGGATGGAAAAATAAATGTAACTTTGGCGGCTTTGCGCCTGCAGCCACATTTTTAGTAAGCTTCAAGGCATTTTTTCCATACCATCATATGCTATAAAAAGATAATGAGGATAAAATTGTTGAGGCCCGGAGCCGATGAATTGAGCTATGAAATAAGGGGGATAGTAAAAAAAGCCGAGCAACTGCAAAAGCTGGGCATGGATGTGCTTTGGGAAAATATAGGCGACCCGGTGCAGAAAGGCATTGAGGTTCCGGTTTGGATAAAAACCATAATAAGCGACCTTGCGCAGCAAAGCAGTACCTACAGCTACTGCCACTCCAAAGGCGTACTCAGCACCCGCCAGTTTCTGGCCGCCAGAACCAACGCGCTCAAAGGGGCCCAGATCAGTGCCGACGACATCATATTTTTCAATGGCCTGGGCGATGCCATAGCCAAAGTATATCAGTTTCTTGTACCTACAGCACGCATTATTGGCCCCTCGCCTGCCTACTCCACACACAGCTCGGCCGAAGCAGCCCATGCCAACGACCGCCCCATCACCTACAAACTCGACCCCGCCAATCGCTGGCTTCCCGACCTGGACGACCTGTATATGAAGGTGAAGTACAATCCCAACATTACCGGCATACTCATCATAAATCCCGACAACCCGACAGGCATGGTGTACCCGCTGGAGGTGCTGCGCCGGTTTGTAGACATCGCCAGGGAGTTCAACCTGTTCCTCATCAGCGATGAGATATACTTCAACGTGACCTACAATGGCGCCCGGGCATTTGCCCTGGCCGAATACATTGCCGATGTACCTGGCATAGCGCTGCGGGGCCTTTCCAAAGAAGTGCCCTGGCCAGGCTCGCGCTGTGGCTGGGCTGAGTTTTATAATAGAGACAAAGACATCGAGTTTGATAAGCTGTGCACCACATTGGAAAATGCCAAAATGATAGAGGTAAGCTCTACGAAGCTGCCGCAGCTGGCCATTCCAAAAATTTTTGGTGATCCGCGCTATGCCAAGCACCTGGTAGAGAGCAACAAGAGAATAGGCCGCAGGGCAAAGATCATCTCCGACATATTTGAACCGGTAGAAGGCATTTTCTTCAATGAAACGACGGGGGCCTTTTACAACACCATCATCTTTAAAGAAGGGGTGCTGAAGCCAAAGCAAAAATTGAGGATAGGCGATGTACTCATTCGCGAGGTGGTGGAGGAGTGGGTGGCCGATGCTCAAATGCCCGCCGACAAGCGTTTTGTATACTACCTGCTCGGCGCCAAAGGCGTTTGCGTAGTGCCCATTTCCTCTTTTTGTTCCGACCTGCTCGGCTTCCGCGTTACCCTGCTGGAAGACGACGAGGAAATGCTCAAAGAAACCTTCGGCCGCATTCGCGACGGCATCGTAGAATATCTGGACTCGGTGAAGGGGTGAAAGTGATCGGGTGTTACAATAAAAAAACCTCAGGCAAAACCGCCGGAGGTTGAAAGATTGAAATTAGCTATTGGCTTATTTACTCGCCGAAGGATTCCACACGATAAACCTCCATGTGCAATAGGCGATTGAAATTGCTACTACGGCCACTATTACTGCTGTTCCCATGTTCGTACGGTTTTGAGACAAAAAGCGGGCAGACTTCTGCCACTATATCGATAACAAAAGTTATTGTATAATTAGTTTCACGTGAACATAGAATTTTTCCTGCTGGCGACTTGTGGCCGCACGAAGGACGTATTTTCAGGCTTTTGTAAATAATTTTAAAGTTGTATTGCTCTTCAAAAAATACTGCAGCCACCAGCAATCTACTGAGCAGAACACTATTTTTGCCCCTTGAACAAACCAGGCAATGCGCGTGAAGACAACGAAAAAGGCAGTGCTTATAGTGAATCTTGGCACACCCGACAGTCCGTCGGTACCGGATGTAAGGAAGTACTTGCGTGAATTTTTGATGGATGGCAGGGTGATCGACATTCCGCTCCTCTCCCGATGGATGCTGGTGAACCTCATCATAGCGCCTTTTCGTGCGCCTAAGTCAGCAAAAGTGTACAAGGAACTATGGCAAGATCGCGGCTCTCCGCTGATGTTTTATGGCCAGGACCTCAAGCGCCTGCTCAGCGAAGCCCTGGGCGATGAGTATGTGGTGGAGCTGGCCATGCGATATCAGAGCCCGTCCATCGCCAAAGGGCTGGAAGCGCTCAAAAAACATAGACCAGAAAAAATCCTGATTATTCCGCTGTTTCCCCAGTACGCTTCGGCCTCTACAGGCTCGGTGGCCGACAAAGTGATGGAGATCGTGCGCACATGGCAGGTGATTCCGCATATAGAGTTTGTAGAAAAGTTTGCAGATGATGCCTTGTTTATCCAAGCATTTGCCGAGGTGGGAGGCAAGTATTTAAAGCGCGAAGCGTACGATCATGTGCTTTTCTCTTACCATGGTCTGCCAGAGCGGCAGATTCGTAAAGCGTCGGTAGACGGATATTGTCAGCTCAATCAAAAATGCTGTGCCAGCTATCACTCCAGAAACCAATACTGCTACAGGGCTCAATGCTACCAGACAACGCGAAAGCTGGCCGAGGCGCTGAATCTCGAAGAAAAACAATATACGGTAGTATTTCAGTCGAGGCTTGGCAGCAACCCGTGGATACAGCCCTATGCCGATGAGGTGATCAAAAATTTACCTGCCCAGGGGCATAAGCGTGTGCTCATCTTCTGCCCTTCATTCATAGCCGATTGCCTGGAAACGACGATTGAAGCAGGCGTGGAGTTTAAAGAATATTTTTTGGAAGCTGGCGGTGAACATTGGCAAATGGTAGAAAGCCTGAACGATAATCCGCTCTGGGTCGCATGCCTGAAAAATATGGTGTTGGCACGGTTCTGAGTAGGCTTACTTTTATCCAAACATAATAACAGCATGCTTAGCCATCCTCCGATCAATCCCAATCGTGCTCAGAATCGTGAGTGAGGAAACGCGGCCGTCCGTCTGAGTCTTGTTCGTGAGCGTTTTTCTTTTTCCTTCCACAAATCATGACGGATTTCCCCTGTAATAGCTTCGTCAAATGCGTTTATCTCAGAGCTGAAAACAATTAAAATGTTTTTCGACAAGCATTGATAAATCCCGCGCATTCTTTGTTGCCCGAACACGTGCAAGAGATTCTGTGAAAACGCTCCACATCATTTCCGGTGTTTTTTTCTCTTTGGTCGAAAACCGCGTTTATATGAACCCTCAGCACACGTTAAAAATATTCGCCTGGCTTCTTTTGTTCGCATTGCTGCAAGGATGCGAGAAAGAGGAGGAGTTGCCGGCCATCCACCTCAGTGTTGATCCTTCAGCGATCACCCTCAGCACCAACAGCACGCATCAGTTTACGGCCCATATTTCAGGTGCCAGCGATAGTACGGTACAATGGCAAGTGGCCGAAGGCACAGCAGGTGGCACCATCAACGAAGCGGGTCTGTACAAAGCGCCATCAGTAGCCGGTGAGTACCACATAGAAGTGATTGCCGCAGCGGATGCTTCAAAGAAAGCTATAGCAACCGTGACGGTAACTTCCGCACCGGTGTTGTCAGTGGCCATATCTCCGGCATCAGCCAAGTTGAATATTGGTGAAAAATTGCAACTCACTGCCTCCGTCTCGAACAGTGCCAATAAGAATGTGACATGGAGCGTGAAGCAAAGCGGCGGCGGCTCTGTGAATGCATCGGGGCAGTACACCGCACCTGCTACTGCAGGGGTTTTTCAAGTGATGGCTACCAGCCAGGCCGATCCTTCTAAAGTGGCCACATCGCACATCACCGTCGTGGTGCCGCCCAACCCCGAGCGGGCCAAGGCGCTGCAGTACTACAAAGATCTTTATCTGGCTTCCAATGTGGCCAATATCGGCTGGACGGGAGACAACAATGGGTGCAACGCTGGCACGACACCCCAATCGGTGAAAGACAATGTGCTGAAGCGGATCATGTATTTCAGGAAGATGGCAGGGCTGAACAACACCATCTCGATGAATGAAGAACAGAGCAAAAAATGCCAGCAGGCCGCATTCATGTGCAGGGTAAATGGTAGGCTCGATCACAACCCGCCCACTACCTGGACCTGCTACACGGCAGAAGGCAAAGAGGCAGCGGGCAAATCCAACCTGGCGGCCAAAGCCGGTCCCAACGCAATTAATGACTACATACACGACTATGGCAGCGGCAACTATTTCGTAGGTCATCGCCGGTGGCTGTTGTACCCCAAGCTGAAACAAGTAGGCACGGGCGATACCCAAAGTACTAACGCGCTGTGGGTAGTTGGCAACAGTGGCCCCGCCCCTGCCGACATGCCGGCATTTGTGGCCTGGCCGCCAAAAGGTTATGTGCCGGCGCCTGTGGTGTATCCCCGATGGTCGTTTTCAATTCCCGGTGCAGACTTCTCTGGCACTACCATCAGCATGAAAGACCCAGAGGGAAAAAACCTTGATGTGACCATAGAAAAACTCAATAATGGCGGCTACGGCGACCGAACGATCGTATGGCTGCCTTCGAAGTTAAACCTATATAGCGAAGCGGATCAAAAATATGAAGTGACGCTGAAGAATGTAAAGGCCAACGGCACCACCAAAGACTACACCTACGAGGTAATTATCATAAAGCCGTGAGTATGAGGTAACAATAGCCTTCACCAGTAACGCATTCCTGATCGAAAGCTCTTTCAGGATTCCGATTACTCTTTAGACAGATCCTGAAACAAGTTCAGGATGACTTCGACTTTGAGTTTTCGGCTTTCCATTCCACCAGTCACCAGTCTACGAGTCTACCAATCCACCATTAGGTTTCTCCGGACACGACAGAATAGAGGCTCTTGCATGACCCTACTCACATCCATGGTCTGTGACGCACAGACCATTCCGTGCGGTAGGCCCAGCGCGTTTTGCAGCATTGTCTTGACAAGATTTTTCTTTGGTTCGTTTCTTTTCATCAACTGAAAAGAAATGAACGGCCATGGATGGTCTGCATCAATTAAAGCATATTATTATCCTTATCATCGGTGAAGCATTCACTTCCAAAAGTCTTTAACCCCACACCGCCGGCTTGGCGCTTTTCACTCCACGGGCCGTGGGGCCGCGTCGTGTCACTCCGAAACTGAC
>CAZQVB010000010.1:0-102304 GCA_964596645.1 uncultured Roseivirgaceae bacterium
AGGGGGTGGGTCAGTTTGCAGCGAAACAGGTGGGTCAGCTTGAGCGAAATAGTCATATATTGCATATAGTTTTATGAACAAAAATGGAGACTTGAGTAAGCAAAATATTAGTCGTTCGAAATACGGCGAAGTAATAACGAAATTATTCATTTTCGAAAACATATTTTTTTATCAATTAGCGACGGGTATAAAATGCGATAAAGCTTCTGCATCTTCTGATCAAGGTTTATGATAACAGAAAAACCCAGCCTGCCGCAAGTTTAGCGCAGCGTAACTTGTGCTAACCTGCACGTAGTATTCCAAAACAAAACGTTGAATTCTGGCACAATGACATTTGCGAGCCAAACATCCAAATACTGTGATAATATCCTGACGCGTGATATATCAATTCTTTGTAAATAGTCAATCAAGTGCTAGACTAACGCCACATCAACCTTACTCAAACAAACATTCTTCACTCATGTAAGCTGCCATCTTTCGAAGCGGCCATGGCCTGTGCGATGTCTTCGGTGATGTCTTCTATATGTTCCAGACCCAGCGAGATGCGCACCATGCCGTCGGTGATGCCGACGGCGGCCTTGTCTTCTTCGCTCAGCTTGGAATGTGTGGTAGATGCCGGATGGGTCGCTATCGTTCTGGTGTCGCCGAGGTTGGCCGTCATAGAGAGCATAGCCAGGCTGTCCAGAAACCGGCGTCCACGCGCAATGCCGCCCTGCAACTGAAAGGTGACAAGCCCTCCGCCCTGCCGCATCTGCTTCTGTGCGATGTGCCGGTTGGCATACGATGTTAGAAATGGATACTTCACCCATTCCACCTCAGGCTGCTGCTCCAGCCATTCGGCCAATCTCAGCGCGTTGTCGCAGTGCCTGTCCATGCGTACGGCGAGGGTTTCCAGACTTTTGGAGAGCAGCCAACTGTGAAAGGGCGACAATGCCGGGCCGGTATGCCGGGCAAAAAACCGCACTTTTTCTATGGCTTCCGCAGAGCCCAGCACAGCGCCAGCCACTACACGGCCCTGGCCGTCGATAAATTTGGTGGCGGAGTGCGTCACCAGGTCGGCCCCATAACGGGCGGGATTTTGAAGGTACGGTGTGGCAAAGCAGTTGTCGACATTGAACAGCAGATTGTGCGCTTTCGCCAGTCTGCCCACCAGCTCCAGGTCTACCACATCGAGGCCGGGATTGCTGGGTGTTTCCAGAAAGATCATTTTCGTGTTGGGCCGTATGTGCTGCTCCCATTGCTCCGGATGATGAATGTCCACGTAGGTATGGGCAATACCCCATCGGGGAAAGAGCTGTGTGGTGATCTGGTGTGTGGAGCCAAACACAGACCGGCAGATCAGCAGGTGGTCGCCCTGCTCCAGAAATGCGGCCATGCTCACAAACATGGCCGCCATGCCGGAAGCCATGGCCATGCCATCATCCACACCTTCCATCTGGCACAGCTTGCTGATGAACTCATCATTGTTGGGGTTGGAAAACCGGCTGTATATGTTGCCTTCCTGCTCTTGTGCAAACAGGGCACGTGCCTGCTCGGCATCGTCAAACACAAAACTGGAAGTGGCATAGATGGGCACGGAATGCTCGCGCTGCGCGCTGCGGAGGGTCTGTGTGCGTATGGCGTTGGTTTCGAAATGTTTGTACTGGGTCATGGCGGTAACAGATGGCGGCTAAGGGAGTATGTCGAAAGAAGCAGTAATGGTGGCTGTGTGCTCCAGCGTTTTGGCTACCGAGCAATATTTGCCCAGCGAGAGGTCAATGGCTTTTTGCACTTTAGCGGCATCCAGGTCGCCGTGCAGCCGGAAGTGCACGTGGATCTTTTTGAAAAGAGCGGGATCAACACCTTCTTCACGCTCTGCCTCCAGTTCCGTTTCAAAATGTTGCACATGCTGGCGTTGCTTTTTCAGTATTGACAGCACGTCGATGCCGCTGCAGCCACCCAGCCCGGCAATGAGCATTTGCATGGGCCGCATGCCGAGGCCATGTCCGCCAATGGCCGGCGAAGCGTCCATTTCTACACGGTTGCCCTCTTCATTCCTGGCCTCAAAGTGATAGCCGTCGTTCAGCCGCTTTAGTTTTATCTTCATTCGCTTTACATTTGACACACAGGCAACACTGCCTGCCATTGAGCAAAAGTAATTATTATTAAAAAAGATAGACGGCATGAAAGAAATAACTGTACAGGAACTGAAGAAAAAGCTCGATACCCGGGAAGACATACAGCTCATTGATGTGCGGGAGGCCAACGAGCGCGAATTTGCCAACATCGGTGGCGACCATATACCCATGGGCCGCATCATGCAGCATACCGACAAGATAGACCGCGACAAGCAGGTAGTGGTGTACTGCCGCAGTGGAGGACGCAGCGGGCAGGTGGTTGGCTACCTGGAGACACAACACGGCTTCAAAAACCTCTACAACCTGAAAGGCGGCATACTCGCCTGGGCCGACGAGATAGACCATTCCATTCCTAAATATTAGTGCATATAACCCACTGCCTTAGATCAGCTTTTTTATCGCTTTTAAATTCACATTTCTCATGAAAACCACCCTTTTTTATACCCTCTGCTTTGCCGCAGCCGCATGCACGCTCGGCGCCTGCGACACACCGCCCGACAAGGCATATATCGCCATCAGCAATACGACTGACCAGCCACGCACAGACGCAGGCTTTGTGTTGAAGCACGCCGAATTGGAGACATACTTAGCCGATGCATCAGAGGGCACCGTGCCTGTGATCAAAGACAGTGCGGGCAACGCATGGCCTACGCAGCAAGACGACCTGGATGGTGATGGACAGTGGGATGAGCTGTCGTCGCTGGCCGATTTTGAAGCCGGAGAAACAAAGAAGGTTTATATAGATTTTGTGGCCAAAGACGACCTTCCGAATTTTCCTGTGCGCACCAACATACGGTTTGCCGCGAAAAAAGATGGTACGCTGGAAGAATTGAAAGATCACACCCGGCCCGACGACCACACCAAGGCCAAAGCCACCATACACTATCAGATGGAGGGGCCAGCCTGGGAAAATGACATTGTGGCCTTTCGCACCTACTTCGACCCGCGCAATGGTTTCGATATTTTTGGAAAGAAAACCAATGAAATGGTGCTCGACCAAGTGGGCACCGACAGCGACGAGAGCTATCACACACTGCAGGATTGGGGCATGGATGTGCTCAAAGTAGGCGAATCGCTGGGCGCCGGTGCCCTTGCTTTGGCCGAAGGCGACTCCATGGTGCGGTTGGGCTATACTCAGCAGGCACGCTACCGGTTTATCAATGAAGGCCCCGTGCGCGCCATATTCGAAATTGACTACACAGGCTGGGACATAGGCGGGCAAAGCATTGACCTCACGCGGCGCATTGAGCTATGGGCCGGGAGCCACGGATATAAAAGCACCGTCACACTTTCGGGATTCGACGGACGTAAAAACCTGATGACAGGCATAGTCAATCTCGACAGCGACTCGCTCATTTCGCTCAGCCATGCCGGGCATCACCTATTGGCCACCCACGACGATCAGGCCTATGAGGGCGAAAAATTGGGTATGGCACTGTTGATACCCGATGCCGTGTACAGCGATGAAGGTATGGCGCCAGAAGAAGGGGCCGGCATAGTACAGACCTACTATACCACACTGAAGGCCCCGGCCGACGAACCGGTTTCTTTCTACTTTTTTGTAGGATGGGAGCGCCAGGATGCGGCATTTCAAGAAGCAACGCCGTTCATAAACCTGCTGAAAGACGCCGCTGAAAAACTGAATAACCCGCTGAAGATAGCGCTGGATTAAGCGCTATATAATGGCAATCCATGCGTCCAGATTTGCAAAGCCGGTTCGACTATCGTCCATACCAGTTATTCTGTAATGAACTCATTTTTAATAGGCTTAAGTTACCGACTGTGGGACGATAGTCAGGCCGGGTTGTAATGCAGGTTGGCGCGCCACAGTGCAATGAGGCAAAAGCGTAGGTTGATGCGGTGGTTATTATAATAATACGTACAAAGGCCGGTCCGACTATCGTCTGAACTTGAATTCGTGACGGTGCGGCTACTGACTTATTTCGCTTCGTTTTTGGAATTTTTTCTTTTCCAGGTGTTCGTATATGGTGGTGTTCATCAGCAGCAACAGCAGCATATATACGCTGTCTTCTATGGGTATGGTGAACAGCCTGATGCCCAGGTTTTCCGCATCGTCGTACCAAACGACCTGTCCCGGTATGAAGCTTCCCGTAAGCAGGCCATTCACGATCAGGAACGGAATAAGCGACACGGCATAACCGATAAAAAATCGACCCAGATAGTCGCTGCGTATCAGAAATACGTGCGCCAGCAAGAAAGCTGCCGTAAGAAGAAATGTGAGCCCGGTGTAACACTTGTCCAGATGCAGCATGCCCACCACCAAGAGAAGTGCGGCAAGGCCAATGGCAATGGCGCGCGCATACCGCCGCAATACATCGCGTGGCACATAATATTTCATCACTTCGTAGATGAACAAGCAGGAGTAGGGTATGAAGAAAAAGAACAGGCACTCCTCCAGCGGCAGGTTAAAGATGCGTATGCCGAGCAGGTACTGAGGGTTGAATCCCCACACGCCCATGTCGGTGAACCATACATCCCAGGCTATAAAGAAGGCAGCGGTAATGGCAAGCGCTACGAAGAGGCTGGGCCAGCGCTTGTAGTACGACACACGCGTATCGAAGCTCCACAGCAGCGGAAATAAAATGCTGAAAATGTTGATGAGCAGGTATAGACTTTTCAAGTGAGCGCTATCATGAAGTTGCTAATGGCAAAAAACACGATCTGGAGTACAAGCACAAAAATGGCCATTGGATTTCTCAGCTCGGTGCGAGTATGGAAAATAAGTGTGAGAAAAACCAACGAAATAAAAAACCAGCCAATATAATTTTGCATGGGCACCTCGCCGCCGCTCCACTGCCAAAAGTCCAAATGCATGGCCACAGGCTCTATGAGCCAGTCGATACCAACCAGAAGAAAGCTGCCCAGGAGTATTTTGATATAGCGGCCGGCCTTCATACGATCCAATGCCACTGCTGTGCAGTAGGTAAGTATGAACCAGTTGACGCCAATGATCACGGGTATTCCGATCAGCGTCAGCCCCAGTGTTTTGCCATAGTAATAATCGCCAAAAATATCGCCGGTGGCCACGCCCGTCAGTTCTATGCCATAGCCACCGACGAGCACCAGGCCTACGCATACGACGAAGCCGCGGGTATAGTGCTGATGATAATACAAGAGCAGAGCAAAGGTGAGCAGCAAGTTGTAAGGCGTAAACGGTGCCACATACACCCTCAATGGCGACCAAAGACCGATCAGGCCAACGAGGTATAGCAATGCCAATGCACCTGCCGTATAGTATTCGCTGTGTGATTTGGACAGTGTGATCATATTTGTTCAGTGATTAATGAGGTGGTGATTTTGGCGGAAAGCAGACATAATGGAATGCCCCCGCCGGGGTGCACGCTGCCTCCGCAAAAGAATAATCCTTGCATTTGCCGGCTTGAATTCTGATGCCGAAGAAAGGCCGCAAAGGCGCTGTTTGAACTGGCGCCATACAACGAACCCTTGTACGAGCCGGTATTGTTTTCGATGCGCACCGGGTCCAGCGTTTCTTCTATGACAATATGCGCGGCTACGTCTTCGCCCAGCACCCGCGAAAGTTTACGCAATATGTTCACCCTTGCCTGTTGCTTTAAATCATTCCAGTCCTGGCCGTCGTTGGCTGGTGCATTGATCATCACAAACCAATTGTCCATGGCTTCAGGAGCATCTCCCGGCGATTCTCTGGCGCTGATGTGAAGATATACCGTCGGGTCGGGGTGTATGTTTTTATGTACGAAGAGCGCCTCGAATTCTTCTTTATACTGGTTGCTGAAGAAAACATTGTGCAGCTCAAGGCGGGGAAAGGATTTGCGCATGCCCCAATAAAAAACGATGGCTGAAGTAGATCGTTCCTGCGCCAGAATTTTCGCCGGCGGCTGTACGGTCGGCAGCAGCTTTTTGTAAGTAGGGTGTACATCCATGTTGCTGATCACGACATCGGCGGGCCATATCTGCCGATCTGTCTCTACCCCCGATACGTTTTTTCCATCATGAAGTATACGGGTTGCTTTTTCCTGAAAGTGAAAGTTAACCCCCAGTTGCTCTGCAGCCACTTGCAGACAGGTCACTATGCGGTACATGCCGCCGGTAGGAAAGTAGGCCCCCTCCAAGTGCTCCAGACTGGGGATCACATTCAAAATGCCGGGTGCCCGATAGGGGTCTGAGCCGTTGTAGGTGGCAAAGCGATTGAAAAGTTGTACAAGCTTGGGATGCCTGAGCCTTTTTTTGTTGGCCCTGTTCATGGAAATGGTCGCATCCATACCGGGCAGGCGGAGCAGGGATTTCAATACGCTGATTTTCCAAAGGGAGAGTTTCTGTAGTGACGCTGTCAGAAAGATGTGCCAAGTATGTCTTTTTATAAAAGCACTGTGTTGGAAGAAACGCTCCACCACGCCATGCTCCACGCCGAGTTTGGCCTCTACTTCCCTGGCAAACTGGCGGTGATCGGCAAAGGCTTTGATCACTGTGCCGTCGTCCCAGAAATATTGATTGAGGATGCTGAGCTTTTTGTAAGCAAATGAGGGCCTGACTGCTTCGGGTACCAATGCAAGCAACTCCTCTACAAGATGCGGCAATGTGAACAGCGAAGGACCCATGTCAAACCGGTAGGCACCCAACTGCAACTCGGCCATTTTGCCTCCGGGTGTCGCATTGCGCTCCAGTACATGCACTTCACAACCTTGTGCAGCCAGGCGAATAGCCGCAGCCATGCCAGCCACTCCGGCACCTATAATGACAATCCTCCTTCTTAACATCCCAAAAAAATCTGGGTAACAAACACCGTGTTGCTGCGATTGTTTACGTCTGTGGTCTGGCTGAAGGTAGTATTTGAATGAATGCGATTATTGCATATTTTCTACAATTAACATATTATTGTATATTTGATGCAATGGATTGTATAATTGTATTTTTAGTACAATGAATAAAAAACGATATTACATTTTAATGGCCGACATCGTCAGGAGCAGGGATGCAGATGGTGAAGCGTTGATGAAGCAATTCAAGTTGCTGGTGCAGTTGGTAGCACAGCGCATGGCTGCCGATTTTCTTTCACCGATCACCATTACGCTGGGCGACGAATTTCAGGGGGTGCCAAAGTCCCTGCACAAAGGCATGCTGGCTATAGTGGCGCTGGAGGAGGCCATTGTGCAGCAAAGTATACCCATCAGGTTGCGTTACGTGTTGCACCATGGAGCCATAGATACACCCATCAATCCACAGCGTGCCCACGAAATGCTCGGCGCTGGTCTCACCAGGGCGCGTGAGCTGCTCACATCAAAAAAGGGCCAGGGAAATGCTCGTTTCCATGTGTCGCTTCACAATGAAATAATGGATGATGTTATCAACGATGCCATGCTCTTGTATGGTCAGACTATAGATGCCTGGAAACCACAGGACTATGTGCTCATAGCCGCATTTCTACAGTTTCATGATTATAAATTGGTGGCGCAGCATCTGGACAAGGACCGATCGCTCATGTGGCGGCGCGAGCGATCGCTCAATATGAGCGGCTATTGGGCATCGAGGCGTTTATTATTGAAACTGACTGAACATTGGGAAAAGAAATAATACTGTTTTGTATCGTATTCATTGAGCAGGAGCTGGTGGCCTTGCTTGTTTTTCACTATGTACGTCGTGCATTTCGCAAAGGCAAGCCACCTCCTGACAGGCGTAGTGTGCGTGGCGCCATTGGCCGGGGCATATTGGAGCGCTTTCTGATATACCTGGGCCTGGTCACCGGTCTGTCGCAGGTGCTCATGCTGTTTGGGGCCATCAAGCTCGGCACCCGGCTGGATGCCGACAAGAACAGCATGGTGAGCAATCAGTACTTTATAGTAGGCACTTTCCTTTCGGTGCTGCTGGCCATGCTGGGCTACCTTGCCTACAACTGGCTTGCTACGGAGCTATTCACTGCCCAGCCATAGCTGTCGGTATAGTCCGTCGGGGTCGTACCGCTCGGCCTGCCATTGCGTATCAAAAGTTCTGTTTCTGGGGTCGTTGCCTACATTGGCCACATACATCCAGTTGCCATAGTTGCTGCTCACGTCATAGTCTATCAGCAGGCTTTCAAACCATGCCGCCCCCATGCGCCAATCTACCTGCAGGTTGTGCGCCAGATAGCTGGCTGCATTTTGCCGCCCGCGGTTGCTCATGTATCCGGTGTGCAGCAGCTCCAGCATGTTGGCATTCACGAAATCGTCGTCGGTGCGGCCGCAGCGCCAGAGGTCAAACTTTTCACGATCGTGAGACCAATCTGCCGGCGGGCGGTCTTTGATGCCACTTTGACTGAATAGATGCCTCCCGTGCTTCAGAGCGATATATCGAAAAAAGTCGCGCCAAATCAGTTCAAAGACCAGCCAATAGGTAGAGTCATTTTTGCCAGCTTCCTCTTCATACTTTCGGATGTGCTGGTAAATGCTTCGGGGTGAGATGCTACCGTTGGCCAGCCAGGGTGAGAGCTTTGATGAATAAGCCGTGCCAATCATGCCGTTGCGTGTTTCCTTGTAGTGCCTTATCTGCCCCGTTTGCCATGTGTATTCATTCACCCTCTCCATGGCAGCTTGCTCGCCACCACCATAGGGAAAGGCGCTGCGGGCATCGGCCGGCTTTGGCTGAACAAGGCTGTACATATCAAAATCGGCCCTGGCCATGCGGATGGAAGTGGAGCAGTCGTCGGGTGCATCGAGCGGCTGGCACACCCTGCCATGCTGCTCCAGCGCTTTGCGAAAAGTGGTGAAAACAGGTGGAAGATCGGCGATGGCAAAGGGTATATCCTCAGGTAAATACAGGAAATTGCCATCAAACAGGTGAAGCGGCACCTGCTTGCTCAGCGCCTGTTCTACTTGTGCTTCCTCTGTGCCGGGCGCCCGGTGGGCATAGACCGCCGCAGCCTGTACGGTCTGCAGCAGTTCGGGTATCACCACTTCGGGTATACCATGCGCTATGTTCAGTTCACCGCCTCTATCGCGCACGGCCGCCTGCAACGCTTCTACCGATTCTACCAGAAAACGGCCGCGGTAAGAGCCCGTGCGCACAAAACCGTAACTATCCTTTTGCCACCAACGCTCATCGAAAATGTACACCAGCACCACCTTTCGGTGCTTTTGCAAGGCGGTTGTGAGCGGCCGGTGATCGGTGAGCCGCAGATCGTTTCTGAACCAAACAATACCCGGAGCCTCATTCATAGGTTTTCTATGTCGTCAAGCACCTGTGCAGCCTTTTCCAGTATTTCGCTTCTGGTGGTAGCGTCCATTTTGTCCCAAAGCCGGTACACCATGCCGATGCGAGGGTTTTTTTCGAGCTTGAGCCGGTGCTGGTCGTAGAAGTTCCAGTAGAGGCTATTGAAAGGGCAGGCATTTTTTGTTGTTCTCTCTTTGTGCGCGTAGTGGCACTTGGTGCAGTAGTCGCTCATTTTGTGTATGTAGTTGGCCGACGACACATACGGTTTGGTACCGACCACGCCGCCGTCGGCAAACTGGCTCATTCCCCTGGTATTGGTGATCTCTACCCACTGCAGTGCGTCGATGTAAATGCCGAGGTACCAATGATCTACCTCGTCCGGATCAATCCCCGCAAGCAGGGCGAAATTGCCCGTCACCATCAGTCGCTGTATGTGGTGGGCATAGGCTTTCTCCAGCGATTGCTTTACGGCATGGTGCACGCAATTCATCTTGGTTTGGGCCGTCCAGAAGTACTCAGGCAGCTTGCGCTGGTGGTCAAAATAATTCTTTTGAGCATAGTCAGGCATCTTCGCCCAGTACACGCCCCGCATGTACTCACGCCAGCCCAGTATTTGCCTTATAAAACCTTCGGCCTGCGATATGTCGATGTGCTGAGGCGATGCCTGCCATACCGATTCGCATGCTCTTATTACCTCCATCGGTGAAAGGAGCTTAGTATTCAGCGCGAAGGACAATCGCGAATGGTACAACGACCAGTGCGAAGCCGACATGGCATCTTGAAAGTCGCCAAAGCGGGGGAGCATGTGTTTCAGAAAATGCTGTAGGGCCTCCAGCGCTTCTGCACGAGTGACAGGCCAGGCCAGGTGTAGGGCATTCACCACACCCATAGTTTTCACCCCGTGCCTGGTCAGCATATCTACAATATCCGTGACATCGTGATCGAAAAAATGGGGTGGGGGAGGCTGATGGTTTTTTGGCAATTTTTTACGATTGTCCTGGTCGTAGTTCCACGTACCGCCTGCCGGGCTGCCGGCATCCATGAGCACATCGTGTTTTTGCCGCAGGCTGCGGTAGAAGTTTTCCATCAGGTACTGCCGTTTTCCTTTGAAAAAATGAGCCAGTTCCTGCCTATGGGTCACAAAGTGTTCTGTGTCGGCAGCGTGTACTTCTATATCTATTTGTTGTGAAAATGCCTTCAGGTACGCGTCGACCCTGTACTCATCGGGCAGTTGATATTCAAATCGTTTGATGCCGTAGCGGGCAATGGCCGCATGCAGATTTTCCGTAACGGACTGCTGGTTGGCCTCATCGTCCAGGGCAAGGTAGAGCATGTGGTGCCCGCGGTGACTGAGGGCTTTGTGAAACAGGCGCATGGCCAGAAAAAAGGCGGCCACTTTTTGGATGTGGTGTACGGTATAATCGGTTTCCTGCCGCACTTCCATCATCAGGTACAATATGTCCGGGTTTACCGTGCGAAACCAGGAATGCTCTATGTTGAGTTGGTCGCCCAATACGAGGCGCAGGGTGCTGTACTCCGACTTCATGGTGCGTGATGGCTGTTGGTGATGCTGTGCCCAACACACTGAATCTGCAAAAGGTTTGGCGGTGCGGGCCGGGTGGTATTTGTTAATAATATGATAATGACTGCATGATGCTGGGGCAAAATGATTGTGCTTTATTCGTCACCGTATTTGCGGCTGTTCGCATATGGGCATCGCAGCATCTGCTTCACCTTTAGTCGTATGAAATTATTTAAAACACAAGGTCTCTTCGCTGATAGCGTAGTTTTTTACCTCATCGCTGGTGCTATTCTGGCGCTCATATTAGGAATTTCGGTTTCCTGACAGAGTTTCTAAAACCAATTTCTGCTTTTCATATACAGCGTCATACCTCCGGCCAGTATGCCCATGGCTGCCAGGGCGTAGTAGTAGCCATTTTCCCACTGCAGCTCGGGCATATGCTGAAAGTTCATGCCGTATAAGCCCGATATAAAGGTGAGCGGAATGAAGATGGTAGACACGATGGTGAGTGTTTTCATCACCTGGTTCATCTTGTTGCTCAAGGTGGAGTTGTACATGTCCAAAAAGCCGGTGTACATTTCACGCAGCAGGTTTTCCGACTCCACAATACTTTGCAGG
The DNA here is from genome assembly GCA_964596645.1 of uncultured Roseivirgaceae bacterium. Taxonomy (GTDB): domain Bacteria; phylum Bacteroidota; class Bacteroidia; order Cytophagales; family Cyclobacteriaceae; genus CAVQEK01. The sequence continues at coordinate 11,440 of CAZQVB010000010.1, forward strand.
TGATCGAGTGTGTCGTTGAAATAATGCATGTTTTTCCTTTGTATCAGTTTGTTTTCCATACCCATGAGCCGGCGCAGTGCATCGCGGGTGGGCATCAAAAGGCGCCTCAACTGAGCGAGTTGCTTTCTGTCGTGCAGTATTTTCTCGATGAGGTCTTTGCGAGGGTTGGAAAACAACGCTTCTTCCAGCGCATTGGCACTTATGGTGAGCTCGTCTATGATTAAATAATATTGATCTACCATGGCATCGATGAGCAGGTACATGAGGTAATCGGCCTTGCGCCTGCGCACTTTGCCTGAGCCGGAAAAGAGCCGTTCGCGTATGTGGTGAAAGGTGTCTCCTTTTTTTTCCTGAAAAGACACGAGCATGTTTTGTCCCAGCACAAAGCTGATGTGTTCTTGTTCTATGCTTTCGGTGGTGCCGTCGTAGGTGAGCATTTTCATGGTAAAGAAAATCACCTCTTCGAAGTCTTCAATTTTAGGCAGTTGATGAATGTTGAGCACATCCTCCAGCAGCAGCGGGTGCAGTTCCAGCTTTAGCCCCAGCCGCTCTATCATTTTTTCGTCGTTCAGGCCGGTTATGTTTATCCAATCTGTTTTTTCGTCGTCGAAGTACTGCGGCAAATCAGCGATTTCTTCTGCATGTACATGCTTCACGTCGGGTTCATCGTACTGAATCAGCTCAAATTCGGGTTGCTGATCACGGACTTCGCCTGTGTATACCAGGGTGCCGGGTGGTTTGCCCACCTTGTTTCTCAGCACGGGTATGGGTTTCAGCAGGCGCTTGCGTGCACGCCTGAAACGACTTCTTACGCTCATAGGTCGGTGGTGGTTGATAGAAGGCTGAAAATAGGGATGAAATGCGAATTGGGAAAAGGCCAGGTTTTAAAAAAAAATAACTGGGCGTGGTAATGCTGGTGTACCCATGTGTACCAACATGCCGCCAGCTTCAGGAAAGCGGCCCTGCGTCACGACGGGGTACAAGCCATTTACTTCGCACCCAATTATTACTACTTTTGAAACAATAAAAAGCTCAGTGCAGGAATTTCCAACAATGGTAGAAAGCAGTCTGATAATAGCTACATACAACTGGCCGGAGGCGCTTGACCTGGTGCTTCAAAGCGTATTGCTACAAACAAAGCTTCCGTCGGAAGTCATCATTGCCGACGATGGGTCGGGTTTGCCAACTCGGCAATTGATTGAGCGCCATCAGCAAAACTTTCCTGTACCCCTCAAGCATGCCTGGCAGGAAGACAAAGGCTTTCGGGCGGCCAGGAGCAGGAATAATGCGGCAGCCTTGTCTTCGGGTCGCGTGCTGATGTTTCTGGATGGAGACCTGATCATGTCGCCCGAGTATGTAGAAGATGCTTTGGAGTACGTGAAGAAAGGGCAGATGAGCATCCAAAACAGGGTGTTGCTTTCAGAAGGCCTTACCCGGGAATTGATCAACGGTAAGAAAATAAAAATCAACTTCTTCTCGAAGGGCATACTTGCCAATAGAAAGAACTGCATAAGGATTCCCGCCGTGAACAAGATAAAGCGCACCCGGCAAGACTTTAAAAAGAACAGGGGCGGGCTGCTGTCCGTCACCCGGGAAGACTATTTTTCTGTACGCGGCTACGACGAATCTTTTGAGGGCTGGGGCAATGAAGACAAAGATTTGATCATTCGCCTGATGCACCATGGTGTGAAAAAGAAAATACTCCTGTTTCAGGGCAGAACCTATCATCTCTACCACAAGCTGGTACAGCACAACAGCAGTACGACCAGCATGATGAAGGTAAACGACACCATTGACAACAAGCGAATAATTGCCACAACCAGCTCGCTTCCTCAATAAATCAGCGAGTTGCTTTATATCAATGCTTCTCTATATATTCCTGCAACCAGTCGCCAACCTCGGTGGTAGAGTGTGACGCACCGTTTTCGGCGATATCTTCCGTTACCACGCCCGCGCTCATGGAGGCATCTACGGCGGCCCGCACGTCGAGCGCCTCTTTGGTCATGTTCAGTGACTCCAGCAGCATGGCGGCACTGAGCACGGTAGCCAGCGGATTGGCGATATTTTTGCCGGCGGCCTGCGGATACGAGCCATGAATGGGTTCAAAAACTGATGTTTCCAGGCCGATGGAAGCCGAAGGCAGCATGCCGAGCGAACCGGAGATTACCGAGGCTTCATCGGAAAGGATGTCGCCAAACATGTTTTCGGTCACCATCACATCGAAGCGCTTGGGCCATTGTATGATCTGCATGGCGGCATTGTCTACAAACAGATACTCCACCTCTACCTGCGGATACTGCGGTCGCAGCTCCTGCACTACCTCGCGCCATAGCCGCGATGTGGCCAACACATTGGCTTTATCCACAGCGGTGAGCTTTTTGCGGCGTTTCAGCGCATATTCAAAAGCGAGCTTTACGATGCGTTCTACTTCGGCACGGGTATACACACAGGTGTCGTAGGCGGTGTTTTGGTCTTCTGAGCGTCCGCGGGGTTCGCCAAAGTAGATGCCGCCGGTGAGCTCTCGTACCACCACAAAGTCGGCGCCTTCCACCAGGTCGCGGCGCAAGGGTGACTTGTGAATAAGCGAAGGAAATGTGGTGACGGGTCTGATGTTGGCAAAAAGCCCCAATTTTTTGCGCATGGCGAGCAGACCCTGTTCGGGGCGCACCTTTGCTTTTGGGTCATTGTCGTATTTCGGGTCGCCGATGGCACCAAACAGCACGGCGTCTGCTTCTTTGCACAGTTTGTAGGTATCTTCAGGAAATGGATCGCCCACGGCATCTATTGCGGCTGCACCTACCGGGGCGTGGTCGAACTGAAACTGGTGGTTGTGTTTTTTGGCAATGGCATGAAGCACTTTCAGGGCCTGGGCAACTATTTCCGGCCCGATGCCGTCGCCGGCCAACACTGCTATTTTCTTGTTCATCGAATGGATTATTTATTATGATTCATTGTTTCCAGTATGTTCAGCATGCGCAGCGTGGCTTTTATGGCCGCGATGGTCTGGTCGGAGTCCAGGCCGCGCGTTTTGAATGTGCGGCCGTTGAGCGACCAACTGATGATGCTTTCTACCAGGGCGTCGGTTTTGCCACCCGGCGGTATGGTGATGGTGTAGTCGGCGAGTACAGGATGTATTTTTCCCAGTTTGTCATATATCTTCCAGAGGGCTTTCATGAAGGCGTCGTACTGCCCATCGCCACTTGCGGTTTCTTCATACACCTTTCCTTTTATATCAATGCTCAGTGTGGCCATGCTGCGCAAGCCTGCCGCTACGGTGAGTGAGTAGTTTTTGATCTTGATCTTCTCCTCTATTTTCTCGCTGCGCAGCACGTCGCTTATGATGTAGGGCAGGTCTTCTTTGGTCACGGTTTCTTTCTTGTCGCCCAGCTCTATCACGCGCTGGGTCACCAGGCGCATTTCGTCGGCATCGAGCGAAATGCCCATTTCGTCCAGGTTTTTGGTAATGCTTGCTTTGCCAGACATTTTGCCGAGGGCATATTGCCGCTTTCGGCCAAAGCGCTCGGGTATCAGGTCGTTGTAGTACAGGTTGTCTTTCTGGTCGCCATCGGCATGTATGCCGCTCGTTTGGGTAAACACATATTCGCCGATCAGCGGTTTGTTTTGAGGTATGCGAATGCCTGAAAAGGACTCCACGATCTTGGACACGAAATACATTTTTTTCTCATTCACCGACAGCTTCAGGTTCAGGTGATCTTTGGCCACGCCGATCACACTGGAGAGCGGCACATTGCCGGCCCGCTCGCCCAGGCCGTTCATGGTGGTGTGTATGCCGCTGATGCCCGCCTTCAGCGCACAATATACATTGGCTGTGGCCAGGTCGTAGTCGTTGTGTGCATGGAAGTCGAAGTGCAGGCCGGGAAAAGCTTCAATCATATCGCGGCAGAAGCGGAAGGTTTCGTCGTGGTTGAGTATGCCCAATGTATCGGGCAGCATAAAGCGCCTGATGCCGGTGTCTTTGAGCCCTTCTACCATTTGCATCACGTATTCCGGCGAATTGCGCATGCCGTTGGACCAGTCTTCGAAGTAGATGTTGGCAGAGATGCCCATCCTGGCTGCTTCGGCCAGGGTGTTTTTGATGTCCTCAATATGCTCCTGAGGCTGCTTGCGCAGTTGTAGCTGGCAGTGCTTCAGGGAGCCTTTGGTGAGCAGGTTGATCACCTTGCCACCGGCTTTTTTTATCCAGTTCAGCGACTCTTTCTTATCGACAAAACCGAGGATCTCTATTTGGCCGGCATAGCCATTCTTATTGGCCCAGTCGAGTATTTCTTTTGCTCCTGTAAACTCTCCCTTGGATACCCGTGCAGAGGCGACTTCTATGCGGTCTACTTTGAGGTCTTCAAGAAGAAGCTTTGCGATGTTGAGTTTTTCGGTTTCGGTAAAGGAAACACCGGATGTTTGTTCGCCATCGCGCAGGGTGGTGTCGAGTATTTCAATTTTTCTCATCGTACCCACCTTTAGCTCCTGCTGGCTTCAAAGGCCTCTATTTTATCTTTTATGCTCATCAGGTAGTCGATGTCGTCGTAGCCATTGAGCATGCACTCTTTTTTGTATGGGTTTATTTCAAAAGATTCTTTCTCGCCGCTACTCAGTATGGTTATTTCCTGTGCGGTGAGATCTACGCGCAGCTCAGCGCGAGCATCCTGCTCTATTTGCTTGAAAATTTTATCGAGAAAGGCCTCCGACACCTGTACCGGGAGAAGACCGTTGTTGAGGGCATTATTTTTAAAAATATCTGCAAAAAAGCTCGATACCACCACCTTGAAGCCATAGTCGTAGATGGCCCATGCGGCATGCTCACGGCTCGATCCGCTTCCGAAGTTTTTTCCGGCCACCAGTATTTGCCCGCTGTACTCCGCCTTGTTCAGCGGAAAGTCGGGCTTGGGCTGGTTGCTTTTGTCGTAGCGCCAGTCGCGAAAGAGGTTGTCGCCAAAGCCTTCGCGCGTGGTGGCTTTGAGAAAGCGCGCCGGTATGATCTGGTCAGTGTCTACATTTTCGATTGGCAACGGTACGGCGGTAGACTGTATGGTGGTAAATTTTTCTCTGGGCATTGCTGTGTTGTTCTGTCAGTTTAAAAAAAAGAATCAGGCGATCAGCTCGCGGGGGTCGATTATTCTGCCGGTCACGGCTACCGCGGCGGCAGTGAGCGGGCTGGCCAGCATGGTGCGTGCGCCGGGGCCCTGTCGGCCTTCGAAGTTTCTGTTGGAGGTGGAAACAGCCAGTTTGCCTTCCGGTATTTTATCGTCGTTCATAGCCAGGCATGCCGAGCATCCGGGCTGGCGCAGCATGAAGCCGGCCTCCTCGAGTATGGTAGTCAGTCCTTCTTCAATGGCCTGCTGCTCTACCTGCTTGGAGCCGGGTACAATCCAGGCAGTGATGTTGTCAGCTTTTTTTCGGCCTTTCACAAATTTGGCTACCTCGCGCAGGTCTTCGATGCGTCCGTTGGTACAGCTCCCTACAAATACGTAGTCAACCGCTTTGCCTTTAATTTCGTCGCCGGGTGCAAAGCCCATGTACTGCATGGCTTTTTCGAAGGTCTTTTTGTTGCTTTCTTCGATATCGGACATAGTGGGTATGGCGCCGGAAATTTTGGTGCCCATTCCGGGGTTGGTGCCGTAGGTGATCATAGGCTCTATATCGGCAGCATCGTATACCAGCTCTTTGTCGAATACCGCGTCGTCGTCAGAAACCAGTTTCCTCCATTGAGCCACGGCCTTGTCGTATTCAGCTCCCTTCGGAGCAAACTCTTTTCCTCTCATGTATTCAAAGGTCGTTTCATCGGGGGCTATGAGGCCGCCACGTGCGCCCATTTCTATGCTCATGTTGCACACCGTCATGCGGCCTTCCATAGAGAGGCTGCGCATAACAGGGCCGGCGTATTCTACAAAGTAGCCGGTGCCGCCGCTGGCCGTTATTTTAGAAATGATGTACAAGATCACGTCTTTGGCGGTCACGCCTTTGGAGAGTGTGCCATTGACGGTTATCCGCATTTTCTTTGGCTTGGGCTGCATGATGCATTGTGTGGAAAGCACCATTTCTACCTCGCTGGTGCCTATGCCAAAAGCCACTGCGCCAAACGCCCCGTGTGTGGATGTGTGGCTATCGCCGCACACGATGGTCATGCCGGGCTGGGTAAGGCCAAGCTGGGGTCCTATTACGTGCACTATGCCCTGATAGGGGTGGTTGAGGCCATACAGTGTCACGCCGTGCTTGTTGCAATTTTCGGTCAGCTTGTTTACCTGAAAGCGCGAGAGTTCATCTTTGATGGGCAAGTGCTGATCGGCTGTGGGCACGTTGTGATCGGGAGTGGCCACGGTATGTTGTGGGCGATAAACAGAAATGCCGCGTCGCTCGATACCCGCAAAGGCCTGAGGACTGGTTACTTCGTGAATGAGGTGCTTGTCGATGTATAGCACACTGGGTCCGCCATCGATCTCGTCTACCACGTGCGCGTCCCAGATTTTGTCGAAAAGTGTTTTTCCTGCCAAGGTATTTCTTATTAAAAAAGTATATATGATTTGATTCAGCACCCAATAATATGCGGCAGGGATTGCCTGACATTGGTGCCGGCGGCGCAGTCACCCGAAGTGTATTTTCTTGCTTTAGCGCTTATATTTTGGTCTGCCGTTCTCATCAGTCTTTCCTGTATCCGTATATCTCGAATGGCTGGCAAAGCTACAAAATAAAAATAGAAATTTGGATGAATCATCGCGATTGGAATGTACGCCTGCGTGTGTTGGCGGCCTGCCAGAATTTGCTATTGCATGGGTGGGGAAAACTAAAATTTTATGCGGAAATGGTGAAATGGTGAAATGGTAGACTGGTGACTGGTAGACTCGTAGAATAGCTGAACGCTGAAGGCTCAAAGCTGAAAGGAAATTCACCCAAATCCAGGTCAGCCGATAGTCGGACCGGCAATTTGGTGGAATTGTAGACTGGTGACTGGTGGACTCGTAGAATAGTAGACTCGTAGAATAGCTGAAAGCTGAAGGCTCAAAGCTGAAAGAAGGTGAAATGGTGGAATTGTAGACTGGTAGAATAGCTGAACGCTAAAGGCTCAAAGCTGAAAGGATGACCATGCCTAAATGAGGTTGACTTTTAACTGTCAATATTTAATAGCTCTTGCAGGTCGTCCGTGGCTGATTTTCAACATTGGCAAAAAAATGCTGCCATGCCCGCAAAGCCAGTCGCGCACCCGCTATTTTGACTGGCCGGCACAGCAAACGTACAGTATTCCAGAACTTGTTTCAGGATCTGCCCCATAGCCAAAAGATGCTGAAATAAATCCAGCATGACCTGTTGTGAGAGGGCAGAAGACGTAAAAATTCCATCAGCCTGACAAGCCCCCCACCTTCATCATTAGCGAAGCGAACCAATCTGCTGGCTATCAGGCGCAATATTTTAGGACAGGCAAGTTCAGTATGATGGGCTGAGTGAGGGTGGATGGTTATAAAATTGCGCCTGCCTTGTTGCGTGTCCTCACGCACCAACAGCTGATACGCCTGATTTGTGATTACCCAAACCAAAGCGCTGGTTGGCCATACGAAGAGCAGAATGGTGTTCGGGATAGATGGTGTTTGTATAAATTTGTCGCTACCGCTAAATCGTCCGCTCAGCATGCTCAAGATTGCCTGGAACGCTTTATATACACACCCGCTTCCGGTTGGCCATCGCTTCCCGATGGCTAAGTACGAGCTGTTGCCCGAGCAGCTGCTTTATGAAGGTACCATCACACAAGACAATCTTTTCAGCCCCGACTCCGCCAGCACCCAGGATGTGCTGCGCGCGCATTGCCCTGCTTATCTGCAAAAGCTCACCACCGGCACACTCAGCCGGCAAGAGGAGCGGCAAATGGGTTTTCCTTACTCGGCCGGCCTGGTGCAGCGCGAGCTGATTATAGCGCGTGGCACCATCGATGCCGCCCTGTTCGCCCTTCAGTATGGCGTTGCCATGAATATAGCCGGCGGCACGCACCATGCTTTCAGCGATCGGGGAGAGGGCTTTTGTCTGCTCAACGATATCGCCATAGCCGCCTTATACCTATTGGAGCACCAACTGGCCACACGCATTTTGGTGGTAGACCTGGACGTGCACCAGGGAAATGGTACCGCTGAGATATTTGCCCGGGAGCCGAGGGTATACACCTTTAGCATGCACGGAAAGAAGAACTACCCGCTGCGCAAGGAGCGCTCAGATCTGGACATTGCCCTGGACGATGGCACGGGGGATAAGCACTACATGAAAGCGCTACACAATGCATTGCCTAAGCTTTTTGACGAAATCATGCCACAGTTCGTGTTTTACCTATCGGGTGTGGATGTGCTGGCCAGCGATAAGCTGGGCCGGTTGGGGATGAGCCTCTCAGGCTGCAGGGCGCGAGACCAATATGTGCTGATGCAGTGCAGGAAGCACAACGTACCCGTGGCAGTGAGTATGGGCGGAGGCTATTCTGAACGCATCGCCGACATCGTAGAAGCCCATGCCAATACCTACCGGCTGGCACAGGAGCTGTATTTTTAAGAGAGCAATAGGGCCGTGGGATTTTATATATGAAACATTGAAGATAGTGATGACGGAGGCATGATCTTCATGTGGCTCGTTCTAAAAGCGAACATCTCACATTTAACCCCACACCTCGCCTTACTCATATCGCAGCGATTCGATGGGGTCGAGGCGGGAAGCTTTGTAGGCAGGATAGAAGCCAGAGACAAGCCCCACCACCAGGCAAACTATAAAGCCCATGATCACCCATTCCCAGGGCGCTACAAAGGCTCCTGAACCTACCAACAGTGAAATGCTGTTGCCAATGGCTATACCCAAAATTACCCCGCCAATGCCGCCCAGCATGCATATGGCAATCGCCTCGAGGAGAAACTGCTGACGAATTTTTTTGGGAGTGGCGCCTATGGCCTTTCGTATGCCTATCTCACGTGTGCGCTCCGTCACCGATACCAGCATTATGTTCATAAGGCCAATGGAAGCGCCTAGCAGTGTGATGAGGCCTATGGCAAAGCCACCAATGCGCATGTAGCCGCTGATCTCGTTCAGTTCTTCTTCCAGGGTTTTGTTTACTTCTATATCAAAAGAGTTTTCCTGTCCCGGTTCATCCTGGCGGATGCGGCGCATGAGGCTTGTCGCCTCGCCAATGGCATAGTCCATGCGCGTAGGATCGCTCACCGACACGGTGATGTCGTAATCGAGAAAGCCGCGGTTGGCAATGCGTATGGCGCTTTTCAGGGGTATGAACACTGTGCGGTCGGCATTTGTGTCGCCACCGAAGCCGCCTTTTTCTTCCAGCACACCCACCACCCTGAATTTTGATCCGTAAAAGGTGATCTCTTTATTGACAGGATCTTCATTGGGAAAAAGATCATTCACCACTTCGTGACCTACCAGTGCGTAGTTGGCGGCATTGTCCACATCAAACTCATTGAAGTTGCGGCCACCCACTATGTTGTAGTTGCGTATGAGCATATAGTTTTCGTCTACCCCCCGCACGGTGTAGTCGGGGTTGGTCTTTTGCGATAGCCTTTTCAGCTCCACACCGCGCGACAGGTTCATATGAACGGTCACCAATCCGGTTTCAAACATTTCCTTAAACAGCAGCACCTCATCTTTTTGCAGCAGCGGGAATTGTTTTTGCTCCTTACCCTCCTGTACATTGCGGTCGGGCCGCTTTCTTTCAACATCGAAAGTATTGGCGCCGAGGCTGGAGAAGCTGATATTGATGGAGGCCTTGAGGCCGTCGATGGCCGTGAGTATGCCTACCAGCGACGTGATGCCTATGGCAATGATGGCCGCAGTGAGTATGCTGCGCAGCAGGTTGCCTTTGATCGACCGTATGCTTTCCTGTATGTTCTCTTTTATATTCATGTATTTGTCTTTGTGCTTCTGTAGCCTCTGTACGCTGTATGCCCGGATGTCACACTTCTTACGGCGCCTTCAAATAAATAAGTCCATTGCTTACTTTTAGGCATCGCAATTTTAAATGTACTGCAATTTGCGATAGTCACTAACTAATATTATTTCAGGTTCGTTATTCGTACATTATCGGTTTTATACATATTCCAGATGCGCATATTCTCATTTATCGTTTTTGTATTCATCTCTCTTTCTTCCCTCGCCAACACCATTTTCATCCCCATGGATCAGTCGCAGGCCAATCATCTGAAAGCCTATGGCATTGCCTATTGGGTGCTGGATGCCGGCGTAGAGATCGACTGGTTGCTCAACTACCAGGGGGGCAGCTTTATGGTAAACCACAGCCAGAAAATAGAAAATGAACTCATTATACGCGGGGTGAGCTATGAAGTGATCTCCGATGCACGGGCTACACAGATTCTTACTGACATCGCCAGCCCGTCTTCCAACACTGATGCGATGAAGCTGGAGAAGGCGCCAAAAGTGGCCGTATATTCACCAAAAAGCGCCCAGCCCTGGGACGATGCCGTCACCCTGGTGCTCACCTATGCCGAAATTCCATATGACGTGATTTTCGACGATGAGGTGATGTATGATGAATTGCCCAAGTACGACTGGCTGCATTTGCACCACGAAGATTTTACCGGGCAATTTGGCAAGTTTGAGCGCACTTACCGCAATTTTCCCTGGTATATTCAACAGAAGAGGGAGTTTAGAGAATCGGCCAGTAAGCACGGTTACGATAAGGTTTCTGACATGAAGCTGGCGGTAGCAAAGAAGATACGCAGCTATGTGAGCGGCGGCGGCTTCTTGTTTGCCATGTGCTCGGCCACCGACACCTACGACATAGCACTGGCCGCCGATGGCGTAGACATTTGTGCTGCCGTGTACGACGGCGATCCGCCGGACCCCGATGCACAGGCCAGGCTCAATTACAACGATTGCTTCGCTTTTGAAGATTTTAGGCTGGTCATGGATCCATATTATTACGAATACTCCAACATTGACAATGAACCACAGGAACGGGGCTTGCAGGAGGGCAATGATTTTTTTACGCTTTTTGAGTTCTCTGCCAAGTGGGACCCCATACCCACCATGCTCACCCAAAACCACGTGAAAGTCATTAAAGGATTTATGGGCCAGACTACCGGCTACAAGAAATCGCTGGTGAAGGCCGATGCGGTGACGATGGGTGAAACCAAAGGTATAGAGGAGGTGAAGTACCTGCACGGCGTGTTTGGCAATGGCTTCTGGACGTTCTACGGCGGCCACGACCCGGAAGATTACCAACACATAGTTGGCGAAGAGCCCACCGATCTGAACCTGCACCCCAATTCGCCTGGCTACAGGCTCATACTGAACAACATACTCTTCCCAGCCGCCAAGAAAAAGAAGCAAAAGACCTGAGGAAGAACCCACCATCTGCCAACAGTACTGTTGGCTATTTTTCTTATATAGCCATAGATGCTGATGGACTGCTTATGCCAGCGTGGTCGTTTCATTTTGCCGGTATGCTGCATGGATGAAAATTCAGCTCCTTGCGAACAATGCCGGTGAATCGCCTGTTTGCTCTTTTTTTCAATCATACTATTTTTAAAAACATGCTATCACATCTTGTATACATCAGCAGGCTTACGCCTAAATGCACCGATTCGGAGATCGAAAAAATTTTAGCCTCCAGCAGAAAGAATAATCCTGAGCTGGAAGTCACCGGGGTTCTGTTGTATTCAGACACCCACTTTTTGCAGTACATAGAGGGCGACTATAAAAAACTGATCGCACTCTACGACAAAATAAAGGAGGACGATAGGCACAAAAATGCCGTAATGCTCGCCAATGGCCCCATCAAAGAGCGCTCCTTTCCCAGCTGGCAAATGGGCTCCAAAAAAGTGAATGAAAAGGAAATCCAATTGAAATCTGAAATGAGTGAGGAGGATAAAAGAAATTTTCTGGCCTTATTTTCCGATGAGCAAAGTGAAAATACGCGTGCAAGGGAAATTATAGAGCGTTTTTTCAAATGAGCCATCAAGAGGCTCCATGCCGAAGGCCTCTTCCTACGGTAAGGATCAATTAAAAAACATCCACCGAACACCGGCATCGAACACACGCGACTGCCCGGTGTAATATGGGAATGTGAAATATCCATCACCCGCGGACTGGTTGCCGTGGGTGAGCTTCAAAAACACCGTGACGTGATCGATCTGAAAATCCAGGAAAAAATCTGCCAAAAGGTAAGCAGGTATCCGGAAATCATCCTGTAGGTGAAACTGCTGTATGGCCGGGTCGTAGGCAAGCGCCCGGAAGGCGCTTTTATAATGCATGTCTACACCGGCCTCTATATAGATGGCCCCGTTAAACAGCCGGTTTCCGTAGAAAATCCTTGAGTTGGCAAAATACTCCGGTATGCGAAATGGGTTCACCGCATCTGCCGAGCCGGATTTGACGGTGTAAATAAATTCATTTCGAAAATGGAAGTTCTGGAGCAAGGTGAAGTCGAGAGCCACACCCGGCCTCCACAGCGCGGCCACATCGCCTGATTGCGCGGGTGTCTGGTCATAGTCGTAGTATATATAGTTGCTCACGCGGTCCAGCGTGATGTAGGGATAAAAGCGCATACCTTTCCACCGCACGATAATGCCCCCCTTGATGTGGTCGGAGACCACAGGCTGGAAATCATTTTGCCATTCGTGATGATTGCCAAAGTGGCTTTGCTGTATAATGTCGGGCTGGGAGCGGGTGCGCCAATATTGCGCTTTCAGAAAATTCATGGTGTAGTCACCGCCAATGCGGTAGTAGCCGCCCAACAGATATTCACCACTGGTTTGCAAATACTGTAGCGAGTCGAAATCGAAGCGGAGGTTGTAGCCGCCGTAGCTTTCAAAAGCATTTTCCTTTCCAGGCAGATAGCGGTTGGTATAGTTCCAGGTGCGAAAGCGCCCGTAGAAGTTGTAAAAAAACTTCGTGTAATCACCCTTCAGGCCAAACTCATTGACAAACCGGTTGAACCTGCTTTGATTCTGTGTGGAATCCGGATTGATGAGTACCCGGCGGTAGTATTCAAAATCGGCCGATGTAAGCGACTCGTCGCGGTAGAAGTACTTGTTCTGCACGAAGCGCATCTGATGATACAGCTGAAACTCCGGACGCACCTTGTACTCATTATAAGCCTGTATTTCCAGTCGAAAGTCCTGGCTCTCGGCGTCTTCCAGATTGGTGCTGACGAAGTCGGTGAAGTAGGCGCTTAGGGGTTCACCTTCCGGCACCGTAAGCCCGCCATTCTCCTCCACCTCGTGGTTCAACCTGCTCAGCGTAAAGATGCCGGTATATTTGTCATTGGGCGATCGGTAGTGTGTGTGCAGATGATAAGCCGTCGATACCGTTTGCCTGTCGCCCCTGCCGGTGCTATTCACCTGCTTTTCGGCCGTCATTCTGCGAAAGTGAAAGCCGGCATTCCAATAGGGCGTAATATTGCGCGAGTGCTTTACATTGGTGAGCGACCGGCCACCACCGCCAAGCGCCACATTCAGCAGAGTATATGGCGATTTCGTGTCATAAAGCTCTATTTCCTCCGCCTCGGTGTAGTAGAAGCGGTAGGCATCGAAGCCCGATTGCGCACCAATCACAGATGGTGGCTGATAAAATACCGGGCGGATGGCCGTGCCTATATTGCCCAGATCCTGATACATGTTTTCAGCATCATTCACATAGTTGAACTGATGAAAACCGGTCACCAGCGTGTCGATGTTGCGCAGGTTGTATCGATTGTATTTGATATCGCCTACCGTGAGAAAAAAGGTAGAAAAAGGACCATACACCATCTGGGTAGAATCGTCGATGATCTGGCTCTGGGCCTGTACCGTACAGGTGGCCCACATCAGAATGATGGCTATGGTGAGAAGTGCTTTGCGCATGTTACGGCTGCAATTTTAAAGAAATATTTGATAAGCCTCGAGCTGCCGCCTGATCCATTGATCGAAGCTCTGATGCCCAAACGGAATAAACTGCTGCGCAATAGGAAGGTAAAAGATAGGAATGCCGGCCAGTATTTTTTTAGCGGAAGGCAAAGCCGTGAGCCGCATGGCATCTTTTTCTGTAGTGAGTATACAACCGGCCCCACTCGCCCGGTACCCTGCCAGTATCTTCACGCGCAGTTCCCGCTCCGTGAAAAAATGGTGATCGGGAAAGTGGGCCACACCGCTCAGGTCATAATGCGCCCGCACATAATTTTCCAACGGCCGTGGCCTTGCAATGCCGGTAAACAAATATATCGATGGTGAAAAAAGCAGCCCGTGCCCGTACAGCGGTACAGGGGCCTTGTAAGCGATGCGGCTGAAAAACACCGGAGTGCCGGTGCGTACATATTGGGCAACGTGTTGATGCATACGCTGCATTTCCTCGCTATCAAGTTGGGATGGACATTTGGTCACCACTACGGCATCGGCGCGGCGGGCATGTTTTCTGGCTTCGCGCAAGCGGCCCGCAGGCATCAGCATATCGTTGTAAAACGGTCGCTGATGCTCGGTGAGCAAAAGCTGAATGCCCGGCTGCAGCGCACGGTGCTGAAGGGCATCGTCGAGTACGATCAACTCCGGGTGGCTTTCGGCCAGCAGAGCACGAATGGCCGCTACGCGATCTTCCCCCACAGACACCGTCACCCGGTCGCCATATTTATGAAAGTATTGATAGGGCTCATCGCCCACACTGGCGGCATTATCACTTTTCTGTACAATGCGAAAGCCCTCTGTTTTTCTTCCATACCCACGGCTCAGCGTAGCCAGGCGCAGGTTTTTTCCCAATAGCTCAATCAGATATTCCACCATGGGCGTTTTGCCGGTGCCGCCCACCGCAAGGTTGCCTACAGACAGAGTGGGTGTCTCAAACGAAGTACTTTTGAGATGGCCTCGATCGTAGCCCCAGTTGCGCACGTCAGTCACCAAGCGGTACAAAGCACTAAGGGGAAGCAGAAGGTGTGAAGCGCGGGCCATCTATATGATTTGGGCACAAAAGTCTTAATTTTGACCGGGCCAATCGCTATAGAAATGACGAAAATTAAGGCAGTGCTGGAAGTTTTGGAGCAGTGGGCGCCACCGGCTTTGCAGGAGCATTACGACAACTGCGGATTGCTTACCGGCAATGCCGATGCCGACATTACCGGGATACTGGTGACGCTCGACGTCACCGAGGCTGTGATGGAGGAAGCACTGCGCAATCAGTGCAATTTGGTGGTGGCGCACCACCCGGTCATTTTTCAAGGCCTTAAAAAATTGACAGGCGCTACCCATGTAGAGCGCATAGTGATGGCGGCCATAAAAAACGATATTGCTATATATGCGATTCATACCAACCTGGACAATGTGCGCAGCGGTGTGAACCAAAAAATAGCCCAGCTGCTGGGATTGGAGCAAACCCGTATTCTTCAGCCCAAGGCAGGCAATCTGTTGAAGCTCGTCACTTTTGTGCCTCAGGAAAACACCCAAACCGTGCTCAATGCCATGCACGGCGCCGGCGCCGGCAAATTGGGCGACTACCGGCATTGCAGTTTTCGTACGGCAGGCACCGGCGCCTTTATGCCCAACGACCAGGCAAATCCGCACCTGGGTCAGGCCAATACCTTAGAGCAAGTGCAAGAAAACAGGGTAGAAGTGATTTTGCCTGTCCATCTGCAGCGCCGGGTGGTCAAGGCGCTTTTGGAGGCGCATCCCTACGAAGAGGTGGCTTACGATATTTTTTTGTTGCAGAATGACAATCAGGAAACCGGCAGTGGCATCATCGGCACATTGCCCCAGGTGCAGAAGGCCGGCGATTTTGTCGCTTTTCTAAAGAAGCGCCTGCAATTGACCACCTTGCGACATACGGCGCTTTGCAGGGCCGAGATAAAAACGGTAGCGCTCTGTGGTGGCTCGGGGAGCTTCCTGCTTGCGGCTGCCATACGACAGGGTGCCGATGTATTCGTTTCGGCGGATTTTAAGTATCACGAGTTCTTTCAGGCCGAAGGAAAAATCATAGTGGCAGATGTGGGACATTATGAGAGCGAGCAGTTTACAAAAGATTTGATATATGACGCTTTAAGCCAAAATTTTACTAATATTGCACTCCATTTGTCAAAAGTGGTTACAAACCCGATATTTTACGCTTAGTTGATGGAAAACACAGTTGCACAGAAGTTAGACTCCCTCATAAAACTACAGGATATAGACTCCGAACTAGACGAACTCAAGAAGCTTCGTGGAGCATTGCCGGAAGAAGTAGGAGACCTGGAAGATGAAATCATTGGCTATCAAACCCGGATAGACAAATACAAAAGCGATATTGAAGATCAGGAGATAGAGATCAGTAACAACAAGACCTCTATCGTAGATGCACAGAAGCTCATTAAGAAGTACGAAGAGCAGCAAATGAATGTGCGCAATAATCGTGAGTACGACGCCATCTCCAAAGAGGTAGAATTGCAAACGCTGGAGATCCAGATTTGTGAAAAGCGCATCAACGAAGCCCGCGCAAGGATAGAAGCCAAGCAAGCTGAAATAGATCAAACGCAATTGCTGCTCGATGAGCGCAACAAAGATCTGGAAAGCAAGAAGAAAGAGCTCGACGTGATCATCAAAGAAAGTGAAGGCGAAGAGAAAAAATTGATGGAAGGCCGCGACAAGGCAACAAAGAAAATAGAAGACCGACTGCTGAAATCATACAACAAAATCCGCGACAACGCCAACAACGGCCTTGCGGTAGTGTCTGTGATGCGCAATGCCTGTGGTGGCTGCTTCAATATAGTGCCCCCGCAGCGACAAGCAGAGATTCGCGAACGAAAGAAGATCATCGTTTGCGAGCACTGCGGCCGTATTTTCGCCGATGTGGAAGACGTAGTGCAGGAAGAGGAAAAGAAGGTGAAAAGATCGAGAAAGTAGATCCTTCATTGTCTGCTATTAAAAATATAATTGGGGTGAATCGTTTGATTCACCTTTTTTTGTGCCTGGCCATTGCTCTGGCCCCTCGGTGCAGCCTGGGGCAAACAAGTACTGAGGCCACTGCTGTAGTGGAGGCGGCATACCGCCAGGTGCTGGCGCTGCAAATCGACTCGGCGCGTGCGCAGTTGAAGGCGGTACCGACGGGCATCCACATCGATCCGATGTTCATCTACACCAGCAACCTGGCCGACGTGCTCGACCTGATGCTGCTGACCGATGCGCAGATGTATGCAACGATAAAGTACAGGGAAAAAGAATATCTCAGCGCCATAGCACAACTGAAAGACGATGACCCCTGGAAACTGCACCTGCAGGGCGAAGTGTTGATGTACTGGTCTTTGGTACGCTTCAAGTACCACGAATATTTTTCAGCCTTTTGGACTCTGCGCCAGGCCTCGGCAAAGTTGACCCGAAACCAAAAACAATTCCCCGATTTCCTGCCCACACAGAAGTCGGTAGGCACGATGCAAGTGCTCCTCGGCACTGTACCGCAGCAGTATCATTGGCTGCTGACCATGGCAGGCATGGAAGGTGACGCCCGGGCGGGCTACACTTTGCTACGGCTAAGCGATTTACCGAATAATCCCCTGCGTATGGAAAGTGCCCTTCTGGCTGCGGTGGTCGACGCCTACCTGTTCCAGCGCATGGAAGAGGCCGAGGCGCAACTGAGCGTGCTGCATGCGCAAACACCCAACAGCCTGCTGTTGAGCTATGTATATGCGAGTGTGCTGATGAAAAATCACAGCGGTGCAAAAGCTTTGGCACTACTGGAGCATGCTCTGGCGCAGGAACATTCTGCCAGATTCGCTCCATTGCTGTATCTGTGCGCCGAAGCCAAACTACAAGCCGGCGCATACCGCCAGGCGAATGCGTTGTACACACGCTTTCTGCAGGTACACCCCGATGGGAATTTGAAGGCAGATGTACACTACAAGATGGCGGTGTGCCACCAGCAACTGGGTGAAGCGGCCATGGCGTCGCAGAGGCTAAGGGAAGTTTTATCTTTTGATCATACAGATGCTGAAGCCGATCAGTATGCACAGGCCGTAGCAGCATCGGGTATGTTGCCAGCAGCTGCGCTCAGCAGAGCGCGCTATGCCACAGATGGAGGCTATCAAGCACAGGCTGCCCGCGCACTCGAATCCATATCGCCGGATGCGTTGGCTCATAGAGCAGATACGGTCGAATATTGGTATCGAAAAGCGCGCCTGCACCACCAGGTAGGCGATATGCCGCAGGCCATCCGCACGTACGAAAAGGTCATTGCGCTACAAGGCACAGCGCCATGGTATTTTGCACCAGGTGCCCATCTATATCTGGGTTATATCGTTCGGGATAAGGATAAGGCAAGGATGCACCTGAAAGCAGTAGCCGATTATGCGAATCATCCCTATCAGCAAAGTCTGCGGCGCAAGGCCAGGTTGGCGCTAGAGGTGCTTTAGAGCGGTTTATCACCTGGCCGATCAACTTCAGGTACTTTTATATAGTTAAATCTACCATGACAGAACCATCTGACGACCGGCTTGTACTCAGGCGCAGCGCCATAGTGGCACTGGCAGCTGCGGGTGTGCTCTGGCTCATCAAGTTGGTAGAGGTGGCTCTGGGCGCGGATTTTGCACAGTATGGCCTGCTGCCCCGCACACTGCGGGGCAGCATCGGTATACTCACATCGCCGCTCATACATGGCGACTGGATGCACCTGTTTTCCAACACGGTGCCTATACTGATGCTCGTGTTCCTGATGGTGTATTTTTATCATCGCATTGCCTTGGAGGTATTGCTGTGGATGTATCTGGCCACCGGGCTGTGGTTGTGGATATTTGCGCGCGATGCCTACCACATTGGCGCCAGCGGATTGGTGTACGCATTAGCTGCGTTTCTGTTTTTCAGCGGCATCCTTCGCCGTGATGTTCGGCTGATGGCGGTATCTGGCATTGTACTTTTCCTATATGGCGGTATGATCTACGGCGTTTTTCCTGAAGTGGTGGAACGCAATGTTTCCTGGGAAGCGCATTTGCTGGGGGCTATATCAGGCGTGTTGCTGGCTATTTATTTCAGAAAATTTGGACGCGCTACAGATGACACCACAGCAGAGCATCAAGCACGAGACGGTGCTACATCAACAACCTACGATGGTAGCCCCAACACCATCTTCAACTATACCTACAGAAAGGAAAAGTAGATGCGCAATGTATTGCGCAAATACCCCAAAATTTGATATGTTCATTTATTAAAAATCCGGCCTGATGTCAGACAAGTTTCGAAATAAATACCGCACAGAATCAACCCGATTAAGACATTGGGATTATGGTCGGAATGCGTCCTATTTTGTGACGATCTGCACGAAGGATCGAGTTTGTTTTTTTGGTGATGTGGTGGTGGGCAAAGACGCATTACCATGCGTCTCATTATCACCAATTGGGGAAATTGTAAAATACGAATGGTTAAAAACATTTGAATTGCGACCTGACATGAATTTATCAATGGGCGAGTTTGTGGTAATGCCCGATCATTTTCATGCCATTATTGGAATTGGGGAAAACCAATACAATACGCCACGTTGTACGGACGCAATGCATTGCGTCGCAACCACCGACGCCAATGATAATATTAAAAACCAATTTGGCCCCCAAACCAAAAACCTGGCATCCATCATTCGTGGTTTTAAAATGGGTGTTACAAAAAATGCACGATTGATTGATCCTGAATTTGCCTGGCAATCCCGATATCACGACCATATAATCAGAAATGAAGGATCATTTCAAAGGATTTCAGCATACATCATGAATAACCCCCTGAATTGGTCTGCTGACCGATTCTCCCTATATTCAAGAAATGATCTTCAGTGAGAAAAGTGCTGAGATGATGACTTTTGTGGCAAACTGACAAAAGCCAGGTTGTATGCCATTTTTTCAAACACACTTAAACAGTATTTTAATGAAAATTAAGAATCTATTATTCCTCTTTATTATCACATGTTTGTTGGCTTCATGTGATCACAATTCTGCAAGCGAGTCAGGCTATGACGTGGTAATTGTTGCAGGCAGGGTCATTGATCCGGAAACCAATCTTGATGCAATAAGGAACGTAGGAATTACAAATGGAAAAATTGTTGCAGTCACAGAAAATAATATAGAAGGAGAAAAGATAATTAATGCTGAAGGGTTGGTTGTGGCACCGGGCTTCATAGATCTTCACGCACATGGCCAAACGGTCATCGCCGACAGGATGCAGGCATTTGATGGGGTGACTACTTCTCTTGAGTTGGAATCGGGGATACTTCCTATTGCCGACTGGTATGATATGCAGAGCCAAGCCGGAAGAGTTTTGAACTATGGGGCATCTGCTGCCTGGACATTTGCGCGAATCTCAGAATTTGAAAATTTAGAAACAGAAGCTGACCTGCTGTGGTTTCAAAAAGCATTTTCATTTAGCAAGTGGGTAAATGATCCTGCAAATCCTGATCAGATAGAAAGGATAATTGCCCAAATAGAGCAAGGAATCAATGAAGGTTCGATCGGTATTGGGATTAACGCCGGATATGCGCCCGGTGGCGGGTATAAAGAATTGTTGGCTGTGCACGCATTGGCAGCCAAGTATCAGGTGCCAACATTCACGCACATTAGTGGGGATTATCCCAATGACCCAAAAAGCGCAGCTGAAAATGTAGCACAGATTGTTTCTTATTCGGCAATTACAGGAAGTCAGGATCATATTTGTCATCTAAACAGTAGTAGCTTGCTTGATATTAAAACAACTAAAGATATAATTATAGGTGCACAAAAAAGAGGGATTAATGTAACTACCGAAGCCTATACCTATGGAGCGGCGAGCACAACCATTGGGGCCGCATTGTTCACTGAAGAGGGACGTGAGAAAAAAAATATTGATGCCAGTCAGATAGAGCTAAATGGTAAACCGTTGACAGAGGAAGAATTTCAAAAGATTAGAAAAGATGTGCCGGGTTCAGTGATCGTATTTCGATTTTTGGATATGCCCAAAGATGAAGCCATTTTGGATGAGTCAGTATTGTTAGAGGGTGGTATTATTGCCAGTGATGCCATGCCCTGGACAGATAAAAACACGGGAGTGCCGGTAGATGAGAATGCTTGGCCAATTTCGCAAGATGCCTTTGCGCATCCTCGAAGTGCGGGAACCTTCACTCGTCTATTGGCTCATTGGGTGAGAGAAAGGAATGTGTTATCATTATCAGAAGCGATTGCCAAATCATCATTATATCCCGCAAGGGTTTTAGAAGGCTCTGTCGAGCAAATGAAGAGCAAAGGACGGATACAAGAAGGTATGGATGCCGATATAATTATCTTCGATCCCAAAACAGTACAGGATAAAGCCACTTTCACCGAGCCAAATCAAACTTCTGTGGGAATGAAATACGTGATGGTGAATGGAAGATTAGTCATTGAAGATGGATCACTAGACATAAATTCAAGGCCAGGTAAGGCCATTCGACGACCGGTTGCGCAGCGTTAAAAACAGGCGATTGAAAACCAAGAGCACTTCCGTGCACCAGGCAGGTCGCTCCGTGTGTCTGACCGCGCAAGAAGTAGTTGGTTGATTCCGCACAATCAAAAAGTCGCCATCATGCCGTGATGTAAAACCATTTCCTTTTAGCCGGGTCTTGGTATTGTCCGCACTCGCTCAATGCTAGCGCCCAACGGCCCATTTCGGGCACTATCCCAGCGCGTAAATTAAAATTTTGCATTATTGATCTTTCCTTATCTTTGCCCGAAATTAAAAAAAGGAAACAGTGAAGAATCTATCATTAGTGCTCAATGTTGTATTGCTTATTGCCGTGGTTGTGTTGTATGTGCTGCATTTTTCCCGAGGTTCAGATACTGAGGAAGTGACCAGTGGCGGCGCCATCAACCTGGAAAACCCGAGCATTGCGTACATCAACTCCGACAGTCTGCTGAGCAACTATGCGTATTTCAGTGATTTGGAGACCCAATTCAATGAAAAGCGCAATAAGCTCGATGCCGAGTATCGCAATCGCGCAGAAGGTTTGCAACGTGAAATAGCCAACTTTCAGCAAACTGCAGGAGGGATGACCATCAGCCAGGCCAAAGCCGTAGAGGAAGACCTGCGCCGAAAACAGCAAAATCTCATGATGTATCAGGAGCAGCTAACACAGCAACTGGTACAGGAAGAAAGTAAAATGAATAGTGAGTTATACACTAAAGTGTCTGATTTCCTGAAGGACTACGGGCAAAACAAGAACCTGCAAATTGTGCTCACATACACCAAAGGCAGCGGCGTGTTGTATGCCAACGACAGCCTGAACATCACCGATGATGTGCTGGCCGGTCTGAATGAGGCTTACGACAAAGGTGATACCGATCAAGCGAAAAGCAATGCTACCGACACAGCATCTGCCCGGTAACGGAAAGCCAACCAAAACATTAAAATCCCGGCAGCGATGTGCGGGTTTTTTTGTGCTCCATAGAGATGTATATATTATAGTATGCTGATTATATAAAGCATGGTTAAGGAATGCAAAAGCAGCAGGCAACAAGGCCAACAGGGCATGGCGGTTGTGCTTTGATAATGTGATTAAAAATCAATAACCCACAGCACACCCATCTCTGGAAAAAGAATTGTACTTTTGCGGCTCGAAAATCCTGGAGGAACCACAAACCATGCAATCAATTAGAAATGTCGCCATCATTGCACACGTAGACCACGGCAAAACCACCCTGGTAGATAAGATCATACACGAATGCAAGATATTTGATGAGCGCAAAGAGACCGGCGAGCTCATACTCGACAACAACGACCTGGAGCGTGAGCGGGGCATCACCATCCTCTCAAAAAACGTGTCGGTCAACTACAAAAATGTAAAGATCAATATTATCGACACACCGGGCCACGCCGACTTTGGCGGAGAGGTAGAGCGCGTGCTGAAGATGGCCGACGGCGTATTGCTTCTTGTGGATGCCTTCGAAGGCCCTATGCCACAGACACGCTTTGTGTTGGGCAAAGCCATAGAGCTGGGGCTCAAACCCATAGTAGTGGTCAATAAAGTAGACAAAGAAAATTGCCGCCCCGATGAAGTGCACGAAGCAGTATTTGAGCTCATGTTCAACCTGGAGGCCACGGAAGACCAGCTCGATTTTGAAACCCTCTACGGTTCATCCAAGCATGGCTGGATGAGCAAAGACTGGAAACAAAAAACGACTGACATCACACCCCTGCTCGACACCATTCTGGAGGTGATACCCGAGGCGCCTTACAAAGCCGGTACACCACAGATGCAGATCACCTCACTCGATTTTTCCAGTTTCGTGGGACGCATCGCCATTGGCCGCGTATACCGTGGCGATATGGAAGAAGGCAAAGACTACATGCTGTGCAAGCGTGCGGACAAAATGAAGAAAGTACGCATTAAAGAGCTCTTTGTGTTTGAAGGGCTTGGCCGCAGCAAAGTATCTACCGTGCGCAGTGGCGACCTTTGTGCCGTGGTAGGCCTTGATGATTTCGACATCGGCGATACCATCGCCGACGTGGCACAACCCGAACCTTTAACGCGCATCAAAGTAGATGAGCCCACGATGAGTATGCTCTTCACCATCAACAATTCGCCGTTTTTCGGCAAAGAAGGCAAGTTTGTCACCTCCCGGCACCTGCGCGACCGTCTCTTTAAAGAAACTGAAAAAAACCTCGCCTTGCGTGTGGAAGAGACCCAAAGTGAAGACAGCTTCAATGTGTTTGGCAGAGGCGTATTGCACCTGTCCGTACTGCTGGAGACCATGCGGCGCGAGGGGTACGAGCTGCAGGTAGGCAAGCCACAGGTAATCATCAAAGACATTGACGGCGTGAAAAGTGAGCCATTTGAAAGTCTCGTCATCGATGTGCCTGAGGAGCATTCGGGCAAGGCCATAGAACTGGTGACACAGCGCAAAGGACAACTGTTGGTGATGCAGCCAAAAGGCGATATTCAACATCTGGAATTCGAAATACCCTCACGAGGTCTCATCGGCCTGCGCAGCATCATGCTCACCGCTACACAGGGCGAGGCCGTAATGAACCACCGGTTTATAGCTTTCAGACCGTACATAGGGGAATTGAACGGCAAGCGCAAAGGCTCACTCGTATCGATGGAAACCGGCCAGGCGCTGGCTTATGCCATCGACAGGCTGCAAGATCGAGGACGCTTTTTCATAGAGCCGGGCGATCAGGTGTACCTGGGCCAGGTGGTGGGCGAGCATAGCCGCGAAAATGATCTTGACGTGAACGTGATCAAAGGAAAAAAGCTCACCAACATGCGTGCAGCCGGCTCCGACGACAACGCCAAAATTGCTCCGAAAATACTGTTTTCGCTGGAGGAAGCCATGGAGTATATCCGCGATGACGAGTTTCTCGAAGTGACGCCAAAAAGCCTGCGCATGCGCAAAGCCTGATCCTGCAACACCGGTTGCTTTCTACAGAACAACACATCAAAAGGTCTGCACGTGCAGGCCTTTTGGTTTTTAAGCTCAGCCCATAGCCGTGATATTGGCCATGCTTTTTTCTATGAAAAAATTTTACAAGTTTTGAGCTTTGCAGCTGCCTGGCGATCAACTTTCCATAATGCTGTCATTCTTTTTTATTCACCACAACAAAAGGCAAGATGAAAAGCATGGTACTTACCGGCATCCGCGCAATGCAAATGATAGAAGTGCCCGACCCGCAGATTGTGCACGATACCGATGTGCTCATACGCATGGAGCGGGTAGGGGTATGCGGCTCGGATATCCACTACTACGCCACCGGCAAGATCGGCGTGCAAGTGGTGAAATACCCATATCCCGTCGGGCACGAAGGCTCCGGCACTGTGCTGGCCGTGGGGCCGGCAGTGACGCGTGTAAGGCCCGGCGACCAGATCGCCATAGAGCCGGCGATGCCCTGCTGGCACTGCGACCAGTGCCAGGCAGGCCGCCCCCACACCTGCCGAAAGTTGCGTTTTCTGGGTTGCCCCGGTCAGGCCGACGGCTGCCTGACAGAGCTTCTTGTAATGCCTGAGACGAGTTGCTTCAAGTTGCACGAAGGCATGAACCTGGACGATGGCGCCCTGTCGGAGCCCCTGGCCATTGGGGTTTACGCCGTGCGTCAGTCTATACCCATGGCCGATGCCCGTGTTGGCATTTTGGGCTTTGGGCCCATAGGCATGAGTGTGATGCTGCCGGCCATGGCGCAAGGGGCGCAGCATATCTATGCGACCGACAAAATAAGCGAGCGCCTCGAAGCCGCCCGCAAGGAGGGTGCGCTATATGCGGGAAATCCCGACGAACAAGACGTGGTGCAGGATATATTAGCGCTGGCGCCGGAGGCACTCGACGTGGTGTTTGAGTGCTGCGGAAAACAGGAAGCCATCGACAATGCCATAGACCTGTTGAAGCCGGGGGGTAAACTGATGATCATCGGCATTCCGGAGTTCGACCGGTGGTCGCTACCGGTAGATAAGTGCCGCCACAAAGAGATCACCATCAATAATGTGAGAAGGCAAAACCATGCATTGGAGCCCACATTGCAAATGATGCATGAAGGCAAGATCAATGCGCGAACTATGATCACACATCGGTTTTCGTTTGACGATACAGCCGAAGCATTTCGCCTGGTCGATCACTACCAGGATGGCGTAATGAAAGCAATGATCGAATTTTAGAAGATTTTCAGCGCACTATTTTAGCACTACCTTTTCCAGGTCTTCCAGTGCCACACCCTTGGTCTCCGGCATTACCTTGATCACAAATACCAACTGCAGCACCATCATCACGGCAAATATCATAAAGGTATGGCCGCCGCCGATGGCCTCGGTGAAGTATGGAAAAAACTGCGCGATCACCGCAGCCATGATCCAATGTGTGAAGCTGCCGAGCGACTGCCCGCGTGCGCGCACCTCGTTGGGAAAAATCTCCGAGATAAATACCCAAATGACTGCGCCTTGAGAAAAGGCGAAGAACATGATGTATACCAGCAGAAAAATTGGCACAGCAAAGCCCGAAAAATCATTGAGATAAAAAGCCCTTGCCGTGAGCCCCAGTGTGGCAATAAGCCCGATCGTACCGATCAGCATCAGCTTGCGTCGGCCAAACTGATCGATAAACCGCAAGGCCACGAGGGTAGCGGCAAAATTGACCAGCCCCATGCCAACAGTAGACAGCAGGGCCGTTTCGGTGCCCAGGCCAGTCATGCCAAATATGCGCGGTGCGTAATAGATGATCGCGTTGATGCCCGACATCTGGTTGAACAGCGCAAACAAAAGTGCCAGTGCAATGGGAAAACGGTATTTTCTTGAGAAAAACCTCTCCTTGCTCAGACTATCATGCTCCCGATGCGAAGCTTGGATTCTTTCTATTTCCTCATCGGCTGTATCCGGACTGATCTTCAGGAAAATTTGCCGGGCCTGCTCTACTGCGCCATATTTGATGATGAGCCAGCGCGGACTGTTAGGTATGATGAACACCAGGCCCAAAAAAGCAATGGCTGGCAAAGACTCCGCGCCGAGCATCCAGCGCCATGCATTCGGGCCGGTGTCGGCCAGCAGGTAGTTGGAAAGGTAAGCGATGAGGATGCCCAGCACAATGTTGAATTGAAAAAGCGCCACCAGTCGACCGCGCATCTTCGCCGGCGATATTTCTGATATATACATCGGTGCAGCTATGGAAGAAGCCCCTACACCAAGCCCGCCAAGAAAGCGAAAGATCATAAATAACGTCCAGTCGGTGGCCAGTGCCGAGCCAACGGCAGACACGAGGTACAGCGCGGCTATCCACTGCAATGTCTTTTTTCGGCCAATGCGGTCTGCAGGTATGCCTCCCAGTAGCGCTCCCAGCACCGTGCCGTACAGTGCAATGGATACGGTAAGACCATGCATCTGCACGTTGAGATGCCACAATTTCTGTATGGCCTGCTCTGCACCCGAAATCACAGCCGTGTCAAAACCAAAAAGAAATCCGCCTAAAGCGGCCACCAGAGTATAGAGATAGAGTCGCGGTTTTTTCATGTAAGGTGTACAGTCTGTTGAAAAAATGGGAAGTTGCAAATGAAAAAGAAATTTGCCAGTCGGGCTATGATTGCACCACAAAAGAAAAAAAATGGCCACACAATGGTGGCCTTAATTTAGATGGCAAATGCTGGAAACTCCCTCATTCGCGGTACTCTTTCTTCAGATAATGCGGGTAGTTCTTTACAAATTTCTCCACTTTAGGCACAGCTACATTCACCACATAGCTGTTGTTGGGATTGAGCTGGTAGTAGTCCTGGTGATACACTTCAGCCTTATAAAATTTATTTAAAGGCTCCACGAGCGTCACGATTGGTTCTTGATATTTGTCGCCATTTTCCAATTCTTTGATGAAAGCCTCTACTGCGTCACGTTGTTCTTGCGAATGGTAAAACACGGCGGATCGATATTGCTTGCCTACATCAGGGCCTTGTCTGTTGAGCTGGGTAGGATCGTGCGTGGCAAAGAAAATTGTAAGAAGATCATTGTAAGAGATCACCGCCGGGTCGTAGTGCAGTTGAATGGCCTCTGCATGATCGGTGGCGCCCATGCTCACCTGATTGTAAGTGGGGTTTTTCTGCTGCCCGCCAGCATAGCCCGACACTACATTTTCCACACCTTTTACACGTTCAAAGACCGCTTCTACACACCAGAAGCACCCACCGGCAAATGTTGCCGCTTCGTAACCTTCTGGCACCGACGACATTTTTGCCTTTCGCTTGTTCGACGATTGACTACAGGCCATATGTGAAATGACCACGAGCAATAGGATAATGAAGTTGAATATTCGCATAGCTATTGTTTATAAGATTGCACGTAAAACGGAAATATTATCGGCTTTCTTATGAAAGCAGACAAAAGATGAAAATGTTACCATGCATCTATACAGTCCTTGCATCTGAAGAAGAAGGACAAGAATGATGGGTGAGTTTATCTGTATATCAGCCCATGCCTATATGTTTAATAACCGATGAATAAAAAATTGAATGCCTGCTGCAAATATGTAGCAGGCATTCATTCGCGGGTGCAGCACTATTGTGAAAGTTGTGGACATGCCCCAACAAAAGAGATATTTTGAAGTTGTTTTGGTTTGATGGTTTCCATACTGAGATGGGTTTATAATATAATCGCATGGTGGTTTATTTTCTCTAAGATGCTTAAGACATTCATCCATTTAGAATAAAATTTTATAATAATCTGCATTTTTATGAGCATAAAGTTGCAGAATTCAGGTATGAAAGTTTATTTCGAAAAAAAATAAATTAATGATATGGAAAACGTAGTAGGTAAAATCAAAGAATTGTTGTCATCGGGTAACCAACTGATGGTAAAAGACGAGCAAGGCAATCTTCATCCTTTGAAAGCCGGAAAAACCGGAACCATTGTAGAAGCAGATGGCAAAGATGAATTGTACAAATTGCTTTGGGGCAAACAACGTGTAGGTGTCAACGACATAAAAGAATTGCAAAGCATCGTTGGCCAGGTGAAGGATTACGTAGTTTCTAATTCGTCTTATGCCTCTAAGAAAAAACTAGAGAAGGAATTGAAGTAATATCAATGCCGATTTTTCTTGCAGCACGCTGCTTTGCGTGCAACAAGAAATTCAATTTAAGGATAATTGCTAAAGCAAAAGCGCAGGAAAATCAGATGATTCCTGCGCTTTTTTCTTGTTGCCGAGGCACAAAATCTTGGTTTTATTGCCAGATCGCTGCTTTTCTTTCCCATAAGGTTTACTCCCTTTCCTAAAAGTGCATTGGGTTGCTGCTGTTCAAAAAAACTTATAGTGACTTAGGTCTTCCACTATCCGGCTCTGCTTTGCAATAGCATTATATCATATTTATTAAGAGCGTCGGAACGATATGATGCGATGAGCAAAGTAGCTTGCCAACATGCATGATCGACTTAAATATACAGCCAAGCAACATCTGATTCTCCAAGGTAGCGACTCCTCTATCAACCTGCTTCCAATGCGGTTGTCACCAGACTGGTAAAAGAAATAAAAAGTTGTTAAACAGCATTGGGTTCTTTATTGTTTGGCGATGTCAACCGAACTTTGACAATACATATTGTACCGGCGGAGCATTCTTTTGCCTCCATGCCTGAGTTTACTGATCGGGCATATCAGTATCGTAAAAATTTGATACCTGGCATGTAGCAGATAGTTGTACCATACTACCGCTTTTGCTATGTTCGTTCAGCAGTGGAGCAAGTCATACGCCGCATGACCATTTATACCCAGGTTATCATAAATTCAGAGTTGTTGATAAAGCGATTATTATTTCAATTGTTTCATGTGTTTATTCTGCTCACTGCTCAGTTTGTAGAGTCAACCGCACAAGGTTTATCCATAAAAAATTTTTCGAGAGATGAGTTTCGTGCCAAAAGCCAGAATTGGTCTGTAACTCAAGGGGATAAAACCCATATGTTTTTCGGAAACAGTAGTGGGCTGCTGGAATACAACGGTCAGTCATGGGAGTTGCATCCGGGAAATGAACAACTTGTGGTGCGTTCCGTGCTGTTTCATGGAGAGAGATTGTATACAGGTTCGTTTGAAGAATTTGGGTTTTGGAAGCGCAATGAACTTGGCCAGCTTACTTACACCAGCCTGGTGGACGACACGCTGCGGTCAGACATGCGCAATGATGAAATATGGACCATTAATGAAAGCAACGGAGCTGTCTTCTTTCAATCTTTTGGCAACATTTATAAATATGATCACAATGAAGTGTCAGCGATAAACCCACACTGGTCATTGCTGTTTTTAAGTGAAGCGCACGACCGGCTGCTTGTGCATATGATCAGCACAGGAATACATGAATTGGTTGCTGATTCGCTGGTGAAGATTTCAGGTACAGAGGCGGTAGATCCATACGCCACGCCGGTGATATTGGAGCTTCCCGATGGACGCATACTGTTTGGTACTGAAGTAAATGGTTTGTTCACCTACGATGGGCAGAGCGCAAAACGCTGGCAGACCGAGGCAGACGATTTTCTTCGCGAACACCAACTCAATCGTGGCCTGGTATTGCCCGATGGATCGTTGCTTCTGGGTACCATACGCAATGGCGTCATTCATATCGATGCCCAAGGCCGTGTGTTGCGCGTGATCAATCAGGAAAAAGGCTTGATTGACAATACGGTGCTGGGTATGCACTACCATGCCGAAACACAAGAGCTATGGCTGGCATTAAATAAAGGATGTGCCGTAGTGAACCTGGCCATTCCCTACAATAATTTTACCGGTGCTGCCAATGGGCTGGGCACCGTCACCACCGCCGCGCTGCATGAGGGCTATCTATACTTAGGCACGAATCAGGGCTTGTATCAACACAAAGTGGATGCTCCGCTGGTCGAGTCGCTGTATAGTCAGGGGTTTCAACTGATAGAAGGTTCTCAGGGCCAGGTGTGGCAGTTGTTCAAGAGCAACGGACAATTGCTCTGCGGCCACAATCAAGGCACATTCAGAGTAGAAGGCACATCATTTCAGCCAATTTCCGAGGTGACGGGTGGCTGGGATATTTTGCCGTTTTATCACGGAGAAAAAGAATATTTGCTGCAGAGCACTTACACGCGCTTGCTGGTATATGCCAAAGACGACGCGGGCATGTGGCAAGTGAGCCACTCAGTTGCCGGTTTCCGCGAACCGATAAAAAAAATTGAAGTAGACGCCACAGGCAACATCTGGGCCAGTCATGCCATGCGCGGCATCTACAAAATAGAGCTAAGCCAGGACTTGAAGCAGGCCACACGCGTTACCCTGTACGGCGCCGAACAGGGCTTCCCTTCCGACTTCAACATACAGGCCTCCCAGATCAATGGCCAGACAGTATTTACAACCCCGAACAATTTGTATCGCTACGATGCGCTCAACGACAGCGTGGTATATTACGATATGCTCAACAATAAGCTGAATGGCTATGCCGCTGGCATCCACAGCATAGTGCCAACTTCTGCTGATGACTATTGGCTCATCAATGATGAAGCATTTGTAAAAACCACTGTAGCCGAAGACCGCCTTGAAGTGGCGGAGGTGCACCCCATTGCGCGATTTGGCGAAGGTGTGATGGAAAGAGAAGAAAATGTAATACCGCTCACCGATTCTCTTATTCTTTTTTGTCTGGCCGATGGCTTTGTTATCTATCACCAGGGCGCTTTGGCGGCACAGCCACAATACAACAGTGTGATCCAGATGAGCACAGTACGCAGCAAAGAAACATTGTTTCCGCTGCAGCCAGAGTCTGTGCCTGTGCTTCCATACAATGAAAATCATATACAATTTACCGTAGAGGCGCCGGTGTATCATCTCAAAAAAGTCATGTTTTCGTACTATCTGGAAGGCCTCGATACTGCCTGGTCGAAACCACAGGTAAGCCCAATGATGGAGTACCTGCGTTTGCCACAAGGTGATTATGTCTTTCACGCGCGCTTCATCGACGACACCGGCAACAACAGTGAGGCCATCGCGTACCCGTTTGAGATCGCCAAGCCCTGGTATATGACCACAGCCGCCATAGTGGCTTATTTTGTCCTTTTCATAGCGGCTTACCTGCTGTTGGGCTGGTACAACCAGCGCAACTTTGCCCGCAGGCAAAGAGCTTTGCGCATAAAGCTTGAGCGTGAGAAGCTGCAGCAATTGCGGCTACACCGTGAGCAGCATGAAAAACAGCTCATGAAGTACCGCAATGAAAAGCTGCAGAATGAAGTGGAACACAAGGTGGGTCAGTTGGCCAGCTCTACCATTGGCATGATCAAGAAGAACGAGGTGCTGATGAAGATAAAAGATGAGATCATCAAACACAGGCGTGAGCTGGAGAGCGCCTCGGGCAATCGATTTGTGAAATCACTGCTCAAGGTGATCAATGACAATATAAGCAGCGAGGAAGACTGGTCGGTGTTTGAGCAGAATTTCGACCAGGCGCACGATGATTTCTTACGCGCATTGCGTACTACCTATCCGAGCCTTACTCCAAAAGACCTTCGATTTTGTGCTTATCTGCGCATGAACCTTTCTAGCAAAGAAATAGCTTCATTGCTCAACATTACCGTGCGGGGCGTGGAAATACGCCGGTATCGCCTACGAAAAAAGCTGGGTCTGGATCATGAAAAAAACCTCGTGGAGTTCATGATGGAAATGTAAGCGCTGCAACGTGTGGCAGGCTGTACAAGCGCATACTGACTCGCACACACCTT
The DNA here is from genome assembly GCA_964596645.1 of uncultured Roseivirgaceae bacterium. GTDB lineage: Bacteria > Bacteroidota > Bacteroidia > Cytophagales > Cyclobacteriaceae > CAVQEK01. The sequence goes on from CAZQVB010000010.1 coordinate 43,537, forward strand.
TCAGTAATCTGACAATAATTGAAAATGAAGGGTAGATTATTATTTCACTTTTGTGGCAGAGGCTTTCGCATTCTCGCTTAGCTTTGTTCACCATTTTTACACTAAAAATATTAAACCATGAAAACCAAAAGCTTAATCCTACTTTCTGCCTGCCTGGCGTTGACCCTGCAACTGGCGATTGCCCAGATCGATATGCCGGCCCCCAGCCCAACAGCCACATTCAAACAAAAAGTTGGCCTCACCGATGTGGAGATCACCTACTCCCGGCCCAGCATCAAAGACCGGGTGGTATTTGGCGATTTGGTGCCATACGGCAAGCTGTGGCGAACAGGCGCCAATATGGCTTCCAAAGTTACCTTTGGCGAAGACGTGACCGTGGCTGGGAAAAATGTGCCGGCCGGCAGCTATGCCATCTTCACCATACCCGGTGAAAATGAGTGGACGGTAATACTGAACAAAAACTGGAAACAAGGCGGTACGGGGCAGTATCAGGAGTCGGAAGATGTGGTGCGCACGCAGGTGAAGCCTGTAAAGCTGGGAACATCTATGGAATCATTCACAATCCTGCTCGACGACATTCGTCCTTCTTCGGCTTCGCTGGCCATGATCTGGGATAAAACAATGGTAGAGCTGCCTTTTGAGGTAGAGTCAGATGCCAAAGTGATGGCATCGATAGAAAAAGCCCTGAATGTAGATGCCAACGAATACTTCCAGGCGGCCACCTACTATCATGAGTCTGGTAAGGATTTGAAGCAGGCGCATGACTGGGTGACGCAGGCCATCGGCATGTACGAAAAAAATGACCAAAGCCCGTTCTGGGTTTACCGTCGCAAAGCCCTGATAGAAGCCGACATGAAAGACTACAAAACGGCCATATCTACCGCCCGCCAATCGCTCGAAAAAGCCAAAGCCGCCGGCAACGACGACTACGTGCGCATGAACGAAAAGTCGATTGCGGAATGGGAGAAAATGTAGGTTGCTGAATTTTAGATAATACCTTGGGTGGAGTAGGTGATTAAGCACTTACTCCACCTTTTTTATGCCTCGGCCCCAAATGCCTTGCAGCATCATGGAAAGCAAAACTACCGTAGCGCAACCGATAATGTTGAAATGCAGATAGGCTATATCGGTGAAGAAGAAGCAATAGAGCACAACGGCCTCGCCCACCAAAGCAGCGACAAACACCGCAGTGCCCCGCACAAATTTGATGTAAAAAGCCACCAGGAACAGCCCCAGCACTGTGCCATAAAACAATGATCCCAATATATTGACAGCCTGTATCAGGTTGTCGAGCAGTGAGGCAAAGGTGGCGAAGGATATGGCGATGAGCCCCCAGGCCAGTGTAAACCAGCGTGAAGCGTTGAGATAATTTTTATCGCTTTTGGTAGTGGGGGTAAGGCGTTTGTAAAAATCTACCGTACTGGTGGAGGCCAGAGCGTTCAGCTCACCACTCGTGGAAGACATGGCCGCAGAGAAGATGACGGCAAACAACAAACCCACGATGCCCTGCGGCAGGTGGTTCATCACGAAGGTGATGAATATATAATCGGTGTCGCGTGTTTCTGCATCGGGTGAGGCCGCGCTGATCACTTCCTCCACCTCATCTTCCAGAGCCGCCTGCTGCTCGGTATAGCGGTGTAAGGCCGAGGTGTGTGCTTCCACTTCTTGCTCGGCATCTTGCTCCATGGCATCAATCAGGTCATAGATCAACACGCGCTTTTTTTCAAAAATAGCCGCTTGTTCCTGTTCCAACTGCTGTAGCGCCTCTGCCTCATCGGATTGCCTCACTTCTTGCAGCGCCCCCTCATTGTAAAAAACAGGCGGCTGGTGAAACTGATAAAAAATAAATACCAGCACGCCAATGAACAGTATGAGAAACTGCATGGGCACCTTAAAAAGCCCGTTGAACAACAAGCCCAGGCGGCTTTGTGCGATCGACTTGCCGCTTAGGTAGCGCTGTACCTGCGACTGGTCGGTGCCGAAGTAGGCCAGCATGAGAAATGTGCCACTGATGATGCCCGACCAGAAATTGTAGCGGTCGTTCAGGTCAAACTCAAAACTCACCAGATTGAGCTTGCCCATTTTACCCGCCACTTTCACGGCATTCACCAGGGATACATCTTGGGGAAGTTGGTAGACGATCAATATACCCGCCAGCACCATGCCGCCCATCATTACGGCCATCTGGTATTTCTGTGTCTGGCTCACCGCCTTGGTGCCGCCCGATACAGTATAAATAATCACCAACACGCCGATGATCAGGTTGGTGGTGGTGAGGTTGAGGTCGAGCAGAGTAGAGAGCACAATGGCGGGTGCGTATATGGTGATGCCGGCCGCAAGGCCACGCTGTACCAGAAAAAACACAGAGCCGAGAAGCCTGGTTTTGAGGTCAAACCGCCCCTCCAGATACTCATAGGCTGTGTACACCTTTAGTTTGTGAAAAATAGGAACAAACGTGATGCACAATATCACCATGGCTATAGGCAGGCCAAAGTAAAACTGCACGAAGCCCATGCCGTCTTTGTATGCCTGGCCGGGGGTGCTCAAAAAAGTGATGGCCGAGGCCTGGGTGGCCATCACAGACAGGCCGATGGTCCACCAACGCATGCTTTTGTCACCCAGCAGAAAGCCCTCTATGTTCTGGCTGCCTTTGGTCTTCCATACGCCATAGGCCACAATGGCCCCAAGCGTGCCGAATAGAACGCACCAATCGAGCGTACTCATTCAAAAACTTTGGTAATGATGTAGAACACAACCACAGCCAAAGCCTGGTTGGCGAGCACAAACCAGTACAAGTGCTTCCACTTCTTAAAAACGGGGGGGTGTTCTTCTGCTGGTTCTCCGGTTGTCTGGTTCATTTCAGCTGCTGTAGGTGGGAGCGCTCGTCGCGCGTCTCTATGGTGAACGTGCCTTTGTGAAATTCTAAGATATACAAACTGAGGTTGTCGTGATGGAAGTCGTCCATATTTTTGAAAGGCACATTGGTGATCCACGACAGCAAAATGCGCATGGCCCTGCCATGCATACAGGTTAGAATCAGGTGCTCAGGCTGTGCGGTGATGTGTGCCAGGGCTTCTTTTTGCCGCTCCATCACGTCATAGGGGTTTTCGCCACCTTTGAGCCGCAGGTCGTAGTTGCCGCACTTCCATTGGTTGATGGTGTGGTAATACTTGGTATTGTTATCTCCATTGGCAAACAGCCCTTCCGACTCACCCCAGCAAATTTCGTCCAGTCCCGGCAGCCGTTCATGGGCTATGCCCATATCCAGAAAAGGTTGCACCGTTTCTATGGTGCGTCGCAGTGTGCTGGTATATATTTTTTCGAAAGGCACATCCTTGTATGCCTCAAAAAATGCCCTGGCTTGTTCGTGCCCTTTCCTGCTCAACTTGGAGTCTACAAAGCGGCCCTGCACAATGCCTCTGTGGTTGTGGCCGGTCTGTCCATGCCGGATCAGGTATATTTTTTTCGTTTCCAACATTCTATATCTTTGGCCGCAAATATAGTTTTTTACCCATATTTAGCAAGATTTTGATGTTTCCAAAGCACCTCACTCTAGCCGGACTGTCGGCACTTTCTCCCGGCACCATGGTGGAGCATCTGGGCATAGAATACACGGAAATTGGTCATGATCATATAAAGGCCAGGATGCCTGTAGACCACCGAACACGTCAGCCGCATGGCCTCCTGCATGGAGGTGCATCGGTGGTGCTGGCTGAGACCCTTGGGAGCGTAGCCGCCAATGTCACACTCGATCAGGAAAGGCAGTATGCCGTTGGGCTAGAGATCAATGCGAATCACATCCGCTCGGTGAAAGAAGGATTGGTATATGGTGTGGCCAAGCCCTTGCACACGGGCAAAAGCACACAGGTCTGGGAAATAAAGATCACTGACGAGCAGGATCGTCTTGTATGCATCAGTCGCATCACCATGGCGGTGATGAACAAATAGTAGTTAAGCGCCAGGGCAGGGGTAATTTCAAAAATCACTCTTACATACTGCTGCAGAAATGGGTGAACAATTTGCTCCATCATTCAATTTGTTTTAGAAAGATTATCGACCTTTTTATTTAAAAGAAGAGATATTTAATGGGAAGAATGGAGATCGAAGAACAGAATGAAGTGCTGTGGCGGATCAATGAATACGATCGGGAAGAAGTCATTCGTGCGCTCATCGGCCAAGGCAAAAGGCTCGCCATATACCGGCTCCCAGATCAGCAGGAAGAACACTGGATGATCGGTCTTCAAGAAACTGTTCAGGATGATGATTTCGTTTTGGAAAATCTGCCCGAGGGTTTTCTTTTTGCACCCTTCGAACCCTCGGCAGAGCATAAGGTGTTGTTTTTCAAAGCCGACGTGCACCTGGTGGCCAGCCATGAGCCCAAATGCACGGGCCGGCCGTTCAAACAAATCAAAGCAGAATCAGACGCTATTGATCATTTTTTGGCTATTCTGAAAGAGGCAACCCCAGAGCCCGGTCATCCGGCATCTCTGCATGCGCAACCGTCACCAGGTCAGGCACACTATGTGGATATGGTGCAAAAAGCCTGTGCAGAAATAGGGGAGGGCAGGTTGGAGAAAGTGGTACTGGCAAGGCGGCAAACCTATCCATTGCCAATAAATTTTAAGATGTATTCTTTCATCCGTGCGCTGAGCAATGCCTACGCACATGCGTTTGTCTCTTTTGTGTACGGCCCGGACTGCGGCCCCTGGTTTGGTGCATCGCCCGAGGTTTTGCTCAGTGTTAGCGAGCAAGGCATTTTTCACACCACTGCGCTGGCCGGTACGCAGGCATATTCGCACACCATGCTTTCCGATATTTCCTGGACTCAGAAGGAAATAGAAGAGCAGGCTATGGTGAGCCGGTACATTGTGAATTGTTTTAAGCAAATAAGGCTGCGGGAGTTCGACGAAGAGGGGCCGCGGACAGCGGTTGCCGGCAATCTGCTTCACCTCAAGACAGACTTTTATGTGGATATGGACAAAGTGGGTTTCCCTCAACTACCGGGCGTAATGCTGCGCTTGCTGCACCCCACGTCGGCCGTGTGCGGCTCTCCAAAAGCATCGGCTCTCCAGTTTATACAAAGTCATGAAGGCTTCGACAGGCAATACTTCAGCGGATACCTGGGGCCGGTGAACACCGGTGCCGGAAGCACTCAGCTTTTTGTGAACCTGCGCTGCATGAATGTAGTGGAAACCTGGGCGGTGTTGTATGCGGGTGCGGGCATTACTGGCAATTCAAATCCTGAAAAAGAGTGGGACGAGACGGAACTAAAAATGCAAACGCTGCTGTCGGTAATGAAAAAATGATTTACCGGCAGTTTTTGCTCAACGCCTGCTCAGCTTCTGCCACGCCCAGGTTTTGTGCCATTTGAAAATCACTGCACGCCGCCTTCTTCATATTTTGGTAGAGCCGTAGTGAACCTCTGTACAAGTAAGCATCGCCCATCTTAGAATCTATGTTGATGGCATTGTTGTACTCATCGAGGGCCTTCTTCAGGTTGCCCATTTTCTGTTGCGACCTGCCACGGAGAAAGTGGGCCAGTGCATTGTTCTGTTCCAGCTCTATGGCATTTTCAAAATAATACGAAGCCTGTTTATAGTCCTTTTGCCTGTAGTGGTGTTTGCCCAAGCTCAGCACCGCATTTACATTTTTGCCATCAATCTCCAATACTTTCTGAAAATCGGCTACCGCTTCTTCGTATCTACCCAGCTCTTCATAGCTGCGCCCGCGGTTGTATATGGACTTCACATGCCGGGGGTTCATCTCTACGTATTGGTTGTAGCTTTCTATGGCTTCTTCATATTGACCTGCCTCATATAGCCGATCGGCTTTTACCGAGTCATCCTTCTTGCAGGCCTGTAAAGTGGACAGGGCAAGTATAATAATGAATGTTATCGTTCGCATTGAATAAGTTAAAATTTTATCTATAAATGATTGCGTGCGTTGGTGTTTTCAAAAACCGGTACACTAAAAATTCCGTTTGGCTATGCTTTGGTTTTTTCTATAATGAGGGTGTGATAATTGCTCCGTCGACAAGGCTTGCTGTGGGAGTGCGCCCCAGTTAAACGATGACTACGTGCGAATAGTTTGCAGGCACCAGTCTTACACCGCCACGTTATTTTCGCGCAAGGCATTGTTGAGCGACGTTTTCAAATCGGTGCTTGCTTTGCGCTGGCCTATGATCAGGGCGCAGTTCACGCTGTATTCTCCTGCAGGAAACTTCTTTACAAACGAGCCCGGTATCACCACCGATCGGGGTGGTACATAGCCTCTATATTCCACTGGCTTATCGCCTGTCACATCTATTATTTTGCTGCTGGAGGTGAGCGTCACATTGGCGCCAAGCACGGCCTCTTTGCCTATGCGCACACCTTCTACCAATATGCACCGGCTGCCTACAAAGGCATTGTCTTCTATGATTACCGGCGCAGCCTGTACCGGCTCCAGCACACCGCCCACGCCCACGCCGCCACTCAGGTGCACATGCTTTCCGATCTGCGCGCAGCTGCCTACCGTGGCCCAGGTGTCTACCATAGTGCCCTCGTCTACGTACGCACCTATATTTACATAAGACGGCATCATCACTACACCCTTGCTGATGTACGCGCCGTAGCGGGCAATGGCATGAGGCACCACACGCACACCGAGCTTATCGTACCCGCTTTTCAGCTTTATTTTATCATGAAACTCAAAGGGACCGGTTTCTATCACCTGCATCTTCTGAATGGGGAAGTACAAGATCACGGCCTTCTTTACCCACTCGTTCACCTTCCAACCGTCGCCCTCGGGCTCAGCCACTCTTATATTGCCTCTATCCAGCTCATCGATAATGGTTTTTATGGCGATGTGCGTTTGCTTGTCTTTCAGCAGTTCACGATTGTCCCAGGCCTTTTCTATCAGTTCTTTGAGCTCCATTAATAAAAAGCAGATTAGTTTTGGTGGTTGTGTATACAGTCAGCAATGAAAAGAAAGGTAATCGCGTATGTGTCTGTTTTGAAACCTGTCGACGACAGTCGCACCTACGAAAAAATCGCCCTTTCGATCGGCCAAACAAATAAATATGACCAAAATATCATAGGCTTTAGATCAAAAAATATTGAACCCGCGCAGGGTGTCGCCTTTCATCCACTGTTTGCCTTCCCGCGTTTGAGTCTGCGCAGGGCCTTGGCACAAGTCGTTATCCTGAAAAAACTAGTTCAACTAAAGCCACAACTGATAGTGTCTAACACCTATGAAACACTGGCAGTTATCGTGCTGTACAAAATTTTATTTGGCGCTGTGGTTTTATATGACGTGCAGGAAGATTACTACCGCAACATCCGGTACGCGTCGTACATGCCGGCATGGCAGAGGTGGCCGCTTTCGCATGTGGTGCGGCTGGTCGAGACATGCTGTGCCCCGGCAGTCGACTGCTTTTTGCTGGCCGAAAAAACCTACCGCACCGATTTGCCTTTTGTGCAGGATAGGCCATATATCATGCTGGAAAACAAACATTTGCCAACCCATCAGGCACAGCCCCGGCGCCGCGAAAGGCGTGGCTGGCACTTCTTGTACACCGGCACCATAGCGGAGAATTATGGCATTTTTGACGCCCTTGCTTTTATGGACCAACTGCACCAACGGATACCGGAGGTACGCCTGACCATAGCCGGTTTTTGCGCCAGTAGTTCTGTGCGAAAATGGTTGTATGAAATAATTGATAAAAGGCAGTATATCAGCACAATAGGCATCGATGCCTTAGTACCACATGCGCGCATAATGCAATGCCTGCAAAGTGCGGATTATGCTTTGTTGCCCTATCAAACAGACCCAATTGTGGCCAGGCGAATACCGACTAAATTATATACCTGTATCTATCTGAAGATACCCATCCTGATCAGGGACAATCCGGTCTGGCATGCCGTGCATGGCCCGCATGGCGCGGCAATCGTCACAGATTTTGATGGTGTAGATGATGCGCTTATCGACAGCATGCAGCACGGACAGTTTTATAGCCATGGCAATCCGGAAGATGTAATATGGAAAGCCGAGGGGGCAAGGCTCCGGGCTTTGGTTGACGCCTGGTTGTGCGATAAATAGAGACATCTAATAATTATTTTAGAAATACCTAAATCAGTTGAAATAGGTCAAAATTTGACATATAGAGTGGTTCAATAAAAGTGAAAATAATGTTTAGGTTTAGCTAAAAGTGAATAACTTTGCGCCAACTAGCAGTGCATGATATGCTCACCTTTGCCGAAGAAAACTATTTGAAGGCCATCTATCACCTGTCGCAGGGTGGCAGGAATACGGTCACGACCAATGCCATTTCCGATCAGCTCAACACGCGTCCGGCATCGGTGAGCGACATGATCAGGAAGCTGGCTGAAAAAGGTGTATTGGAATATGAAAAGTACCGGGGTGTGAATGTGTCGGAACAGGGAAAGCTGTTGGCGCTGCGGGTGATCAGAAAGCACAGATTGTGGGAGGTGTTTCTGGTGCAGGAGCTGAAGTTCAACTGGGACGAGGTGCACGAGGTGGCCGAGGAGTTGGAGCACATCAACTCACCCCTGCTCATAAAAAGGCTTGACGAATATCTGGGCTCTCCGGCCTTCGATCCGCACGGCGACCCCATACCCACTGAAGATGGAGAAATTCGATCGGCACCACGAATGGTACTATCAGAGATGCACACCGGCGACAGAGGCAAACTGGTGGCTGTGAAAGACACCGGCGCGCTTTTTTTGCAATACCTCGACAAGGTGAAGATAACGCTTGGCGACACAATCACGGTGAAGGAAAAAATCGAATATGACGGCTCTATGGAAATCGCGCTCGACGGAAAGGGCACGCGCGCCATATCGAAGGAAGTAGCCAAAAATTTATGGATATCCGAGTAGACCATTTTGTGTATGAATAATCAATTAATGAAATATCCTCAGATCTTCTTCATGAAAGGAATCCATTTAGTGGTTTTACTCTCGATGGTTGGCATGGGCTGCTCCGCCACCCACAACGAGCAGGCCGACACCTTCCGCATCACCACCACCACAGGAATCATCGCCGATGCCATACGCCAAATTGTACGCGACAGTGCCGAGGTGCAGTCGCTGATGGGCCCGGGCGTCGACCCGCATTTGTACAAAGCAAGCCAGGGTGATCTCGCGTTACTAACCGGTGCAGATGTTGTGATTTTTAATGGGCTACACCTGGAAGGAAAGATGACCGATGTGTTGGCTAAACTCGGCCGCACCCGCCCTGTCATCGCCATGTCCGACGGCATTGCACGCGGGCGTGTGCAGGCCAGCACACAATATGAAAATGCACCCGACCCCCACATCTGGTTCGATGTATCGCTTTGGCGTGAGGCCGTAGCGTATGCCTCCAGGCGGCTTCAGCAGATCGACACAGCGCATGCAGCATTTTACCAAAAAAACACCCAACAGTATCTGGCACAGCTCGACAGCCTGCACCAGGCCGTACGCGAGGCGATGGCGAAAATACCGGAGCAGCAGCGGGTGCTCATCACTGCGCACGATGCCTTTGGCTACTTTGGCCAGGCCTACGCTGTAGAGGTGCGCGGACTGCAAGGCATATCTACCATGTCGGACTACGGACTGAGAGATATCACAAACCTGGTGGACTATATCGTGAAGCACAATATAAAGGCTGTATTTGTAGAAAGCTCCGTGCCGCCACGGGCGATCAACGCTGTGGTGGAAGGGTGCAGGAGCCGGGGCCATAATGTGCAAATCGGGGGAACACTGTACTCCGACGCCATGGGAGCGTCCGGCACACCGGAAGGCACCTACATAGGCATGGTGCATCATAATGTATCGCAAATTGTAAATGCACTCCAATGATAGAACATATTGATCAGCCCATACTCGAAGTGCATGACCTTACAGTTTCTTATGGCAAAAAGCCGGTGCTCTGGGATGTCGATTTTACCCTGCCCAAAGGTACGTTGGTCGGTATTGTGGGCCCCAACGGTGCCGGGAAATCCACCTTGCTGAAGGCCATCATGGGCATGATACCCATTGAAAGCGGATATGTAAAAATATTTGGCGACTCCCTCGACGCCGTGCGCAAAAGAATCAGCTACGTGCCCCAGCGCGGCTCGGTGGATTGGGATTTTCCCGCCTCAGTGTTTGATGTAGTAATGATGGGGCGCTACAGCAATATTGGCCCTTTTCGCTTTGCGCGCAAAGCCGACAAGGAGGTAGTGATGGAGTGCTTGCGCAAGGTGGGATTGGAGGCATTTCGCAACCGGCAGATATCGCAGCTGTCGGGTGGGCAGCAGCAGCGCGTTTTCCTGGCCCGGGCGCTGGCCCAGCATGCCGATCTGTACATTCTCGACGAGCCCTTTGCTGGTGTAGATGCCGCCACAGAAAGCGCCATAGTGGGCCTGCTCAATGAGATGTCGGCCAAAGACAAAACGGTGCTGGTGGTACACCACGACCTGCAATCGGCCGCCAAATATTTCGATTGGATGGTCATGCTCAATACGCGCCTGGTGGCGAGCGCACCTACGCAGAAGGCATTTTCGCCGGAGCTGCTGCAAGAGACATACGGCGGCAAGCTCAACCTGCTCACGGAGATTGGTGAGATACTGGAAAAACAAAAATTCCCGATGAGGGAGAAATAGGCCATGTGGAAAGAGCTCATCGATTTTCTCTCGCTTGCCGATCCCAACATCCGCTATGTTGTACTGGGATCTATGGTGATTACAGCCAGCTCGGCGGTGGTAGGTTCTTTTACATTTTTGAAAAAAAGGGCGTTGGTCGGCGACGCCGTCGCACATTCTGTGCTTCCTGGCGTATGTCTGGCTTTCCTGTTCACGGGCAGCAAAGACCCCATCTTTTTGGTGCCGGGTGCCTTGCTCACCGGTTGGGTATCTGTGGTGGTGATCGACAAAATAGTAGCCCGGTCCAAGATCAAAGAAGATACAGCGATAGGAATAGCGCTTTCTGTTTTTTTCGGGCTGGGCATACTTCTGCTTACTTATATACAAAGCAGTGGTAGCGCCGCCCAGTCGGGCCTCGACCACTTTTTATTCGGAAAGGCAGCATCCATCGTTCGCGGCGACCTCATCACCTTTTCCATCATCAGCCTGATGATGATGCTCGCCATCGTGCTTTTTTACAAAGAATTCTCACTTATCGCATTTGATCTGTCATTTGCCAAGTCCATCGGCCTGCCGGTGGGCCGCTATGAGTTGCTACTGACCAGCCTCACGGTGCTGGCTGTGGTGGTGGGCATACAAGCAGTAGGGGTGGTGCTGATGGCCGCCATGCTCATTACGCCCGCAGCCGCCGCACGATACTGGACAGACGACTTGAAAAAGATGATGGTGTTGTCGGCTATTTTCGGGTCATTCTCCGGGCTGGCAGGCGCCTACATTTCCTATATAGCCCCAGCCATGCCTACAGGGCCGTGGATAGTGGTGGTGATATCCACCATTGCCTTTTTCTCTATATTCTTTGCACCAGGCAAGGGGGTGGTGTCGCTGCGCTGGCACAGGCGCAGGCTCAGCCGCAAGGTGCTGGAGGAAAACATTCTGAAGACCATGTATCAAATAGGTGAGGGGCGGCAAGATTTCTTTGAAACCATACAAGCCAATACCATGAGCACGCAGCGCCAGTATGACGTCCACAAGCTGAGAAAGGGGCTGAAGAGGCTCATCAGGTATGGATATATTGTGCGGCAACCGCAGGGATACCAGTTTACTCAGGCGGGAAAAATAAAAGGTGAGCGTGTGGTGCGGCTGCACAGGCTGTGGGAGTTGTACCTGACCCAATACTTGCGCATAGCGCCAGATCATGTGCATGAAGATGCCGAGTCGATAGAGCATATCATTACGCCGGAGATTGAGAGCAGGCTGCAACAGGCGCTGGGCCACCCGCAGGAAGATCCGCACCGCTCTGGCATTCCCTATTCTTAATCGTTTATAAGAAACTTAAGAGCGAAGTTTATGAAGGAGACATTGACCCAAACAACAAATACACAGAGCCGAACATGAATGCATTTTGGATCATTCTGACCGGTACTTTGGTGGCGGCATCCTGCGGTTTGCTGGGCATTTTCCTCATTCTTCGAAAGATGGCCATGGTGGGCGATGCCATCTCGCATGCCGTGTTGCCAGGCATCGTTGTGGCATTTTTAGTATCGGGCGGGCGCGATTCGTTCATCATGCTCATTGCCGCCAGCCTCACCGGCGTACTCACCACCTTTCTCATCGAATTTTTTCATCGAAAGGGGCATTTGCAGGCAGATGCTTCTATCGGCGTCACGTTCACCTGGCTATTTGCGGTGGGCATCATCCTTATATCCCTGTTTGCCGGCCAGGTAGATCTCGACCAGGATTGCGTGCTGTACGGCGAAATAGCTTACGTGCCGCTCGATGTTTGGATCACCGGTGGCGGCACCAACATGGGGCCACGCAGCATTTACATACTTGGTTTTACGCTTGCGCTGAACATCATATTTCTATTTGTGGGCCGCAAAGAGCTTTCCATCACTACGTTCGATCCTGCATACGCCATGGCCATAGGTATATCCACGGCATTTTGGCACTACCTGCTCATGTCGCTGGTGTCGCTCACCACTGTGGCAGCCTTCGAGTCGGTGGGCGCCATACTGGTCATCGCCTTTCTGATCGTGCCACCGGCTACAGCCTACCTGCTTACCAACAAGATGTCGACTATAATCGCGATCACCATGGGGTTATCGGTGGCCATATCTATACTTGGCTATGGTTTGGCTGTATGGATCAACGGTTCCATATCCGGGGCTATGGCTACGGTGGCAGGCGTTTTCTTTGCGCTCGCATTTGTAGTATCGACCAAAGAAGGCTTGCCTGTGCACAGATTCATCAAATCAATAAGGCATGCGTGAATGCATCATTTATGTAAATTTGACGTTCTTTAAAAAAATTTTGAAAGCATGACGAATCTTATCAATCAAAACATCATACTTCTGGCCTTAGCCATGCTGCCCCTCAGCGCCTTTCAAACAAACTCCGGCAAAGCCAGTGATCAGATAAAGTGGTACACCATAGAAGAAGCGCAGCAGTTGGTAAAGGAAAATCCGAAGAAAATATACATCGACATGTATACCGACTGGTGTGGCTGGTGCAAGGTGATGGATCAGAAAACATTTACCGATGCCGATATCATACAAAAGCTAAATGAGGATTTTTATGCCGTCAAGTTTGATGCTGAAGGAAAAGAGGAAGTGACTTTTCGCGATAAGACATTCAAATTTGTGGCGCAGGGCAATCGTGGCTATCACGAACTGGCCGCTGCATTGATGAATGGACAGATGAGCTACCCCACCTCTGTTTTTCTGGATGAAAACCTCAACCTCATCAGCCCGCTTCCCGGTTATCTTACGCCCGATAAGCTTGCCCCGATTCTCGATTATATAGGCGAGGACCACTACAAAACCGTAAAATGGGAAGACTACATGAAGAACAACTGACCGGCATTCGTTGGATCACCCACAGCTATCTCCCCATCACGACACCATTGTAGCCATAGCCACTCCGCCGGGCGTGGGCGCATTGGGCATCATCCGTCTATCTGGCGCACAGGCCATTCACATAGCGGCTAAGGCATTTGCCGGCCGCGACCTCAACCAGCAAGCCAGCCATACAGTACACTTCGGTACCATTCGCGATGCCGGCGCCACAATTGATGAAGTGCTCGCGGCAGTATTTGTGGCGCCGCGCTCTTTTACAAAGGAGCATGTGGTGGAGTTTTCCTGCCACGGTTCCCCATTCATCTTACAGCAAATCGTACAAATACTGCTGCGGCATGGCGCACGTCTGGCCAAGCCAGGGGAATTTACCCAGCGGGCCTTTCTCAATGGTAAGTTTGACCTGGCACAGGCCGAGGCGGTAGCCGATCTCATCAATGCCGACTCACAGGCCGCCCATATGGCTGCCATGCACCAGATGCGAGGGGGATTCTCTAAAAAGATAAAAGACCTGCGTGCTGAGTTGGTGCACTTTGCATCTATGATAGAGCTGGAGCTCGACTTTGCCGAGGAGGACGTGGAGTTTGCCAGTCGCCAGGAGCTTCGCGTGTTAGTGGAGCGCATCACCCATGCCATCGATGTGCTCATCAGCAGCTTTGCCGTAGGCAATGTGATAAAGAACGGAGTGCCGACGGTAATCGCTGGCAAACCCAACGCCGGCAAATCCACTCTGCTCAATGTGCTGCTCAATGAGGATAAAGCCATCGTTTCTGATATTCCGGGCACCACGCGCGATTTTATTGAGGACGAAGTGCACATTGATGGGATACGTTTCCGGTTTGTCGATACGGCCGGCATACGCGAGGCGCAGGATACGATAGAAGCTCTGGGCGTGCAGCGTACACACGAAAAGATGAAATCGGCCTCTTTGATCATATACCTGTTCGACCTCCAAGCCGACACGATCGCACAGATAGCGCACGAAACGGCACAGCTTCGAGCCATGAAAATTCCCTTCATCCGCGTAGGCAACAAGCTAGACTGTGCGCAGCCTGAGGTGTTGGAATATGCACAGCAACAAGAAGACATGATCTTGATATCGGCCAGAGATGATGCACATATAGATGCACTGAAAGCGGGATTGGTGTCGGCCGTGCAACTGCCCACTTTCCGCACCGGCGACACGGTGGTGACATCGCTACGCCACTACGACAGCCTCACCAACACCAGACATGCGCTTGCAGAAGTTTTGCAAGGCATAGAAGCCGGCATCACCAACGACTTTCTGGCCCTCGACATCCGCCAGTCCCTCCACCACCTCGGCGAGATCACCGGCGAGATAACCACCGAAGACTTGCTGGAGAATATCTTTAGTAAGTTTTGTATCGGGAAGTAGCTCCACAAACTTCACCCTGCCTTGTTTGATCCAGACCATCAATTCAAATTTCTTGAAGTACCCTTCCTGACACACTTGTAAAATGGGATTTCATTTTTGCTAGTACGACCATAGAGAATGGCTACAGCATCGCCCAGGAAACGGGCAACTTCACGCACATTGAGCAGCCGTTCCTCTTCCCCATCCGGCTCAGAGGACTTGTGCTCTTTCACACTGATAAGCAGGTCTTCAAACCTGTCGAGCCGCTCATTTAATTCTTGAAAAGTGTTTTCCATTGCAAACATATTTAGCTTCTGTTTACAATATTTCGAATCGGATAATTATGGGTACTTAGTTTGGGCAAGTTTGGGAAAAGAATAGCAGAAGATTGCCAAAGTTGATGTATTTGGTAAGTTTGAACTATCACCCCAATATAAACGTACTATATTAAATACATTTTAATTATATTTGAATCAAGTATAGTACACCATGAAAAGCAAGAAGCAAACACTGTTTCCTAAGCATCAAAAGATTCTTGAGCAGCTTGGGGAGAACATTAAACTGGCACGAAAGAGACGCAAGCTGACAGCCACCCAGGCAGCTGAGCGGGCTGGTATTGCCAGAAACACGCTGTACCTACTTGAAAAAGGCACTTCTAGTGTCTCAATAGGTGCTTTATTCAATGTATTGCGTGTGCTTGGGCTACACGAAGATTTCCTAAAACTTGGCGCAGATGACGAGCTAGGCAGGAAATTGCAAGATTTAAACTTACTTGGAGGTGAATAATTATGGGACTATTCAGTCTGCTTGGTTATTCACTCTAAATTAAGAGCAACAAGAATTTATCGAATGATGCAGCAAATTTCACTCTATAAAACCTCACGAAGTGAGTAAGACAGACATATTTGTATACGCCCACTGGAAAGGCATGCCAGAACCAAAATTGATAGGTACACTTTCAGCTCATCAGGGAAAAGGTAGGAAGGCTTTCAGCTTCGAATACGACTCAGCGTATCTCAAATCAGAGGAACGCTTCTTACTCGACCCAGACATTGTCTGGTATTCTGGTTCGCAGTTCCCTGCTGGAAAGGAAAACTTTGGCATATTTTTAGACTCCATGCCCGATACCTGGGGACGTAAATTGATGAAAAGACGCGCAGCACAGCGAGCAAAGACAGAGGAGATTCCCACAGCCACGCTCTATGATATTGATTTCTTGTTAGGGGTTTATGATCCAAGCCGTATGGGAGCATTACGCTTCAAGCTTGATCAAAATGGCCCATTCCTTGACAATAATGATGAATACCCAACCCCTCCCTGGTCCTCCATCCGAGAGCTACAATACGGTGCAAGTCAGCTGGAGTCTGATGCAAGTGATCAGGAGGAGAAAAAGTGGCTGGCCATTCTCATGGCACCCGGATCATCACTCGGAGGTGCCAGGCCTAAAGCCAATATACTGGATGATCAAGGTCATCCCTGGATTGCTAAGTTTCCATCTAAAAATGATGACATAGACAAAGCACTATGGGAATACCTGGCTTACCAACTGGCTTTAAAAGCAGGGGTCACCATGGCGGAATCAAAAGCAGAAAAGGTATCCGGTAATCACCATACCTTCTTCACTAAGAGGTTTGATCGATCAGAAGGAGAACGGGTTCATTTTGCCTCTGCCATGACTATGACAGGCAATATTGAAGATACAATCAGGGATAATCCCGCCAGCTATCTTGACCTGGCCGAATTCATCCAGTTCTCAGGAGCCGAGAATGTGGAAGACCTCCACCAGCTTTGGCGCAGGATCGTTTTCCATATTGCCATCTCCAATACGGATGATCACCTTAGAAATCATGGTTTTATTTTGTCGGATAAGGGTTGGCGACTTTCCCCGGCTTATGACATCAATCCGATGATAGATAAAAATGGTTTATCGCTGAACATTGATGCAGACAGTAATTCATTGGACTTTGAGTTGGCCAAGAGTGTGGGCTCATACTTCCAACTGGACAATAAGCAAATAGATGTGATTCTAACCGAAGTAAAAAGTGCTGTCAGTCAATGGAAAAACATAGCTCAGGATATAGGGGTTTCCAGGCAGGAGCAGCAGCTTATGGAAAGTGCTTTTAGGTATTGAAATAATGGAAGAAATGATGATACATCATTTTGCGCCTCTTTCAGACAAAAAATGCCCGAAAAACACCTATTTTCGGAAAGTAACGTGAGCAAGCACTCACTTTAGATATTATCTTGTACCTCGAACAAGATCGGCCAAAAATGGCCTCTACAAAGAATAAACAAAGAAAAATAGCTAAAATTAAAGTCGAAAATGTACCCAATTTGTACCTTGACTTTTACAACCTACTGATAATCAATAAACTTTACTTTCTGTATCGGGAAGTAGCCCACCCAGGGATCCTGTTTTAAAACTTTCATTCAGTCATAAACCATTCGCAAGCTCCTGGCTTGTATCCTTCTTCCAGTAACATTTTATTTATCCAATAATGCCTCGGCTTGCAGCATTACTTCGACCTGGTTCGTACCCCTGCCTTGCTCGATCCGTACACTCAGATTTCTTGAAGTACATGTTCTTGTCACGCTCGTAGGATGGACTGCATTTTTGCTCATTCTGGCCGAAAATGTGAAGAACACCTGTTTTCGGGTACACCTAGTGTCACTATGGGTGCTTTATTCAATGTCTTGCGGGTACTTGGGCTACACGAAGATTTTCTAAAATCAGCAGCTGATGATGAACTAGGCAGGAAATTGCACGCCTTAAACTTACTGGCAGGTGAATAGTAATGGGATTTAATAAGACAGATATATACATTTACGCTCACTGGAAAGGCATGCTGGAAACTAAATTATTTGGCATTCTATCACTACACCTAGTAAAAGGCAGGAAAGGTTTCAGCCTTTAAATTTTAACCTAACAAACGATCTCATGCCCATACACTTATATCAATCAAAGAAAACGCAACGATACATTGGCAAGCAAGTATATGACGATCTTCCCTGGTCGGGAGATCAGGTGGACCCCCTGACCCTTTGGTATGCCGATGTGTTTTTCATTCAGCGTGAACGCTATCTCGTTCTGGTCAATCCACTTACGAAGTTTACTTTCTTCATTTTTCGCTACTCAAAAAAAGAATACCCGGATTTCATGCAGACTTTCAAGGAAAAGCTTTCTTTCACGCTTCGTGCTGCTAACATTGATCCCACAAAATACTTGACTGAGTGTGATTTCATGGTTCCTTACCACATTACTAATGCATCTGCTACAGCCCATCTGTCCCGAACAAAAATTGATTATGGATACTATTTATCTACTCGTTGGCATGATATATATCCACCGCAGGATGAAGAACATTATAACAGAATGATTGCTGATAATATCGTCAGATACAACAAGAAAGATTATGATAAGCCTGCTAAAAGGTTTCACCATGAGCTAATATTGAGAAGGTGGGATTAACAACTTGAATAAGAAGGCATTATTAATTATAAAGAAGAACCGTCTTTCCAGACATTGAAGAACTGAATTGATTCGAAATCCCCTAAAGAAGATATCATATAGCATGATTTACTTCATAGGGCTTTACTACGACGAATGAGAATAGTAAAATCTGTGTGTTGCCTATCTCCGCAGTAGCTACTTAAAAATGCCAAGCAACAACCGCGATAGAAAAAAACCTGCAAAAACAAGCAGAAGCCCGGCTATGTTGTGCGCCAGCAGGTTGATGATTGCCAGCTTGTACTCGCCGGAACGCATGAGGTTGAGCGTGTCCAGCATATAGGTGGAAAAAGTGGTGAACCCACCAAGAAAGCCTACAAATACGAGCGACCGCCACAGCACATTGCTGCCGTTTATCTCCACCAGTCCCCACAGCAAGCCAATCAGAAACGAGCCGATCATGTTGACCAGGAGCGTGCCCATAGGCATATGTTCAAAAAAGCGTTGTGTAGTACCGCTGAGCACATACCGGCAGTAGGAGCCCAATGCGCCGCCGATCATAATGGCCAGAATTCTTTCCATGTCGAAATATAAAAAAAGAGCAGGTTCGTGCACCTGCTCTTTTTATTATATGTTGTTGTATGGGCTAAAGCACCTTGGTGACGCCGGGAATTGGGATGGGGTATTCGCCGTTTTCGTTTGGCATAATGGGTGGCTCTGCATTCCAGGCATACACGGCCGGGGAGAGGTCATTCTCTGAGTTGAAGGCCTCGTCCCAGGTGATCACCTGGCCGGAGTACGATGCCATGCGACCAAGTATGGCGGTCATGGTGCTGTAAGCGCCGTATTCGGCGTCGTTCACCGGCTTGCCTGCACGTATGGCACCGAACAGTATTTCGTGCTCAATAGCCTGTGGGTTTTTCTGCTTTTGTGTCTGCCGCCTGTCCACACTGTGCAGCGTATTGCCTTTGTAGTCGGTGATCTCAACCTGTTCCAGGCTGGTAGATGCACGTCCTTTGCTGCCGACGAAATATTCGCCCAGGTTGAAGGCGCAACCGTTGATCTGCCTTGCCTGGCTGTTGAGCAGGGAGCCATCAGGATATTCAAATTCCACAAAATGATGGTCGAAAATGGCACCTTCGTGGCCTTTCTTGTAAGGCACCTGACGGCCACCCATACCCTGGGCTTTCACAGGATGCCCCTGTTTCACCCAGTTTACTATATCGAGGTTGTGTATGTGTGTGTCTTCTATATGGTCGCCCGAGAGCCAGGTGAAGTGGTACCACTCCCGCATTTGATATTCCATTTCCGTTTCGCCCGGCCTTCTTTTGGGCTCACGAATAAAGCCAATTTGCCAATAGCACTGCATGCTCACAATATCACCAATGGCGCCATCGTGCAGCATGGGCACGGTTTGGTCTACATATACAGGGGCAAAGCGGCGCTGTAGCCCCACCAGCACGCTGAGGTTTTTTTGTTTAGCCTCTTTTATGGAAGCCAGCACTTTGCGTATGCCCGGGGCGTCTACCGCCACAGGTTTTTCCATAAATACGTGCTTATTGTTTTTGATGGCCTCCTCCAGGTGCTGCGGCCTAAAGCCCGGAGGTGTAGCCAGCAGCACCACATCGGCCGCTGCTATGGCATTCTTATATGCGTCGAAGCCCACAAATTTATGATCTTCTTTTACCTCAATCTGATCTGTCACGTCGGACATCTGCATCAGGTTTTTGTAGCTTTCATCCAGCCTGTCCTGAAAGGCATCGGCCATGGCCACAAGGCGTACGTCTTTTCCTGTGATCATTGCCTCATAAGCCGCCTTGGTACCACGACCACCACAGCCTACCAGCGCTATACGTATTTTGTCGTCGGCTGCCCCAAAGGCTGCAGCCCTGGCCGGAAGCCCCCCCACAAGTGCTCCGCCGGCCGTAAGTGCGGTGGCGGCAATGAATTTTCGTCTACTGATATTTGATTTGTCCATTTGAAAATTAATTTGAGTGAATCGTGTATCTATTTACTAACAGTTAAATGCTTGCTTACCCCCACATGCCCAGCCTTTTCTTCATCTTCCCCGGTCGATCTTGTTGCATGTACTTCTTTCATTATGTGTTCAAGTTTTAATTCAATCACTATCCGAACAGCGAATCGTACCAGGTTTTCGATCCGAAAATAACAGGTTTTTCGCTTGCGGCATAACGATACCCCTGATCCCACCATTTTGTCATTTGGCTTGGGTCGAACACGAGCGGGTTGTCGGTGAGCTCGCTGGGTATGTAGTAGAAGTTGATGCGCACCTTATTCTGAAGTCCTTCCATTCGGCCCAGGTCGATATCGTCGCGGGCTATCTGGTTTATCATAAAGGTGAACGTCTTCAAAAACAAATCAAGTACATTTTTAGAAGCCAGGTGACTGGCGTGCGTCTGGCTGGTGCGCAGGCTGATGGCGTCTATTTCTGTGGCGCCCAGTTCGATGGCTTTGCGTATGGGTATGAAATTGCCAAATCCGCCATCGGCATATTCAAATCCATTTTTCACGGCCAGGCTCATGAATGGCACCAGGTTGGCCGATATCCAAACCCAATCGCAGAAGTCGTTGTAGGCGTAGTGATTGCAGCTTTTGTACTCCACTTCATGGGTGGTGAGGTTGGCCACGGATACCACTACATTTTTGCCGCTCTGCTTCATGGCCATAAAGTCGCGCCAGGAGAAGTTTTCCCTGATCATCTTTCGCAGGTTTTCACTTTCGCCCAGCGTCTTTTTGCCGCGCATAAACATGCGCACGATGCCGGCGTGGTTTACCCGGGTGCGCAGCATGCCGGAGCTGTCTTTGGTGATGCTGAACGGGCTAGAGCTGAATATCTTTGCTGGCGTGGCGGTGGTGAATACTTCTTTGATCTCTGCCACCTTGCCTATACTGAGGTGGGGGAGAAGCAGGCTGCCGGAAGAGGTGCCAAGAAAAAGCCTATAGTCTTTCCGGCAGTCTTCGATGAGGTACTGTGCCACCCCACCTGCAAATGCCCCCTTGCTGCCGCCGCCAGAAATAACCAAAGCTTTCATCGATCTAAATTGTGACTATCGTGTAAAACGCGTCTTCATACAATACCGTGCCCAACACGGTCAGTGATTTCCGTTTTTTAGCGGTATGCGCATGAGATACATATCGGCAGTCATGTAGAGGTAGGCGCCATCATTGCCGATGGTGCAGTTAGAGGTGGCTTGTCCGGTGCGTATTTTCCCCAGCACCTCACCTGCCGGGCTAAAAACCCACACCCCCCCTGGTCCGGTGGCCAATATATTGCCACTGCGGTCGACTGTCATGCCGTCTGGCGCCCCTTTTTCCTTGCCCATCAGTGCGGTGGCGTCGTGAAATACCCTGCCATCGGCGATGTCGCCATCGGAGGTGAGGTCATAGGCCATCCATACGGCATTTTTTCCGTCGGAATTGGCTACATACAATGTTTTCTCATCAGGAGAAAGCGCTATGCCATTGGGCCGGCTTAGTTCCTTGGTCAGCAGGTGTACCTGTCCGTCGGGCGTCACGCGGTACACGCCTTGAAAATCGAGCTCCTTGGCAGGGTCATTCATGTTTTTCTCCAGGCCGTACGGAGGATCGGTAAAGTAGATGTCGCCATTGCTGTGTTGCACAAGGTCGTTCGGGCTGTTCAGCTTTTTTCCGTTGTAGCTATCGGCAATGGTGGTATAGCGGGGGCGAGGCTCAGTGAGTGGCGCATCCATGCGGGCAATGCGTCGGTCGCCATGCTGGCACATCACCAGGTGGCCGTCGCGATCTATGATGAGCCCGTTGGCGCCAATCTCGCCGCCGCGCTCCAGCTGGCCCGTGTAGCCGGCGGGCTTCAGGTATTGGGTCACACCGCTGTCGGCGCTCCATCGATTGATCATGTTGGGCGGTATGTCGGAGAAAAGTAAAAAATCATGCTTTGCCACCCACACAGGGCCTTCACTCCAGTCGTACCCTTCACCCAGTATTTCTAAAGAGGCGTCGGGCGCTATGATGGCATCCAAGGCAGGGCTCAGCCGCTCCACTGCGCCCGGTGTTACTTCTTTGTCTGATGCATCCTCGGGCTGGTGATGTTCCACAGAGCGCTTGCCCTGGCAGGCAAAAAAAGACAGCAATATGAAATAAATAATGTATCGCGGCATAGTTCAGTTCGGTTTAGGAGGTGGCGTCCATCAGTCGGCGATGGTAGTTGATTTGACCCAGATGATAGTTGAGATGGGTGATCAGATGTATGAGAAAATGCTCGGTGGTCATGTCGTGGCCAAATACCCGGTGAGGGTAGGGGGCGCTCAGCTTTTCGCGGGGCAGGTTTTTCAACACCTCTGTCACTACAGCGCGGGTGTCGTCAATAAGGGTCAGCAGCTGTTGCTTGGGTACATCTTTAGCGTCAAATTCATGTTGCCGGTCGCGCTGATACGATGTTTGCCCCAGCACGGCACCAATGAAGTGGTTGAGGTTGCCAATGAGGTGCAGGCAAAGGTTGCCGGCAGAGTTGGCAATATTACCCTCCGTTTTCCACATGTGCTCATCGCGATTGTAAAGTGCTATTTCATCTTTGAGCCTGGTGAGATCGCGGTCATAAAGGTTTTGCAGCGACTTCATTATGTCTATTCCATTTTCCATACTATTCCGGTAGTTGTATCATATTTAGGAAATAGCCCTTCGCGCTGTTTTTGCCCCAAAGGGATTGCCAGCGCAAGGAGCGTTTAAGATGCTCGGGGTACAAATGCTCAAATTCCTTATTGGCCAATTCCAGATCGAACCGCCTGATCCAGGCGGTGCCGGGCAGCCAGCCTTCTATCTCCGCTTCATCATCCAATGTCCATTGAAAGTAGCTGCGGCAGTATTTGAGGGCGTCATGCTGCTTCAAATGTTTGAGAAATGCGCTGGTGGCCGAGTCGAATATATAGTGGCTGCCCGGGAAAAAGCGCCCCAGGTTTTGCATGTATATTTTCACCTCTTCTTCAGGAAAATAGATGACCGAGGCCTCGCTGATGAAAATGAACGGCCCATGGCTTTCGGCCTGTACCTGCTTCATCCATGCTTCATCGAAGGCCGAATATGCGAGGAACTTGCGTCTGCCGCCTTCTTCAAAAAACTGATGCCAAAGCGATGCCACATCCGGCACATCCAGGTCGTACCAGCTGATGTCGCCATTGTCTACACGTTCGAAGCGTGTGTTCAGGCCACAGCCTATTTCTACCACGGTGGCCTCGGGGTGTTCTTGTAAAAACCTGCGCAGTATGCGGTCGATAATGGCCGTGCGCAGCGTAGTGCGTGTGAAGCTTCGCTGGCTGTCGGCGTCAGAGAATTTACCGAAATCGTAATCGATGCCGGCTACTATTTCTTCCGACTTCACATCGGTGAGTATGCCGTCGGCCTTCCGCGACTCCAGCGCCCTTCCATAAAGCGGTATCAGCAGCGTTTCCTGCACTGGGCCCAGCGATACGGCGTGTTTTGTACTGTCTTGCATTCGTATACTTTTTCTTGCGCTAAAGCGTGACGTGAATTTAGAAACTCAGCCCACAGAAACAGTCAGTAAGGGCTTCATTTTTTGTGTCTGCACTTGTATAGATCCACGGCGTGCTGAGCAGCTCGAGAGCAATACTTTTACAATTAAGGCATCTTCCTAATCGAGGAGCGGCCACAACTTTTCTCGTCTCAATGCATTATCATTATACACCAATAGTGACAAAATGGGCGAAGTGCAAAGTGAGATTGTACAGGATTTGATTCTGGATGGCGGGCCGGCTTACGCAGAAACAGGGGCTGGCACATTTTTGATTGAGCCCTGGAATGCGGTATCCTCACTGGCCATTGCCGTGCCGGCTGTTTACTGGGCCATTAAGCTGCGCGGGCGGTACAAAGATTTTGCTTTCCTGGTGTATTGTATGCCTTTTCTCTTGCTCAATGGTTTGGGTAGCGCCTTCTATCACGCCTTCCGCAGCTCACGTTTTTTTCTTTTTCTCGATGTGGTACCGGCGGCCATTCTCAGCCTCAGCGTCAGTGTCTTTTTTTGGTTGAAGGTGCTGCGGCATTGGTGGCAGATTTTATTTGTGGTGCTGCCGGTATTTTATCTGAGGTATTTGGCCCACACCTACTTTCCCATGCATACCGCCATCAACCTGTCCTATGCACTTACAGGCATCATGATCTTTCTGCCCGTGCTCAAGTACATGGTCGATACGCAGTTCAAACATTGGCCGGTGATCCTCACCGCAGTAGTATCACTTGTGTTGGCATTGCTTTTTCGCGAGATGGACGTGTGGCCGACACAGCCATTTCCGATGGGTACACACTTTATTTGGCATGTATTAAGCGCCGTAGGAGGCTACTACCTGGCGCTGTACCTTTATCGAATGCGCAAGCTGGAGCTTGACGGCCAGGCTGCTGTAGCGTAGGCGGCACCGGCATACATAGTAGAGAGACTTGTCATTAATTCCGAAAGCCCTCCATTCAACATCTCCGACAGCCATTCGTTGTTGATTCACCACTGTTTGATCAATCATGCCAGGTCTGCGACTTTTCATTCTCATTTTCTTTAGCTATTCGGCTGCTGCCTCTCAACCGCTGGCCGGTGACAGGTCTCCGCACCGCACATTTGAAAGCGCTCTTACGGCATTTAATAAAGGCGATTACAAGCAGGCCCTCGATATGTTGAATATGGTGATCGCGCAAGATCCCCATCATCAGGAGGCTTATCTCACCCGCGCCATAATCAAAGAGCAGGAAAATGACCAATTGGGGGCCATCACCGATTATAGCGCCTTGCTTCACATGAACCCCGACCATCCGGAAGCGCTGTTTGGCCGTGGCGCTTTACGCTACCACCTCGGCCACTATGCTCAGGCCATCGCCGATTTTGAGCATTTTCTGTCGCTGGGTGTCCGCGAAACAGTGGCTGTGTATTTCAAACAGTCTGCAGGTGATGAAGGCGTCACCGGTATAGCCACTACAAGCACCATATCTGCCGATGCGTACAACTTCATCGGTCTCTGTCATGCGGCCTTGGGGCAGCCGTACAAAGCAGTACAAGCCTATAATGATGCCCTGGCTGGAGGTGAAGGACAGGCCAATATTTATATCAATCTTGGTGAGGCGTATGAATCGCTCGACAGCCTGCATCAGGCACGTGCAGCTTACCGGCAGGCCCTGGCGCACAATCCTGCCAATGCCATGGCCAGATACAAGCTTGCGGCCACAGATGAAAAAGATCGGAAGTCTGGCCCGCAGCGACTGGAAGAGTACAGCCGGCTGATTGAAGAAAATCCATCTTTTGAACCAGCCTACTACCAGCGGGCGCTGCTGTATATCGAGAGCGGGCAGCCAGAGCGCGCCTTGCGTGATTTTACCGCCGCCCTGCAGCTCGACGACTCAGACTACCGCGTCTGGTATAATCGCGCCCATACCAAAGCGCAACTGGACGATGCCGCCGGGGCCATAGCCGACTACACCCGCGCCATATCGCTCAATCGCGACTTTGCCAAAAGCTATGCTGGCCGTGCCGGGGCTTTTGTGAAAATAGAAGAATATGAAGCGGCTATACCCGACTACGAAATGGCCATAGCGCTGCAGCCCGACAACGGTATGTATCTTTATAACCTCGCGGCGACATATCTCAATTTAAAAGATCGCCAGCGAGCCTGCCATTATCTCTCACTCTCCCATGCCCAAGGCTTCGACGCTGCCGCCAACTTGATGCAGCGAAAGTGTAAATCAGCGAAATAGTTCTGCTGACCTTTTCCATGCCGATCAGGCGGCAAACCGTACTTCCGCCTCGGCGCGTGTCCCCGTGCACCAATTCCAAACACTCCGCCCACCTTGGTGCGTGACCCGCCCACCTTGGTGCGTGTCCCCGTCCACCTATCAACACATGCGACATACTTCACTTTTCCATTGACTTTTTAATTCATCCTCCTATATTTGCTTAACGCGTTAACGCTACAGGTTATAATGCAAGAAGCACCCATACCCATCTACTACACCATCAGCTCGGAGATCATCCGGCAGATCAAGTCGCGCCATCTTGCTCCGGGCGATAAGGTGCCTTCAGAAAACGAGATCATAAAAAACTACGGTGTAAGCAACACCACAGCCCGCAAGGTATTGCAGGAAATAGAGCGGGGAGGTTTTGTAGAGAAGATAAAGGGCAGGGGCACCTTCGTTCGCGATCAGGTAGAGATCAACCGCGCTGTATCCAAAGTTTTAAGCTTTACCAAAAACATGCAACAGCAGGGCATTACCCCGCACACTAAGTTGCTCGACTGCAGCATATTGACAGAGGGTGTTTCCAGGCTGGTACACGGACAGCCTTTTGCCCTCAATGAGCCAGTATGCCGCATTACGCGGTTGCGCTTTGGCGACGGTAAACCCATTCTCAAAGAAGTGCGCTACATTTCGTTGAGCCAGTGCCCGGGCATAGAAAAGCAGGCACTCGAAGGCTCTCTTTACAACATATATGAGCAGCAGTACCATTTGCACATTACGCGCATAGATCAGGCGCTGAGCGCCATCATCATCGATCAATCGCAAAAGCACATATTTGGCAACAATGCCCTGATACCCGGCTTCCGTGTTGACGGCGTCACCTTTTGTGCACCAGATACCATACTGGAAATAGAAGAATCAGTGTACAATGGTGAAATATATAGATTTAGTATAGAGGCGGCCCCCTAGCTCTTTTAGTGCAAGGCTGGCCCTGAAAACATTCATTAAGTGCACAACGATGCTTCTTGCTTGTTCCAATTGATTTTTTAATCCTAAACCCAATATCTGACTCCAAAATTATGAAACCATCCAAAAGCCAGATAGATGAAATGTACCGGCTCATACTTACCATCAGGAGGTTTGAGCAGGAGGGCGTCAAGCTCTATCGACAGGGACACATTCGCGGCTATTATCATCCCTACTGGGGCCAAGAGGCCATTGCAGTAGGCATCTGCTCTGCCCTCACCGATCAGGATTATATCGCCAGTTCGCACCGGGGCCATGGCCATTGCATAGCTTGGGGGGCAGGTATTGACCGAATGTTTGCAGAACTACTCGGGAAAAAAACGGGCTATTGTAGCGGTCTGGGTGGCTCCATGCACATCGCCGATGTCACTAAGGGAAATCTCGGAGCCAATGGCATAGTTGGCTCCGGTGTGCCAATAGCCGTGGGCGCGGCCATGGGCGCTCGTATTCGTGGCGAAAATCGCGTGGCTACCGTATTTGTGTCCGATGGTGGCACCAACATCGGCTCGTTTTCCGAAGGGCTCAATCTGGCCGCAGCCTATAAGCTGCCCGTTCTATTCGTCATAGAAAACAATCAATATGCTGTATCCACACCCATCGAAGATTCCACCGGCGAACCGGAGCTGTACAAGCGTGGCCTTGGCTACGGAGTGCCAGGCGAGCGGGTAGATGGCAATGATGTGATGGAGGTATATGAGGCAGCTGCAAAGGCGGTGAACAACTGCCGCGAGGGATATGGACCATACATTATTGAAGGGCTAACCTTCCGGCAAAGCGGACACCACGTGAACGACCCGGGGACCTAC
Source organism: uncultured Roseivirgaceae bacterium (assembly GCA_964596645.1). Taxonomy (GTDB): domain Bacteria; phylum Bacteroidota; class Bacteroidia; order Cytophagales; family Cyclobacteriaceae; genus CAVQEK01. The sequence continues at coordinate 71,372 of CAZQVB010000010.1, forward strand.
ATGCCCAAAGACAAACTGGAATTCTATGCCGAGCACGACCCGCTAAAGCTCTGCATCAAGCACATGCTGGCAGAGGGATGGACCGAGAGCGACATAGCCGCCATCGATGCTGCGGTGGAGCAGGAAATAGATAAGGGAATTGCATTCGCAAAAGAAAGCCCGGAGATGTCGGAACAAGAATTTTTAACCTTCATAGAAGCATACTAATGGAAGCAACTGCAACTGAAGCACTAACCACCACAAACGCAACAAAAGAAATGATGTACCGGGAGGCACTGAACGAGGCACTATTTGAAGAGATGCATCGCGACCCGTCAGTGTTCATCATGGGTGAGGGAATTGCCGAGCGTGGAGGTTCATATAAAGTAACAGTCGGCTTACTCGCTGAATTTGGCAAAGAGCGGGTGATAGACACGCCCATTGCCGAAAATGGCTTTACCGGTATGGGTGTAGGAGCGGCACTTACAGGCATGCGTCCGGTAGTTGAAATTTTGTTTAGCGATTTTTCAATGCTCATACTGGACCAGATCGTCAATCAGGCGGCCAAGTTCAAGTTTATGTCTGGTGGCGCCGGTAGAGTACCCATGGTGTTGCGCACCCAGGGCGGAGTAGGCAATGGCCTTGCGGCGCAGCATTCACAGAGCCTGGAGGCACTCTTTTATCATATTCCGGGTCTGCATCTGGTGATGCCCTCATCAGCTGCCGATGCCAAAGGTCTGTTGAAAACCGCCATACGATCAGATGATCCGGTTATTTTCCTGGAGCATAAGCTGCTTTATATGAATAAAGGTGAAGTGCCAAAAGGCGACTTTACCATACCCTTTGGATTAGGCGATATCAAAAGAAAAGGCAGTGATGTCACCATCATTGCTTGGTCGGCTATGGTGCCCAAGGCATTGGAAGCTGCCGAAATGCTGGCCCACGATGGCATTGATGCCGAAGTACTCGACCCGCGCACGCTGAACCCGTTGGACAAAAATCTTATTCTGGAATCGGTGCGAAAAACAGAGCACGTTGTCATTGCCCAGGAAGCGGTAAGGCGCGGTGGTGTCGCCTCTGATATTGCCTCCATTATACAACAAGAAGCTTTTGACTACCTCGACGCGCCAATAGAAATTGTGGCCGGTAAAAATATTCCTACCCCATTCAATCTCAACCTGGAGAAACTGGTGGTGCCCCATGCGCCAGACATTTATGTGGCCGCCAAAAAAGCTGTTTACCAACATCAATTGTAGAAACTATGGCCATTGCAAGCATGAAAGAAATGCTCATCGATGCCCGGCAAAATGGCTACGGCATTGGCGCATTTAATATTCTCGACTTTAACTCCATGAAGGCGGTAGTGGATGCTGCAGCGTCACTCGATAGCCCTGTGATCGTACAGACATCCGTAAAAACAGTACAGTTTTGGGGCTTTGAAGCCATCATCAATTGGTACAGGTTGCTGGCCACCAGGGCCAAAGTACCCGTGGCCATACACCTCGATCATTGCAAGGACCTTGATTTCATTCGCCAGTGCATAGCCCACGGCTGGACGTCGGTCATGATTGATGCTTCGTCGCTGCCATTTGAAGAGAACATAGAAATTTCTGCCAGCGTGTTGGAAATGGCACATGCGAAAAATGTGTCGGTAGAAGCCGAGCTGGGTGAGATTGGCGGTGTGGAAGATGACCTTGTGGTGGCAGAGGAAGATGCACACCTGGCAGACCCGCAAAAGGTGCTGGAGTTTTTGGGTAAGGTACCTGTCGACTGTTTTGCGCCTGCCATAGGTACCGCACACGGTGTGTACAAAGGGGAGCCCAGGGTAGCTTTCGACCGCTTGAAGTTAATCGGGGAAAAGACGCAGATTCCCCTGGCATTGCATGGAGGCACAGGCCTGGCAAGTGAAGTCTTCAAGCGTTGCATTGCCCTCGGCTGTGCCAAGGTGAACATCTCTACACAACTGAAGCATGCATTCATTGACGGCTTTGCACAACATCACCAGACTAACCCCCGGCAGTACGACCCACTCAAGGTGCTTGCCGCTCAGTACGCTCACATGCAGCGTGCTATTGAGGAAAATATTCAGCTCTTCAAAACCAGTAAAAACTGATGGCTACCCCGATCAATATGCCTCAGGTGGGGCAAGACCTCGAGACAGCACTGCTCACTGAGTGGCATGTGAAGGAAGGCGATACCATCGCCGTAGGCGATATCATTGCTACGGTAGACTCCGACAAAGCAAGCTTTGAAGTAGAAGCCTTTACATCGGGAACCGTGCTGAAGCTTCTATTTGCAGAAGGTGAAACCGGAAAGGTGTTTGAGCCCATTGCCTATATAGGTAAGCCCAACGAAATAGTCGATAAAGGAGAGCCTGCCGATGGCGCCCATGCAGCAGATGAAGCGCCGACCAAAACCGACTCTAAAGCATCGTCTATAGAGCGGCCCATCAGCAATGGCAAACTACTGGCAAGCCCTTCTGCACGGCGGCTTGCCAAAGCACATCAGCTGAACTTATCAGCGATAGTAGGCAGTGGCCCCGCCCACCGCATCATCAAGCGCGACGTGCTTAGCCATGTAGTGCAGATGCCGCAGGTAAAGGCCACGCCAGTGGCAAGGGAGGTGGCCAAAAGTGAAGGAGTGGCGCTCGAAGCCATCAGCGGCAGCGGACCGGGTGGCCGAATTCATAAACATGATGTGTTGAGCTCGGTCACCAGAAAGCCCACTCTGCTCCAGCCCGAGCCAAAAGATGAGGTGCTGTATTTCAACAAGCTACGAAGATCTATTGCGGACAAGCTTACCATCAGCAAGCAGACCATACCGCATTATTACCTGTTTGTACAAGCCGATGTATCCAACACCTTGGTGGTGAAGCAAAAACTGGCCGAAGACATAGGTCTTAGAGTGTCGTTCACTGACATACTCATTAAAACTGTAGCAGCCGGATTGCGGAAGTACAAGGAGATGAATGCGCACATTGATCAGGAAAAAATGCTGCTCAAGCCCAGAGTAAACATCGGAATGGCAGTATCGGTCACGGGCGGTTTGCTGGTGCCGGTGATCGCAGATGCCGACCAGCTTAAACTGGCAGATGTGGCCGTTACCACCAAAAAACTGGCAAGTGACGCACGCCGGGGTATAGTGAACACCACCATGCAGGGCACCTTCACCATCAGCAATCTTGGCATGTTTGGCATCACCCGTTTCACCGCGATCATTAATCCTCCCGAATGTGGCATACTGAGCGTAGGCGTTATTGGAAAGAAGGTAGTGCCTACGAGCCGGGGCATAGAAGTGGCCGATGTGGTAGAACTCGGCCTGGCTGTAGATCACCGTGCTGTAGATGGAGCGCTGGCGGCTCAGTTTCTGAATTTTATAAAAGAAGGTGTTGAATCATTTAACCAATAATGCCATGGATGCATTGCTCTTCGATTGTGACGGTGTACTGGTAGATACTGAACGCGACGGCCATCGAGTAGCGTTCAACGAGGCCTTTGCCGCTAAAGGCCTTGATGTATGCTGGGGAGTGCAGGAATACAAAAAACTGGTAAAGGTGGCAGGAGGCAAAGAGCGCATGCACCACTACTTCGACCAGAACGGTTGGCCGGAAAGGACAAGCAGCAAAGACGAATTCGTAAAAGAGCTTCATACGCTAAAGACGCAGCGTTTTATGCAATTGATTGAAACAGGAGCGCTGCCACTGCGCCCAGGTATTGCCCGCCTGGTCGATGAGGCCATCAGTGATGGTATTAAACTGGCCGTTTGTTCTACTTCCAACGAGCAGGCCGTCACCCGTATAGTGGAAGTGCTTCTTGGCGAGCACCGCAAAAAGCACTTCAGCATTTTTGCCGGCGATGTGGTGGCCAACAAAAAGCCAGACCCCGCCATCTATAAGTTGTGTGCTTGGAATATGGCACTGAAACCAGCACAATGTGTTGTGGTAGAAGACAGCCGCAATGGCCTGTTGGCGGCCAAAGCTGCCGGTTTTCATTGCATCATCACCACCAACGATTACTCAGCCGAAGAAGACTTTTCCGAAGCCGATGCCGTGGTGCCTGAGCTGGGCGACAACCCCGTGCTGATCCATCTCCATACCCTAAAAGAAATGATTGCAGCCAAAGTGTGACCCAAGCTGTCGAATGACTAAAACAGAAACCCCAATCGCAAAACGAATCTAAAAACTCAAAAATGAAAATATTCTTAGACACAGCCGACGTGGAAGCCATCAGAAAAGCCAATGACACCGGTCTTCTTGATGGGGTCACGACCAATCCCAGTAAGATATTACAATCGGGAAGACGCTTTACCGACGTGGTGGCAGAGATTGCCAAAATAGTGGACGGCCCGGTAAGTGCTGAGGCCGTGGCAGCCGATGCTGCCGGGATAGTGCACGAAGCAAAAAAAATAGCCTCTATAGCACCGAATATCAATGTGAAAGTGCCGCTGACTGTGGAAGGCCTCAAAGCAGGGAAAGCACTGGAAGAAAGTGGCATCAAAACCAATGTGACCATGGTCTTTTCACCGGATCAGGCACTTCTGGCCATGAAGACCAATGCCTTTCTGGTGAGCATTGTACTGAGTCGTCTGGATAAGATCGGGGGAGATGTGAAGGCTTTGATAGAAGACACCATGGCCATAAAAAAGCACTATGGCTTTCGCTCACAGATATTGGCGGCCAGTATTAAAACCCGAAAAGACGCACTGGACTGCATGCGTGCAGGCGTTGACGTCATTTCTATTCCCGACGACATATTCTATGGGTTATTCGCACATCCGCAGACCGTACAGGGCCTGGAAGAATTTGACTTGGCCTGGGCAAAAGTGATCAAATAGAGCGCAGAACAACACAGTCAGGGTCAGACGACAGTTAGGCCCGTACCAGGTCGGACGACAGTCTGACCGGCAATAAATGCACAGCGATATGACCAAAACACTCAACATAGCCATCATTGGCGGCCAGTTCATGGGCAGGGCGCACAGCAATGCCTGGAGCGATGTCGCTCGCTTCTACGATCTTCCCTTTGCACCCGTATTGCACACTGCCTGCGATATTGATCCTACTGCCGGGCAGTCTTTTGCCAGGCGGTTGGGCTGGCAGCATTTCGAAACCTCCTGGGAAAAAGTGATACAAAATACCGACATCGATGTGGTAGACATTTGTACACCCAACCAATGGCATGCGCCGGTGGCCATTGCGGCTGCACGGGCTGGCAAGCATGTGATTTGCGAAAAGCCCCTGGCTATGTCTGCCGCCGAAGCAAAAGCGATGTGTGATGCGGCCAAAGCCAGCAATGTGGTGCACATGTCGGCTTTCAATTACCGGCGTGTGCCGGCCATTGCACTGGCGCACAACATGATTGCCGAAGGTAAGCTTGGCCGCATACATCACTTCAATGCTGTTTATTATCAGGATTGGCTGGTCGATCCTTCATTTCCCTACGTTTGGCGCCACGACAAGGCAGCTGCGGGCTCTGGCGCCCACGGCGATATGAACGCGCATACGGTAGACCTTGCCCGCTTTTTAGTCGGCGATATCACACAGGTATGCGGACACGATAAGATTTTTATTGAAAAAAGGAAAAAAGCCGATGGCAGCGCAGGCACAGTTACCGCCGACGACTCTATGAATTTCCTTGCTGAATTTGAAAATGGAGCCTTGGGCAATTTCCTCGCCACGCGGTTTGCTACCGGCCGCAAAAACTTTCTACGGCTGGAAATTTTCGGCAGCGAAGGCAGCCTTACGTTCAATCTGGAGCGGCTTAACGAACTTCAGTATTATTCGCGGCATGATGATGATCACTTGCAGGGTTTTCGCACCATCATGGTCACAGAAGCTTCGCATCCGTTCATCGATAGGTGGTGGCCACCCGGCCATATCATTGGCTGGGAGCATACCTTCATACACCAAATAGGTGATTTCCTCCAGGCCGTGGCTTCCGGGCAGCAGGTGTCGGCCAATTTTTATGATGGCCATCGCTGCCAGCAAGTGCTGGATGCCGTGGCCGAATCAGCCGATCATTTAAAATGGGTTCAAGTTCCCGTGGATTAATACACCGCAAATCACAAAATGATGAAAACCATAAAAGGCCCAGGCATATTCTTAGCGCAGTTCCTCCGCGACAAAGCGCCTTTCAACACCTTGGATGGCCTCTGTGGGTGGGTGGCATCTCTTGGTTATAAAGGCATACAAGTGCCCACCTGGGATGCTCGGGCCATCGACCTGGATCAGGCCGCTGCCTCAAAAGATTACTGCGACGAATACCGGGGCAACGTGCTGGGGCATGGGCTGGAGGTGATTGAGCTGGCCTCTTACCTGCAGGGCCAGGTGATGGCGATGAATGAGGCATATGCAGAGATGTTCCAACCTTTCTATCCCTCCGGGCTCAACGCGCGCGAGCGCACTGTATGGGCACAGGAGCAGCTGAAGAAAACCATCGATGCCTCTGTGCATATGGGCACACGCAACATATCGGTGCTGTCGGGGGCACTGGCCTGGCATATGGTGTACCCATGGCCGCAGCGGCCGGAAGGAATCATCGATGCGGCTTTTGAGGAATTGGCAACACGATGGCAGCCGGTACTCGACTATGCCACCGACCATGGAATAACGTTTGGTTTTGAACTGCACCCCGGCTCAGACGTGTTCGACGGTGCTACTTACGAAGCCTTTTTGGAAGCCACCCACCACAGTCCGGCCGCTTGTATCACTTACGATGCCAGCCACTTTCTGCTGCAACAGCTCGACTACCTCGGGTTTATAGAAATATATGGTGAAAAAATACGGGCTTTCCATGTGAAGGACGCTGAGTTTAGGCCCAATGGTCGCATGGGCGTGTACGGCGGCTATAAAGATTGGCAGTACCGCCCGGGGCGCTTCCGATCCATTGGCGATGGCCAGGTCGACTTCAAGAGTATTTTTTCAATGCTTACCGAAAAAGACTACGATGGCTGGGCCATACTGGAGTGGGAGGGATGCGTGAAAAGCCCCGCCCAGGGTGCCCGCGAAGCCGCGCCATTTATAAAAAATCTCATCATAGAGGCTACAGAATATCGCTTCGATGATTTTGCGGGTAGTAAAACCGATCATCAACGCAACAGGCGCATTCTAGGCCTGGAGCCAACATGATTACCTGCTGCCAACGACTGTGCTGTGAAAAGGAAGTAATATTTCAAAGACTATGAAAGCGAACCTGATACCTGTTTATTTTGATCCCGGCTACGACATAAACTTCGACAAGCACCTGGCCATTTGTAAAGATTTGCTGGGCGATGAAGCGAATTTTCTGCCCTCTCAACCGCTTGGTGCTCTACTGCCTGAGGCTGATGCCGTCATTTTTCCACAGATGCTTGGAGAAGCATACGGTCGTGTGGCCGATTTGCAGAATATAACACAGCCAATCCTGGTAATCACTTCGGCCTTTGGCACGGTAAATATGTGGGACTGGGAGCTGGTGAACTATTTACGCCTGAACGATGTGCACACCATTTGCCCTCCCAGCCTCGACGACACCAAGATGGCCTGCCGCGCCCTCGTGCTGAAAAAGCAACTGGCCAGTAGCAAATTTGTAGTTTATCAGGACGATCCCGCCGGGCCATCCGGCAAGCAATCGGAGTATTTTAAGCGATTCTACTGGCTCAATGGCGAAGCGGCCAGTACCATGTTTCAGAAGTATGGTCTTTCCGTAGAAAAGCGCAGCTTTAAGGATCTTGGAGTAAGAGCTTCCCGCATTTCTGATCAGGCCGCGCAAGAGGTGATAGACCGATGGCCCTCCAGGCACAAAAGCATAGGCGGCCGGCCACTGCTCAGTGCCGTGAAGCTTTATATGGAACTCAAAATTGACTATGCCGATGATCCCTCCATACTGGCTATGGGCCTCAATTGCCTCAACGAATCGCACCACTGCGATACCACGCCCTGCCTGGCCTGGAACCTGCTGTATCAGGAGAAAAATCTGGTGTGGGGCTGTGAGGCCGACATCATGGTCATGATCACCGAAATGCTTGCAGACAAAGTGCTGCGTACACCATTTTTCATGACCAATCTCTACCCCTTCATTATGGGGCAGGCGGCACTGGCGCACGAACGCATCCCGCACTTTCCACCTGTAGAAGAACCCGCCAATCACATATTGGCAGCGCACTGTGGCTACTTCGGATTGTTGCCGGAGAAATTTTCCGATCGTTGGTCGCTGAAAAAACGAGTGCTGGCCATGGTAGACGACAATGCCACCATGATCGACGCCACCATGCCTCCGGGGCCCATTACCCTGGCCAAGTTTCAGCCCTATCTGCAGAAGCTTTCCCTGAGCGAGGCCCAGCTTACCGGCTATGTACAATATGAAGATTCCGACTGCCTGAACGGTGGGATTATCCGGGTGAGAGACGGACAGAACTTTGTCGATAACGTGGCCTCGCATCATTACGTAGTGCTGGCAGGCCATCAGCGGGCAGCCCTGAAAATGGCAGGGCGTATTTTTGACTTTGAACTGGAGGAAATATGAACCGGCGTGCATACTTTGGTCTCAAAAACACGGCTCATGGAAATGCCTGACAACAATATTTCCCCAACTAAAGCACAGGCTCAATTGGAGCTGTGGCTGTCGGTGCAGTCTGGCGACCATCAGTCGTTTCGCATTTTTTACATGACTTTCACGGATATACTATACAACTATGGCCTGCGGATATGCCCCGATCAGGAAATTGTAAAAGACAGTATCCAGGATCTTTTTCAGTTAGTGTGGGAGAAAAGGGAATCGATCATCATCAAAAGCTCGGTAAAGCATTACCTGCTCACAGTGCTCAAACGCGACCTCATAAAAAAAAGCACGGCCCTGCAGAAAAGGGAGCAAATAGGCAAGATAACCGATTTTGAATTGTCGGTAGAAACGAAAATAGTAGGAGATGAGGCACAAGTGTACCGCCATCGCCAACTCAATGCCGCCATTGAAATGCTTACTGTCCGGCAGAAGGAGATACTTTTTCTGCGCTACTATGAAAACCTGAGCTATGAGGAAATCTCAGCGCTGATGAACCTGAATAAAAATTCGATGTACAAGTTGCTCTCCGGCGCCATACAGCGAATCAAAAGCTATTTGCTCTCCTAATGAGTTGAGGGGTTCAAGTAGAGCCATTCACTACCTTCTTCACAAATACATTTTTTTTACATCGATTGGGAAGATCGATCGCTACAGCTACTCTATAGTGTACATCACGAATTTTGCCCATGCACCATACACAAGATCAATCCTATACCAATGTAGAATGGCTACTCACCAATGAGAGCTTCATTGGCTGGGCGCTGCATGGAGAAGACACACACCGCGACTTTTGGGAGCAAACCATGAAACGAAGCGCAGCACACCGGCAAGCCATTATGGAAGCCCAAATGGCCTTGCTGCAGTTGCGGTTTAATAAAAACACCCTTCAGCCCGGGGATAAGTCTTCCTTATTTGCGCAAATAGAGCAGCGCACTACGGGCCGTGCCATGGCCAATGTTTACCAAGAGTTGCAAAACCATATGGAAAATATGGGCTACCTCGGCGGAGCAGGCACTGAGGCAATCAGGCCGCTAAAGTCCAGCAGTCGCGCTATTAAGCGAGGTCCGGGTATTGGTTTTTACCGTGTGGCTGCCGTCATTCTATTTGTACTTTCTTTTTCAGTGATTGCTTACTATGAAGTAGGCCACCGTGGGGCAGACATTGCACAACCCATGAAGGCTTTTGTGAAGCAGAGCCCAAAAGGCCAAAAACTCATTACATACCTTCCCGACGGCACCAAGGTTATCCTCAATTCAGAGAGTAATATTTCCTACACTTACCGGGCTGACCTTAAGACAAGGCATGTAACACTGCAGGGCGAGGCATTTTTTGAGGTAGTGCGTGATACTACCTGCCAATTTGTAGTGGAAAGTTATGGTGTGCGCACTACTGCCCTGGGCACGAGCTTTTCCGTGGCTTCTTCTACCGACGGCAAAGTAGATGTGGCTTTGGCGACCGGCATTGTACAGGTGCAAACACAAAAGGCTGCTCCCGTGCAATTGCTTCCGGGCGAAGCGGTACGGGTGGCCTCCAATGGCAGTACCGAAGTCTACAACTTCAACTATCTCGACCAGATGGGCTGGAAAGATGGAATTTTGGTATTCAAGGAAAATACGCTGCCGGAGATCATCAACAAGCTGGAAAGCTGGTATGGTGTGGACATTATCAACACTATAAGCGCACAGGAGAAATTTAGATATACAGGTACCAATCAAAACGAATCGCTGGATGAAGTGCTCAAGGGCATATCATTCGTGCATCATTTCCAATATACAATAGACGGCGACACTGTCAGACTTTACCCCTAATGCCTATGATCTACAAAAATTCATCAAACTGAAGAAATCAATCTTTATCCATTATTAAACCTCAAATTATGAAAATGAAAGAATTACTAAAGAAACGCTACAAGAGGCCTGGCCCCAGACATTTCACCATAGTGGCAGGCTGTTTTCTCACACTTTTATTATTTTCTCAAGCCTTCGCCGCACAGCCCATCAAAAGCGTGAAGGAGGCTTCTGTGAAGTTGGAAGTGAATAATGCCAACCTGTTTGAGGTCCTTGCCAACATCGAGGCCATGACCGATTACAGCTTCTCCTATCGCAAAGAAGACCTCAATAGTGAGTTGCTGTTTACCGGCAGTTACAATCAAGTGACTGTGGCTGAGATCCTGATGGAAATTTCTAAGCGATCGGGATTGAAGTTCCGGCAAGTGAACAACAACATCTACATCTCAAAAAGTAAGAGCGACAGCGACAAACCACTGGAAATCATCATTGACGGTATAAAAGTGACAGGCCGCGTGGTTTCTTCCGACGACGATTCGGACCTGCCCGGTGTAAACGTGATCGTGAAAGGTACGGCCAACGGTACCATTACCGACATCGATGGCAACTACAGCATAGAAGTGCCAGACAGAGAAGCCATTTTAGTATTTAGTTCGGTGGGCTACATACAGGAAGAGGTGCTGGTCGGTGATAATTCTGTCATCGACATGAGAATGACGGAAGACATCACCGCACTGGACGAAATAGTGGTGGTGGGATACGGCACACAGCAGAAACGTGAAGTAGTAAGCGCCATTTCTACTATTGGGGCAGACGAGATCAGCAAAACCACTACCACAAGTTTTACTCAGGCACTACAAGGTGCAGCACCTGGCCTGCAGATGAGTTCTTCCAGTGGAGCGCCTAATGCAGCTGTCAGGATTTTGATAAGAGGAACAGGATCCATCAACACTTCCGCAGAGCCACTGATTTTGGTGGATGGATTGCCCGTAGCCAGTGGTGGTACCAACCCGTTGGATTACATTAACCCTACCGATATTGAGAGCGTATCAGTATTAAAAGATGCTGCGGCTACATCCATTTACGGTTCCAGGGGAGCCAACGGTGTTATCTTGATTACAACCAAAACCGGGTCTAAATCAAAAGGAGGTACCCTTACCTTCGGTTATGAACATGGCTTTACGCAGCCTATAAACCAGGTGGAACTGGCGGATGCTGATGAGTGGAGGGCTATCGTACAGACCGGGAGAGAAAATGGAGGCCTGGGTGGCGTACGATTCGAAAAGGAACTGGATCTCGAAGACCCGAGACATCAGCAGCGGTTTGTAGACCTCGATATGTACAATCAACCGACCACAGACTGGGTAGATTTATATTCGAGAAATGGACGTATTGACGCATATTCATTTTCTGCAGCCAACTCCAGCGAAAGGACAAACTTCTTTATATCGGCTCAGTACAGAGACCAGACAGGCAATATTATCAATGAGCGATATAAGCGTTTTGTGGGTCGTATCAATTTCGATTACAGACCGGTAGAGTATCTCAATTTAGGTGTGAGGTATTCCATAGTGCATCAAGACGAGCAGAGGATTGCCACCCTGGCCAATTCTCCCAACTATGAAGATCGATATCTGAATTATGGCGCTCATGCCAAGTATGGAACTTTATATAGCAGTGCGCTGCCCATATATCCTCAGCAATGGCCTGACAATGGGGCGCCATTCGATCCGCTATCAGGGAATAATCTTACGTATAGTGCCGATCGGGATAATTCGCAAGATGACATTCGTGAGTTGCGCAACATCGGAACTGTGTTCATGGATTTAAAGCCTCTAAAAGGCCTTACCCTTCATGCAGAGTACGGTATGAACATTTTAAATCGTCGCGAAGACATTTTCACCTCAGGTCGGCTCAGAAATGAAGAACTATTAGAAGCAGATCGGGGAAATCCTGAAAGGGAATTGTTGGATTATATTTGGGAAAATGGGGTGTCGCGCTTCACATACACCACCCAACAACCCATATCGTGGAATACAAACGCTACGGCCACATACCAAACCAATATAGCCGATCAACATGCCATATCTCTTCTGGTGGGCGTGGAGGCCTTGCTGGATAAAGGGGAAACACATGTTTTTGAAATGGAAGGTGCTTCCTCTGTACAAAGGGAGGATGAGTTTGGTGCCTTCATCAGAGATCCTAATCAGTTTCTCCAGATCAACCATTTCTATGGCGGCGATCAACGTTTTTTCTCTTACTTCTCTCGTTTCAACTATGATTTTCAAGAGAAATACCTATTGCAAGCTACCCTTCGGCGAGATGGAAGTTCCAACTTTACACCCGATGATCGCTTTAGCTGGTTCCCCTCTATATCGGCAGGCTGGGTAATGAGCGATGAGCAATTTATGGACAGTTACAACTGGTTGGAGTTACTGAAATTGAGAACGAGCTATGGTGTGACAGGAAATGCCAATATTGGTCGATTCCTTTACTTAGATGGTTTTGTGTTGTGGCCAAACTACCCCAATATACCAAATGCTGCTACACAGGAAAATGTCGGATCCAGGTCAATTCAGTGGGAAAAGTCGTCGACATTTGATGCCGCCTTCGAGTTTGGCTTGTTCAATAACCGGCTCTCTGGTTCTATTGGATACTATCGAACCATCACTTCCAATTTGTTAATGAACTTTCCAACAGCGGCTTCTATAGGCATCTACGCCACCAATAATATCAACGTCACCGCACTGGCCAATGTGGGAAAGATTCAAAACCAGGGGATGGAATTCGAGCTTCAGTCCATTAATGTAAATAGCGGACAGTTCCAATGGACTACGAATTTCAATTTTACGACCAACAAGAACAAGGTTCTCGAACTTTATCCTGGTTTTGATGGCAACCCAACCCAATTGTCCTTTGGCAACAAGACCACGGTGCAAATAGGTGAGCCAATGGGCACTTACTTTCTACCAACTTTTGGCGGATACGATGAATTTGGCAATCCGCTGATCAAAGAGATCAATCAAGAACTTGCGCAAGATCAGGTATACGAATATACTGGCGAGAATGTACGGCCAATTGGTTCTGTGACCAATGACAATAGAGTGATTCAGTATGGTAAAACAGGCTTGCCAACCTGGTTTGGTGGTCTTACCAACACATTCTCCTATAAAGGCTTATCGTTGAGCGTGCTCCTGACCTTTCAGGGAGGGCACTACTTATATGACAATGACAATAGTCTAAGAAGAGTGGGACTGGGAAGAAGTGTATACAGAAAAGGATTGCTGGATGATGCATGGTCTCCCTCCAATACCGATGCTCTATATCCGGTACTATCCTGGAATAACCTGGAGCTGAACCCCATCGACCCTAACGCCAATGCTCAGGTGATCTCTGATGAAAGCACCAATTATTTGGAAAAGGGAGATTTCATGCGAATCCGTACGATCAGCGTATCGTATGACCTGCCTTCCGAAATAGCCGGTAAGGCATTTATGAAAGGTATTCGCGTATATGCCAATTTGAATAATGTCGGTACCATCACTGGCTTTAAAGCTTATGACCCGGAGGTGGTCAATACTTCAGGAGATGCCCAGTCGCGAAACATTGGTCAGGGCATCATCAATGGCGTGCCGTATTTCCAGGTTTTCTCAGCCAATTTCGGTGTCAATCTTACCTTTTAAACCTAAATTCCATGAAGATGAAATTCAATATATTTTATACATTGATAGTAACGGCCAGCTTATTTCTGAGCTGTAGTCCTGAAGAATGGCTGGAGGAAACCCCTCTGAGTGTGAACCAGGTAACGACTGATTTTGACAATAATCAAATTTTCGATGATTTTACGAGAAGTGCTTATTTCAATCTGAAATCACCTGGGGATTATGGCGTGATTGATTACTCCATCAATCGTACCGTGCTTTCTGACGTGGCAGTGCGTGTACCTTTTTCCAACAACGCACGATACGATGAAGTATACAATCGTGATCATACCGCCGACGATCAGAGCATTATTGTAATGTCGTATCCAATCGATGGTTCATTTGTTTCTCTGCAAAGTGCCAACCGTGTCATCAATTGGTATGAAGAAAATCCGGAGCCGTTTGAAGATTCATATAAAAATATGGTTCCTCATATGCTTGGTGAGTGTTATTTTCTTCGGGCATACAACCATCTCCAGATGTCGCTCATTTTTGCACCACCTTTTAGCGCTGCACCTGATGCACCTGGTATTATTATGAGAACCGATGTTTCTAAAGGCGCAACAGATTATAAAGCGCGATCTGTAAACCGTGTCGTTTACAATCAAATCATCGAGGATCTCAAAAAAGCCATAGAATTATTACCTGCGGAGTTTGACAATTCTATGCCGCCAGATTATATGGACAGGGCCAAAAAAGGAGCTGCTCAAATGCTGCTTGCTAAGGTGTATTATATCATGGGCTCGGAATACTGGGATGAGGCCCTTCCACTCATCAACGATCTGATTTCTTCAGACCGTTATCCGCTGGTTCCTGGTAGCGAGCTGGCGTCTATCTTCAACAAAATAGGGTTAGGACAGAAGGTATCCGAAACCATTTTCTACACCACATACTATTTTAGAAACGCCTGGAGAACACCCCGTTATGAACGTCACTTTAGTAAACTGACCAACAATCAAAGTCGCAATTTTGCTTTTAGTCAGACCATTTTAGATCAGATCGGTTGGAATGACTCTACTTTTGCCCAAAATGACCTCCGGTACCAGCAATGGGCGACTAGAATAAAAGCTGGTAGTGATCCCACATATCCAGATTTGTACGACAGGGATTATTATGTTTGGATGACCAAGTTTCAGCCTCATACATCTAATTTTGTACTACTGAGATCAGCCGAATTGTATCTTATGCGTGCCAATATGTTGCTGGCGAGTAACTCGGCACAGGCATTAGAAGATATAAATACCCTAAGAGATAGGGCAGGCCTTCCCGCACTTTCTTCGTTGACGCTGCGGGATATCGAAAACGAATACCTTAAAGAAATGGCTTTTGAGCAAGGGAGCAGGCTTCTATTCCTCCAGGCCAATAAGCTGGATGTGCCGCCCGGCGATCGTACCGGGCAAAGTGCCATACCTTATGACGATCCAACCTTAGTTTGGGTGTATCCCGAAAATGAAACAGCCAGAAATCCCCTGGCCAATGAGGTAGAGGGAGAGTAAACATTAAGCGCTCATAAAATACAGCAATGGCTGTATTTTATGAGCGTATTTTATCTGAATCGGGAAGTGCTTCCTACCCAAAGATATGTTTGTTTATTGACAGAAGCTATCAACCCAATTATGCACTTTTACCAAAAGAACTATGAGGAAAGATCGCGGTGAGTTGCTTGTTTTTTTAACCTTATTTCTTGCTTTTTTATCGATTACCCCCTCTGCAGCACAGCAAAATAAAAATCCAAACATCATATTTATCTTTGCCGACGATTTGGGTTGGGGCGACCTTAGCTGCTATGGAAACGACAGAATAGAGACCCCCGAGCTTGACAAGCTTGCCGATGAGGGCACTTTGTTTACACAATTTTATGTGGCCGGTTCCGTATGCTCACCCAGCCGCGCCGGCATCATGACCGGGCAATATCCTGCGCGCAATCGCATCTTTGGTCATCTGGCAACAAAGAAGATAAATGAACGACGCGAAATGCCCAATGCGTTGGACCCTGCCGTGTTTACCCTTACAGATATGCTGAAGAGTGCCGGCTATGCCACTGCCCACCTCGGCAAGTGGCACCTGGGAAATATACCACCTACGGCTTACGGCATCGACTATTATCGCACCGACGATGCATCCAACGTAGCTGACGAAGGTCCGCTTGATATTTGGAATTATGCGTTAAGACCTTCAAGTACGAAAGATATTTTTGACGCCGCATTACAATTCATTGATGGGGTAGGTGGCCAGCCCTTTTATGCCAATGTATGGCTCACCGATATGCACGCCACGCTCAATCCTTCGCAGGAGCAAATGGACAGAGTGACAGAACAATCCCGATGGAACCAGCCTATACCAGGTGTGAATTACTCAGGCGTAGAGCAGGTCTATTTTGCTGCGTTGCTTGAGATGGATAAGCAAATCGGCTTATTCCTGGAAAGGCTAAAACAGAAAGGTTTAGATAAAAACACATTGATCATCTTTTCCAGCGACAATGGCCCGGAAGATTATCAGATCAATAATTCTCGGCACAGTGGCGTAGGCAGTGCCGGCCCTTTTCGTGGTAGAAAAAGGAGCATTTATGAAGGCGGTATTCGCGTGCCCTTTATCTTGAAATGGCCCGGTAAAATTGAGGCAGATAATGTCAATGATTCCTCCGTGATCAATGGTGTTGATTTTTTGCCAACCATTGCCAGTTTGATAGGCCAAACCTTGCCTGACAGTCTGGAGGTAGATGGTGAAAACATGAGTGATGTATGGCTTGGCAGCAATAGAAAGAGAACACAAGAGCTGTATTGGGAATGGCGATATGCTATAAGCGGCCATATCATCCACCGCAGTCCTATGATTGCCATGAGAAAAGGTGATTATAAAATATTAGTGAATCCTGATGGAAGCCGTATGGAACTGTACAACGTAGTAGCGGATCCATCTGAGCTTAGTGAACTTTCTCGTTTGGATCCGGAAAGAGCAAAGTTGATGGCAGCGAGTGCAATGCAATGGTTCTCATCATTACCTCAAAGCCCCTGGGATGATAATGCCGGTGATAATCAATGGAGTTGGCCAATAAACAAATAAAATACTCAATGATGTATAAGATAATTGTTACGCTACTTGCGCTTTGTATTTTTTCCTTACCTCTACCTGCACAAGAAAAGGCTATAACACTCAATCAGAACAGTCCGCATGTGAAGTTGAAGAGCATTAACATCGGAGACTGTAGATGGACTGAAGGCTTTTGGGCAGATAAGTTCGAGGTATGTGAGCAGGAGATGGTACCGTACATGTGGAATGTGCTGAGCAGTCCTGATATTGGTCATGCATATCAGAACTTCAAGATAGCTGCCGGATTAGAGGAAGGAATATGTAAAGGTACAGCATGGCATGATGGAGACTTTTACAAATGGATAGAGGCCTCACTGTACGTGTATGCCATCAACAAAGATTCTAGCATCATCAGTCGACTTGATGAAGTGATTGCAGTGATCGCCAAAGCACAAGCTGAAGATGGTTATCTCTCTACGCCGGTAATGCTGAGAAAGAAGGAGCGTTTCTCTGAAAAGCGCAATCACGAAATGTATAATTTTGGTCATTTGTTTACCACCGCTTGCATTCATCATCGCGTGACGGGAAAAACATCTATGCTTGATATTGCAACAAATCTGGCAGACTACCTTTATGAAACATTCAATCCAACACCCGACGATTTGATTCATTTTGGCTGGAACCCGTCACACATTATGGGATTGGTAGAGCTGTACAGAACCACAAAAGACAAAAGATATCTAGCACTTGCAGAAATCTTCATCAACAACAGGGGAGCGGCTAAGGCCATAGAGCACCCCAGCATTCACATACAAGACTTGGGCGATCAAAATCAGGACAGAACGCCGCTAAGGGAAGAAGATGAGGCGGTTGGCCACGCCGTTACGGCTATGTATCTGTATGCTGGTGCTGCCGACGTATATGCCGAAACAGGCGAAAAAGCATTGATGGATGCCCTGCACAGAATTTGGGATAATGTGGTAAACTACAAGATGTATGTAACCGGCGCAGTGGGTCAGGTTCATCATTCGGCATCATCCAACAAAGACTTTGTGCATGAAGCTTTTTATCATGAATACGTTTTGCCCAACAAAACGGCATATAATGAAACATGCGCTAACATCTCCAATGCCATGTTCAATTATCGCATGTTGAGTCTTACGGGAAACAGTAAGTATACCGACATAATGGAACTGGTACTGTATAACAGTGCACTTTCCGGAATATCTATTGATGGTAAAAGTTTCTTTTATACCAATCCTCTGCGAAGAACAGAAGGCGATAAAGCCTTGCAATGGGACACAGAAACCCGACAGCCATACCTCGACTGTTTTTGCTGCCCACCAAACATTGTGCGAACAATAGCGAAATCTTCGGCCTGGGCATATAGCTTATCTGACGATGCTATTTGGGTAAATTTATATGGTGGAAACAGGCTTGAAACAACCATGCTCGACGGCGCAACGCTTAAGCTGTCGCAGGAAAGCAACTACCCCTGGGATGGAGATGTAAAGATTGTTGTTGATGAGTGCAAAGAGCAGGCGTTTTCAGTGATGATGCGTATTCCGGAATGGTGCAACAAGTACAGCATTAAAATAAATGGTAAGCATCAGGAAGTGCAACTGAGCAGTGGAAGAACTGCGCATTTAAAAAGAGTTTGGAAAAAAGGTGACGCAATAGAACTTGTTATGGACATGCCACCAACGCTGGTAGAAGGTCATGAAAAGGTTGAAGAGATCAGGAATCAAATAGCCATAAAAAGAGGTCCGGTGGTGTATTGTTTAGAATCTCCCGATCTGTCAGATGAAGATGAAATTCTCGATATATATATACCATCAGCAATTAATTTAAAACCCGTTTACAAAGAAAATCTCTTGGGTGGTTTGACTACTTTGAATGGAACAGTGAAAAAAAGACAGTTTAAAAGTAATTCCCTCTATGCTCCCTTAAATAAATCGGATTGGAAGGAGTTGGATGTTCAATTTATACCCTATTATGCCTGGAGTAACAGGGGGATCAGTGAGATGACCGTCTGGATGCCTATACTCTGGTGAAGGCCACTGGGATAATGGTAGAACAGCAGAAGGAATAAAAGATGATGAAGATTTATTGTATAATAGCGCTCAGTTTGTGCCTCGCAAAGGCCTTAATGGCACAACCCTTTTATGTTTCGCCAAAAGGAGATGACGCCAACCCTGGCACCGAAGAGGCCCCTTTTCAAACCATACAGAAGGCAGCAGATTGGGCTGCTCGATCACAGTCTACCGTTTATCTGAGGCAGGGGCTGTACCGTCTTCAGTCGGCCATAGAGCTCAAGTCGCATCACTCGGGTATACGCATAGAGCCTTATCAGAGCGAGCAGGTGACACTTTCGGGTGCCATAGCGCTCGATCAGTGGAAGCTGGTAAAGCACCCGAGGCCATCGAAAGACAGGCCCGCAAAAGTTTATATGGCTGAAACCGGAAAATACGCCAATGTGCTTACCCTGTACGGACCCGATGGGCTGTTGCCACGGGCGGCTTCTGCGCCATTAAAAACAGTTTCGGGCGATTTGCAACCTACAGAAGGCGGTAGTGATACGGCTGGTCAAGGAGAAAGCATCCCCACTCCCAGCACCATGTTTTTCCTGCCCGGGCAGATAGACCACGTACAGGATTTTGCCAATACAGAAATTTTCATTTTGCCCAGGGCCGATTGGGTAGCCAACTATTTGCCAGTGAAGCATGTGGATCGCCAAAGTCGCAGACTGGAAACCTACGTGCCGGGTACCTACGCCCTCACCACGCCGCCCACCTGGACGCAAATCGAACTTTTTTACCGTCTGGAAAACGCTCCAGAATTTCTGGATGAACCCGGCGAGTGGTATTTCGATGCGGAGTCGTCGCGCATATACCTGGTGGCACCTGCCGACGAGGCTCCAAAACACATCGAACTGCCAGTCCTCGATCAGCTCTTCAGCCTGGAGGGCGATTTTGAGAACAATGACTTGATTAGCGATATCAAGATAACAGGACTCAGCATGCAACACACCACTCGCATGACGTGGGCTGGAGGTAGGATAGGTGTGCAACATGACTGGGGTGTGGCCGATGGGCAGTGGGCATTTATCAAAGTAAAGGGAGCGCGGGGCATTGAGGTGAGCAACTGCTTGTTTGAGCATGGTGGTGGCGACGGCGTGCGACTGGATGTGGCCGGGTGGAACAACCGCATCCACCATAATGAGTTCAGTCACCTGGGTGGCGCGGCCGTAAGCCTCATTGGCCTGGCGCCGGGCACACGTGACGAGCTGCACAGCAATCATGTGTATGGCAATCACATTCATCACTGCGCCGAGCTGTGGTGGCTGCAGCCGGGCATCATGGTTTGCCAATCCTCCACCAATCGCATTGCCAACAACCTCATTCATGACTTGCCCTACAACGGTATTGCTTTGGTGGGTGGTCGTGCCGGCTTTTTTGGACGTGGAAAAAGTGATTTTCCCGGCAATGGCCTATCCTACATGCACTGGGACGAAATACCGCAAGAAGTGGATGAATGGTATGAAAAAATAGGATACATCAGCACGCGCGACAATATGCTGGAACACAACGAAATACATCACGTGGTAGAGCGGCTGGGCGATGGCAACGCCATTTATCTGTCTGGTGTTGGTACAGGCAACATTCTTCAAAACAACTACATTCACGACATGCCCTCTTTCAGCAGTGCCGGTGGCCTTCGCTTCGACAACGATACCTGGTTTTGCACCATGCGAAACAATGTGGTGTGGAACGTGAACGGTGCCAACATAGTGAGCAAATGGGTGAACACCGTGGAGAACAATATAATGGTGAACAGCGCAGTACGCAGCAACCTCATGCTCACTGCCGGGCCAAAGTGGGGCAGCAACATCCGTCGAAACATCATTGTAAACAACCGGCAACTCTACGAGCCGACGATGAATAAATGGATGCTGCCCGAGCAGATCTTCATGAAAGGGGAGTTGGAGCAGTGCATCATTACCAACAATCTATTTTTCGTTTCCGACGACGAGGCATTTGGCCAAGAGCGGGTCGAGGAGATCAATAATCTGTTCAACGCTGCCGATAACCTGCACGCCGATCCACAATTCTTAAATATCGATCAGGGTAATTTTGGTTTGGAAGAAGATTCCCCTGCACTGAAAATGGGATTTATTCCTATAGAAAAATATGGTTTAACAGAGAAAGCAGGAAGAAATCCATGATGCCGTGTGCCGAAGCAGTTTACATGAAATTAATGATGATTTTCTCTAATGTCTGTAGCTTGCTTGTAACAGTGGTACTGGCAAGCTTGGCTTCTGTAGGGCTTGCGCAGGCCATCAGTCACGACTCCATTCACCATTCCCAAATTCGTGTACGCGATCCGTTCATCTATGCAGATGCCAATACGAAGACATATTATTTGTACGCGTCCATAGCAAACCGCGATGACAGCATTGTCAATGGTGTAGAAGTGTACACGAGCAAAGACCTGAACATGTGGCATGGGCCCAGCCCGGTGTTTGAAGTGCCTTCAGATTTTTGGGCCAAAAGCATGGTTTGGGCACCGGAGATGCATGCCTATCAGGGAAAATACTATCTCTTTGTCACATTTACGGCAGACACTCCTTTGCCCGATCCACCAACACCTCCTGCCGACAACTGGCCTCGGTATCGCAAAAGAGGCACACAAATTTTAGTAGCAGATGCCCCGGATGGCCCATTCAGGGCTTTTGATAATAAGGCGCACACTCCGGAAAACTGGATGGCCCTCGACGGCACATTGTGGGTAGAAGATGGCAAGCCCTACATGATCTTTTGCCACGAGTGGGTTCAGATAGAAGATGGCACTATTGATTTTGTTCCGCTCAAGTCCGATCTATCAGGCCCGGCCGGCAATGTCGAGACCCTCTTTCATGCCTCAGAAGCTCCCTGGATTGTGGCCGGCGGTAAAAATAAAAACGCCTACATCACCGATGGCTGCTTTCTGTACAAGACAAAAAGCGGAAAACTGCTCATGATCTGGTCGGCCAACGGAACCAATGGTTACGCCATCGGTATAGCGGATTCGCAAAGCAACACGCTTGCCGGCCCCTGGACACAGCAGGCCGAGCCGCTTTTTTATGAAAATGGCGGTCATGGAATGATTTTTAAAACTTTTGAAGGGCAGTTGGTACTTGCGCTGCATCAGCCCAATAAGCACCCGGATGAGCGCATGCAGCTATACAAACTATCGGACATAGGGCACTCACTGCGATTGGGAGAGCATTTACTGGAAAACGAATCCGGGCAAAACCTGCATGAATGATGAAAAGAAGGTCATTTTTTCAAAGGGCTCTGCCAGTAGGGGCAGGCGCTATGGTAGCATCCAGTGCTGTGTATGCAGTATCCGCGCGCAATACATCCACAACCGTGATCAATCCGCTGGACTATGGCGCTGTGGGCGACGGCAAAACGGATAGCACACAAGCTTTCCTGCGTGCATTTGAGCAACTGGAAAATGGCGCAGCTTTGCTGATTCCCATAGGCAATTTTGTGGTGAATGAACCGCTCTATATACGGAAAAAACAAAATGTGGCGATTGTTGGTCAGGGACCCGGGGCTAAGATCATTGCCGGCGCACCGATGAAGAGCCTGCTCCACGCCGAATATCCATTTGGTGGTAGCGTGGTAGAAGGCTTTGCACTCGATGCCAACAGCCTGGCCGATGTGGCACTGAGGATAGAGGGCGGCGGATATGTGCGCGTGAACAACATGAACATTTGGAATCCGCGCGAAATCGGGATACATGGAGGCACAGTAGGTAAGCAAACCGGGCCGGAATTTATCGTGACCAACTCCAGGCTTACCGGTATGGCGCAGCCTACAGCGGCAGATCCATCGTCGAAATACGGAATATTGGTAGAAAAAGACTGGACAGACAGCCACTACGACAATTTGATCATAAGAGGCTTTACAGAATGTGCCATGGAACTCAGGGCCAACTCCAATCTGATCAATATGGTGCATGTATATCGATACCCCGCCTTTCAATATTTTTCAGGTTTGCGCCTGAAAGGAAATGAAAACTACCTGGTGCAGGCATATTTCGACAATGCCATCGATGTGGGATGCGAAGTGCTGGGACATAATACAACCATTTTTTCCAGCTACACCCTGCGCATAAAGCTGACCTTCAACAACGGCCCTGTAGCACCGGGTGTGGGCATTCGCATTGGCAGCCCTGAGAAGAAGGTGAAAAATGTAAACATCGTGAATTGCAGCTTTGTGAATCATGTGCCCGATACATCGGAGTTTGCCGCAAACAGGCTTACGGGCATTGAGCTGATCAATGGCGAAGGCATTGTGGCTTACGACAACCAATACGACCGCGCCGAGCCTGGCGATACGCGCGGTAAAGGCAAAGTGGTAGTGCCGGCCGGCAGTAAATCGTATACTGTGGAGTTGCAGTCACTGGTGCCTCCGCAAAACATTCAATTGACACCCCGCAGCGCCATCAATAGCAGCTTTTGGGTCGGGCACAGCGATAGGCAATCCTTCACCATACATTTGGCCCGGGCCGAGCGGACGGATGTTTCTTTCGATTACTCCTTTCAAGAATAGCGATGAAAAAGATACACATTGTTTTCTTATCTCTCCTGATCAGCGCCGCCTGCACGTCTGCCGGGCAAAATATGCCCAATGTGCTATGGCTCACGGTGGAAGATACCTCCCCATATCTTTTCCCTGCCTATGGAAACACGATCATCAAAACTCCCAATTTGGATTTTTTGGCGCGGCAGGGAGTGGTTTTTGACAATGCATTTGCCACCGGCCCGCAGTGCTCTCCGGCCAGGTCATCATTGATCAGCGGCAGGGATGCCACTACTTTCGGCAATGATTATCACCGGGAGGGCAGGGAAGTGCCCGACGACTATTTTTTTCCAGCCCTAATGACCCACTACTACCGCACCAATCAGGGAAAAACCGACTACAACATACCCCCGGGCAAAGAGAAGGAATTGTTGAAAAAGGTGTGGGACGAGAATGGAGCAAAGGCTACTTACAACAGCCCATTACGGGAAGAAAAGCCGTTTTTCTCCATGTTCAACGATATAAGTACACACATGAGCCGCATGACGACCGTCACGCTGGCTGAGCGGCAGCCATGTAGCATTACTGTGCAAGCGGAAGATTTGCCGCCCTATGTTCCCAACCTGCCGGAAATCCGGGCCGACTACGCGCTGCACCTGGAAAGTATAGAGGATGCCGACCGTTGGTTGGGCCTCTTCCTCGACGACCTCAAGATGCGCGGGCTGTTAGACAATACCATCATATTTTTCTTTAGCGACCATGGCGGCTGCCTTCCCAGGGGCAAGGCGTTTCCATTTGATACTGGCTTCCGATCGGCCTTTATTGCCTATGTACCCCCAGCCTGGCAACACCTCTGGGACGAAAAACCCGGTACACGTTCTCAAAGACTCGTCACCTTTACCGACTTTGGCCCCACACTGCTCAGCCTGGCGGGCATAGAGCCTCCAGAGTACATGCAGGGAGTGCCTTTCATGGGCCAGTACAGGCTAAAGGGTAAACAATACGCGCACACCTTCCGAACAAACACCGGCATACATTACGATCCTTCGCGCTCGGTGTACGATGGTAGATACCACTACATACGCTACTATACGCCTTACAAGGTGCACGGATTGCGGCAGTCATTTCAATGGGGTATGCCGGCACAGCTGGCCTGGGACGAACAATACCACAAGGGACGCATCACAGGGCAACACAGCGCATTGTTTGAACCAAAGCCTTTCGAAATGTTGTTCGATCTGCACGCTGACCCATGGGAAATGAAAAATCTTGCCAATGACCTCGATAATCAGGCAAAGCTGGAAGAGCTGCGTGCAGAGGTTTCCAATCGGCTCCGCAGCGTGAGAGATCTTGGTTTTTTCACTGCACATATGCGATCGGCCATGGTGGCTGATGGCGGTAATCTGCACGATCATATAGCCGATACGGACTTCCCCCTGGATGAACTACACGACCTTGTGGAAGCCGCCTCAGACCCCAAAGGAATTGATCCTGGCCAATTGGAAAAATACTTATTGCATCAGGATGCGGCGTTTCGGTTTTGGGCAGCTTCCGGCTTTGCCGCGCTCTATCATGCGGGCGGGCAATATGCCATACCCGATGCACTGAGGGCGCGTGTACACGATGAGGATGCCTCTGTGGCTGCCACTGCTGCCGAAGCCCTGGTGTTGGCAGGTGAAACCCATGCTGGCCTGGAGTCACTTATCAACAGAATAGAGCAAGGCGAAGCCCCGGCATACTCAGCGCTGGAAGAACTACTTAAGCAAGTGCAGTTGGACAGGCAGCAGAGGGACAGACTTCTGAAAATAGGCAACGGTAAAGATGCTGAGGTCAATTTTTCGTACCGCAGCTTATTGGTAAGTTTGGGCCAATTGCCATTGGACAGCCTGTACGACGAGAGCACAAAAAATACATTTTTGAAAGCACACAGGCAGCGTGTTCTGCATTGGGCTCCCACCAGGCCCAACCCAACAAAAGAATAAATGATATGAAAACAGGAAGAATCATTTTTTTGACCATTGCATTAGCCACCGTGGCAATGTGCCAGGTAAAGAAGGATCCGAATACTACATCGGAATCAACTTCACGAGCACCGAATATTATCTACATCCTTGCCGATGACCTGGGCTGGGGCGACTTGTCCTTGCTGGGTCAGCGGGAACTATCCACGCCCTCCATCGACAAGCTTGCGGCCGAGGGTATGCTCTTTACCAACCACTACTCCGGCTCGGCCGTTTGTGCCCCTTCACGCGCGTCGCTCATGACAGGCCAGCATACAGGCCACACCGCCATTCGTGGCAATCAGTCATTCCCCGGTATAGGCGTGGCTCCGCTCGCTCCTGATGTGCCTACTCTACCGGAGGCGATAAAACAGGGTACGCAATACACAACGGCCATGACGGGCAGGTGGCACCTGGGCGGTGAGCTTACCGAACAGACGCCTTTTCACCGTGGTTTCGACTACCACTTCGGCAAACTGAGCTCCAACTATCGCAACACTGCCGGAGTGATGATCGATGCCCTCTGGAACGAACAGGGCCAACATGTGCCTTATGAACAATATTCCAAGCTGAAAGTGGAGCCCATGTATGAGAATGGTTCGCTATATCAGCTCACAGAAATGGAAATGGCGCAAAGGCCCGTCAATATGGATGAAATGGTGACGGATAAAGCCATAGAATTTATCAGTAAAACACATGAAACGCCTTATTTTCTGTACGTGGCCTACAACCTGGTGCACGAGCCGATGGAATATCATGACGAGTATCCCGTGGGTAACAATGACTGGCCGGGCGAAGAAAAAGCCTTTGCCAGTATGTTGCAGGCACTCGACGACTATGTAGCCAGCATATTAGCTGCAGTCGACAACAGCGGCCAACGCGAAAGCACGATCATCATCTTTACCAGCGACAATGGCGCACATAATGAGGGGGGGCACGACGTAGAGTTTTTCAACTCCAACGGAATTTTTAAGGAGCATAAGCGCTCCTTTTACGAAGGAGGCCTGCATGCCCCCATGATCGTGCGATGGCCGGGGGTGGTGGCTCCGGGCAGTCAAACTGATTTGTTATCGGCATTTTATGATGTAATGCCCACCTTGTGCGACATTGCCGGCGCTCCTATACCAGATCATACCGATGGTATCTCTTTTTTGCCAACACTAAAAGGGCAAGAGCAGCAAGAACACGATTTTCTTTATTGGGAGTTTAATGAAAGCATCAACTTCAAAAAAGACCAGTATAAACAAGCCGTGAGAATGGGCGATTGGAAGGGTATTTATTATATAGATGAAGCCCGGTTTGAACTATACAATCTCAGCGATGATATGGCAGAAATGAATAATGTAGCCGATGCGCATCCTGATGTTGTGCAAGAAATGAAGGCCGTGATGCAGGCCCAGCATACACCATCCGAAAGATTTCCGCTGCTGCCCGAAGAGCGCCAATAAAAATGTTGTCTCCGGAATAGGCGCAGTTTTTTTATTTTGTCTGTCAATGATATGCGCACTATACTGTTGAATATTTGTATTGGCATAGCGGCTTTCTCAGCGATGACTTGCCAGCAGCGGCCGAAGGATAATGATGCCATTCAGATTGATTTTTGGTATGGTGACCATCAGATTTTTGGACGAAACGGCTTGCCCCAGCGCTGGGTAAATATTCTGGGCAATGTGCATGCTGATCAAGGAATTGCTCATGTGGAATACGCGCTCAATGATTCATCCTTTGTTGCTCTGGCAGTAGGCACCGACCTGCACCGGCTGGCCGCCGCAGGCGATTTCAACATAGAACTGGCGCTGCAGGAATGCCGCGAAGGGGAAAACAAGCTCATGCTGAAGGTGGAGGATTCTACCGGTCAGGTGCAGAGCAAGAAGATGATTTTTGAACTGAGTAAAAAAAACCGCTGGCCTCTGCCATACCGCATCCACTGGGCAGAGGTAGACAATCTGCAAGAGGCAGTGCAAGTGGTGGATGGCCACTGGGAGGTGAGTGCTCAGGGGCTGGTCAACAAAGACATGTATTACGATAGGGTGGTAGCCTTTGGCGATGCCAACTGGACGGACTATGAGGTGCACACCACCGTCACCTTTCTGGACTTTGTGCCTCCGAAAAAAGGCCCACCCACATACAATGTGGCCCATGCTGCCATAGCGAGCCGCTGGCCAGGGCACGATCCCGACACACTGAAGCCTCACCGGAAATGGTATCCCCTGGGCGCCACTGCGGAATTTCGACTCACGGCCGGTCTCGACAGTTGCCGGTGGCGCATCTTCGACGGACCGAATAGAAATACAGAAAACTTTTATTTGGAACAACCTAAGGAAGATTACCGTCACATACGCCTCTCTACTATATACCGGCTAAAGCACCGTGTAGAAACCGTCGGGCGAGACTCGACCCGCTACAGTGCCAAGCTGTGGCCGATCAATGAGGATGAGCCACAGCATTGGGATTTGTCGGGAATAGAAAGGAATGAAAACATCCAATCAGGTAGTGCGCTGTTGATCGCGCACCACACACGGGTGATTTTTGGCGATGTATACGTGAATGCGCTGAATGATCGCTAACGCTATTCGACAGCGGGTCTGGCTGGAGTAAGCCTGGTATTGTGAACGGGAGGTAATTGGAGCATGTGTCAGGCCGGCCGCAAAGCGCTTTTTTTATGTTTAATGATACCCAAAATGATGAAACGACTTGGCCTGACAGTCTTCATGGCATTATTGCTCAGCACACAGTGGTTGGCTATGGCCCAACCCAGCCCCGGCGATATTTTTCGTGACTACGTATGGACCATGCCCGAGGCCATGCCCGAACCATTCTTACGTGTGATTGGCGATGGAGACTATCGTGAGCCCAACGGCCTCCGTGAAATATATCCTAAAGAGCAGATAAAAAATGGCTGGATACTCTTTGATCAAAAGGTAGACCTGGAAAAAGCCACCAGGGCCGAACTGCAAGTAGAGCATGTGCTAAGCCACGATGGCACCACAGGATTTGCCGTCAACATCAATGACCATCAGTGGCATTTTTTCGATATGCCCGCGGCTGTACCGGAGCCCAAGGCCAACTACCTTCAGCACCATTATCCCGTAGTGTCTATTCCTCTTGAGGAGCTTCACGCGGGCAGCGACAATAATATCCGCTTTCGTGTAGACAGCATTCAGCGTTTTGGCAAGCCGCAAAACATGATATATGGATTTAGGCTCAGGATTTACTACGAAAAAATCAAAAAGCATACAACGGCTACGCTGAGCGGTTTGCCAGCCAATGGCAACATAGCTGAAACACAAAATCTTTCGCTTACAGATGTACGCGGCAAAGTGGCACAGGTAGATTATGTGGGGCGTTTTAAAGATGCCGGTCATGAAGGCAACGGCATTCCCCGTCAGTGGCATTATACCTTTCACCGTGGCGAAATGCGCAACCATATAGGCACGGCAACTCAGGCGCCGTTTGCCGTCGCGTGGAACACCACATGGCTGCCCGATCAGGAAACGGACATCAACATTTCCGCCTGGATCACCAACGAAGAGGGCATCACCTATTTCCTTCCACCAAAGGAAAAACTGCACTTGACCAGAGATTACACGATAGAGCTTTGCCTGCCTTATGATGTGCCGGAAATGTGGGCCACACGCGAGCGTGCCTTCGACGAGCATGTGGTGGTGAAAGGCGATATTCGCAATGCCTCCGCTTATCAGCTCGTTTTTACATCCTGGAGCCCCGGATATCTGAACGGCATTTTCCTGAATGGCTGGCTAATGCCCGCCACACAAGATTGCAACTATTGCTATGGAGAGCACCGCATTGAACACAACAATGTAAAAGCACTGCAGTCCGGTTTGAATACCATCAGCACGGCACTTACGCCAAGGGTAAAAGGTAAAATGGTGCATGGCACCGAGATACAATTTCCGGGCATCATGCTCCTGGTGAAATACGATAAAGCCCCGGTGGCCATTTCTGATACTACGTATTTAGAAAAAGAGCATTTCAGAGTAGACACGCCTTCAGCAACCTATTTAATAGAAAAGCAATCGGGTGGTTGCTCGGCAATGATCGACCGGCAGGGGCGCGACTGGGTGGCTTTTAAAAAAACAGGAAACTCCGGCCCAACCAATTCGGCAGATTCTGATTTTCGCGGCATTCCCAACCTGGTATACAAAGAGCCTGGCAATGGTATGGGCCACCCCGGGTTCGATGTGGCCAGTACAGAGCAGGTAGCCACAAATGAGCTGCTTGTACGATCCAAAGACGGGCTATGGCAAATGCGCTGGATTTTTCATGCCTTTTTTGCAGAGATATCAGTGGAACGTGCCGATTCTTCCCGCAAATACTGGATGCTCTACGAAGGACCTTCAGGCGGCAGGTTCTCTCCCGGCAGTCATTACTGGGGCAACAGCACCGACGGCCTTCGCACCGATCAGCCCTCCATCTTTGCCAACCCGGTGAGCGGCCACTGGCAGTGGGCTTTTTTTGGTGATAAAACGGTGAACAGCGCACTGTATGTGGCACAGGTAGATGCCGACACAGCTCAAGATTATTTTTCCTATATGGGCAATGATAAAAAACTGGGAAACCTGTCCAAAGATGGTATGAACGTCTTCGGCTTTGGCCGTGGTCTGCAGACCGATCCGCAGCTCAGCGGCCAACAAAGGTTTATCATTGGCATTTATCCCGAAGCCCTCAATAGCGCCGAAAGTCTGAAAGCATTCACTCAGTTTATTGAAGAAAAAATTGATAGTATAAAATAGAACGCATTCAATTACATATTTAAACCCCCAACACGATGAATAAAGTGCCAAATGTTGTATTGCTAGTAATGATGGTGGCTTCCGGCGCCTTTGCCCAACCTGCAGTACCCGATATAGAATGGAAGCATATTTCCTCTGCCGACGGCCAGTTGGAAGTGCCGATGAAGAGCAATCAACAAACCAGCAACGCCATATTCGACATCGACAAAGACGGGCTAAATGACTTCATCATTA
Organism: uncultured Roseivirgaceae bacterium; assembly: GCA_964596645.1. Taxonomy (GTDB): domain Bacteria; phylum Bacteroidota; class Bacteroidia; order Cytophagales; family Cyclobacteriaceae; genus CAVQEK01. The sequence goes on from CAZQVB010000010.1 coordinate 101,966, forward strand.
CGGAGCGCCGGCAGGCTCCCTCCGTAGTGTGGTACAGAAACACAGGCAAAACCTGGGAGAAATATGTGCTAGATGCCGATCAGCTCAATATAGAGGCAGGCTCCACCTTTCACGACATCGATGGCGATGGTGACCTGGACCCGGTATTTGGAGGCGAAAGCCAGAGCAATGAAGTGTGGTGGTGGGAAAATCCCTTTCCCAACTACGACCGCAACACGCCATGGAAGCGCCACACCATCAAAAAGTCAGGCCAAGGCAAGCACCACGACCAGCTTTTTGGCGATTTCGATGGCGATGGCCTGGTGGAGCTTGTGTTCTGGAACCAGCTTGCCAACACCC
>CAZQVB010000010.1:102314-133810 GCA_964596645.1 uncultured Roseivirgaceae bacterium
TGCCGAAATACCTGAAAACCCGCGGGAGGTAGATGAGTGGGATCTTAAGGCCATTTACACATATTCTTCCGATAGCGAAATGCCCTTCCCCGGCCCACTGCCCAAGTGGAAGTCGACCAATGAACACGAAGGACTGGCAGCAGCCGACATCGACATGGATGGCGTCACCGACATTGTAGGCGGTGGCTGGTGGTTCAAACACATCGGCGGTGGCCGCTTTTTGCCCAACGTCATCGACGCGTCCTATACCTTTTCACGCTCTGCACCGGGTCAGCTGATCGAAGGCGGGCGCCCCGAGGTGGTGCTTGTAGTGGGCGATGGAGTGGCGCCCATGTACCTGTACGAATGGCAAAAGGGTACATGGATAAAAAAGACATTGATAGACAGCGTTGACAATGGCCACTCCATCGGCATCATTGACTTCAATGGAGACGGACACCTGGACATTTTCAATGCAGAAATGCGCTTTGGTAAAGATCAAAATACAGATGCCAAATGCCGCATCTTACTCGGCGACGGCAAAGGCAACTTCACCGATTATATCGTAAATGAAGGATACAGCAACCACGAGTCGAAGATCATCGATATGGATGGCGACGGCGATTATGACATTTTTTCGAAGCCCTTTGCCCATATGGCTCCGGGCGTAGACATCTGGCTGCAAAATGGAACCGGTCCGGCACTGTCGCAGGTAGAGGGTGTTGGATTCGATAAGCAGGTGGGCCTGCAACTATACAGTCTTCGCCACCACTTTCACAAAGATGTGCCCGGCACATTGCAAAAAGTAGATGATATGGGATTTCGACAGGTGGAGGTATCGGGCTACTACGACCAGGACCCCAAAGCCTTCAGCAAGGCGCTCAAAAAGCACAAGCTAAAAGTGCCTTCCATGATTTTTGGCTTTGAGCGGTTCGATACGGACATAGAGGGCATAATAAAAGAAGCTAAAATGTTTGGTGCCCGATACGTAGGCATTGGCTGGTTGAAACATGAGTTTGGCAAGTTCAGCCTTGAAGATGCCAAGAAATATGTGTCGGCTATGAATAATTTTGCCGCTACCTGCAAGCAGCATGGTCTTACATTTTTCTACCATTTTCATGGCTATGAATTTGTGAACGTGGGGGGCCACGATCTTTTCGAATACTTTATGGACAACCTGACCGACGATGTGGTAGTAGAGCTGGACCTGATGTGGGCAGAATATGGTGGAGCCGATCCCGTACGCATTTTGGAAAAATACGGCCCACGGGTGAAGCTGCTGCACATGAAAGACCTTCGATGGGGCATAGGCCCCATTCACAGAGGCATGGCCCCCGATGCTACCAGTGTGGCCATGGGCAATGGACAAATAGATTTTCCGGCGGTACTGCGCCTGGCCATGAAGCACGGCGTGGAGCTCTACATCATAGAAGACGAGGCCGAAGAAGCCATAGAGCAGATACCGGTGAGTCTGGAATATATTGAAAGAATGCGAAAGTGATGGCGCACTCATTACGCCTTGGTGCGTGTCCCCAAGCATTGGGAAAATGCTGGTGACAAGAGGATTCTGGCCATTCAGGCAGTCGCCGAAGGCTCCAGGCTTACCGTCAATTTTTAAGGAGAAGAATGTTGAGATGGTTTCAGGATAGCTTCTCCGCACAACCCTTCAAGGGTTTCAAACCCTTGAAGGGTTACACAACGCTTTGGTGCGTGTCCCCACGCACCAATCAACACGCACACCCAATTATGAAAAATACTACTGGTTATATGAAAAGAGAAAAGATGTTCATTATGTGCGCACTGCTCTCATGTGCTATGCCGCTGGCTGCCCAGCATGGTGGCTATGATGTGGTGCAGCACGGAATTACTGAAAATGTAATGAATATGCTATGGCACCCGACTTCGGAACGCGCATTTATGCGCACCGATGTAGACTGGATTTATGCCCGCGACACACCCGATGATGATTGGGTGCAATTAGAAACCTGGGCTAAACCAGGGGGTGATTATCGTGGGTTGACTAATCCGGTGGGTTTTGCCATAGACAACAATGATCCGGAAGTGATTTATTATGTAGCCGGACAAGGCAATTCCGATCTTTCAGGTGTCTATAAATCCACTGATGGCGGACTTAATTTTACACGTGTTCTGGACGCATATGTAGCAGGCAACGGAACGGACCGCCCGGCTGACGAACCGATCATTGTGGATCCCAACAATTCCAATGTGGTCTATTTCGGATCGCAAAAAGATGGTTTGTTCCGCTCCACCGATGCCGGCAGCAATTGGTCAAAAGTCTATGATCACTTTGTCGGTGATGCCTTCGGAATGCAAATCGTAGAGGTGGCCAAGGGCCCAACTGTAGATGGCCCGACCAGGGGCCAATATGTGTATTTTTATTCCTGGGGCGATGGTGTGTATGAAAGTCGTGATGGGGGTGAGACATTTAATAAACTGGACTTTCTCCCCGACACCATTGAAGATATGGAAATATCTGGTGACAATTATATGTTCATCACCGGTAGCTTCGGGGTAATGCGTTACAACATCAACACCTTGACCAACGACGGTACTGTACTCAGCAATGCCTGTTTAGATATCTCTGTTGCCAAAGACAAAAGCGGCAAAGCTGTGGTCGTCTCCACTGAAAGTAACGGCTCAAAACTTTTCCGAACGAGTGATCATGGCGCTAACTGGACAAGCTTGTCTCAAGCAGATGGCAATATGAACTTCAACCTTCGGGGCATGCTGTATGAGGGTACACATTTATATAATTTCAAATCCCCGGCCCTTCATCCCAACGGTCAGCGCTTTCTGTTCGCAGGCCCATACAAAATATGGGAAACACCCGACATATTTGCCTCAACCGTGGAAGTAAGGGCGGTTCCAGACGGGGCAGCTTCCAAGACGATTACCTACTTCATGAATCCTCCCGCCACAGCGTCCGGCAACGTCGCCGATTTGTATTTTGGTATTTCCGATGCGCCATCCATGCGTATCGTAGACTACGATAATATCTCACAATCCGACAAAATCGGTGGCGCATCCTCCAATGTATATCCGGGACACAGCGCCGATTACTGCGGCACCAATCCCGACGTTATGTACATCGCCATGGGAGCCATAGGACAGGGAAGAAACACTCCCCCAAACGATGCGGTGGTTAAAAAATCAACCGATGGAGGCATTACAGTGGGAGGTGAAACCAAACCCTTCGGCTCCACCGATGTGAGCGGTTACAGGGTTGCCGCCAACGGCAGCAATCCGGACTGGGCCATTGCATGTGGGCATGCAGCATCCGGAGCCAATATTCGCTACACAAAAGATGGTGGTGCAACATGGAATGAACCGGCCCAGCCCATGAAAGATGTAGAACCCGGTGACGTGGTCAATTCCTGGTGGCGAAGCAATCCAATATGCGCAGATAAAGTGAACGAGAACTACTACGCCGTGGGCAATACAGGCAAGTTTTACAAAAGCACTGACGGAGGAATCAATTGGAGTGAGGTAGGTAGTGGCTTGCCTACGATAAAGAAATGGGCAAAACCGATCGGCCAACTCGAAGGTGTGCCTGGCAAGGCAAATCATATCATCTACAGCGCACACGATCAGGTGTTGTTTTCCACCAATGGAGGTAGCGATTGGACGGCCCTGAGTGAGTTTGAGCATGCTCAATTTGGCACCAGTGGTGTGCCTTTCAATCAGGACGAAGACCCGGTTGTATATGTGTATGGCAACATGCCGGGAGATTACTGGAGTTTGTACGCCAGTAAAGATTTCTTCGGAGATAGAACCTGGCAACGCATAACGCCGGATGAACACAGTTTTAATCTGATGACCAACATGGGCGCATCATGGCAAATACCCGGAAGAGTATACGTCAATAACGGCCCAACCTATGTGGTCAACTGGGCTGGCGACAACACGGGCACTGAACTCAATATTTCTACTGCGAGCATCACTTTTCAGCATCCTGAGGGCAATCAGTCCTTTACCATTTCTGCCAATGTGGACTGGACTATTGCTGTAAGTGAAGGTGCTGAAAGCTGGCTTGATCTAAGTACTTCTTCCGGCACTGACGATGCGGAGGTGACCGTGAGTGTGCCGAAAAACGACGGAGGCACACGTTCGGCCACACTGACAATAGCTGGTGGCGGACTCACGCGCTCAATCGTGGTTACACAGTATGATAAACCCTACTACCCACCAATCTACAAAACGCCCACGGCACCATCCATCGATGGCGATGCGGAAGGGCTATGGGAGAAGGCACCAGTAGATAGTCTGAAACATGTAAATAAAGGTACGGTGACAGATGAAACGGACCTGTCAGCAGCCTGGCAGGCGCTATGGGATGATGATAACCTGTACTTCTTCGTATCGGTGCGTGACGATGACAAGCAGCACGACGACACCGATTGGCATCAGGATGATGGAATAGAAATTTACATCGATGCCGATCACAGCAGTAGTACAAGTTACGATGAAAATGATTTTCAGTTTAGCGTGACCTGGGACGATACCACGCCTATACTGGCTGAGCAAAAGTATGGTGCGGTAACAGGTGCTGCTATGCAAATCAAAAATACTGCTGACGGCTACATGGTAGAATTGAGCCTGCCATGGTCGCTGTTGGGCATTGCACCCGCCAACGGCCATAGTATGGGTCTCGACATTCAGGTGAATGACGATGATGGGGGAGGGGCCCGTGAGGGCAAGCGAGCCTGGTATGCTACTGCTGACGAAAGCTGGAAAAACCCTTCCCTGTTCGGTGACATACAGTTGGTATCTGAAGATTTCGTACCACCACCATTGCCGGTGCCATCCGGGCTTCATGCTGAGGCAGCCGATTCGGAGGTAGTACTCACCTGGGACCGTACCAGCGATAGTCGTGTGGCAGGTTATGTTATCTACCGTGCTGAGGCTAGTGATGCCTTTGCACCCATTGATACGGTAATTCAAACAGTTACCATTTATACCGACGGTGCGGTGATCAATGATCAGACTTATACCTATCATCTCATGGCAATAGATGAGGATGGCGGTCACTCTGAAGTATCTATCGAGGTGACTGCCATGCCTCAAGTTGAAGAAGAGGATGAGGAGGTGGTGACGCACCTGCTTGATGAAGAGCCCATAGGCCTCACACTTTACCCGAATCCTGCTACACAGCAGATATCACTGCGTATGCAAAGGCCTTTTGCAGTACAAATTATAGCGTTGAATGGTGGTGTGGTGCTGGAGAGCCCTCAATGGGCAGAGCAGCATATTCTTCAAGTCAGCGAAGTCAAAACAGGCGTGTACATCGTCCGCGCTTACAACGAGCACATGGTGGTGACACGCAGAGTGGTGGTAGAATAATTATTGAGAAAGGACTCGACACAGGCATTTCCCCCTGGCATGATCACAGAGATTTTCCAGGCGCAGAGGACTTCATAGAAATTGATGAATGAATCACAACAGAACATGAAAAAACAAGCATTTCTGATTGTCATGTGGGTTTTGTCTTTCACCCAGAACATTTATGCTGATGAGGTGTATGAGTTGCCGAATGGCAATTACCTAAGGGTAAGCCCGGTCTCTGAGCGCATAGTGCGCATACAAATGAATACACACGGTCATTTTCCATTGACGCCCATGGAGAAATACGGGATTGTGCGTACCGACTGGCCTGATATCAAAGGCAGCATTCAAGCAGGAAACAAAATACTTGCACTATCCACATCAGCAGGAAAACTTGAAATTGACCTGAATGATGGCAGCTTTGTACTCAAATCCACTACGCACGGCGAAAATCTCACAAAGGGAAACCCCATCACCATGCAGCACAATGGCGGCTTTGGTGTGCGCTTCGACCTGACAAAAGATGAGCTGTTTTATGGCCTGGGCGATACGGACCGTGAACACATTCAGCACCGTGGCCACCTGATGCGTTCCTGGGTTTCTTACGGACAAGCGTACGCTCCGGCCCCCTTTATCATGAGCAGCAAGGGTTGGGCGCTGTTCCTCAATACCACCTACAAGCATTTTTATGATGTTGGAAAAAGCGATCCTGACAAACTACAAATCTGGAGTGAAAATGGGGAACTTGACATGTTCCTGATCACAGGCGACAGCTACCGGGAGTTGATGTATCAATACACAGAGATCACCGGCAAGCCTCGCTTGCTTCCTCAAAAGGCCTATGGCCTCATGTTCGTGGAAAACCGCGAGGTAAACCAATACGAACTGCTGGAGCATGCCCGCACGTTTCGCGCGCTGCAAATCCCCTGCGACTACCTCGGCCTGGAGCCCGGTTGGATGGAAACCTTCCGCGACCCTACGGTGGACATTAAGTGGGACAAAGAAAAGTTTTTTATGCCGTCCTCTTTTGGTGACCGGTTTCGTAAACCGGAGTGGGCCGAAAAAACATTTATAGGTGCTTTGAACAGGTCTGGCTTCGACCTGAGCATATGGACGCTCTGCGAATATGACATTACCTTTGAAGCGGAGCGACAGGCAAAGAAGGATTTTCCACATCTAGATCAGAAACAAAAGGAAGAACCTCTTTTTCCTTTTGATGAGAGCAACTTCGACAGCCGTGGTCACGGCCAGCGGTTTTTCAACAAAAATACCAAAATTGATGAGCCCTGGTTTGAGCATTTTAAAGGCTTCCTTGGCGATGGCGTGCGTGCCGTAAAACAAGATCCGGCCTATATCATCAACGAGCACCCCGATTGGCACTATGGCAATGGCATGAACGATGACCAGATGCACAACCTGTTCCAGCCCATGTACCAACGGCAGGTCTATGACGGCTGGAAGGACTATCTGGGCGAAAGGCCAATGTTTTATTTCTGCACCGGATATGCCGGTGTGCAGCACTGGGCGCCTACCTGGGCCGGCGACGAAGGGGGGAGGGAGCGGCCGCTTACTTCTATGCTCAACCACAGCATGACCGCCCATTCAAACGTCAGTTGCGACATGGATGTGTTTACGCCCGAGGGCATCCATTTCGGTTTTTTTCAGGGCTGGTCGCAGGTGAATAGCTGGTGGACCATTGAATATCCCTGGCATCTGGGCGATTTGGGTGATGTATTTGCCGATTATGCCAGACTGCGCTACCGGCTGATGCCCTACATATATACCAATGCCCACCTCAGCCACCAAACAGCCGTGCCAATCATGCGCGCCATGCCACTCATGTACCCTCACGACCCGGCCTGTGCCGACCTCACCAAACAATACATGTTTGGCGAATACTTGCTGGTAAGTGCCTTTACAGATACCATTTATTTGCCGGAAGGCCAATGGATAGACTACTGGACGAGAGAAGAATATAAAGGAAAACAGCAGTTGAAGCTGGATCTGCCCGTGGGAAAAGGAGGCGGATTGTTTGTAAAAGCCGGGGCCATCATCCCGGAGTGGCCTTATGTGGATCATGTAGGCCAGAGGCCAATGGACACACTTGGCGTGCAGGTTTACCCTTACGGGAAAAGCAGTTTTAGCCTGATCGAAGACGCAGGAGAGGGCTTTGGGTATGAAAATGGTGAAACAACCACGGCCCAAATGCACAGCGACCTTCAGGCAAATAGTTTGGAAATAACATTGGAAAAACGCCAGGGAAGCTATCAGGGCATGACCGCCGGGCGTTGGTACAATCTATCAATTCATCTGGCCGAAAAGCCATCTGAAGTCGTACTTGATGAAAAGGTAGTGCATCAGTGGGAATATTCAGGTGATAAAAATCTTCTGACCATTCCGGCAGTTGCCGAAGGCTCCACGCTTATCGTCAAATTTTAAGGGATTTCCAACACACAACCCTTGAAGGGTTTGAAACCCTTCAAGGGTTAAAACCAACACCTTTAAAAAAAAATAATATGAATGTATCCCATCTTGATGTATGCCATCAACTCTTCAAGGGTTTGAAGCCCTTGAAGAGTTGTTCTCTTTTTATACTACACCTTTTCGTCGCCATATTCTTCCTGCAGGCTTGCAGCAGCAGTGCCGGGCCAAAAGATGGGCCGCCGCCCAATATCATATTCATACTCGCCGACGACCTGTCCTATCGCGATCTGGGCTATCTGGGACAGAAGGCGTTTTCCACGCCAAGTATCGACCGGCTTGCTGCCAACGGATTGCGTTTTTCCCAAGCCTATGCCGGTTCGTCACTTTGTGCACCATCACGAGCCAGCCTCATGACTGGTATGCACATGGGCCATAGCCGGGTGCGCAACAACCTTTCGGTGCGAGGCCAAGACCACCTAGAGGACGAGGATGTGACCGTTGCCGAAGCATTAAAAAATGCCGGCTATGCCACAGGCTTTATCGGCAAATGGGGCATCGGCATGCCCGGCACCGAAGGGGCGCCGGAAAGGCAAGGATTTGACTATGCCTTTGGCTTTTACGATCAGCGCAGGGCACACAGCTTTTTTCCGGAATACCTGATGGAAAATGGGGAAAAAGTTTATCTGCCGGAAAACGATGGCTTCAATATGTGGCGGGTGTATAAGTTTAGCCGAAGCCCCGTCGATGGCGACGGTGAGCTACAAACCCACTACAATGCGGAAGGAAAACTGGTGGCCGATGGCGTAGCCGACCCCACGACGGTAAAATATTCAGAAGAACTATTTCGCCAGGCGGCCTTGTCTTTTATAGACAAAAACAGAGAAGAGCCATTTTTCCTGTACTACGCTACCCAACTGCCCCACGGCCCCAATATAGCCCCCGACCTGGGTGCTTATAAAGACAAAGACTGGCCTTTGCGCAATAAAGAGTGGGCAGCAATGATGGGAGAGCTGGACCACAGTGTGGAGGCGATCATCGACAAGCTGGACCAAGACGGCCTGCTGGAAAACACGGTTGTTTTCTTTGCCGGCGACAATGGCTACAGCATGCACGGCTATATGGGCCGCAAAGCCTGGGAGGACGATCCAATATTCCACAATAAAGGGCCCTGGAGGGCTGGCAAAGCCAGTAACTATGAAGGAGGGCTCAGAGTGCCATTTTTTGTGTACTGGAAGGGAAAGGTGCAGCCACGGGAGTCAAGCCACATCACGGCGCTGTACGATTTTTTTCCCACCGCCGTATCCCTCAGCGGAAGTGAACAGGCCTACAATACCGATGGCATAAGCCTGCTACCCGAGATGGAAAACCGCCCGAAAGACCAGCAAGCCCATGATTACCTGTATTGGGAGCGCAGCGAATCTTTGCACGAGCAGTCAGTACGGCTGGGCAAGTGGTATGCCTACCGTGCCCACCCTGATCAGCCTTTAGAGGTGTATGATATTGAAAAAGCCCCCGCCTCCACCAATGACCTGGCTCTAGAACATCCGGAGGTCGTGCAACAGGTGCTTAACGTTTTTGAGCAGGCCCACAGCCCCAGCACCTGGTACATCAACCCGGGCGAGTCGGAAGAGTCGGTGAATAAAAAAAGAAAAATGGCCGAGGATAATGGGGAACTGTATCCATCGCAGCCGCCGAATAAGATAAAGGCAGATCAATGAAAATAAGAGCCGTCAAAAGTAATCCATCAAACTTAAATATCCCCTTTTCCTAAGTCGTGATCGCGTAATTGTAGTACCTAAGATCGGGCTTTGGGCTGTTGCCCAGCCACCCATCCGGGTTCTACTCCAAGCATAGGCCTTACCCTGATTCACTCCTAGACGAATGAGGTTTTTACGCTTCTTTCCTGCTTTTTCCAGTCATACCAAATTCAATATCGAAGTCGGTTACGAACCCACTCATCGAGTTGTTTGAGTTTGTGATGAATACTTGCCAACCGCTAGTTATTCTCCCAACCCAGCCATATTTCTTTGAGTTTGTGCAATCGCTCTTCGAGACTGTACGGCATTGTTTTCTTGGTTGCTGCTTTCAATTTGCGCTTTAGGTTTACCAACCTTCCTTCTTCACTATCATCCCGCACTTGCCATAGCCAGGGCCGTTACCTGCCATAGAAAAATTTATTAATTTTGCTCATGGATCAAAAAACTAAAAGATGCCAGAAATATCCAGATTCTATGGAATCATCATCCGTATGTTCTATGAAGATCATAATCCACCTCACTTTCATGTAATTTATCAGAGTGATGAAGCCTTGATTGACATAAAAACGTTAGAGATATTAGAAGGACGCTTGCCAAAGAGAGCCAAAACTTTAGCAATTGAATGGGCAATAGAGCATAGGGATGAATTGTTCAACAATTGGCAGAAAGCTATAGATCATGAAATTTTAGATAAAATTGAACCATTAGATTAAAATGAAAATGCTATGATAATTATAAAGAACTTTAAGATAGTAGATAATAGAAAAATTCATTTCAACTTCAGTGATGGCACAGAGAAAGTCATTGATTTCGATCCATTTATTGGTGAAGACAAATTAAGTAAACCTCTATCAGATCCAGCTTATTTTATAAAAGTTGAGCTATATGAAAACGGACGAGGAATTTATTGGCCTAATGACTATGATTTTTGTCCCGATTTTTTGCATCAGTACCAAGTGAATGAAAAAAAATTAATGACTGAAAAAAGTTAACACGGCAGGTAACAAAATGTAAAAACCAGGCTTCTTTAAAACGCATCCGGAGGTTTGTTGCTCCAAATCTTAATTATGAATAAGGAAACAAAAACGCATACAACCCGGCCGGGCTGCTTCATGAGCCGTTGGCGTGCATTATAGGAAACCTCAGAAATGGCAATATTTTTAATTCGAAACCGGAAAGGCTAAACGAGTTCGATTAAGCGAATACAAAATTGAAAAAGACCTTCAAAAATTGGTGAAGGAGAACCTTGAAACAAATTTTAATTGCCGATTAATTGCGTCAGAATTTTCCACTGGGAACATATATACCGGGCGTAATGACACCTTGGCCATTTCTGAAGACTTAAACCCAGTAATCATTGAATATAAAAAAGTTGCTTCGTCAGAGTTAATAAACCAAAGCCTATATTACTTGCATTGGATTAAAGCCTATAAAGGAGACCTTCAAATCGCGGCATACAAAATATTGAATAAGGAAGTAGAAGTGGAATGGTCAGACATACGAGTAATTTACTTGGCACCTGAATATAAAAAATTTGATTTACATGCGGTTCAGATGATGGGAGCCAATATTGAGTTAAGGCAATATAAAATCCACCAAAACGGAATTCTTAACATTGAAGAAGTTTATAGACGGACAGCAACAAGTTCATATCAAGAGACAGAAGATTTTAATGGGAAAAATCCAATCATGGTGGAAGCCGGTAAAAAGGCGGCATTGACGAGAAAAACTGCCACCTACACGCTGGACGAACATTATGGGAATCTTGAAGATACAATTTTAGAATTATTCAATACTGTCAAAGACTATTTTATTTCGCTTGACAGCTCAATTGAGGAAACTCACAGAAAGCATTATATAGCATATATAACAAGCCAGAATTTTGTTTGCTTACAGACCTATAGAAAGAAACTGACTCCTATTTAAAACTGAATCTACGAGAAATAAATCCCCTTCCAAAACAAGCTTGTGATGTTCGAAAAATTATGCACTTCGGAATTGGCGAATTTGAACTGACAATAAGAAACCTCACTGACTTTGAAGAAACGAAGCAACTTATTAATGAAGCATATAAGAACCTCGGTAGATAAAAATCACGACACGCCAGTCGAGTAGACGGCCCCGCCAAAGACATGGTCAGTTGGCCTTGATGCCTGCGCCTACCTCTGCAGAACACGAGCTGGTAATCATGAAAGATGTGCCGGTGTTGGGTGATTATCCGGTTTATCCTCAAGGCTGGACGAACGTTGCCAAGAAGGCCAAGGCTTATGGCATCAACCTTGGGCTTTGGGCGGAATGGAAGATTCCGCTGGACAAACTGATCCAGAACTACGACAGCGCAGATTTTAAAAGTTTCAAGCTTGATTTTGCCTATCTAAACAACATTCACGACAGGCTATACCTGATGGATAAAGCCCGTCAGTTGATCATACATAGCAATTACAACACCTGTGTGAACTGGGACATCACTGAGACGGCTGCCCGCTCGGGATACTTCTACGGGAGGGAATACGGCAACCTGTACTTTGCCAACCGGAAGATTATCTCCGATCGGCCCAAGGTAAAGTACATGCCATACAAAGTACTGCGCGATGCCTGGCTCCTTGCCAAATATGTAAACCTGAACAAGCTACAGGTGAGCGTACAAAATATTGAGCTCGATCCTGTTGGTACCTACCGCGCTCTTTATGGAAAAGACTATGAGCATGAGGTGCCTCAGGAAGTATTGGAAGCCGATAGAGATATACAGGCGCACAACCATCCTTATGTATTTGGCATAGCGGCCATGGCCAGCCCGATTTTCTTTGGTGAGACACAATTCTACACACCAGAGGCTCGCGATGCGTTACGGCCGCTAATAGCACGGTATAAAGAGCATCGACTGAGTATAGACAAAGGCTATGTGTTTCCCATCGGCAGCATACCCGACAACCATAGCTGGACAGGTTTCCAAAGTTATGATCCGGACACCCGGTCGGGGTATTTGACTGTTTTCAGGGAACGGCACAATGAGGAGAGCAGCTACACTTTCGATATGCATTTTGTGGATGACACGTCACTTGTGCTCACCGATTTATCCGAAGATGAGGCAGTGGAGCAGCAGGTAAGTAACGGTAGATTCAAGGTAAAAATAGAATCTCCGGCTTCTTTCAGATTTTATAGGTATAGGGAAATTGGCACTGCCTACGATGGTGATCATTAGAGAAATGGGCCACGGGTAGGGGAACAGGAAGTGAAAACACCGAGTTGGTACATAACTTTAATTTCGCAGAAACTATACCAGACAAGGCCGGCCCGCCTTTACCCAACCAAAAGCAAGGATTTATTCTATTGTTCCGTTTCCAACGGCGAGGCGTCAATGAGTTCTTCTTCTTCGAGAATTTTGCTTGCTGATTTGATCACAAAGTCTAGCTCTTGAGCGGAGTTAGTCAGCCTATCTAGTAATTCACAATCTGATAATTGCGACTTATCCAAAGACAGCAGGTAGGTAAGGCCCAGAATGCGTGCCAGTGGCCCGCGTATGTTGTGAGAATTGATAAAAGCATAACGAATTAGTTTTTCGTTTTGCGCATTAAGTTTCTTTGTTCTGTTCTCTATAATTTTCTCCAGATTATCATTCATCTCTTTCACTTTTCTATTTACACCCTCCAACTCTATGGCTTCTTTACGAATCTTTTGATTGAGTTTTTCAATTTTTTGGGCATAGCTGTGCTTTGATTTATAGAGCACAAATACCAGCATCAATATGCTGATGAGGAGAACAAAAAAAGCCATCCCTCCATAAATAATCGCTTTCTGTTCTCGCACCTTTCTTTCAGACTTATCCAATTCACGCACCCTTTCAGACACCTCATATCGTGTTTGCAATTCAGATATTTTTTCATTCCATGCAATTTGATTCAGCTTTTCGTTGAGCGTAGTATACTCACGCTGATAGTGCAGGGCGGTATTATATTTTCCTTGCATTTCGTTCATTTCCATACTGTAAGCCAGATAATCCAGTCTGGAACGCTGAAAGTCATTGACCGATATGACGGAATCGGCGACAGCGAAATAAGCATTGGCCAGGTCGTATTTTCTATCGAGGAAGTAAAGCTTGCCCAGGTTCAGTTTGTTTTTTACAGACTCTTCTAAAAAATTTTCTTTCATGTTGATGTCGTGGGCATGCATCAAGGCTTCTCTTGCCGTTGACAATTCACCTTTTTCCATGTATGCTACACCGATGTTGTTCAGATTATAGGCTTCCCACTGCTTATTTCCTGCAGCTTTGTTCAGCTCCAATGATTGATAATATACTTCAATGGCTTTGTCCAACTGGTTCATTGCTTTATATACTGTTCCCATATTATTCAATATGGCCTGGCTCAAATGGTGGTCATTCTCTTGCTGGGCTAAAGTGAGCGCATTGGAAAAATAAGTGATGGCTTGATCATAGTCGTTTTTCAGTTTAAGGTTCCAGCCAATATTATTTAATGCTTTAGCTACGCCAGGCTGGTTTCCTGCGGAATCAAAAAGGGTAAGTGCCTGGAAAAACAACGCGTTTGATTGCGAAATGTCATTGAGATGATAATACGCCACACCTTTGCTGTTGATGGCTTTTCCTTTTAACATTAAATCACCTGACATCTCGGCAAATTCGTCTGCCAGAATGGAGAATTGTAGTGCCTGCTTAGGGTTGAAGCTGGTGTAGAGGTTCGTGAGCTCTACATATATTTCTACTTTGAGCGAATCATCGGCTCTTTCCAGACGCTGCTGAAGGCTGTCGATTTTTCTTTGATCAGTGCCAAGAGCATATTGCGCAGCGAGTAAGACAAAGGCGAACAACGAAATGTGCTTGATTGGCATGGTGTAGGTGGTCATTGCCTTCTAAAAATAACATAAAGCCAGCTATAAAGCCATAGCATAGACAATATCAGCAGGGCAAAACGCCTCAACAGGTTTATAAGTATTAGCCATAGGAGGTGCGCTTACCTTAAAATTGTCCCAGAGCGAGCCACGGTAGGGTACAGTTTGCTTGCGCACTTTAAACATTCTTGCCGCTATTCGTCAGTTCGCATATCGCAGTCTTGCTTAGCTTCGGGCAACGATTCCCTTGCTTTCGGGATTTTACCCTTTGGAACGATCGATTTATCGAAGGTAAATACAGAATAATTTAAATTGCTTAATTCTGAAAGAGTAGACATTTTGGCTATTCATCATTCTGCCAGAGACTTAGGTCAAAGAAAAATATACTAAACGCTTGCCAATCGAGCAGACAGCCAGTGAGCCGTTAAGCGCACTGGTTCGACTCTCACAACGCCCAGCCCTTGCACGCATCAGAACATGGGTCTCTTATCAGGCGGTTACATTGGCTCTGGCCTTCAAAGCTCGATCGAAAAAATTAAGCCATCTTGTTCGGAAGATTTGTTTGCCGCTTTGCTCTGATCAATAGTGACCATCGTCTTCATCCATTTTTTTACAACTCCATCAATTCATGATACTACGTACTTCTTTGAACAAAATAGCACTCTTGCTGAGCCTTGGTGTTCTCGTGCTTTTTTGTGGGTGTCACAGCAAGAGTCAGAAGCAGTCGGCTGCACCCAATTTGCCCAACGTCATTTACATTTTGGCCGACGACCTGGGCTATGGTGATCTGGGCTGCTACGGGCAAGAGCATTTTAGCACACCGCACATTGACAGGTTGGCCGCCGAAGGCATTCGTTTTACACGCCATTATGCGGGTAGCTCCGTTTGTGGACCTTCACGCTCTGTGCTCATGACCGGCTTACACACCGGCCATACCCCGATTCGCAGCAATGGAAGAGGCAAAACTGTTTTAGCCGACAGCGTCATTACGATAGCCGAAAAAATGAAAGAGGCGGGATATGTCACTGCCATGATCGGCAAGTGGGGCCTGGGAGACGCCGGCACATCGGGCATCCCCAACCGGCAGGGCTTCGATGAGTTTCTCGGTTATCTGGACCACATACAGGCGCACAACCATTTTCCTGACTTTCTCTGGCACAATCAGGACACGCTGCACCTTGATAATAAAGTGGAAATCACACAGCATGGCTACGCCGCAGGACTGGGTGGCGTGAGCACCAATAAAGTTCAATATGCCCAGGACCTGTTCGACGACAAAACATTGAGTTTTATAAAAGCCAATAAAGACACGAGCTTCTTTATCTACCTGGCCAGCCTCATTCCCCATGCAAACAACGAGGCGGGCAAGGAAGGCATGGAAGTTCCTGATTGGGATGAATACGCCACCAAAGACTGGCCGGACCCGCAAAAGGGATTTGCCGCTATGATAGGCAGACTCGACAATACGGTAGCACTCATACGCGATCAATTGAAAGCGCTTGGCATCGAGCAAAACACGCTGATCATATTTTCTTCAGACAACGGACCGCACAAAGAGGGTGGACAAGATCCGGAATTTTTTGACAGCAATGGCCCATGGCGGGGCATCAAACGCGACTTGTACGAAGGCGGCATACGTGTGCCCATGATCGCCTGCTGGCCTGGCACCATTGCGGCCGCCCGCACTACCGACCATATGAGTGGCTTTCAGGATGTGATGCCCACATTGTGCCATATGGCCGGAGTGCCATCACCCAGCACCGATGGCATCAGCTTCTTGCCGCTGCTCAAGGGTGATAGCCAGCCTCAGCACGATTTTTTGTATTGGGAATTTCCAGAACGCGATGGCATGCAAGCTGTGCACAAAGGCGATTGGAAAGCCATTCGCACGAATGTATCCGTAATGGCACAGCCCCCGGTGGAGTTGTACCATCTTTCCAATGATCCGGATGAGTCCGACAATATCGCTTCGGACAATCCTGAAAAGGTGGCGGAGTTAGTGGATTTGATGGTGCAGGCGCATAAACCTTCTGCCTTGTTTCCCCTGTTGCCAGATGAGCGCTAGATTTACTGCCTCATGCCATAGATATTGATAGGCATTCACTCATACTTTTTTTATGTTGTTATGAAAATAGGAAGATCGATCAAAGTCGTATTATTTGCTTTAACACTCGCAATGGCAACACTTTCACTGCAAGCGCAGCAAGTGCCACTTTTCGGCGCGCAGGTTTTTATAGAGCCGGGGCAGACGGACCGGGAAACTGAGGGTTGGTTCAGAACCATGAGTGAAAACGGTATGGCTATATGCCGCATCCGCATGTTTGAGTCCTACATGCGCCAGCCTGGTGGCACCTGGGATTTCAGCCTGTTCGATCGGGCTTTCGATTATGCCGAAAAATACGACATCAAGGTGATGGGCACGTTCTTTCCCGCCACAGAAAAAACAGATATCGGTGGCTGGAAATTCCCTGAAACAGAAGAGCAGCTTCAGCAATTTGCCGAATTCATCAAAGCACTCACCACTCACTACAAAGACCACAAGGCCCTGCATGCCTGGGTGCTGATCAATGAGCCAGGTGGCGGGCTCAGTGACACACCGTTTTCTCGCATGATGAAGAAAAAATGGCTGCAGGAGCATCCGCAAAAGGAATCAGTGGAAAACGGCTACCCCGTACTGGTAGACCTGCAGGAAGGGCGCTTCGCACAATATATGACCTCCTGGATGCTTCAATGGATAGCCAATGAGGTGCGCAAACACGATTCTGACGTACATCTGCACGTCAATCCGCATGCAATATTTCAGTTGCTGCCGGAGTTTGACTTCACCCAATGGCGCAGCTTTCTCAACAGTCTGGGTGGCTCGGCCCACGCGAGTTGGCATTTTTATCAATTTGAACGACCTGAGTACGCGCTGGCCATGTCACTGAACTGTGAAATACTCCGTGCCGGTGCCGGCCCATTGCCCTGGCTCATGACAGAGCTCCAGGGCGGCAACAATACCTACAGCGGCTCCAGGCCCATGAACCCCACCCCCGAAGAGGTGATCCAGTGGCTGTGGCTGGTGATGGCCACCGAGGGGAAGGGCAGTATATTTTGGACGCTCAACCCCAGGGCATCTGGTGTGGAATCTGGCGAATGGGCGTTGCTCGATTTTCAGCATCAGCCTACAGAGCGGGTAGCTGCCATACATCGCGTAAGCCAGTCGGTGAGAGCGCACAGTGCCATTATCGGCAATCTGAAAAAGGTTGATCCGGGAGTCACACTGCTGTATGTGCGTGAGTCACTCTGGGCAGAAAGGGCCATAACAGAAGGAAGACCTTCTGCATCGGACGGCCGCGTATCCGGATTATTGGATCTTTTTGGGTACTTCAAAGCTTTCAGTGCACAGGGGATCACGCCCAACGTGGCCGCCATAGAAGAATATGATTTTGAGGCGGATGACTTCTCAGGCCAATCGATAGTGCTGGCCAACCAAATAGCCCTGCCGCGTGCTTATCGCGAAGTGCTGGAAGGCTTCGTGCGCAAAGGCGGCACGCTATGGGTAGGTGGCCTTACCGGCTACTACGATGAAGACGTACACAATCAAATGCTTACCGGTTTTCCGTACAGCAATTTATTTGGTGGAAACATCTCCGAATTTCGCTACATCGATCAGCCGTATACTTATACCCTTCAAGATTTTGAGCAGGCCATTCCCACCACCGGGTGGATGGGCCTTATAAAGCCCGAACAAAAAGCTGAAATACTGTCGCAGCACAATGAACTGGCTACAGCCATTAGATATGCATATGGTAAGGGCAAGGTAATATGGGTGCCATCGCTGCTGGGCAGAGCAGCATGGGAAGGGAATGCCATGCCGCTCTCAGAATATTTGCAAGAGCATATGTTGAAGGATCAACCGCCTTTTGCATTTACGAAGTATCAAAGTGACATACTGATGAAGACCCTTCGGTCGGGAGAGAAAATGGTCACTGTGCTTATCAATAAATCGGCAGAAAAAAAGGACATAACCATGAAAGGTGCAGCATCACAAAGGAAGCCGCAGCTGATCTTCAGCAGTGGAGCAGGAAGGGTAAACGGCAATAAGGTGCACATAACACCAGAAGAAACGCTGGTGATCGTTTGGGAGTAGGCTGATAGTGGCCTCTCGGCAATTCATTGATATTACGAACCTAGAACATACTGACCCAAGCGTATGTCAGTATCTCGAAATAACCTTTCAATTATGAAAAAGCTCAATTTTTTATTTGTATCGATTGCCATTTTTTTTCTTGCGTCGTGCAGCGGCAACAAGCCCGCCGACACAGCCGAAGCGAACCGTAAACAGGAGGCCTCCACGCCCAACATCATCATCATATATGCCGATGATCTGGGCTACGGCGATGTAGGTGCTTATGGTGCCACGCACATTCGTACACCCAATATTGATAAATTGGCCCATGGCGGCGTGCGGTTTACCGACGGATATGCCAGCTCTGCCACCTGTACGCCCAGCCGGTATGCACTGCTCACCGGGGTTTATCCGTGGCGCAACGAAGATGCGGCCATCTTGCCCGGTACAGCCCCCCTCATCATCGATACCGCGCAAATGACCTTGCCGAAAATGCTGAAGGCACAGGGTTATCACACCGGCATAGTGGGCAAATGGCACCTGGGCCTGGGCCGTGGTCATGTTGACTGGAATGCGCACATCGCACCGGGGCCCAATGATGTGGGTTTCGATCACTCATATATCATGGCAGCTACGCAAGACAGGGTGCCGACGGTATACATTGAAAATGGATATGTGGTAAACCTTGACCCGAATGATCCCATACAGGTGAACTATGAAAAAAACTTTGAAGGGGAGCCCACCGGCAAGGACAATCCCGAATTGCTGAAAATGAGATGGCACCACGGCCACAACAACAGCATAGTGAATGGCATACCGCGCATTGGATATATGCAAGGTGGTGAGGCTGCCAAATGGGTAGATGAAGATATGGCCGACCGCTTTTTGGAAGAGGCACAGCGGTATGTAAGGGAAAATAAGAGCGCACCGTTTTTTCTTTATTATGCACTGCAGCAGCCCCATGTGCCACGTACGCCTCACCAGCGCTTTGTTGGGCAGTCGGGCATGGGCCCCAGGGGCGATGCCATCGTAGAGGCAGATTGGTGCGTAGGGCAATTGCTAAAAACCCTTGAGGAAGAAGGCCTGGCCGAAAATACACTCATCATATTCTCCAGCGACAACGGGCCCGTACTGAATGACGGATACTACGACGATGCCGTAGAAAAGCTGGGCGACCACAAGCCTGCCGGGCCTTTGCGCGGTGGTAAGTACAGCCTCTTTCAGGCAGGTACGCGCGTTCCGACGATCACCTACTGGCCCGGCACCATCAGCCCGGGTGTTTCGCATGCGCTGGTATGCCAACTGGACCTGCTTTCGTCGTTGGCCGCACTGACTGGCTCCGGTGTCCGGGGGCGCGACAGTAAAGATCTGCTGGACGTGCTGTTGGGCAAAAGCGACGACGGCCGTGATGCCTTGGTGCTGGAGGCCACTTCCCGCACCGCCCTTCGCCAGGGAGAGTGGATGATGATACCGCCATACAAAGGACCAAGCGTGAATACGGAGGTGGATATAGAGCTGGGCAATGATGCTGGTTTTCAGCTGTACCACCTGGCCGACGACATCAGCGAACAAAACAACCTGGCCGACAGCCTGCCGGCAAAGCTGGAAGAGATGCGACAGATTTTCAGCGCGATCAGAGGCTCAGGCCACGAAAACGTGAAGCCATTGGAGTTGAAGTGAGATAAATCAAATTCTTTTTGCGTATACATTTCTGCACTCCAAGATGGATAAAAATGATGCATAAGCCCGTGGCATAATGTGGTATATTTTGCTACATTAGCCCCGAAGATTTTTCAATTTTTTTTAATGAGTATCGGCATCTAGTACCGTTTTTTTATCGATATCCTTTCCATACTATAGGGCAAAATGGTTTCTGTCCTGACCTAACTTATATAGAGGTGGAAGGCAAGCACCGAAAAGTATCGGGTGATTTTTTAAGAATGCCGGCATTTTTTCTTTTCAGATATGGACCAGCCCAAGCTCGACCGGTTGCTGCGAATCATGAAAATGCTGACGGGCAACCTCACTTACTCGGTGGCCGAAATAGCAGAGCGCATGCACACCTCTCCCCGTACCGTGTACCGCTATATCGACACCTTCCGCGATGCTGGATTTGTGATCAAAAAAAAGGACCATGCCGTGCGCATCGACCGCACCTCGCCCCATTTCAAAGAGATCAGTTCCCTCATACACTTTACCCATGAAGAGGCGCACATATTGAAGCGTGCCATAGAGGCTATAGACGAAACCAACCTGATAAAGCAAAACCTAAAGAAAAAGCTGTATACCGTGTACGACTATAAAATATTGGCAGACACGGTGGTGAAGGGAAAAAACGCCCAAAATGTAAATCAACTGGTGGAGGCCATCGAAAATAAGCGCCGGGTGGTGCTTTGCGACTACAGCTCTGCCCATGGGCAGAGCGTGCGTTCGAGGCTGGTGGAGCCATTTGCCTTTACCACCAACTATATACAGTTATGGGCGTATGAGCCTGAAGCAGAAGAAAGCAAGCTTTTTAAACTATCGCGTATAGCGAGTGTAAAGGTGCTGGAGGCAGGCTGGGCACATCCTTCTGAGCACAAGGTGGGCCACCTGGACATATTCCGGCTCAGCAGCGAAGATCGGCTGCCCGTGCGCCTCAGGCTGTCACTGCGTGCAGCACAACTGCTGATGGAAGAGTACCCACTGGCAGAAACATACCTCACTCAGGTAGATGAAGCCCGCTGGATACTCGATACGGAGGTGTGCAGCTTTGAAGGAGTCGGCCGATTTGTGATGGGCCTCACCCACGAGATAGAAGTACTGGAAACAGCGGCATTTAAAAAATACCTGCAGCAGCGCCTACAACAAATAAAAATATAGCCTGTGACAGAAGTTGACAAAACGCCACCGGTACTTGGTACCATGAAAAAGAAGAGAAGACAAATGGAGAGCCGGAATCTGACCGATTTTAATGTGGCAGGCTTCACCTACTACGATGGCGCAGATGTTTTTGCAAAGTTGAGCATTGGCACCAGGCTGCGGCTGGTGGCAGAGCCCAACAACCAATACGATGGCAGGGCGGTGGCTCTGTATTACAAGAGCAAGAAGATCGGTTTTGTACCGAGAAATGAAAACGCGGTGATCAGCAAATTCCTTAGCCTGGGATATAAGGACATCTTTCAGGTGATCGTCAACCGCTTATCGCCAACCGAATACCCCGAGTCGCAGGTAGGGGTGGTGGTGAAGGTGAGGCGGAGGTAAGGGTGAGGCGGAGGTAAGGGTGAGTTGGCGATAAGTCGATGAAATTATCAGTTTGATAATGATAACCTTTTAAGAAATGAAAATGCACAAAACCACTACAAGAAGTAGAACAACGGCTCCATTCACATGCAAAACCAACCTGATCGGGGCTTTCCATAAATGGTTTGGGCCAAATGGCTGTCAAGGCATGTTGGGAATATTTACATTTTTAATAATATCCAACAGGTCCGATTTAGCATTAATACAACCTAATAATTTCAATTCCATATTGGATTTAAATTAAAACGGCGTAAATTGGATTTTGTTCATTTATTAATACAACTTAATAAGGATGAAAATACACCTGACCACTACTCCCAACTCCACCGTGGTTTCTTTTAATTACCAAAAAAACCTTGCTGGCGCTTTTCATAAATGGCTGGGCAAAAATGACATCCACGATGGCATCTCCCTATATTCTTACTCCTGGTTAAAAGGAAGCACTGCCACAAAAAATCAGGGACTCGATTTTAGAAGTGGTTCTGTGTGGAGCATTGGGGCATATGACCCCCAGATCATCCGCGACCTAATTGAAGGCATTCGGCAAGATCCATCGCTTTTCCACGGTATGGAAGTACTCGAAGTGGTGATACAGGAAGACATTGAGGAGGAGGGAAAGTGCCGATTTCTGGTAGACAGCCCTGTGTTTGTGAAGCGGAAAGAAGGTGCTCGCATTAAGTATTTTCTGCATGACGAGCCCGGGGTTGATCAAATGCTGACCGAGACTTTGCAGCACAAACTAAAGATAGCCGGCCTTGATGCGGAGGGGCTGTCTGTGGCTTTCGATACAACATACCCCAGACCAAAGACAAAATACATCACTTACAACGGCATAGGCTGCAGGGCCAGCCTCTGCCCGGTAATTGTTCAAGGCTCAAAAGAGCAGCTTGCCTTTGCCTGGAATGTGGGAGTAGGCAATAGCACCGGAATAGGCTTTGGTGCTTTGCGATAATTTAAAAATCAAGACGATGGAATACTTTGTAGTAAAATATGCTGGCCCGTTTGGGTTTATTAAACCGTGGACCGCTGTGCGGGATAGTGAAACATTTAGTCAACAGTTTTTAACACCTTCCATTGTTGAGGGCATTGAGAAGAAGCTGTTTCCGGATTTGCTAAAGACTGAGGGTATAAAAAAAATAAAAGGTCATCGACTTGCATACGATCAGGTGACTAATCAGCAAGAAGTCATCCAGACACGAGGCTGGAACTCCACTCGAAAGGGAAGAGAATATTTATTTGATCGTCCCAGGGCCATTCTTATAAGAGGAGTTTTGCAAAACCCTGTGCTTTATCTGGCTTTTAGTTCAAAGGAAGATGCCGAAGTAGCCCACAAACAACATCTCTGCCTATGCAGGAATGAAGACATGCTTTATCCTGAGCAGTTGATTGAAAGCGACCAGAAGCAGTTTGAAGAAAATGAAAAGCTTTTCCCAGGATTTGAACTGGTGTTTGAGAAAGCGGAAAAGTCCTTTTTAGTGGGTTATCACCGGGTGAGCAATGAGCCCATGTACGGTTGGATACGCGTAGTAGGTCAACCTGTAAATGCAGTATAATGGAAAAACTCCTTGCCAAATCCGGTCCTGAGCGGACAAGCCTCAAAGATCACCTGCTTCATGTTAGCTACGCAGTAGAAGCTTTTGCCAGATACCTGGAAATGGATGAGGACCTGGCCTACAAAGGGGCTGTACTTCATGACATTGGAAAAGCACACCCTGAATTCCAGAAAAGATTGCAGCCCGGCTACAGAAATTCTAAGGTCTTCCGTCACGAGATTGCTTCTCTTCTCTTTCTCTCAGCTTTTCCGGAAAATGACTATCCAGCGTTGATTGAAATGGTGGCTGGTCACCATAAGTCCGTAAAGAGAGATGCTGGTGACAAGGGGTTACTCGATTTGGAAGAAGGATACGACTATGAAGCTTTTCATATCGGGGAATGGGACAAATGGAGTCCAGCGGCATTTGACGTGTTAAATGAATTGGGTATTGATTGTATTTCTTTCTCAGAAGAACAGGCCAGGAAAAACCTCCAGTTTGCTGTGGAATATTGCGAACATACAATCAAACAGCGGGGGTACAGTGAATGGCGAGGGTTGCTCATGGGAGGTGATCACTATGCCTCAGCATTGATCAATGATACGGAAAGACATCTTTCTAGAGCCTTTAAGGTTGCAGATTTGTCATTTTATAGCAGAACACATAAACTGTTTCCACTTTCATATAAGGATACAAATTCTGAGAAAACACACACTATTGTAGTGGCAAGTACCGGTGCGGGCAAAACAGATTTTCTATTTAAAAGAACAAAAGGAAGAATATTTTACACGCTTCCATTTCAGGCCTCCATTAATGCGATGTATAAGCGTGTGACCAATGATTTAAAACCTCATAACCCTGAGTTGGACATTCGCGTGTTGCACTCTGCATCGATGGTGGTGAAGCGCAAAGGAGCCGAGGAGGAAACTGCTTTGCAATCTCTTTTTGGATCATCTGTTAAAATTCTTACTCCACATCAATTAGCATCTATTGCTTTTGGGATGAAAGGTTATGAAGCCTTGTTGCTAGACCTTAAAGGGTGCGATATTATTCTGGATGAGATCCATACTTACACCGGAGCTTCTCAAGCTATAGTGCTTAAGCTGGTACAAATCCTCCATCAACTGGGTTGCCGCATTCATATTGGCACGGCGACAATGCCAACCGCTTTGTACGCTAAAATACTGAAAATCTTGGGTGATGATGTGGTTGAAGTCAAATTGAATGATGTCGAAATGGATCAATTTAACCGGCATACCATTCATAAAATCAATGCCTTTGAAGATTCGATTCCTGTAGTAAAGCGAGGTGTTGATAACGGAGAAAAGATATTGGTTGTTTATAACCGGGTGGCAAGAGCTCAGGAAGCCTATGATGACCTAAAAGACATCTTCCCGGGAATACCAATTATGCTTTTACATAGCCGATTTAAACGAGGTGACCGAAATGAAATAGAAAGGCAATTGATGGGTAATGATGAGGATGGTAATCCAACCGGTCAATTTAATACATCACAGGAAGCATGCATTGTGGTATCCACACAAATTGTAGAAGTAAGCCTGGACATCAGCTTTGATTTGATGATCACTGAAAGTGCTCCTATCGACTCATTGATCCAGCGTTTTGGCAGGGTCAACAGGAAAAGAACTGTGGATACTATTGGCAAAACCAAACCTGTTTATGTGCTAGCTCCACCAGAAAGTAAAACGGATGCTTTGCCGTATGATTTGGAAGTTTTAAATAGATCATTTGAGGTTCTGCCTGATGGTGATATTTTGAGGGAAAGAGACTTACAAGAAAAAATTGATTATGTGTTTCCTGAAATCAATTTTTTGAATATTGAAGAACATGCCATTTTCAAGCAAGATGGTAGGATTAAAATTGACAAGCTAACGCATCACGGTAAGTCCATTCTTTTTGAATTGCTGGATATAGATTCCGTCTCCTGCATTTGTGAAAGCGATGTTGACGAATATGAAAACTCCTACTTTGAAAAAAGGCTGGAGATGGAAATTCCGGTTCGCTATTTCAATGTCCGTGCTATGAACCAGGTGCAATGTGGCAATAAGCCTTTTATAATTCCCGACAAGGCATACGCTCAGGAATCTGGCCTGGACGTTCGAAAGATCAGTGAAAACAACTTTGACGTAAACCTCCAAATGCTATGATTACATCAGTCATCGGAAGAACCTTTCTCAATGCTTACAATACCAAATTTGGCAAAGACCTTTCACCCAAAGCATTTTTTGAAGAGGAATATTGGGAGTTGTTTTATAATGCCCCAAAGTATATGCAATGGGTGACCAACTCTCCATTTGTACAGATGAAGAAAGGACAGAAACCTCATTTATTAAATGAAGGAGAGCGTACCGAAAAGCTGGAGGATTTGGTAGAAAAGGCAATGAATGATAAACCGGATGCCAGTTTTGCCTTGGGGTTTCCGGCATCTGAGGCCAAGGAATACGCCAGCACTTCTGGTTTGGTAAGCGATGTGCAGATACCCGTAGATGAAGATGAAGTTTACCTCTCCTGGATTGGAAGTGGCTTGGGTATAGGGGTCGCTGGAGGATTTACCATACTCTATGATGACCCTAGGATAACCCTAAAAACCTATGAAGGCTGGAAGGTGTATCGGCAATACCTGAATGACCCTTCCCTGGAAAAGCTTCGGGGAAACCAGATCAACAGTTGGAACGGGCAATGGCTTGCTTATTCTATAGGGAAGGAGTTTAGAGAGGATTTTGATTTCGCTGATCTAACGGATCAGGGTATTTTCAAAGTGGATACATCTTTGGCAGAAGTGGTCACGGTGAATTGGTCTCAGCTTTTCTTTAGTTTGTCATTACAGTTCCCCAAAGCCGAAATGATGGGTTATGTTTATGGATTTGGGCAAACCAATAAAACCATCGGGTTTATCCCTTTTCAACTTAAATCCGGAAGTAAGCTTAAAGATGTTTATCGGCAATTATTTGGGGGAAGTTATTCCAATCCTAAAGAATTTGAATCTCTTTTTGGTATGCATATCAAAAGAGCTTGTGAATTAGGAACGATTGGTCTACAAGCACTTCGTCCAGATAGTTTAAAAAAGTACATGCAGGATGGCAAAAATTTATCCTTTAAAAGCGAAGAAGAAACAATTAATTATCAAGCATATAAAATCTGGTTAGTCGCTATGTTAACACGCAACAAAGAAGAAATCGTAGACTATACTCCAAAATTGGCTGAGGTCATATTGCGGTATAGAAACACTGGAAAAGGAATGTCTCGAATCACCCTCGTGGAAAAGGAGATGTTCACATCAAAATCCAAAAAGGGATTTATAGAGTCATTGACTCAAATGATTACTGACCTAGACGATCAGGACTTGGATACCCTAAAAAGTCTAAAGGACGAAGTACACCTTATGACTAATGAAGAATTTGGGTATTTCCTTACGCTTTTGAAATTTGATTACGCATTTCAGCAAAAGAAATCTTAAACCAAAAAATATTGAGTTATGAATACTATTTATATCAGAACCTTAAAAAGAGCTGAACATACTGTTTTCAACGTAGCCATTGGGCAAAAATACTATTATGATGCTCAGTTTAATAGGCGAATTCCTTTTTCAAGTGGTCAACAGGTGAAAAGATCTATGATCGATTCATTATGTGAAGAAATTGGTCAAACCCCATCGCCTACGACCTTTCTCTTCGAAGTAGATAAGCAGAAAAAGCTGAAGGAAGGAGAAGTATATGGAACCTGCGACCCGACTTATGCCGATCAGTTATTTGGAGGGTGGATGAAGGCATCAAAAGGAGGCGGTGAAAGAACGCTAAAAAGAAGAAGTCCCTTATCCATATCGGCCATGAGAGCTTTGCACCCCATGCTGGCCGGAATGGATTCAAACGGAGGGGAAGCTGGTACTTTTGATAGAAGTGAAAGACCTAATAACGTGGTTGTCGTGCGTGACGAAAAGGGAAATGTATTAAGCGAAGATGAAATTGCTTCTGTACTAAAGGTTGAAGGAAATGCAGACAGGAGCCTCAGTAGGAAATGGCTCAACCCTGCGGAGCGTGCTACTGGTCTTTTTGTTTTTGATATCGCCATCGATCTTAGAAGATTGTTTTGTGTCAGTCTGAACCAATTGGAACCTGAAATGGCAGAAGCTACAATAGAAAAGCTACGATCAGAAGGCTGGGTCGAATCTGAAAATGTATTTGGAAAATGTCTCGTGGCACCAAAGGCTCTTCGTGAGAAATGGATATCAGGTTTGGCAAAAGCCATTATCAACTGGCGGATTACTTCTAACCAATCACGCACGTTTAGTTTGATGGACACGCTGGCTATTTCCATCAGTTACAATGCAAATAAAATAGGAGGAAGCATTCGCGCAAAGTTATCGGAAGAGGATTCTAGAAAGGCAGACCCCATCATAGACGAAAACCTCGATGGAGTAGACACATTTATTACTTTGCAAGCCGGCGGTTATTTGCATACCAAAGGAGAAACTGCCGATGCTCTCGAAGAGGCCGAGCAATTTTTAATCGATAAAATGGTGGCTTTTGATTATGAAAATCAATTAAACTCTTAATAAAATCAAATCTTCAAGGGATCGAAGGCCCTTGAAGAGTTGCTTATAAATAAGATGCCAAACCTCCACCCGCCATTTCTCCCCGACTGTACTTTCCATGTGTATAATCACGCCAATGGCGAAGAGGATATTTTTCGTGAAGACGACAACTACCGGTACTTCCTGGAGAAGTATCAAAAATACATCGTCCCGGTGGCCGCTACGCAGGCCTACTGTCTGATGAAGAACCACTTCCATCTGATGGTTCGGGTGAAGGATGTGGAGTTTTTTTGGGGTCATCAACCCTTCAAGGCTTCGAAACCCAGGGTTCGAAACCCTTGAAGGGTTTGGATTTAGAAGGATTGCGACCTATGTAAGCTATCAGTTTTCCCATCTTTTCAACAGTTATACCCAGGCCTACAACAAAAGGTACAATCGCCGGGGAAGTCTTTTTGTCCCAAGGGTCAAGCGGAAGCAAATCACCGATGAAGCCTACTTTACCAATGCCATCGCTTATATTCATCGCAACCCTATAAATCATTGCTTTGCTGATGCGCTGGAAGATTGGACACAGTCATCGTATGGGGGGATTGTCAGAGGCGATGATGCCATCGTGCCGGTTGATGAGGTCTTGGAATGGTTTGGCGGCAAGGACCAATTTGTTGCGGCACACCTAAGGCCGTCAAAGTTTAAATCTGTTTTTGATTGATGTAGATGTACAATTTGCCTCTATCCGATTGGTATAATCCTCATGGTGTACATGATTTATATTGGGCCATGCAGATCATTCCAAACCCAACCAACTGCTACCAATGGTCACAACAGCCACGCACATCAACTACCTTCAGCTCTGCAAAAGAAAGCTCTGGCTTTTTCACCACGGCATCCGCATGGAGCACACCTCCGACCAGGTATATGAGGGAAAGCTTACCGGCGAGCTCAGCTATGCAGACCGGGCTGCCAAGTACACCGAACTGGTGCTGCCGGGCGGCAAGATCGACTACTTCGATGCCAAAAATGCTGTGGTGCACGAAGTGAAGCACTCCAACAAAGTGGAAGATGCGCACATAGCCCAGGTAAAATATTATCTGTATCTGCTGGTGCAGGCAGGGGTGGAAAATCCTTCGGGTGTGATTGAGTACCCAAGGTTGAGAGTAAGGGAAAATGTGCTGTGGGAAACAGGCGATGCGGAAAAAGTAGCAGGCTGGATAAAGCAAGTAGAGCAATTGACAGGCCAGGCGCAGCCGCCCGAGGTCATCAACAGCCGGATATGCAAATCGTGCAGCTACTACGATTTTTGCTATTGCGATTAAGCTTTTGTTAGCTAACTTAGCTAAGCATATTTCGTTTTTTCTGTTTATGGAACAGTACAACATACATTCGGCCAAAACTCACCTCTCCAAGCTTTTGGAAAAGGTAGCGCGCGGCGAGGAGGTGATCATTTCGAAGGGCAATAAACCCGTGGCGATCCTCAAAAAATATGAGGCTCCGAAAAAGGAACGGAAAGGAGGGCAGTGGAAAGGTAAAGTATGGGTGGCGGATGATTTTGATGACTTCGGCGAGGACTTGCAGGAAATGTTTGGGATGAAGGAATGAAGTATTTATTGGATACTCACGTCCTGATCTGGTGGTTGGAAAATCAACAGAAGCTTTCTACAACGGCACGAAAGATTATTGGTATTCATAATCATGAGATAATGGTAAGTTCAGCCTCGCTATGGGAAATGGCCATAAAGAGTGGGCTTGGTAAACTAAGAACTCCCCCAGATGCAATCGAAAGAATAAGGGATGAAAACTTTACTCTTATAGACATCAAACCGATCCATGCCATGAAAGTCCTTGAGTTGCCCTCGATTCATCAAGATCCTTTCGATCGCATGCTGATAGCCCAGGCCCTGGTAGAAGGTGCTACACTTGTGACCAGGGATAAACGCATCGTAAAATATCCGGTAGACTGCATTATGGCCTGAAAGAAACGGATGAAAAAATCGTACTACTTCTTCAACCCGGGCCGGCTTAGCCGCAAAGACAACACCCTTAAGTTTCTACCCTTAGATGAAAATGGCCGGGAAGGAAGCCCTAAATTTTTACCGGTAGAAGGGGTGTCAAACCTTTTTGTGTTTGGCAGTCTCGATGCCAACAGCGCGCTGTACAATTTTATGGGCAAGCAGGGGATAAGCGTACATTTTTTCGATTATTACGAGCACTATACCGGCTCATTTTTCCCAAAAGAATACCTGCAGGCCGGGCGCATGCTGGTAGCCCAGACCGATCACTACATGCAAAAAGATAAGCGCATGGCGCTCGCCCGGAAGTTTGTAGATGGCGCAGCCTTTAACATGCTTAAAAACCTGCGGTATTATCAAAACCGGGAAAAAGAGCTTGCACAGCAGATCAGCCGTATTGAGGAGTTTACCGAATCGATACCGCACTGCCATCAGGTGCATGAGTTGATGGGTGTCGAGGGAAACATCCGCCAAACTTATTACGATAGTTTCGATACCATAATGGCCGATTTTGAGTGGGTAAGCCGGAGCCGCCAGCCACCAATAAATGAACTGAATGCCCTGGTATCGTTTGGCAACATGATGTGCTATACCCTCTGCCTCGACCAGCTCTACCACACCCAGCTAAACCCGACCATCAGCTACCTGCACGAGCCTGGCGAGCGCCGGTTTTCTCTTGCGCTGGACCTGGCCGAAATATTCAAGCCGCTGTTGGTCGACCGCACCATATTCCGGGTCATCAACAAACGAGAGGTGCAGAAATCCGATTTTGACATGCAAACCAATTACGTTACTCTGAAAGAAGCCGGCAGAAAAGCCTTCGTGAAAGCCTGGGAAGAGCGCTTGTGCGACACCATAAAACACCGCGCCTTGAAGCGCTCTGTCAGTTATAAGCACCTGGTAAAGCTAGAATGCTACAAGCTGAGCAAGCACATACTGGGCATGGAAGAGTACAAGCCCTTTAAAGCCTGGTGGTGATGTACGTGATTTTGGTATATGATATTGGTGAAAAGCGGGTAGGCAAAATGCTCAAACTTTGTAGGGTGTACCTCAACTGGATACAAAATTCGGTGTTCGAAGGCGAGATTACCGATGTGAAACTTCGTGAGCTCAAGGCCAGGGCAAAAGAGATCATGCATAAAAATGAAGACAGCCTCATAATATTTAAGAGCCGCGAGGAGCGCTGGCTTGATAAAGAAGTAATCGGTCAGGAAAAAAACACATTAGACAATTTCCTGTGAGTCTACCGGTCGGGATAGTTGTCGACCACTGCCTGGAAGTCGCGCTAAAACTGTGGTACTGGTAGGGACTATGTTCAAAACCGCCCTGTAGAAGCTGCTATGGCGGTTGTCGAAGCCCGGGCAAAATCACGTTATGGCAGGTTGACGATCTGGAGCCTGTAAAACCTAGCGTAATGAGTGGGAATAGACTTCAATTTCCCATATTTTTACCCTTCATCCAACGGCCTTTAATCGTACCATAGTGGAATTGAAATATTAATATTTCCCCGGCAGATGTAACTAAAAAGGCACCTTTAATCGTACCATAGTGGAATTGAAATGTGATAATGTTTATAAGATATTCAAACCGACAGGATCCTTTAATCGTACCATAGTGGAATTGAAATCACCGTTCACTAAGTTCCTTTAAGGTGATGTTGCGCCC
>CAZQVB010000011.1:0-77846 GCA_964596645.1 uncultured Roseivirgaceae bacterium
AATGCTGAACCGGCTGAACAGGCAAAAACTACAGACGGGCGATGAAGGCCTGGTGAGGGAGATTTCCCATGACGACTATGAAGTGACAGAAGATCACCGACAGGCCCTGGATCTGTTTTGCATAGCTACGAAGTGATGATCTGCTGCACCTATATATAGTATGTATAAAAAACTGTCATTTGCTGCACTTTTGATGTTTTGGATGTGTTGCACCTCCTGCGCATCGGGACAGCGTGATGCGCAGAACGCAGGTGATGACGAGGTACAAGAAATGGATACTTTTTTCTCACAGCAAGACACAGCCTACATGGAAGAGGAGTACGAATTTATGGACCAATTGGAGCAGCAGATCGTTGGTGAATGGGAAAATACAGCGATGCGTGTAAAGGTGTGGTCATATCAGAACTCTGACACATCCTTCATTGTGGACATAAACGAAGACACCTGGGATCAGAAAATGAATATAAAACCCATCAAAACCAAGATTTTCAGCAACGGCACCTACATCTCCGAATTTCGAAACTCCTTTGACTCACTCATGTACCGGCCGGTGGGGGAGTGGTACATGGATGGCGACTCCCTTATAATGACAGACCGCCGTGGCACATATCAATATAAGGTGTTTGTGGACGGGGCTACGGCTGAATTTCGGTCGATGGTAGACTGGGACGGGGACGGGAAGAGCGATGACGAATACTTCGGTACCCAACGAAAAATTGACGACACTTTTCGCTAAGAATGTATGATAATATGTCGAATAGCGTTGAGTGGATGTTTTAAGAACAATAATTTTGAGACTCCATTTAAAATAAATCAATATGAAACGAATGATCACGCTAGGCCTGGTAGGGGTAGCATTTGTAGCTTTCTCTGCCTTTTATTCGCCTGCCCAAGTATTTCAGACCTCACTCCGCCTTACGGTGCTCAACAGCCTGGGCAATCCGGTGAGCAATGCCAAAGTGTCGATTTTTGCCAATGATGAAGACTATGCCAATGATGAGAATGCGGTGGCCGGCCCAGCCCTCACCGACGAAAAGGGCCGTGTTACCTTCAAAAATTTGGATGAAAAAGCCTATTACGTGAAAGCTGTAAAAGGCGACATGAGTAATTACAACGAAGGCGAACAGATGGGCAAGCTGGAAAAAAACAAGCTGAATAAGGTGAATGTGATCATCAGCGAATAGCCGATTTGTATTCTTTTAACAAATAGAACAACATCACTGCATTGGCCATCGCCTGATATATGGCGATGGCTTTTTTACATGATAGCCCCGGTGAACCCGCTGCGTAGCTTATTTTTGAAAAGCGCTTAGCCGGTACTCCGTGCAGTTGGCAGCGCGGGTATTTGTTAATGCGTAATGTTGAGTAAGTTGCCATCCATTTCGCGATATCTGAACATCAAACAGGCTTCCACGCTGTCTCAATAATTCTAAAATGAAATACAACAACACGTTCCTGGCCATCCTTCTCGGTTTCCTGCTATTTACATGCGACGACGCACCCGATGAGCGCGTGAACAACGCCCGCATGCTCATGGGCCAGTCGGAGTTTGCCAATGCAAGGAGCATACTCAATGAGGTGCTTAGCCAGGGGCACCAGACGGCCGCCATCTTCAATATGCGCGGCGTTTGTGCTTTTGAGTTGGGCGAGCTCAACGCGGCCCTGGAAGATTACGACAAAGCCATACTGCTGGATTCCTCCAGCTATAAGCCCTTTTACAATCGAGGCAATGTGTACTACCAACTCAGCAATTATGTAAAAGCACTGGAAGACTACAACGCCGCCCTAGACCTGAAGGCAAATGAGGCAGATATCTACGTCAACCGAGGCAACACGCTGCTGCAATTGGCGCGTTTTGAAAGGGCCAAGCAAGATTTTGAATTTGCGCTTAAGATTGCCGATGACAACGCCATCGCTCATTTCAACCTGGCCCGGGCACATATCTTTCTCGATCAGCCAGAGCAGGCTGAAGAGAATCTGTTGCGTGCCTTGGAGCTGGACCGTGAATACGCCCCGGCCTACTATTTCCTTGGCCAGGTGAAATACTTGCAGGATGATGCGGAAGGCGCCTGTCTTCTGCTCAAACAAGCCGAAAAACTAGGCTATGCACCGGCGAGTGAAAAGGCAGCAGAATTTGGCTGTTGAGAAGCTAAAAGCTGAAAGCTGAAAGCTCAAAGTTGATCGGTGAAGGATGAAGGGTTCAAATGTGCTTTGTGTGCCTGTATACTCATTCTCAACTGAGTGCCGAAGCTAGCCTCGCACTTTGTAGCCTTCTTTTTGCAGCACCTGGGCTACTTTTTCTTTTACCTCGCCCTGTATCAGTATTTGGCCATCTTTGGCCGATCCGCCTGTGCCGCAGCGCGACTTCAGTAATTTGGTGAGCTCGTTGAGGTCTTCACTCCGCCCGACAAAGCCATCTACTATGGTCACCGTTTTGCCGGCCCTGCCTTTCTTTTCTATGCTCAACTTAAGTTGCTGAAGTCGTGGCTCGGGAGTGTCTGTTTCTTCTGCGGCATTGTCCTGATACTCGAAGTCGGGGTCGGTGGAGTATACCACGCCTTGCCGGTTTTTGAAGCTGCCTTTTTTTGCCATGCAATTTTCTTTTAGTTATCGGTGCGCAATGAAAATAGGAAGGTTGGATCGCTCCAGAATATGCCGCGCAACGCTGGGCAAAAATAAGTTTGAAATATGACTTCTGCCATAAGCGCCCATTACCACGATGGGATTGGGAGTATTTTCGGCAAAATTACTGATCTCAAGCCCTATGTTGTTGCCGGTAAGCAACTGCAGGCCTACGTCTTTGTAGTGCTGCTTCACAAAATCCAGCAGCAGCTTTTCATTGATGATCTCCTCTTCGGCGTCTGGCACTACAGTGAGTACCGATACGCTTTTTTCTCTGGTGCGGCTGGCAAAGAGATGGCTGAAGGAGCGTATGGCAAACACAGAAGATTCTTTGCCATCGTAGGTAAAAATAAGGCTGTCTATTTTTTGCGTGGTGGTGGGCAGTATCAGCACGGGGCACTTGCTGCCTTTCAATATCTGATACAGTATGGTGGTGTCGGGTTTGCGTGTGATGTAGTTGTAAAACACTTCATAGTTCAGCACCAGCAGGTCGGCATACGTGGTATGTTTCACCAGCTCATGTGAGGTGAGCTTGAAGTCGTTGTATATCTCGTGACTGATGTCAAATTTGCGTGCGGTGTATTCAAATTTGGAGATTACATCAGCCTTTTTCTGATCTTCTTCAGATATAAGTGTGGCGCTGTAGGGCATATAATCGGCCAAGGCTGGCTCTCCTACATAGTTGCTCACCTTATTCACGTAGGAATAGTCCTTCACCAACAGGCCGGTGAAAAGGTGGTCGTTTAGCGAGGGAAACAATTGATCCATCACCATCACCAGGTGTTCATTGAAAAAGTCATTGTCATTCAGCGCAACCAGTATTTTGGCCATTTTCTTATCCTTAGGTTAACTTTTGTGCAGGCGAAAAGTCCAGACTGGTCTTTTTGCGTGGTTCACCACATCTTCGGCTATGCTGCCACCCAACAGGTGCAGTAGCCCCGTGCGGCCGTGTGTCGCCAGGGCAATCATATCCGCTTCAATATCTTGTGCGAAATAAATGATGCCGTCCTCTTCCACCCGGTCGTTGTATATGTTGGTCGAAAAATTGTCAATGGCATTATTTTTCACAAACTGCTCCATGAGCAGGCGCACGTGGCGCGTCGTCTCAAAATTGTTCGGTGTAGTCACCCTCACCAGATGCAGTCTGGCCTGAAAAGCCTTCTGAAGTTTTTTCAGATCAGCGGCCAGGTGCGATTCTTCCTCAGTAAAATTGGAAGCAAAAACAATATTCTTAATGTCGCTCAATACTACCGGCGATTTCACAGTCAGTACCGGTGATTTGCTGTGCCGCACTACTTTCTCCGTATTCGACCCAATGAGCATTTCTTCCAAACCGCTCACACCCTTCGAACCCATCACGACCAGGTCTACCTGATCATCATTGATTTCGCGGGTTATAAAGTGGTAGGCATTGCCCAGTCTTACTCTTATTTGTATCTGAGTGCCTTTCTTGTCGCAATCTTTTACAAAATCCCTAAGCTTTTCTTCTGCTGTGTTCTGCTGAAGCTCCAGGAAGCGCTCATCATGCTCAAGTATGGCCTGGCTGCCCATGATCGGATAGCCGGACGAGCCGGAGGCAAAATCAAACATGCCGGTGTAGTCGATTACGTGCAGCAGCGTCACTGTCGCCTTGTTGGTATGGGCTATTTCGCATGCCAGATCGAAAGCAAAACCTGCCTGAACGGAAAAGTCGAAAGGTACCAGTATGCGTTTCATCTTTTGTTTTTTGACCTACCAAACCGCCAGCATCTTTGGGTAGAGACCGATGGCATGTTAGTATTGATAAAACAAAAGAGCCGATAATTTCGCAGCCATAGAATGACTGGCATCAGCGAAAAAACTGATAATTATCAATTTTGATGAAGCAGGAAAAAAGCAGAATAAGCTTAATTAGCGGCCATAAAAGTCCGCTTCGCGCACCAGGCCTTTGGAGTTGAGCACCTTTATCTTCTTGCCTTGAAGCGAGATAAGTTCCTGATTTTTGAAGTCAGAAAGCAGCCTGATCACTGTTTCTGTTGCCGTGCCGATGATGTTGGCCAGGTCTTCTCGTGACAGCGCGATGTCGATGAGGTCGCTGTCGCCACCATCCATGCCGTAGGTTTCTTTCAGCATGAGCAGGGTAGCGGCAAGTCGCTCGCGCACCGATTTTTGGGCAATGGTCACAAGTTTTTGCTCCATCATACCAAGTTCGTGCGCTACACGCTTGGCCATCTTTCTGAAAAAATCAGGGTTTTTATGCAAAATTGTGAGGAAGTCAGCCTTGGGTATATAGCAGATGGCCCCTTCTTCTATCACAGTGGCAGAAGAGTTGTAAAATTCTTCGCTGATGAGGGCGCGGTAGCCGAGGAAGTCACCGGGTTTTGAAAGCTTCAGTATCTGCTCTTTTCCCTCAGAACTTATTTTATATACCTTCACCTTGCCAGTATTGATACAAAAAAGACCCATCGGCCTGGTGCCTTCGTAAAACAGTGTTTGTCCTTTTTTGTACCTGATGCAGGTTTTGTGTTCTGAGAGTATATCAAGATCGTCTTTGGGAAGATCGTGAAACATAGAGTGGTCTTTGCCTGGGCAAATGCTGCAATTGATCCGGATACTTTTTTTCGTGTTCAAAGGCCTCTTTTTTTTGTGCAAATTTACTTAAGACACTACTCAATATCAACACGTTTGGCAGTTTAGATTGGTTATACAAAATGGCTCCATGTAAGAATAGAACTGATTTTTCGGTTCGCCAGAGATCCTCATTTTAACCAGGACACAAACCTGCGCCGGCACACGATTATGCGAGCAAGCCGATGCCAAATAAAACAGTAAAAAGCAACGATGATAGCGCCAGTTGACGAAGGTAAGGATCCAGGGCTTCGGCGCTGGCCTTGTCGCGCACGGCCATTATGTTGATGACGAATAACGGCAAGCTAAGCAAAAACAACCACTGCCACGGAGAGGTGTAGCTCAGCAACGTGTATAATACGGCCAGGCCTATAGAAACCACGATAAGCACAACATGATATCGCACACCGGCTTTGCGGCCGTAGCGCACCGGTATCGACCGCTTGCCAGCTTGTCGGTCAGAAACGATATCGCGGATGTTGTTCAAATTCAATACGGCTGTGGCCAATAAGCCATTGCACAAAGCCGGTAGGAGCAAAAGCCCGTGCAAGCTTCCGGCATGTAAAAAAAAAGTACCCAGCACGCCGAGCAGTCCAAAAAAAATAAGCACCGAAATATCGCCAAGCCCTGCGTAGCCATACGGATTTTCGCCCACTGTATAGCGTATGGCGGCGCCAATGGCCAGAAGACCCAGGATGAAAAACACAAAGGCCACCAGATCGATCTTTCCCAGGCTGGAGTATATAAGCCAGGTGCCGCACACCAAAGCCAAAAAAGCAAACAGAATGATAGCAGAGCGCATTTGAATCGGGGAAATGAGCCCTGCCTGTACCACCCGGCTGGGACCCGTACGGCCAGCAAAATCAGCCCCGTTTATGGTGTCTCCATAGTCATTGGCAAGGTTGGAAAGTACCTGCAAGAGCACCGTAGTGACCGACGCCAACACGAAAACCTGCCACTCAAAGGCCCCCTGACGGGCAGCCAAAAAGCTTCCCAAACCTATACTGGCAAGCGCCAGCGGCAATGTGCGCGGGCGTGCCGCATATATCCAGTGCTTTAGTGCTGCCACCGATCTGTCATTTATTTTTTTACATGCGCTCAGGCACAGCAATGCCCAGCAGTTGCATAGCCTTGCGGATGGTTTCGGCTACGTGTGCCGAAAGTATCACCCTGAACAACTTTTTCGACTCGTCTTCCGCGCCAAAGATCGAAACCTCAGAATAAAACCGGTTGTACTCTTTGGCCAGTTCAAATACAAACTGTGCTATGAGCGAAGGTGCCTGGGCATCAGCCGCATCCTGAAGCACTTTGGGGTAGTTGAGCAACTGCTGTATCACCGCCAGCTCGGTTTCGTGCAGGCGTTCTGGTGGGGCCACATGGTTTTGCACGGGTATGCTTTGCTCACTGGCCTTGCGCAAAATAGCCGAAATACGCGCGTGTGTGTACTGCACAAATGGGCCTGTGTAGCCGTGAAATTCAATTGATTCTTCCGGGTTGAACAGCATACGTTTTTTGGGGTCTACCTTGAGCAGGTAAAATTTGAGCGCCCCCAGTGCCAGTGTTTCATACAGTACCGCTGCCTGCACCTGGTCGAAGCCTTCAATTTTGCCGAGGTCTTCGGTATGCCGCTTGGCTGTGGCGTCCATTTCATCCATCAAGTCGTCGGCATCTACCACCGTACCTTCGCGCGATTTCATTTTGCCACTGGGCAGGTCTACCATACCATATGAGAGGTGGTAGAGGCCGTCGCCATAAGGGCGGCCCAGCTTTTTCAGTGTTTTAAACAGTACTTGGAAATGATAATCTTGCTCATTGCCTACCACATATATCGATTTGTGGTATTGAAAATCGTTGTATTTCAGATCGGCCGTTCCCAGGTCTTGGGTGATGTACACCGAAGTACCATCACCGCGCAGCACCAGCTTTTCATCCAGCCCTTCGTCACGCAGGTCTATCCATACCGAGCCATCTTCTTTTGTAAAAAAGATGCCTTTTTCCAATCCTTCCTTCACTATGTCTTTGCCGAGCAGGTAGGTGTCCGATTCGTAGTAGGTTTTGTCGAAGGCTACCCCCATACGCTTGTAGGTGGCTTCGAAGCCCTCATACACCCAGCCGTTCATCTTTTTCCAGAGTGCCACGGTGGCATCATCGCCGCGCTCCCATAGCAGCAGCATGTGCTGCGCTTCCTTCATCAGAGGGGCTTCTTTGGCCGCTTCTTCTTTGCCTTTACCTTCGGCCACTTGTGCCTCTATCTCCTTTTTGTATTCCTGATCGAAGCGCACGTAGTACTTGCCTATGAGGTGATCACCTTTGATGCCCGCTGTTTGTGGTGTTTCGCCTTGGCCAAATTTCTGGTAGGCGAGCATGGATTTGCAAATGTGAATGCCGCGATCATTGACCAGGTTCAAACGGTGTACTGTAGCGCCGGCAGCTTTTAAAATGTTAGCAATGGAATCGCCCAGAAAGATGTTGCGCAGATGCCCCAGGTGCAACGGCTTGTTGGTGTTGGGTGAAGAAAACTCAACCACTACCCGCTGGTCATTGCCTGGAAGCTGGCCGAAATTTTCATCACTCGATAGTTCCATGAACCCCTCCAGCCAGGCTTTGTGGCTTATGCTGAGGTTGAGAAATCCCTTTACCACATTGCACTTTTCCACCAGCTCGGTGTGGCTGGTGAGGTGTTCACCCAGCAGGCGCGCTGTCTCCTCGGGCCCTTTTTTCGAGTAGCGCGTCAGCGGAAAGCACACCAACGTGTATTGTCCTTCAAATTCCTTTCGTGTAGGCTGCAGGGCAATGTCGGCGGCTGGCAGCTTTACGGAAAAAAGGTGTTCCAGGCCATTGGTTATGGCAAGGGCTATTTGCTGTTCTAAAGTCATACGATCTGGAAATGAATGATTGCGGCCCGAATGGCCAGGTGCAAAGATTAAAAATTCTGTGATATAAATCTTGCTGAAGCCGTAGGCTGCTATCGGCGTGCCCGTGCAATGATGCCCTGCTCGGCGGGTCGTATGTACATATTCACTGCCTCCAGCAGGCTGCCGGCAAAGTGATCGGCAGAGGTAGCGTCGGTGCTGTTTTCTGAGAATATACGAATTGTTCGTACGCCCATGGCCTGGCCACACTCTATGTCGCGCTCGCGATCGCCTACCATCCAGGAGCGGCTCATATCGATGTCAAATTTCGCTTTGGCTTTCTCCAGCATCAGCGTCTCCGGCTTTCGGCACAGGGAGTAGGTGATGGAGTCGTGATAGGGGCAGTAGTAAATATGATCGATAAGCCGGGGGGCTTTTTTCATCAGGTGGTCGTGGCACACCTGCATTTGTTCTCTTGTGTAAAGGCCTTTGGAAATGCCGGCCTGGTTGGTGACCACCACGGTA
This sequence comes from uncultured Roseivirgaceae bacterium, assembly GCA_964596645.1. Taxonomy (GTDB): domain Bacteria; phylum Bacteroidota; class Bacteroidia; order Cytophagales; family Cyclobacteriaceae; genus CAVQEK01. The sequence goes on from CAZQVB010000011.1 coordinate 8,607, forward strand.
ATAAATTTCATCATCTTCAGCAGCATTAGCGCTTCTACTACGCCCGGTGCAATAATGAATTCCTCTAATGTGAAGGAGTAGTCGCCACGCTCTTCATTCAGTACGCCATCGCGATCCAGGAAAACACATTTATTCATGGTTTTAATTTACTTTGTATGCTTACGGCCAGCCATATTGGCGGCGCAACAATAATAAAATACCCGGTTGAAATATAATTTTTAGCGACCCGAGTCATGGCAGCGCTGTGGTAAATATTGGCCTACTGCTTTTTTAGTCATTGACCGGTGGCACCTGTCCAATACCTGTTTTGACTAAAACACTGGTACATGCTCTGCTCTGGCGACGTTTTTTTTTAATCTTTGCAGTTTATACTCTTTTAATGATAGCATAGTGAGCGATAGTCTGGTCATCATTCCCACCTACAACGAAAAAGAAAACATACAAGCGCTCGTGGCGGCTGTCATGTCGCTGGAGAAGGAATTTGATATGCTGGTGATAGACGACGGCTCGCCCGATGGCACCGGCGACATAGTGGCCGGTATGCAGGGCCACTATCAGGGCCGGCTGAACCTGCTCCGGCGCAAGGGCAAGCAGGGCCTTGGTACGGCGTATATAGCAGGTTTCAGGTATGGCATTGAGCACGGGTACGACTATATATTTGAAATGGACGCAGATTTTTCGCATAACCCCAACGACCTTCCGCGCCTGTACCATGCCTGCCACCATGAAGGATACGACCTGGCCATCGGTTCACGCTATGCCACGGGTGTGAATGTGGTGAACTGGCCTATGGGCCGCGTGCTGATGTCGTACTTCGCGAGTATGTACGTGAAAGCCGTGACGGGTATGCCGGTGCGGGATGCTACGGCCGGCTTTAAATGCTACCGTCGCCAGGTGCTGGAAACCATACGGCTGGATAAGATAAAATTCATTGGGTATGCTTTCCAGATCGAAATGAAATTTACCGCATGGCGCTATGGCTTCAAGATCACAGAAGTGCCCATCATTTTCACCAACCGCATACTCGGCACGTCCAAAATGTCGCCGAAAATATTTCACGAGGCCTTTATGGGCGTGATCAAGCTAAAGGTCAACAGCTATTTCAAAAAATACCCGCGCACTGCGCGGAAGGATTAGCCAAAGATCAGCATGGTTATGCTGCTTTCATTTTAGCATCTGCCTGTCATAATGCAGCTCTTTCACAGGCTAAGTGCACTCAAATAGTCCATTTGAAGCTTACCGCGATCACCAGAGAACCCGCGGCATCACCCGTACAACCACTTGCCTCAAACTAATCGAACCGAATGGCCTTGATGGGCAAAATGCGGCTGATGATGAGCGTGGGGATAATGAGTACCGCGCTCACCACCACAAACGTGAGCAGGTTGAGCAGCAAAATGACTTCCCAGTTCCATGCAATGGGCACGTAATCCATGTAGTACGTCTCCGTGTCCAGCTTGAATATTTTCAGGTGCTGCTGCAGCAAGCCAAACCCGATGCCGATGGCGTTGCCGATCAGAAGGCCTTTCAGTATCAGATGCATGCCGTTGTATATAAAAATTCTTCTGATCACGCCATTTGAGGCACCCATGGCTTTGAGTGAGCCGATCATTTTGGTGCGCTCCATAATGAGTATCAGCAGGATGGAGATCATATTAAAACAGGCAACAAACAGTGTGAGGCTGAGAAAGATCACTACGTTGCGGTTGAGCAGTGCCAGCCAGTCAAAAATTTCTTCGTACTTATCATTCACCTTTTCCACATAGTGGTCATAATCCACCACCTTGTACAATTTCTCCTGATACTCCTGCACCCGGTCGAAGTCGCGCACAAAAACCTCCATGCCGCCAATGAGCGTATCGGGCCAGTTCTGTATAGTCTGTACCAGCTTCAGGTCGCCGATCACTATTTTTTCATCAAAATCTTCCATTCCCGTCTGGTATATGCCCGATACAATGAGCTTGCGCACGCGGGGTGGGTTTTGCACGAAGTACACCAAGGCATCGTCGCCTACGCCCAGGCCGAGTCTGAGGCTGGTTTGCTTGCTGATGAGTATTTCCTTGGAATCGGCCGTGTCACTGAGGGATATGAAGTTGCCTTCAATAATATTGGGCCCAAACCTTTCCAGGTCAAAATCCTGTCCCACACCTTTTATCAATATGCCCATCACTTCATCGTTGGCTTTTATCAGCCCCGCTTTATGTGCGTATTTCTGCACGTGCGTTACATAATCGATGGCGTGATGATTTTCGAGTAGTCTGTTGTGAACGGATATGGGCTCTTCTTCGTAGCTGCCGCTCAGGTTGAACTTGGTCACTTGCAGATGACCAGTAAAGCTGATCATTTTGTTTTCTATGGTTTCCTGAAAACCCTGCAAAATGACGTAACAAACCAGCATTACGGCAAGTCCCAGGCCTATGCTGGCGATGGCAATATTGTGGATGGTTCCGGAAAACGAGTCTACACGACTACCACTGATTCTCCTGGATATGAAATAAGATAGGTTCAAGAATATTAATAACTTTGAGCCAGAGGCTAATTATCCCGCAAAATATAAAATATCCCATGATTCGGTCTATTGGCTTTATCACATTTTTGCTGGTATTGCACAGCGCCTGTGCCACGAGTGGTGGGGCTGAGCAGGCAGATATAACAGTGGGCGCCGAGCAGCTTGGGGCATATCTGCCGCTGCTGCAAGGGCAGCGTGTTGGCCTGGTTGTCAACCACACCTCGCGCGCGTTCGACAGGCACCTGGTAGATGTGCTGCGCGATAAAAATGTGAACATCACGGCCATTTTTGCTCCTGAGCATGGCTTTAGGGGCACAGCAGATGCCGGCGAGTCGGTAAAGGGTGGCAAAGATGCGCAAACCGGTTTGCCGGTTTTTTCACTGTATGGCAAAACCAAAAAACCTACACCAGAAATGATGGCCCAGGTGGATGTGCTTGTGTTTGATATGCAGGACGTGGGCACACGTTTTTTCACCTACATCAGCACCATGCACTACGCCATGGAAGCCTGTGCCGACACGGGCAAAAAAATGATCGTGCTAGACAGGCCCAATCCCAACGGACACTATGTAGATGGCCCCGTGCTCGACACGGCATTCCGATCGTTTGTAGGCATGCATCCGATACCGGTGGTGCATGGACTCACCGTAGGCGAACTGGCACATATGATCAACGCTGAGGGTTGGCTGGCCGGGGAGGTACACTGTCAGCTTACGGTGGTGCCTGTAGAAAACTACACACACAGCACGCACTATACACTGCCTGTAAAGCCATCGCCGAATTTGCCCAATGCGCAGGCCGTACAGCTTTATCCTACACTTTGTTTTTTTGAGGGCACCGCCATGAGTGTGGGCCGGGGCACGGAATTTCCCTTTCAGGTGCTCGGGTTTCCGGCGGCGTTTATGGGCGATTTCACCTTTGTACCGCAGCCAATCGATGGCATGGACAAAAATTCAAAGCATAAAGGGCAGACTTGCTATGGTGTAGATCTGCGCCAGGCACCCGCACCGGCAAGTATACAGCTGCACTACCTTATCGATATGTACGGCCGCTGGAAACTGGAAGAAGATTTTTTCAACAGCTACTTCAATACACTGGCCGGTACCGATCAGCTGATGCATCAGATAAAAGCTTCTATGGACGAAACAGCCATACGCGCGAGCTGGGAGCCGGCACTTTCGGCCTATAAGAAGATGCGTGTGAAGTATCTGCTCTATCCCGATTTTGAAGAGAAAACAGCGCCAAAGCCATGAAGCGTGATCTGCGAATTGTGTTTATGGGCACGCCAGAATTTGCTGTGGCCAGCCTGGAAGGTATCCTCGCTGCCGGGTATGTTGTAGTGGCCGTCATCACCGCACCGGATAAGCCCAAGGGGCGGGGTCAAAAGCTGAGCCCGTCGCCTGTAAAAGAAGTAGCACAGGCGCACAACATTCCTGTATTACAGCCAACCAATCTGAAGGCACCTGCATTTGTGGAAGAGCTCCGTAGCCATCAGGCCAATTTGCAGGTCGTGGTCGCTTTTCGCATGCTGCCGGAGGTGGTGTGGCAAATGCCAGCATACGGTACGTTTAATCTGCACGCCAGTTTGCTGCCACAGTACCGCGGCGCAGCGCCCATCAACTGGGCCATCATCAATGGTGAAGAGGAGACAGGTGTCACCACCTTCTTTCTGAAACAGGAGATCGATACGGGGAGCATTATTTTTCAGGAGAAAGAGCCTATCTATCCGCACGACAACGCGGGCAGTCTATATGAAAGACTGATGCACAAAGGGGCCGCTTTGGTGCTGAAAACGGTAAAGGCGGTGGAGGCCAATGACTTTACACTGTCGATGCAAAAAGACCTGCCAGACCTGAAGTCCGCGCCAAAAATTTACAAAGACGACTGCCGGATAGAGTGGGCACAGCCATCGCAACAGGTTGTCAATTTCATTCGCGGCCTGTCGCCCTATCCCGCCGCCTGGACGGAATGGTCTGGCCGACTTGTGAAAATATTTGATGTGCAGTCGACAGAAAGGACTGTGGCTGGCGAGCCCGGTACTTTGCACACAGATCAGGAGAGCTATGCGGCGGTGAAGACAGGCGATGGTACTGTAGAGGTGCTGAGCCTGCAGGTGCAAGGGAAAAAACGCATGACCATTGCTCAATTCTTAAACGGTAACAAACTATGATAAAAGCCATAATGGTAGCCAAGGGCAACAACAATGTGATAGGCCGGAACAACGACCTTGTCTGGCACATGCCCGCCGATCTCAAACAGTTTAAAGACACTACCTCAGGGCATTATGTGATCATGGGTAGAAAAACATTTGAATCGATGGGCAAGCCACTCATCAGGCGGCTCAATATAATAGTGACAAGAAAAGAAGACTTTTCCGTAGAAGGTGCCGTGGTGAAACACAGCATTGAAGAGGCGCTTGATTTTGCCTTGGATCAGCGGCAGAAAATGGTTTTTATCCTTGGCGGCGGACAGATATATAAGCAGGCTATGCCACTGGCAGACAAGCTATATGTGACCGAGATTCATGCAGAATTTGAAGGAGACACCACCTTTCCGGCCATCGACAGTGCTGATTGGGAAGAAAAAAAGCGTATGGACTTCACTGCCGACGCGGAAAACCCGCACGATTACAGTTTCGTGGAGTACGGGCGTCGGTGAAGTAATAAATTGTTTGCGGCATCACAAGTGATTGGATCAATGCCGAAAATGATTTTTTTAATCGCGACATGCATGTATTACAAAGGAGCTGGTGGTGCAAGGGGCAGTTTGCACTTGATGGATTCTCCTCAGTTTTCTTAGCCGCTTTGGCATAAAGATGCCGCAGATAAGCCGGCACATCCGGTGGCTACCTTGCAAGCCCTTCCACAATTAGAGGATTTTTTTTCACCGCAATAGTCATTTTAAAAACCACAATCGCGCTCAAATGGCTCTAAAGGCACTTTGACTGCAGTGGTAAAGCGATTGCATAGTGTCTGGGAAAATTTCAACTAAAAACCAGTACAACTATGAAACGATCATTTTCTACACTATTCATGCTGTTGTGTATGCTGTCAATGTCGTACACGGCCTCGGCACAGGAAGAAGTTGCCGAAGATATAGAACAAGCCATTGACTATGCCGACCGCACCTTTTCTTATGGCATGCGTGCCGGCCTCAACTTCTCCACCTTTGGTGAAGCAGAAGTACTGAACCCCGACCGTATGACGGGCCTGCACATTGGCTTGTTTGCGCGCTATGAATTTAGCGATGTGGTGGGTGCACGGGTAGAGCTTATCTACAGTATGCAAGGTGCCCGCGCCGACGAATTTTCTGTTTTTAACGATTACGCCATCAATCTGAACTACCTCAACGTGCCCATCTTGCTTGAGCTTACTTTTGCCGATAGAGTGACGGTAGAGGCGGGACCTTATGTAGGTTTTCTGGTGTCTTCAAAGCAAAGTTTTGTGGGCATAGACCAGACGGCCGCACCAGTTGATATTGATGATGACGAAACAAATACGGTCGATTTAGGACTGGCATTAGGTGCCACTTATAATTTTAATGCGCGCTGGGGTCTGGGCCTTCGCTACAACATCGGCTTCATCGATGCACTGGGCGATGCCTTTCTCAACGACGCATCGGGTGGCAATTCAGTATTGCAAATCACCACACATTATAATTTTTAGATCGAGCAATTTCAGACCATATGAAAAAAGGCATTCTAACCGGATGTCTTTTTTCTTGTTGTATCTGCCATTGTAAGTAGTGGTTGATGGATGTTTTCCACAGGCAAAATTGTGGATATTACACCACATATTTCTGCCCACGGGGCACTATAATCTGTTCTACGATCACCAATTCGACCTCCTTGCCTTTGGCGTTCTTATTGTCCATTGGTTGTAATAGTCAAAAGACGTAAACCCAATAACTCACACTAAAACTTTTATACGCATGAAAATGAAAACCGCCTTTAGCCTTGCTGTAGTTGCATTACTTTTTCAGTTTGTACTGGTAAGCTGCAACCAGACCACCACCAAAGAAGATGTAAAAGAAGAACTGGAAGAAGCCAATGAAGCCATAGAAGAGGCGCAGGAAGCCACCGACGACGCGCTTGAAGCAAAGAAAGAATACTATAAAGAGCACAGAGAAGAGGCTCTCGACAGCCTTGCCGAGCGCAGTGAGAACATCGACGAGAGACTGGAAGAACTGAACAAAACCGCCCAAAAGTCAGAGAATGTGTCGGCCAGAGAAGATATACAGTCGGCTATAGAAAAATTGCGCAATGAGAAAGCACAGTTGGATGATGAAATCAGAATGGTAAAAAACAGGGAGAAAGACTGGAGCGACTCTTATGAAAGCATCAACAGCGCCATCGACAATATTGAGCGCGAATTGGCCAAGCTCAATCGAGTGCTTGATGAGAATTAAATCTATAGAGCGACGTGATATCAGCGTCGCTACTGATGGATCGGTGAAATCAACACATTAACAAAAAAAAGCAGAAAAGCCAGTACAGGTTTTTCTGCTTTTTTTTGTACAAAAGCGCTTGCACAGCAATCATCCTGTCGGCTATATCTTCGCCTGATAAGTATACAGCTGATGGTAGCGCCCTGCACGCACTATCAGTTGGTCGTGACTGCCCAGCTCTACTATACGGCCGTTGTCCATCACCAATATCTGGTCGGCTTTGCGTATGGTGCTGAGCCGGTGCGCGATCACGATGGTGGTGCGGCCTGTCATGAGCCTTGCCAAACTCTCTTGTATAAAAAATTCGCTTTCTGTGTCGAGGTTCGAGGTGGCTTCATCCAGTATCAGTATGCGCGGATCTGCAAGTATAGCACGGGCTATGGCAATGCGCTGGCGTTGGCCTCCGGAGAGTTTTACGCCACGTTCGCCAATAGTTGTATCTAAGCCTTTATCAAACCGGTCGGTAAACTCCAGCACGTAGGCACCTTCAGCCGCCTTCATCAGTTCATCATCACCGGCATCGGGCCTGGGGTATAGTATGTTTTCCCGAATGGTGCCTTCGTATAGAAAATCATCTTGCAATACCACGCCCAACTGGCTGCGATAGCTGTCCAACATCACCTGGCTGATGTCCTGGCCATCCACCGTAATGATGCCCCGGCTGGGCCGCAGGAAAGAGGCCGCAAGACCGGCAATGGTCGTTTTGCCTGAGCCGGAGCTGCCCACCAGGGCCGTCACAGTGCCGGGCTTGGCATCGAAACTGATATCGTGCAACACCGCCTTGCCCTCTTCGTAGGCAAAATGCACCTGTTCAAAACGGATATAGCCTTCAATAGAGGGCATATGCGTAGTGCGCCTGGCGTCATCGTCTTCCTTTTCCAGTTCTATTATTTCCTGCATCCGGTCCAGCCCCGCAAATGCTTCGGTCATCTGGCTGCCAATGTTGCTCATTTGCACAATTGGCGCTATCATAAAGCCCAGATACAGTGTGAAAGCTACAAAGTCGCCTACGGTGAGCGCTCCGTCCAGTATCATATTGCCTCCCAGGCCCATGATGCCCACGCTGGCGAGCCCAAGCAGCAATGTGGCAGAGCTGGTGACCAGGCTGCTGGAGGTGAGCGACTTTTTCACGTTGCGAAAGAGCCTGTCCACACCGGCCTCAAAGGTGCGAATTTCCTGTTGCTCAGCATTGAAGCCTTTGATCACGCGTATGCCGTTGAGCGACTCCGTGAGTCGACCGGTCACATCGGCGTTGATCACACTGCGCTCGCGAAATATGGGCCGAATGTAGGCAAATGCTTTCAGGGATATAAAGCCAAATACGATCAAGGGCACCATCACGTACAGCGTGAGTGTGGGGCTAATGTTGATCAGCAGCACAAAGGCAATGATGGCAGTGAGCAGTCCGCCAAAAAGCTGTACCAGGCCGGTGCCCACCAGATTCCGTACGCCTTCCACGTCCGTCATGATGCGCGACACAAGCGCTCCGGCTTTGTTGTTGTCGTAGAAGCGTATGGGCAGCCGTATGATTTGCTTCTGCACCCGGGCTCGCAACTGCGATATCAGGTGTTGCGCCTCTACGCTCAGCAACTTCGTAAGAAAAAATGAGGTGGTAGACTGAACCACTACCGCGCCTGCCACGGCAAGAAGCAGCCATTTGAACAAATCGAGATTTTCATTGCCGATCACTTCGTCGATCAGATACTTGCTGGAGCCGGGTATAATGAGCCCGGCCAGGCGGTTGATGATGATCAGAAACAGCCCAAGCGCGAGCAGTCGTTTGCGCGGAATGATCAGTTCGCGTATCACATACCTGAGAGATGCCTTATTATGGGCATCCTTCTTCTTCACATTCTTCAGATTGAGTTTCATTAGGGAGGGTAATAAAAAAATGCTACGCAAGTGCAAACGGCGTGATCTGTAAAAAGTTAAAATATACTTTTCAGCGTATAGCTATGATGAGAGGGAATACGAAAGCACTAACCTCTCGTCTCGCAGGCACACCTTAAAACTTGTGGAGAGCTTTCCAATATGACCAATGAGGTAACTGATCCAAATATTGCTGTCAAAAATAACCTTAGTTCGCTTTTCGCTTGTCATAGAGGTCTTGCCTGACTTGATCAACCGCTGAAGTTATCTCTTTCATGGAAAGTTGATCAGTTCGAAAAGCAGTCAAAAGTTCAGTTAGTTTGGAGCCAATAGTTTCCTTCTCAAGTTCACGAGAGATCTTGATCTTCTGTTCGCATGGCAAGTTCCTGACCAGTTCGAGTATCTGAGAGAAAGAAAGGTTCATATTCGTTTCCATAGGTTAAAGATACGAAAAGATGGTACTATATGATATCGAGGTACTGCTGACAGGTTATTAGGCAGATGCGGCGGCCTGCACGGCTCCGGCCCCTGTGTCACAAAAAATATCAACCCCTCATGTTCACGTGTGCATAAATTGTTTATATTTGAGAATGTTTCAAAACCCATAGCCTTAAAAGAGCCTTTTATGTCAGCAACATCTTTCGATCACTTAAAAAATAAAGTATGTGTAATTACCGGGGGCGGCGGCGTCATCGGCAAATCATTCGCTGTGGCGCTTGGCCAGGTAGGGGTGAAGACCGCACTGCTCGACCTGAAAAAAGAAGCCGCCGACGCTGTGGCTGCTGAGGTAGAAAAAGCAACCGGCACACAATCGATCGGCGTGGAGGCCAACGTGCTGGACCGCAGCTCTGTAGAAGCAGCCGAAAAGGTGGTGATCGATACGCTGGGAGATGTGGATTTTCTGATCAACGGTGCGGGCGGCAACTCCCCCAAAGCCACCACATCGCTGGAAAAACTCACACCCGACGATATGGACAAGCTGGATCAATCATTCTTTGGCCTTGATCTAACAGGCTTCGACTTTGTCTTCGATCTTAATTTTAAAGGCACATTGCTGCCTACGTTGGTTTTTGCCAAGCCCATGGCCCGGCGGCAGGCAGGAGTGGTACTCAATGTTTCTTCAATGAACGCCTTCAGGCCGCTCACCAAAATACCGGCATATTCGGCTGCCAAGTGCGCGGTAAACAATTTCACCGAATGGCTGTCTGTGCACCTGGCGCCCGTGGGCATACGCGTTAATGGCATCGCTCCGGGCTTCTTTCTCACCAACCAAAACCGCTTTCTGCTCATCGATGAAAAGACCAGCGCGCTGACGCCCCGGGGCAACAAGATCATCAGCAACACACCGGCCGGCCGCTTTGGTGAGGTCGACGAGTTGCAGGGCACTATTCTTTACTTGCTGTCCGATTTGTCCAAATTCGTCACCGGTGTCACCATACCGGTCGATGGTGGTTTCAATGCATTTAGCGGCGTTTAAAATTTCTGAGATATGAGCATGGAACAAACCTGGCGCTGGTACGGCCCTCACGATCCGGTGAGCCTCACCGACATACGGCAGGCCGGTGCCACGGGTATAGTCACGGCACTGCACGAGGTGCCCATTGGCGATGTGTGGCCTGTAGAACTCATTGAAAAGAGGCAGAGCATCATCGAATGGAACAACGACAAAAATCCACCGAAAAGACGTGGGCTCAACTGGTCGGTAGTGGAGAGTATACCTGTGCACGAAGACATAAAACAGGGCAAGCCCGGCCGCGATCAATACATCGCAAATTACCAGCAGAGCCTGCGCAATGTAGGCGCAGCAGATGTGCACGTAGTGTGCTACAACTTTATGCCTGTAGTGGACTGGACGCGCACCAATCTGGCACTGGAGCTCGACGATGGCGCACTCGCCCTGGCTTTCGACATTGGCGACTTTGCCGCTTTCGATATTTACATATTGAAAAGACCTGGCGCTGAAGCGTCTTACAGGCCGGAGGTGCGGGAAATGGCGCGGCTTTCGTTCGAAAGCATGGATGATAAAAAGCGTGAAACCCTTCAGCACAACATCATCGCCGGCCTGCCGGGCGGGCAGGAAGGCTACACGCTGGATCAGTTCAGCGAGCGCTTGTCGCACTACAACCACATCGACGACGATCAGTACAGGAAAAACCTCGCCTACTTTTTGAAAGCCGTGGCGCCTGTGGCCGAAGAGGCCGGGGTGCGGCTGGCCATACACCCGGACGATCCGCCCTGGCCGCTGTTCAACCTGCCACGGGTAGTGAGCACCGAGCAAGACCTGGCTTACATCCTGAATGTGGTGGACAGCAAGTACAATGGCTGGACGCTCTGCACAGGCTCCTATGGCGTGCGCCCCGAAAACGATCTGGTGGGCATGGTAGAGCGCTATGGCGAAAAGCTGAACTTTGCCCACCTGCGCAGCACACAGCGCGATGGCAACGGCAGCTTTCACGAAGCCAGCCACCTGCGTGGCGACGTGGATATGTACAGCGTAATAGCTGCCATACTGAAGGAACAGCAAAGAAGATATTCTGCCAACCGGCCCGACTACGAAATACCCATGCGGGCAGACCATGGCCACACAATCCTCGACGATATCGATAAAAACACCAATCCCGGCTACTCGGCCATCGGCCTGCTGCGCGGTATGGCAGAGCTTCGTGGGCTGGAGCTGGGAATAGAGAAAAGCGGCATTGTTTATAAATGAATTTGACAATCAATACAGATAAATCATGGCTAAAAATGTAATCGTTGCTCAGTCCGGAGGGCCATCACCGGTGATCAACAACTCTCTGCGCGGCATCATAGAGATGTGCAGGCGCTATCCTGAAAAGTTCGGCAAAATATACGGCGGCTGGCATGGCATAGAAGGCGTGCTGAAAGAAGAGCTGCTCGATCTGAGTGCTCAAAGCGCCGAAGAAGTAGCGCTGCTGCGCACCACACCGGCAGCCGGCAGCATTGGCACATGCCGCTACAAGCTCAAAGACCATCAGGACAAAGACTTCGCGCGCATTATGGAGATTTTCAAAGCGCACGATATAGGCTATTTTTTCTACATAGGTGGCAATGATTCGCAGCATACGGCTTTCAAGGTAAGCGAGCTGGCCAAAGAAAAAGGTCTGGAGGTGATCGGTACCGGTGTGCCCAAAACCATCGACAATGATGTGGGAGACAGCGAATTCAAGCTCATCGACCATACCCCCGGCTATGGCAGCGTAGCGCGCTATTGGTCGCACATCATTCAAAACGCCAACGAAGAAAATATGGGCTCCTCGCCGGCTGACCCCGTGCTGGTGATACAGGCCATGGGCCGCAAAATTGGCTATATCCCCGCCGCCGCACGCCTTGCCGACCCACATCGGCAGATGCCGCTTCAAATTTACATGCCTGAGTCGGGCCTTGGCCTCGACCAGCTCGTCGACAATGTCAACGACCAGTTGCGACGCGATGGCCGCTGCATCGTGGTGATCAGCGAGGGATTCGACGTGGGAGAGATAGGCGCTGTGAAAGACAATTTTGGCCACACGTCATTCGGCGCTAGCCAAACGTCCGTATTTCAGACCGTGGTCAATTATCTGAATGACAAAGGCTTTAATGTCACTGGCAAAGCGCGCGGCCAGGTGATGGGTACTGACCAGCGCCACACCATGATCTACGCCTCTACAGTAGACCTCGACGAGGCATATAAAGTGGGGCAAAAGGCCGTCGACATTGCCATGAACGACGGCAACGGCTGGATGTCGACCATACTGCGTGAGCCGGGCCTCATCTACAATGTGAAGTACGACAAGGTGCCGCTGGAAAAAGTAGCGTTGTCTGAGCGTACCTTCCCCACCCAGTGGATTGCCGAAAACAAAATAGATGTAACAGACGAATTTCTCGACTACCTGCGGCCGCTCATTGGAGAAGATTGGGTATCGGTGCCCATGATCAACGGCCGGCAGCGCTTTGCGCAGTTCGACCGAAAATTTGCCGATAAAAAATTGCCGGCATACCAGCCACAGGCCTACAGCAAATAATTATAATAAAAACACTGAAAACACTATGAAGGATTATCAACAGTCATTGAAAGACCTGCAGCCTACCAAGGAATTTTTCGTCGGTATCGACAGCGATGGTTGCGTGTTCGACACTATGGAGATAAAGCAGAAAGAATGCTTTTGCCCCAATGTGATCAAGCATTTTGAGCTGCAGGCAGTTTCTAAATATGCCCGTGAGACCTGGGAATTTGTCAATCTTTATTCAAAAAACAGGGGTGTAAACCGCTTCCTGGCTCTGGCAGAGTGCATCCGGCTGTTGGGCGAACGACCTGAGGTGAAGGCACGCGACGCCAAAATGCCCGACATGCAGCCATTGGCCGATTGGATAGACCACGAAACCAAACTGGGCAACCCTGCGCTCAAGGAGTATGCAGCCAAAAAAAATGACCCAATGATCAGTCGTATACTGGAGTGGTCGCTGGCTGTAAATGTGACTGTGGAGGAAATGGTGTATGGCATTGGCCCGTTTCCGTTTGTACGCGAGTCACTCACCAAAATCAATGAAAAAGCCGACGCCATAGTGGTGTCGCAGACACCGCTGGAAGCGCTGGAGCGGGAGTGGAAAGAGAACCATATGGATGGTGAGGTACGTATGATCGCCGGTCAGGAGCATGGCACTAAAACAGAGCACCTGGCCTTGGCAGCGGCTGAAAAATATCCAAAAGAAAAAATACTGATGATCGGCGATGCGCCGGGCGATCGCAAGGCCGCCGAAAGCAACGGCGTGCTCTTTTACCCCATCAACCCCGGCCATGAGGAGGAGTCGTGGGAGCGCTTTCACAATGAAGCCCTCGACAAATTTTTCAAGGGCACCTTCAAAGGCGAGTATCAGGCTGGCCTGATCAAGGAGTTTGAGAAATACCTGCCGGAGCATCCGTCTTGGAGACGGTAGCTGAAAGCTCAAAGCTCAAAGCTCAAAGTTGAAGGCTGAAAGCATAAAGGCCAAAGCTGAAAGCTCAGAGCCTAAAGTTTTAACTTGAATGTTGGGGGGGGTGAAAGGGTAAAACCTGGGGCCTTCATTTACATTTTACCATTGTTCTAATTTGTTTGACCTGTCGATCGATGTCTTACACTGCGCCGATCTTCATCGTTTCATCGATAACTTTTAGCATATGCTATATTTTCAAAAAGGCTCTACGGAAGGTTGGCTCTCAGAAGAAGACTTGCGCGAAGGACTCTTCTCTGCCCTCGACAAGCTCGGCAGGCGCAACAAGGTGCTTGCCATACCGCCCGACTTCACGCGCTATCACTCTTTTGCCGGGCTACTCACCAGCCTGAGCCACCAATACTTTGGCGACCGGCTTACCGATGTGCTTCCAGCGCTGGGCACCCATACCCCCATGACCGACGCCCAGATCGCAACCATGTTTGAAGGCGTGCCGCGCAGCATCTTTCGTGACCACGACTGGCGCCGCGATGTGGTGACGCTCGGTGAGGTGCCGGGCGAGTTTCTGCACGAAGTATCCGAAGGACGCATCGACTACCCCTGGCCGGCACAGGTAAATAAACTTTTAGTAGAAGGCGGCCACGATCTTATACTCTCCTTAGGGCAGGTAGTGCCGCACGAAGTGATCGGCATGGCCAACTACAACAAAAATATATTTGTGGGCACCGGCGGCCCGGAAGGCATCAATAAAAGTCATTTTCTGGGTGCAGCCTTTGGCATGGAGCGCATCATGGGCCGGGCCATCAATCCGGTGCGGCGCGTGCTCAACTACGCCTCCGACCATTTTGCGCAGCACATGCCCATCGTGTATGTACAGACGGTGGTTGGGCGAAGCGATGATGGCAAGCTGGCCGTGAAGGGCATGTACATCGGCGACGATCTGGAGTGCTTTACCCTGGCTGCCGAGCTTTCACTTAAGGTCAACTTCCAAATGCTCGACAAGCCACTGAAGAAGGTAGTGGTATTTCTCGATCCCGGTGAGTTCAAAAGCACCTGGTTGGGCAACAAGAGCGTGTATCGTACGCGTATGGCCATAGCCGATGGTGGAGAGCTCATTGTGCTGGCGCCTGGCCTCAAAGAGTTTGGCGAAGATAAAACCATCGATCAGCTCATCAGAAAATACGGATACCTCACCACGCCGGAGATACTCGAACTGACACAAAAGAATGAGGACTTGCAAAACAACCTCAGCGCCACAGCGCACCTCATTCACGGATCGTCCGAAGATCGCTTCAGCATCACCTACTGCCCCGGCCACCTGAGTGAGCAAGAGATAAATTCAGTGAATTATCGCTATGCCGATCTGGCTGACATGATGAAGAAGTACAATCCGGATGAACTGAAAGACGGATACAACAGCATGCCCGACGGCGAGGAGATTTTCTATATTTCTAATCCCGCATTGGGCTTGTGGGCATACAAGGACAGATTTTAAAAGAAAGGAGCAGACAAGGCATGAGTGGCAAAGCGGACATAGGCATGATAGGCCTGGCGGTGATGGGGGAGAACCTGGCGCTGAACATGGAGAGCAGGGGCTATAAAGTGGCCGTGTACAATAGAACAGTGCCCGGTGTGGAAGAAGGCGTCGTAGATCGCTTTGTCAGTGGCCGGGGCAGCGGCAAAAAATTCACAGCCACACACAGTGTGGAAGACTTCGTTAACAGTCTGGCTCGGCCGCGTAAGATCATGATGATGATCAAAGCCGGCAAGCCCGTCGATGAGATGATACAGCAACTGATACCCTACCTCGATGCCGGCGATATTGTGATAGATGGGGGCAACTCCAACCATACCGACACCACACGCCGGGTAGATTTCTTTGAGAGCAAAGGGCTGCGCTTCGTAGGCTCGGGTGTGTCGGGTGGCGAAGAGGGCGCGCTGAACGGGCCCTCGCTGATGCCCGGTGGCACGCCATCGGCATGGCCGGAGATCAAACCCATCTTTCAGGCCATAGCGGCCAAAACAGACGATGGCAGCCCATGCTGCCAGTGGATCGGAGATAAAGGCGCCGGCCACTTCGTGAAGATGGTGCACAACGGCATCGAATACGGCGATATGCAACTGATCGCAGAAGCCTTTCTGCTCATGCGCGACCATCTGCACATGCCGTTTGCCGATATGCAGGCGCAGTTTGCCCAATGGAATGAAGGCGTGCTCGACAGTTATTTAATAGAAATAACAGCCGACATACTAAAAGTGAATGATGCCGACGGCACACCTCTGGTGGAGAAAATACGGGATAGCGCCGGGCAAAAAGGCACCGGCAAATGGACAGGCATCAATGCGCTAGACCTTGGCATACCACTTACGCTGATTACCGAAGCGGTGACAGCACGCTATCTGTCGGCCAAAAAAGATGAGCGTCTAAAAGCTGAGGGTGTGCTGGAAGGACCCAAAGGCCGGTTCGATGGCGATAGAGAATCATTCCTTTTGGCCCTGGAACAAGCCTTGTTTGCTGCCAAAATAGTCTCGTATGCACAAGGTTACGACCTGATGAAGGCGGCCTCCGAGCAGTTTGGCTGGAACCTGAACTATGGCGATATTGCCCTTACGTGGCGCGGAGGCTGTATCATTCGCTCGGCATTTCTAGGCGATATTAAAGAGGCTTTCGATGATAATCCACAATTGGAAAATTTGATGATGGCCCCATTTTTTACCGATAAGCTGGCAAGGGCACAGCAAGGCTTGCGCAGCGTGGTGGCTCAGGCACTCACCATGGGCTACCCGCTACCTGCCATGGCTTCGGCACTCACCTACTACGATGGCTACCGCAGCGGTCGCCTCACCGCCAACATGATACAGGCCCAGCGCGACTACTTCGGCGCCCATACCTATGAGCGGCTGGACAAGCCACGCGGGGAGCATTTTCACACCAACTGGACCGGCAAGGGTGGCAATACCGCTTCTACAGTGTACACGCATTAGCAATGAATAAAAGCCCACAACATACTGCTCTGGCCCTTTTTATATTGCTTTTTGCAACAATGGCGATGAGTGCTTTTAAAAATAAAACTACAGGCGCCTTCAAATCACCTCCCTTTTTGCCAGAGGACCAAAATGTGAATGTTCTTCCCAACCGCCATAATGTTTGGATCTTTATCATGGCCGGCCAGTCCAACATGGCCGGCAGGGGCCAGGTGAGCCCGGAAGACACCATTCCCTCACCCAGGGTTTTTACCTTAGGTGCCGATGGAGAACTATTACTTGCCAAAGAGCCGCTGCACCACTACGAGCCGGCACTCAAAGGGCTGGACTGTGGCCTGACTTTCGGGAAAACGCTCACAGCCATGTTGCCCGACAGCATACACGTGCTGCTGGTGCCTGTCGCCGTAGGTGGCAGTGCCATAAGCCAATGGCTTGGCGATTCGCTGCATCGCAGTGTGAAGTTGCTCACCAATTTCAGAGAGAAAGTAGCACAAGCGCGTGCTTACGGAGAGGTAAAAGCGGTGCTGTGGCATCAGGGCGAAAGTGATGCAGCGAAAGACAATCGACAGTATACACAACATTTGGGGCAGCTCCTTAGAGCGTTCAGGCAGGCGGTTGGCAATGACACATTGCCGGTGGTGCTGGGAGGTTTAGGCCATTTTTCTCAAAACAAGAAGCAATGGGCCAGCATCAATAAACAGATCAGGCGCTATTGTGCCGATGATGAAAATGCTGTTTTTGTGAAAACAAAAAAACTAGAGGCAAAGGCAGACCGGGTGCATTTCAACGCACAAAGCCAGCGCAAGCTTGGGCAGATGTATGCCCGTGCCTACGCAGCGCACTTTATGCCTGTGGCCTATTATTGATAGAAGATTTTTTAATGCTTTTACAGCTATTCTATAATGTTCATTTAAAAACAATACAATGGAAAAACTAGCAGATATAGGGCTTGTAGGCCTGGCCGTAATGGGCGAAAACCTGGTGCTGAATATGGAAAGCAAAGGCTTTACCGTGGCGGTGTACAACCGAACCACCGACAAGGTGGATAAATTTGTGCAAGGCCGCGGTGCCGGCAAAAACATTATTGGCACGCACAGCGTAGAGGAGCTCGTGAAAAACCTCAAGCGCCCGCGGAAGGTAATGCTGATGGTGAAAGCAGGAAAGCCGGTGGATGATTTCATCGATCAGGTGATCCCCCATCTGGAAAAAGGCGACATCATCATCGATGGTGGCAACTCACACTTTCCCGACACCAACCGTCGTACGGAATATGTGGAATCTAAGGGCCTGCTGTACATCGGCACCGGTGTGTCGGGTGGCGAAGAGGGTGCACTGAAGGGACCATCCATCATGCCCGGCGGATCCAAAGCCGCATGGGAACATGTGAAGCCGATTTTTCAATCCATCGCAGCTCAGGTAGATGATGGCAGCCCCTGCTGCGACTGGGTTGGAGAGAACGGCGCCGGACATTTCGTGAAAATGGTGCACAACGGCATCGAATACGGCGATATGCAGCTCATCTGCGAAGCTTACCAAATCATGAAAGACCTGCTGGGCCTCTCGTACGAAGAGATGCACCAGGTGTTCGCCGAGTGGAACGAAGGAGAGCTGGACAGCTACCTGATCGAGATCACCCGCGACATACTGGGCTATCGCGATGAAGATGGCGAGCCTATGGTGGAGAAAATACTGGATACCGCCGGCCAAAAAGGTACCGGCAAGTGGACCGGCGTAGCGGCGTTGGATCTCGGCATTCCGCTTACACTCATCGGAGAGGCTGTATTCAGTCGCTGCCTGTCGGCCATCAAAGATGAGCGCGTGGAAGCATCAAAAACATTGAAAGGCCCCGATACGCAGTTCACCGGCGACAAAAAGGCGATGATAGAAGACCTGCGACGGGCATTGTATGCCTCCAAAATCATTTCTTACGCTCAAGGCTATACCCTCATGCGCGAGGCGGCCAAAGAGTACGGGTGGAAACTCAACTATGGCGGCATAGCGCTGATGTGGCGCGGGGGCTGCATCATCCGCTCGGTATTTTTGGGCAAGATCAAAGAGGCCTTCGACAAAAACCCTGACCTGAAAAACCTGCTGCTCGCACCCTTCTTTACAGAAAAAATAGACAGCACACAGGCCAGCTGGCGCAAAGTAGTAGCCGCAGCCATGACGCATGGCATACCGGCACCGGCACTCTCTACAGCGCTGGCATACTACGACGGCTACCGCTCGGCACGCCTGCCCGCCAACCTGCTGCAGGCACAGCGCGACTACTTCGGAGCGCACATGTATGAGCGCACCGACAAGCCCAGGGGAGAGTTTTTTCACACCAACTGGACCGGCCGCGGTGGCGACACAGCCTCATCGGCATATATCGTTTAGCGGTGGGCACATATTTCAATCAAGGGCTGTGTGCAGATGCAGCCCTTGATCTATTTTTTTATTGATCATGTACAAAGCCAGCCATACGTGCGCTGGCTTTCATTAGTATTAAATAAAGCGTGGGTATTGGCCGGATTGGGGATTATGAAGCGTAAACCGGCTTCGCTGCAGGCATGCGCAGACATATGCAGTTCATTCGTAAATTTCCCATCATGAGTATTACCATTAAAGACATTGCCCGCATGCTCAACGTGTCGCACACTACGGTGTCGCGCTCGCTCAACGACAGCCCGCTGATCAGTCAGGAGACCAAGGAGCGTGTGAAGGAATTGGCCAAAGCTTACGGATACACACCCAATGTGAACGCACGAAGCCTGGTGCTGGCCAAATCGTACAACCTGGGCCTGTTTTTCTCCACATTACAGGCAGGTACTACGGCCAACTTTTTTCTTGAAGCCGTGCGTGGTGTCAATAAAATTGTAAAAGGCCAATACAACCTGGCAGTGGAAGCCATAGACGATCTGAAAAGCTACGATGGCATAAACAAGCGAAGCTTCGATGGGGTAATGCTGATGAGCCAGAGCCCGCACGACGACGCCTTTATTGCGCATATACTGCGCGAGCAAATACCGCTGGTGGTGCTCAATCGCGAAATACAGGGGCAGAAAGTATCGTCGGTATTGGCCGACGACCTGGTGGGCGCTTACAATGCTACCCGATACATTGTGCAGCAGGGACATACGGCCGTGGCCGTGATAGAAGGAAAGGCAGAATTTCGCACCACCCTGAAACGAAAGCAGGGCTACCTCGACGCACTGAGTGAAGCCGGCATTGCCTATAGAAATGACTACGCCGTGAGCGGTAACTACGACGTGGAAAGCGGCTACACCGCCATGAAAAAGATTCTGAATCTGGCCGACAGGCCCACCGCCGTGTTCTGCTTCAACGACGACATGGCCGTAGGCGCCATGAAGGCCCTGAATGAAAATGGTCTCACTGTGCCACAGGATATGTCGATTGTGGGCTACGACGACAACGGCTTCACGGCATATCTGTCGCCGGCACTTACTACCGTAAAGCGGCCAATCGAACTACTGGGCAGCGAGGGAGCCAAGATGATCCTAAAAAAGATGGAAACCGGCGACGGCGAAGCGCCTGAAAAGATCATGCTCAAAACAGAGCTCATCGTACGCGAGTCGGTGCGGAAAAAGCTCAAAGCTGAAAGCTGAAAGGAATAGTAGACTGGTGGATTAGTAGATTCGTAGACTGGTGAAAAAGCTGAAAGCTCAAAGCTGAAAGCTCAAAGGAGCGGAAAGAGTTGCTGTGGAGCAGTACGAAGCTGAAAGCTGAAAGGAAAAGTAGATTGGTGGATTAGTAGACTAGTAGACTGGTGAAAAAGCTGAAAGCTCAAAGCTGAAAGCTCAAAGGAGCGGAAAGAGTTGCTGTGGAGCAGTACGAAGCTGAAAGCTGAAAGGAAAAGTAGATTGGTGGATTAGTAGATCGTAGACTGGTGAAAGGGTGAAGATAAGCTGAAAGCTGAAAGCGTAACCATGCCTGAATTTAAAAACAGCAGGGATAGAAATTAAAAAAACCCTCTAAAAATGAATTTAGAGGGTTTTAATGAATAAAATGCAGAGGGTGAGGGATTCGAACCCCCGGTACCTTGCGGTACAACGGTTTTCAAGACCGCCGCGTTCGACCGCTCCGCCAACCCTCTGTTAGTATTTTTGGTCTCCTGATCCTCAAATCAACCCCGCTCGCCATCTGCAAACGGGATGCAAATTTATTTCTTATTTCTGTTTCTCAAAACAAATAAATTATCTTTTCTCCTCAGCCGGCCCAGTGGCCTGTCGTGCTATGGCCTGATCGATGCTGGCATTGAGCTCAAATCCAAACAACATAATCACCGACACCATATATATCCACACCATCAGCGCTATCATGGCACCAATAGAGCCATAAATCTTGTTGTACGTGCCGAAGTTGCTGATGTAATAAGAGAAGATATAAGAGACCAGCATGCACAGCAGTGTGGCAATCACGGAGCCTATGGAGATGAACCGCCATTTGTTTTGCAAGGCCGGGCCGAAATAATATATAAACGAGATGGCCAGCAAAAACAGAATAAAGACTGCCGTGAAGCGCAGCGCAAAAAGCGCGTAGATCACCAGCTCGTCTGACAGAAAACCGCGCTCTATCAGAAAGCGCATCAGGAACTGCCCCACGATCAACAGCACAATGGTGCTGAATACGGCCACCGCCAGCAGCACCGTCAGCAACAGTGCGATCAGTGCAGTTTTCACATATCCGCGGCGCTCTACCGTGCGGTATATGCGGTTGAAGGTCTGTATAAGCTGCAGCATGCCATTGCTTGAGAGGTAGAGCGAGGTGATCACGCTAAAAGAAAGCAGTCCGCCACGCGGCTTATTCACTATATCTTCTATGGTGCGGTTTACCTGCTTTAGCACCGACATATCGCCGATCAGCTCCCTGATGAGCTCATCTACATTGGGTATGGGAATGTAGGGAATGAGGGAAAACAAAAAGATAATGGCCGGAAATACGGCCAGTGTAAAGCTAAAAGCCACACTCGAAGCCCTGTGTGGTATGTCGTCGTTGTTCACGTTGTGGATCAGGCTTCTCAGCGTTTCCAGCAGCGATACCTGCCGGTTGCGCAGATGCACCTTGTCCAGCCGGTCAAATATTCTTTTGATGGTGCGGTGGTGATAGAAATAGTCTTTCAGCCAGCGCTTATTCATTAAAATGTGGTTTCAACAATGCCATTATAGAATCTGGCGCAAGTCCGGGTTTGCCCGTATGCCGGTCTACAAAGGCCAGGGATGTCCAGCCGGTATTGATCAATTGCTCGCCCACAAAGAGCTCATAGTGAAACACGATGCGCCGACCGGGCATCTCGTTTACCATCGCTTTTATCTCTATCACATCGTCGTAGCGGGCGGGGCGCATATATTTCGAATAATTTTCGGCCACAGGGATGATGGTGCCCTCTTCTTCCAGCACCTTGTAAGTGATGCCCAAACTCCGCAAAGCCTCTACCCGGGCTACTTCGTAGTAGGTGGCATACTGCCCGTAATATACATACCCCATCTGATCGGTTTCTGCATAGCGCACGCGCAGGGTGGTTTGGTGTACAAACATGTCCTTTATTTATAAAGTTTGGCCTGGTTGAGAGCCCGCTGATACTCCCGGGCATTGATCATGTGCTGGCGCAAACTGTGGCTAAAATTGTGGTAACCAGAAAAGTCTGGCTTGGCGCACATATACAAATAATTGTTTTCCTGATAGTTGAGCACGGCCTTCAGCGACGTCACCGATGGAAAGTTGATGGGGCCGGGGGGCAGACCGGCATACTTGTACGTGTTGTACGGCGAGTCTATTTCTTTGTGCACATTCAGCACGCGCTGTATGGTAAAGTCGCCTGCGGCAAACACCAGCGTGGGGTCGGCCTGCAGCGGCATACCTTTCTGCAGTCGGTTGATGTACAGGCCTGCGATCACCGGGCTCTCGTCGGCGTGCCGGCTTTCTGCCTGTACTATAGAAGCCAGTATCGACACCTCCACCGGGGAGAGGCCGATGGCGGCAGCCTGTTCTTTTCGATCAGCGGTCCAAAATTTTTCATATTCCTTGTGCAGCCGCTCGGTAAGCGCTTCCGGCCCTGTAGTCCAGTACACTTCGTAGGTGTTGGGGATAAACATGCAGCGGAAGGTCTCTTCGTCGAAACCATATTTTTGCCATGTTTCTGGTTGCTCCAGGTGCGCTAGCCACTGCTGTGCATCCAGCTCTATATTGGCACACAGGCTGTTTGCCATCTCTTCCATGGTACGCGCCACGCTGTAGGTGATGTCCACAGGCTCCTGCAAGCCGGCACGCAGCATCCTGATCACCTCCAGGTTCGCTGCATTGGCGGCGATGGGGTAATGGCCGGGCTTCACCGATTCATCATAATTCATGAGTCGCGCCAGAAAGCTGAACGCGATCAGGTCGTTCACCAGGTCTTCATCGGCGAGCAAATCCTGCACGTCGGAGAAGGTGGAGCCGGTGGGTATGTTCAGATAGCGCTTTTCTTCACCGATCAGGAAATTGGGCGAATACAGTACCTGATAAACATAAAAGGAAAATGTAGAAAGCAAGATGGTAGATACTACCAACAGGAGTATGAGGGCGAAACGTCTTTTCATTGGCCTTGCAAAAGTAGAAATAAACTGTTTGTCCTGCGCATCGACACTTTCAATCGCCTCATTTTTCACAAACTTTTTAGGACAATTCTCATTGATGTATATTATTTATACCCAACCAAATATAGAAAGCGATGAATTCGGCAAAAGCTCTTTTATTGAAGATATACCCCGATAATCCGGAATTGCGCAAAATTGATAAGGTGGTGAACATTCTCAAAGATGGTGGTGTGGTGATCTATCCCACAGATACCGTGTATGCCATGGGCTGCGACCCTATGAACTACAAAGCCTTCGAGCGGATGTGCCAGATAAAAGGGGTGAAACCCGGCAAAGTAAATTTTTCACTCATTTGCGAAGACATCAGTCAGGTGTCTGAATACGTGAAAAACCTGGGCACACCGGTATTTAAGGTCATGAAAAAAGCTTTGCCCGGCCCCTTTACTTTCGTGTTGCACAGCGGCAACCGCCTGCCGCGCAACCTGAGTGCCAACAGCAAAACTGTAGGCATACGCGTTCCCGACAACAACATACCGCGCACCATTGTAAAAGCCCTCGGCCATCCCATTCTCACCACCTCCATTCGCGACGAAGACGAGCTGATCGAGTACAGCACCGACCCATCGCTGATCCATGAGAAATTCGAAAATCTGGTGGATGCCGTGGTAGATGGCGGCTATGGCAAAAACGTGGCCTCCACCATAGTGGATTGTACCGGACCGGAATTTGAAATAGTGCGCCAGGGGCTCGGCGATTTCAACGCGCTGCTGTAGAGGCAGGTGGCCTGTGCTTCCAGCGGTTGTGGCTCCAGAGGTAGCCGGCAGGTTCCTGTCGAATGTTTTCTTCCAAAAGGCGCACATACCGCTCTGTGATGCTGTATTGCTGCGGGTCGTCAAATGGCGGTGCGGCTATGTCGATGAGCTCGGCCTGGTAGTAGCCGCGTTTTGGCCGGCGTATGTGCAGATACAACACGGTGTATCCCAGCTTGCGCGCTATCTTCTCCGTACCCGTGTAGAAGCCGGTCTCTGCGTTCATAAATGTAGTCCAGTACCTGTTTTCGCCGGGCACTGGCCGCTGGTCGGCTACGGTGCCAAACACCTTTTGTTGTTCCCTGTCCTGCAGCAAGGCGCGCACAAGGTCGCCGCTTTCGTGCAGCACCGCTCCATATCTGCTTCTGATCTCGAGCATTAGCCTGCCGAAGAAAGGGTTTTTAAGTTTTTGAAAAACAGCGTGAAACGGCAGATTCGTCCTGGCACACAGCGTGTTGAGCGCGACATCCCAGTTGCAAAGGTGGCCGGTCATCACCACGATGGACTTACCCTGCTGCTTCAGTTCCTCAAAGCGCGACAAGTCTATCTTCATGCGGCGCGTCAGTTCATCACTGGGTATTTTCAGGCTGCGCAGTATTTCTATAAACACATCGGTAAAGCGCCGGTAAAATTCCCTTTCCAGCGCTTTGCGTTCTTTATCGGATTTTTCCGGGAAAGCAATCAGCAGGTTTTTCTTCACCACATCGCGGCGGTATTGCAGCAGGTGGTATACCACCATGTAGAGCAAATCGGAGAGTACATACAGTATGCTCAGCGGCAAACTGGCAAGTAGGCGAAAGAAGAACACGGCGTATTTTTGGGGGTCAAATTTAAATAAATCAAGACGCCAGCCGACGGTGCCGTACACAAAAAAAAGGGCCCGAAGGCCCTTTAATCTTTACCTAGTAAGCAAGTAATATGAAGAGGAATTCATATTCATCATTAAGTCGCTCCGTGTGAGCAATTGTTTCAATCGGGCATCATCACCGGCTTTAGCCTCATAAACTAGCGCCATCTGTGCATTGTACACATACACTACTTTGGCGTCAGCGACAGGTGTGCGCTGTTGGGGCCTCAGAGCCTCCCGCGCTTCCGCTGTCGTTTTTTCATGAAACAGTAAGGAGCTCTTTTCCCCCTTTTCGGCTTGCCCGGCTCTGCCTTCATTCGCAGCACAAAGTAAGAGCAAGAGCAAGGATATCAGCGTGAACTTCATGTCATGTATTTATTAACGATTTCCCACTGCATAGCCAATGCGCGTGCCATCTCTTGCAAGTCGTTGGCGTTCAGCGCAGTGCAATGATGCGCTGGTTTTAAAAGCTTCTAATATTGTACGGTGGCGAACACACGATGTGCAGTTGCGAACGCAGCGATGCCGTGGCTATGACGGCACAATGCACCAGGTATGTGCCAATGCAAGCGCAGGCTTTTGTCAATTAATGCTTGTCGGCTCATGCATGTAAAGCGAATTGTGCATATTTAAACCGCATTATGACCACCGGGCAATGTGTGAATCATTTCCTGAGCACATCAAAGAGCGAATGACACCGGGTCTGGTGAATATTGGAAAAAAGTGTATGTAATGAAGGTATTAGACATACTGCAAAAGGTGCCGCTGTTCTGCGGGCTCGACAGCGAACTTCTGAAAAAGGTGGAGCCTATTTTTGAGGAGGAGCAGCACCCATCCGGCTCCCGCATCATCACAGAAGGGGAGTTGGCCGACAGCATGTTCATACTGCTGGATGGCTGTGTAAACATCACCAAGCTGACTGCCGACGGCAGTGAAATACTCATAAGCAAGATGGGCAGCGGTACCTATTTTGGCGAAGTAGCACTTATCGGCGACCACCCCAGATCGGCCAATGTGGTTACCGGCCAGGCCTCGCACATACTGCGGCTGCGTAAAACTACTTTTGATGCGCTGCTGGATACCAATCAGGAATTTGCCATAAATTTCTACAAAAACTGCCTGGGCGAAACCATTGCCCGCATGCAGGAAACGGCCAGCAACCTCACCGTTTCGCAAAATGTGCTGAACCAAAAGACCATACGACTGGACCGCATCGACGCAGACTTGTCCGATGCCAAAGCCATTCAGGATTACTTCCTCACCAGTGAGCAGTTGCACCACGAACGCCTCCTGGCCCAAGGCATTCGCCAGTCGTACATCTACCGGCCTTTTGTGGAAGTAGGAGGAGATTTTTTGAATGTGACCAGCGTAGGAGAGCAAAAATTTGGCATCATCATAGCCGACGTGATGGGCCATGGCATATCGGCAGCTATGGCCACCGGCGTGTTGCGCAGCGCCTTTACCATATTTTCCAAAGAAGATGGTGACAAGCCTGCCAGGCTCATGGAGCGGCTCAACGAGCATATTCACGAGATTTTTCCTTCCCTCTTTGCCACCAGCTACTATGCGGTGGTCGACAAGGCGCTGTCGGAAGTGTACCTCACCAAAGCAGGGCATATGCATCCGCTCATATGGAAGGAAAGCCAAAAAAGCTTTAGAAAGATAGAACCGCCCGGACCAGGACTGGGTATACTGCCAAAGGTGCAGTACAAAGATGTGAAGGTGAGCGTGGAGCCGGGAGATAAAATATTGTTCTTTACTGACGGCATCACAGAGCAAAAGAACGATGGTGGTGAAATGTATGGCCAGCAGCGCCTGGAAATGAGCTTTAGCCACTGCATCCACTCCGGAGAGCGGCACATCGTGCAGGAGCTATTTCAGGATTTGGAGCGCTACCGCGGCTCGCGTGAGTTTATGGACGATGTCACGCTCATGCTGTTGGAATTTGACGAATGACGTACTGGCAGTACAAAAAAATTAATACCAACCCATGGTACGAGGTTTTGGGCTTATTTGAAATAATTCAATCGGTATAAACCAAGAAAAAAAATGAATACCACACATTCACGCCGTCGATTTATAAAAGGTACAGCTTGTGCAGGACTGATGATGGCATTGTCGCCGCAGCGCCTGTCGGCATCCGTACCACCGCTGCAAATCATGACTGTAACAGGTCGCATCAATGCCGCCGAGCTGGGGCGCACGCTGAGCCACGAGCATATTTTGGTCGACTTTATCGGCGCCGACCAAACCGGCTACCATCGCTGGAATCGTACAGAGGTGGCAGACAAAGTGTTGCCCTATTTAACTGATCTAAAAAATGCCGGATACCAGTCACTGTTTGAGTGTACACCTGCCTATCTCGGTCGCGACCCGCGACTGCTTCGGTCATTGGCCGACACTACCGGCCTGAATATCATCACCAACACGGGTTTTTATGGTGCGCGCGAAAATCAACATCTGCCACCGGTAGCATTTGAGCTGCCGGCAGACCGGCTGGCCTCCTTGTGGATCAGCGAATGGGAAAATGGCATTGAGGATACGGGCATTAAGCCGGGCTTCATTAAAATTGGTGTTGACCGCGGCAATTTGTCGGAAATACACAAGAAGCTGGTGCGTGCCGCAGCCATCACTCACCTCGCCACCGGGCTCACCATAGCCGGTCATACCGGTACTGCCGTGGGTGCGTTCGAAGAATTTGAACTGCTGGAAGCAGAAGGCGTGGGCCTGGAGGCATTTATCTGGGTACACGCCCAGGCAGAAGATGACCTCAGCAAGTATCTGGAAGCGGCACGGCGCGGTGCCTGGGTAAGCCTCGATGGTGTGTCGGAGAAAAATATCACACAGTACATTACTAAGTTGAGCCACCTGAAGGAGCACAACCTGCTGCACAAAGTGTTGATATCGCACGACGCCGGCTGGTATAGGCCGGGCGAGGAAAATGGCGGAAAGTTCAAGCCCTACACCGCCATAGAGCAACACCTGCTGCCAGCATTGGCTGAGGCCGGATTTGCACAGGCCGACATCGATCAGTTGCTTTACAAAAACCCCGCAGAGGCCTATGCACTTCGTGTGCGGAAAGTGTAGTAGTCTATTGTTCTGCTGCCGGTGGGTCGTCAGCGCAGTGGAGTGGTTTCAGGCCGATGTGGCAGCCTTCTATACAGTAGCGAAACCACAGCTCCAACACGTCGTCGTCCATACCCAATGAAAAGCTGGCGTCGAATGTAGGATTCAGATTTTCCTCTGCTTCTACCGGTTTGTTTTTGTAGAAGGCCAGATAAACCTCCCCGTCTCCCTCTTTGAGCAACAGGTAATAATTGAATTCCTTTAGCTGCTCATAGTTGGATTGGAAGCGGTTGCCATCAGCAAAATGGGCATATTGTAAGGGCGTGCCGGGCACTTCTACAGTGTAATATTTATCGCCTGGCGAGTAGCCGTACTCCACTATTTGCCAGTGACCCTGCGGCCCTTTCTCATCGTGCAACGCAGCACATTCGGTGGCAACCTCTTCCTCGCCACAGGAAGCAGCGACAAATAAAATAAGCAATAGATACAATGGAATTTTCATAGGAAAGATGAATGATTGGTATAGAACAGACGCCTTCTATTTCTGTTTCGTTGTAATGCCCCCTCCAATTTGCCTGCAATGTTGCAACTTCAGCCCTCTTCGCGCAGTGTTATTTTTTGCGTTAGAATGCAGTAAGCCGTTGCTGAATTACCACTTACTTCGCAGTCTCAAAATTTGTGTCTGATTATATGGCGGGGCGGAAGGTTCTTTATACTACAATGCCTGCATCAGTGAGGTTGTTGACAATGGCTTTCCTTTGTCTTTGTGCTTTGTTTTCGGCCCATGCACAGTCGAACACCCATGTGTCGGGGCATATATTCGACCAGTCCACCAAAGAGCCGTTGCCATTTGTCAATGTTTATTTCAAAGGCACTTCAGCCGGCACCATGTCCGACTCGGCGGGCTATTACAGCCTGAAAAGCTCTGAAGATTATAGCACCATTGTGTTTTCGTCCATCGGCTACTTGGCTGCCGAGGTGCAGGTGCTGCCCGGTGCGGTGCAGGTGAAAGATGTGTATCTGAGACCCGATGTGGTGAACCTGGACGAAATAGTGGTGCTCAGCGGCGAGAACCCCGCATGGGCCATTGTGCGCCAGGCAGCAGCCAACAAAAGCCGGCACAACAAAAAAAGGCTGAACAGCTACGAGTACGACAGCTATACGCAGGTGCGCATGGCCATGAGCAACATCACCGAGCGGTTTGCTTCCGGTCGTGCCATGCAGCAGGTGTGGGTATCCATCGACAGCACCGCCCTCGACCACGACGGCGGTAGCAAGGCCATGGTGCCTGTGTTTTTCTCAGAAACACTTTCCAGATATTTCATCAGGAACAACCCGCGGGCCAAACGCGAAGAAGTACAGAAAGTACGCGCCAGCGGATTGGCCATAGACGACGGCAGCCTGGTGGCGCAGCTTACCGGAGCCAGTTATCAGGAGTACAACTTCAATGACAATTGGCTGAACATACTCGACAAGGATTTCATAAGCCCCATCGCTGATGGATGGCGCTTGTACTACGACTACCAAATAGAAGACACTGTACTGGTGGGGCCGGATACTTGCTACCAGCTGGAGGTGTGGCCGCTGCGCCAACAGGAACTTGCCTTTGCCGGGCATGTGTGGATCACCACCGCCGGCTTTGCCCTCAAAAAGCTCGACCTGCGCGTGGGCCGCGAAACCAATATCAACTTTATCAATGCCATTTCTGTAGAACAGGAACTTACCCAAACAGCCCGGGGGCCATGGCTGCCGAACCGTACGCGGGTGGCTATAGATGTAGACAACATTACCTGGAACACAGCAGGATTCTACCTGCAGTTCTACAACTCGGCCCGCAACTGGCAGTTCGATAAACCCCGGCCCGATCAGTTCTATCAAAATCAGATATTGGTGGCCGAAGATGCCACAACCCCCGACGAGGCACTTTGGCTGGAGGGCAGACATGAGCCCCTGACGGAAAGCGAACAGAATTTGTACGCCGTGATCGATACGGTAAAGCGGGTGCCGGTAGTGCGTAATTCGGTAGGTCTGCTCAAAATAATAGGAACAGGCTATGTGAAAGTGGGTAAAATAGATGTGGGCCCCTGGCTCTATGCCTACGCCAACAACAATTTTGAGGGAAGTACCATTCGCCTGGGCGGGCGCACCAATGAACACTTCAGCAGAAAATATCTGTTTCAAGGCTATGCGGGCTATGGCTTTGGTGACCGGGCCATGAAATACGGCGCTACGGCCAAAGTCATACTTTCGCGGTATCCATGGTCTACAGTGGCGGTGAGCTACAGAAATGAGGCGGAACAGGTGGGCCTCAGATCAGAAGACTTGGAAGACAACTACATATTTTTTGCAGCCACACGTTGGCAAACCTATTTCAGGCCTTACTACCACGAAGACGTGAAATTGACTTTTGAGAGAGAGTTGGCTAAAGGGCTGACGCAGAGCCTGCGCCTGCGCAATGAATTCTTCAACCCTCAGTTCCCGTTTGCGTACAAAGAGGACGCTGTAGAAGCCGCACCTACGCAAAAGAACTTTTCGTTGACCAGCATTACGCTGAAGACACACTGGGCCCCCGATGAACGGTTTGTACAAAACGGAAACTACAGGGTGAGCATGGGCACCGTACGCGCACCGGCAGTCGATTTGGCGTATACCTACGGCTTCGACGGTTTGATGGGCAGTGACTTTCAATTTCACAAGATAGAGGCAGGCCTGCAGCACAAGCTGAACATGGGCATTTTGGGCGTGGGAAACTACAGGCTCAATGGCGGCTGGTTTGTAAACCCCCTGCCGTACATCGTGCTGGAAAACCACATCGGCAACGAGTCTTTATTCTATACCGACGCCGCTTTCAATACGATGGACTACTTTGAGTTTGTGAGCGACCGGTATGTGGCGTTGCGCTACGAGCAGTCGTTCAACGGATTTTTACTCAACAAGCTGCCTATAATCAGCCGGTGGAAATGGCGGTTTTTTGCCACTACCAATGTGCTGTACGGGCAGCTGAGCCAGGCCAACAGAGACATCATGGCAGAAACAGATATGAGCGGCACACCCACGGCAGGCTTTCAGGGTCTGGGCCATACGCCCTATATCGAAGCAGGCTATGGCATAGAAAATATACTGCGCTTTCTCCGTGTCGATTTCTTTCACCGGCTTACTTATCTCGACCAGCCTGGTGCACGCCGCTTCGACGTGAAGCTGAGCATGCAACTGGAGCTGTAGTCTGGCAGGCACTCCCATACATGCCACCGCAGCGACTTGGTGGCCGCCTGCCGGCGAGACCGTGGAATTCTAACCCCTCTGTTTTCCCGCTTTATTAAATGGCTTTCCTCACATGATATTCCCAATAGATCAGTGGTTCAATTGGCATATCACTAAACGCGCGCCTGATCTCTACTGCTTATTTGCATTTTTTGCAAAGTATCATGGTACATCAATTCTACATCACGGCATACAAGTGTCCATTTATCGCCCCTACAACAGCCCGTGTAGGTGGCAGCAGGCCGGGCTGAATCATGCCCCATTTTTATGTGGATAAGTAATTGATTATCAAATATTTGAGACTCTTACGCTACGGCATGCATTTCAATTAGTTCTGAAAGTTGGGCGGTGTAGTGTTGTTGTTGTGGTCGGTAGATTGGGCTGTGTGGTGAATCAATATACCTTCACCACGGTTGTAATTCTTCAACACATGTACAATGAAACCAAAGAGATCATGAAAAAACGAATTTTTACTTTCTTAATGAGCTTGCTCTGTCTGGCCTCGTACGGGCAGGGCACTACCGTAACTGGTAGGGTAATTTCTGATGAAGACGGGGAGGGGCTACCCGGTGTGAATGTGGTCATTAAAGACACCAGCATCGGCACCGTCACCGACTTGCAGGGGCAGTATGCCATCAATGCAGGGCCTGAGGATATTTTGGCCTTTTCTTCTGTGGGATACGTCACCGAAGAGGTGCTGGTGGGCAACCAAAGCGTCATCGACATAGTAATGGTGCCGGACGTAACGGCCCTTTCGGAGATTGTAGTAGTGGGCTACGGTACACAGGATGAAAAAGACCTGACTTCAGCCATCACCACGCTTAGTGCGGAAGATCTCACCACAGTACCTACCGGGCAGGCTATGCAGGCTGTACAGGGTAAGGTGCCGGGCGTACAGATTGTGAGCAATGGCGCCCCGGGTGCATCTCCCACCGTACGCGTACGAGGCGTTGGCACGTTCGAAGGCGGCCAGGGTCCTTTATATGTGGTCGACGGGATGTTTTTCGACGACATCGGCTTCTTGAATCCCAATGATATTGCCACCATGTCGGTGCTGAAAGATGCCTCTGCATCGGCTATTTATGGGGTACGGGCAGCCAATGGTGTCATACTGATCGAAACAAAAACGGGCAACTACAATGAGGCTCCGGAAATAGTGTATGATGGTTATTTCGGTATTCAAAACCCACAG
Organism: uncultured Roseivirgaceae bacterium; assembly: GCA_964596645.1. Classification (GTDB taxonomy): domain Bacteria; phylum Bacteroidota; class Bacteroidia; order Cytophagales; family Cyclobacteriaceae; genus CAVQEK01. Next base: position 41,095 of record CAZQVB010000011.1, read on the forward strand.
AATGTGATCAAAATGGCTAACTCTACGCAGTTTGTGCAGTACGTGAATGAGGTAGATGATCCGGCCGATATCAATTTTGTGAATAACGCCATGCAGCGATTTGGCAGAAGCCGCATCAACCCAAACATACCGGCAGTAAATACAGACTGGTATGCAGAAGTGATGGACCCGGCTACCATCCAAAACCACTCCCTCAGCTTCAATGGCGGAAGTGAAAAAACGCGCTATTCGATCGGCATGAACTACTTCGATCAGCAGGGATTGCTTCAGCACACACGCAACGAATACAAGCGACTCAACTTCAGAATAAAAGCCGACAGTAAAGTAAAGGATTGGCTCACCGTAGGGGGCAATTTCAATGTGAGCGCGGCACAGCAGTATGTCGGTGAAAACGCCGCCTGGTTCAGCTCTTATTTTGCCGTGCCTATTTTGCCGGTGTATGATCCTCAAAATGCCGATGCAGAACCGGTTCAGTTGTCCAATGCGCAGCTCATCGGCTATCGCAGCATGCAAAATCCATTTTACAGTCTGCTGTATCAGGACAACCGGAATAATGTAGGAAAAGTGCTGGGTAGCTTCTATGCCGACTTCGAGCTGATTCCTACGAAGCTCAACTTTAGAACCTCCTATCAATACAGCATGGAAGGTAGAACATCGCGCAACGTCGATTTCGCTTATGATGATGGGGTCACCGAAAACTTGTCTTCACTGCGTCGCGAAACCTTCGGCTCCTTCGATCAGGTATGGGACAACTTCTTCACCTACAACGACAACTTTGGCGATCATTTTCTCACCGGTGTACTCGGCTATTCATACCGCAGCGAATACCGCGAATTGCTGTTTGCTGAAGGCGAAGATTTAATATTTCCCTTAGCCGGACAGGAGCAATTTTGGTATTTGTCCAATGCCCAAAACATCAACGTGCTGGGTGTGGGCGACGCTCAGAATACATTCAACAATCGTCTGTTCTACCTGTCTGTATTTGGCCGGTTGGCCTACAACTACGACGACCGGTATCTTCTCTATGGTACCTATCGGCGCGACGGGAATAATAAGTTCCAACAAACCTGGGGAGACTTTTTCACCTTAGGCGCTGGCTGGGTGCTGTCGGAAGAGGAGTTTTTTGATGTCGATTTTATTGATTTTCTCAAATTCAGGGCAGGATGGGGTCAGCTTGGCAATGATGCGATAGCCCCATCGGAAGGTGCACCGACCATTGAAGATACCGAAACTGCACTTGGCGACGTGCTGGTGCGCGGTACACGAAAGAGGCCCATTTTCGACCTGGTGTCGCAGTGGGAAACAACGCAGGAAACGAATGTGGGCATCACCGCACGCTTCTTTGGCAGCAGGCTCGATCTGGAAGCAGATTATTACGTGCGCGACACCCGCGACCTGGCCGTTCAAATAGTGGCCCCGGTATTTCGCGGAAGCGAAAGGCGCAGCAGAGGTGAAATCCGCAACCAGGGTTTTGAGCTTAACCTGAACTGGAGCGACCAGATCAGCAACGACTTCTCTTACCGAATCGGTGGAAACCTTGCCACACTGCAAAATGAGGTACTCAGCCTCGGTGGAGCAGAGCAATTGCTATCGGGCTCAGCTGAGTTCAGGCAGATTTCTCGCATTGGAGAGCCTTATCAAGCTTTCTATGGTTACGAAATCAATGGTGTGTTTCAAACGGAATCGGATATAAGCAACAGCGGGTATACCCAGGAATTTATCAATGACAACAATTTGGAACCCGGCGATTACTTTTTTACCGATCAGAACAATGATGGACTGATCAATGATCAGGACCGCGTGATCTTGGGCTCATTTCTGCCGTCACTCACGTATGGTTTTACGATAGGGGCCACCTATAGGAATTTTGATTTTACGGCCTTTTTCCAGGGGCAGGCAGGCCACGAAATATTGAACAGAAGGAGAGGTGAAGTGATTTTCACCAATGATACCAACCTGGATGCTGAGCTGGTGAATAACCTATGGCGCGGAGAAGGCACCTCCAATAGGTATCCCTCAGCGGCTGGTTTGAGGAAAGGATGGAACCAAAATTTTAGTGATTATTTCATTGAAAGCGGTTCTTACTTCCGCATTCAAAACGTGCGCCTCTCGTACAATTTATCGGATACAGAGCTGTTCGGACTCAATATGCCTGAAACTCGAATCACGCTTACCGCCGAGCGGCCACTGACCATCTTCGACTACAACGGTTTCACTCCGGAAGTACCCGACGGTGTTGACAGGCAGACGTATCCCATTCCTGCCATCTATACTGTAGGTCTCAATCTTCGATTCTAAAAAACCTTATCAATGATGAAAATGAACATAATAGCAAAGATACCATACGCACTCCTCGCTGGCTTTATGGCTATGAGCATGAGTGCCTGCGTTGATCAATTGGACGAGCCATTGGAAAATGTGGTGTTGGCAGATGAGACCGACTATACGCAATTTCAGAACATGGATTTGATGCTCTTTGGAGCATATGCCAACTTAAATGACTTGCAGTGGGAAACATTTCCCATCATTTCTGTTCGTGGCGACGATGTGAATGCCGCGGGTGATCAATTTCCACTGAGTGAAACAGACGTTTTCCGTTACGATCGCAACTTCTGGATGTACAACAGCACATGGCTCAATCTGTACACCGACATATTGTATTACGAAGGCGCCATGGAAGAAATCAATAATTATAGAGAAGCAGGTGCCAGTGCGGCTTCCGCCGATCAATTCATTGCTGAAATAAAGGTGATGCGCAGCTTCAACCTGCTGCAACTGGCCAGGCTGTGGGGCGCCATACTCATACCGGAAAGCTCTGTGCCAAACGAACTTTTTGGTATAGACCTGTCGGAATTTGACGCGGTGATGCAGCACATTTCTGACCAGATGGACGAGGCCATACCGCTGCTGCCCAACGTACGACCCAATGAGCGCACCGACATACCCGGTGGTGTTACGCGCGCTACAGCGCTTGCCATAAAAGCCATGGCCAATTTGGAATTAAAGAATTATCAGACTGTGGCTGATGCTACCGGTCAGATCATAAGCTCAGGCAGGTTCTCCCTAATGCCGGATTACTATCAACTGTTCAAAATACCCGGAAAATTGAGCGATGAAAGTCTGCTGGAACTACAGTATTCGGACTTTGGTCAGGGCTCTGGAACACGCACACGTTATCTGTGGAATTTCTTCGGACCTGCCAGTTGGACTCCCGCCGTATCGGGTGCCGGTGGTGGCTGGGGCTTCTACGAGCCAAGCGTAAAATACATCAAATTTATGCTGGAGCGTGGTGAACGCGAGCGACTGGAAACAACAGTCATTTTCACGCCAGATGGCATTGACTCCTTGCGCAATGATCCTGACGTAGCAGAAGTGCCTGCCTGGGTATCCAACAGGTCACAAGATGGCGATCAGTTCAACAACCATCCACGCTATGACTTCTTAAGCGGAAAATTTTACCTGCCATCCACGCAACTCACGCCCGGGCGTACTACCTATGGCGAGAACAACAACTTTCTGGTGATTCGCTATGCTGAGGTGCTGCTGATGCATGCCGAGGCTTTGGTCAACGGAGCCTCCAGCACGGCCATGTCGGCTGATGAGGCTGTGAACCAGGTGCGCAACCGCGTGGGAATGCCGCCCCTCTCAGGCGTAACGCTGGATGACGTGCTGGATGAAAAATTTGCTGAGTTTGCCACCGAGTGGGGCATACGCTTCTACGACCTGGTACGCCACAACAGAACGTCAGAATTGGATTACGGCGGACGTACTTATGAAGAAGGAGATGATCGTTTCCTGCCTTATCCGCTTGAGCAACAGGATTTACTTCCTCAGCTTCGCGATGACGATGGCCAAAATTCTTAAACACTAAACGTACAGATATTATGAAGTCAATTGTAATTATATCATTTCTCGCATTAGCGCTGTATGGCTGCAATGACGGATACATCGACGATATAGAGGCGGTAGATCCGGGACCCGACACTGCCGCCCCTTCGGTTACCATCAACTATCCCAGTGAAGGTACACTCATACGTGTGGTGGAAGACGTCACCACGCTCAACGTAAACTTTATGGTAACTGATGACATAGAAATAGAAAAGGTGGAAGTGCTGCTCGATGGCACGGAAATAAAAGAATATACCGATTTTGTAGACTACCGACGTGCTTTGGCCGATTTCGATTACGAAAACCTCACCAACGGTGAGCATACACTTACTGTAACCGCGACTGACATTTCGGGTAAATCAACAACAAAGTCGGTTGATTTCGAAAAAGTAGAACCATACCGTCCGGTCTATGAGGGCGAGATATTTTATGCACCGTTTGATGGCGACTATATGGAGCTGATCACCATTACTCAGCCCACCGTGGTGGGCAGCCCGGGCTTTGCCGATGGGCAGGAAATGAGGGCTTATGACGGTGCCTCCGGCGCTTATCTCACCTACCCGGCCGGCGATATTAATCCGGAGCAATTCAGTGCGGTCTTTTGGTACAAGCTGGATGCTGACCCCAATCGTGCTGGTTTGTTGGTGATGGGCCCGCCTGATCCCAACCTGCCTGCCACCCCCAACAACCGTACAGCAGGTTTCAGGTTGTTTCGCGAAGCTGGTGGAGGCGGACTGCAGATTGTGAAGCTTAACATTGGCACCGGCAGCTCCGATAGCTGGTTCGATGGTGGCGCAACGGCCGGTATTGATCCCGCTTCTACAGACTGGGTACACATTGCCTTTACCATATCCGACAACGAGGCCACGGTATATCTCGATGGTGAAGTGGTATCCACTGGTACTTTCGATGGTATAGACTGGACGGGTACCGACGTGCTGTCCGTAGCCTCGGGTGCGCCGCGGTTCACCGAGTGGGGCCACCTGTCCGACAAAAGTTTGTTCGACGAACTGCGTTTGTTCAACAGGGCACTCACTCAGCAGGAAATTCAGGACATCATAGCCGCTGAATCTTAAAATATATTATCTAAACCACAACTGATGAGGGGGCCCGGCACTGGTCCGGGCCTTTTCTTTTCCTTATCGCCATGCACATTCGCCTACTGAGTTTCATCACCTTCTTATTTCTTTTGGCATGCGAGGAAAAAGACGAACAGCCGCCGCTTACCCTGGTTCAGGCTTTCGTGGGCAATCAGGCACTCGACCTGAATGGTGTTACCGACAATCTCCCCACCGACCGCAGCATTTCCATTTCATTTTCTTCTCCTGTCGATCGGGCATCGGCACAGGCAGCCGTTCTATTGCGAAGCGACCAGGGCGTCATCAACACAAGCCTGAGCTTCTCTTCAGACGATAAGACCATTCTTATTTTTCCTGAAGGGCTACTCACCAACAACACACTGTATACCATCGATATTTCCAGCGATCTTACCGGAGCCTCCGGCCAGGCTTTTCCCGGCCGGCAGTTGCAGTTCCGCACGTCGCAGGGCAATATCACCATCGTATCTGCCGGCATAGCGGGCATGCCCTTTCCTGCGTCTGGCCGTATTGTAGATGTGCCGCTCGGCCTCAGCCTCACGCTCACCTTTTCTGCCCCGCTTGATCAGGCTGCCTTCAGTGACGCCTTATCCATTTCCGGGGCCTCTTCACCCGGCATATCTGTCAGTTATAGTGACGACGACAAAACGGCCACCATCACGGCCGGGATAGATTTACTGCCATTGCGCAAGTATACACTCCAAATTGCCGCAGGAGTCCTGGGTGCGCAGGGTCAGCCATTTGTTGGATTTTCCAGGGAGTTCTACACAGAGGCTGGTCATACTCCTGTTTTCCCGGTGATCAGCGATGAAGAATTGTTGACTAAAGTTCAGTCGGCCACTTTTAAATATTTCTGGGATTTTGCCCACCCCGTGAGCGGTCTTGCCCGCGAGCGCAATACCTCCGGCGATGTGGTCACCATAGGCGGCTCCGGCTTTGGTGTCATGTCTATTTTGGTAGGCATTGAGCGGGGTTTTATCACCCGCCAACAGGGCATTGCTCGTCTTATGACCATCGTCAATTTTCTCGCACAGGCCGATCGTTTTCATGGCGTATGGCCGCATTGGATGCATGGTGCCACCGGGGCTACCGTTCCCTTCAGCACCAGAGACGACGGAGGCGACCTGGTGGAGACGGCTTTTATGATTCAGGGACTGCTCACCGTGCGCGAATATCTCAACCAGGCGGTACCCGAGGAGAAGGAGATAATGGATAAAATAACACAGTTGTGGCGAGAGGTGGAATGGACCTGGTATACCAAAGGCGGTGAAAACGTGCTCTACTGGCACTGGTCTCCCAACTACAACTGGGAAATGAACCTGCCCATACGAGGGTACAACGAGTCGCTCATTGTATACGTGCTGGCCGCCGCATCGCCAACCTTCCCCATCGATAAAGCCGTGTATACCGAAGGATGGGCAAGAAACGGCGCAATAGAAAACGGCCAATCGTACTTTGGCGTCACCTTGCCGGTAGGCTACGAATTTGGCGGGCCGCTGTTCTTTGCGCATTACTCCTTTCTGGGCCTCGACCCGCGAAACCTCGAAGACACATATGCAAACTATTGGACGCAGAATCAGAATCATACACTCATCAATCGGGCCTATTGTATAGAAAACCCCAAACGCTTTGCCGCTTACGGTGAAAACTCCTGGGGGCTCACCGCCAGCGACAACCCCTGGGGATATTCTGCCCACTCACCCACCAACGACCTGGGGGTGATCACGCCTACTGCCGCGCTGTCCTCCTTCCCATATACTCCCGACGAATCCATGGAAGCCATGAAATTCTTTTACTACATACTCGGAGACAGACTGTGGGGTGATTATGGGTTTTATGACGCGTTCAATGCTACCGAAAACTGGTATGCAGACTCTTACCTGGCCATAGATCAGGGACCCATCATACTAATGATAGAAAACCACCGTACCGGCCTGCTTTGGAAACACTTCATGGCCAATGAAGAGGTATGGCTGGGTTTGGACAAACTGGGATTTACATCATACAATAAACCATAGTTTCGATGCCTTCAACAATAATTTCTACTTTCCTCCTATTGATATTAATCTTCTCTGGCTGCCGCCAGGAAAAAAGGGTAAGCGACGCGGTCCAAAAACCCGAGAAGTCAGCATACGACGATGAGGAACTATTAACCAGGGTACAACGGCAAACTTTCAACTATTTCTGGGAGGGCGCTGAACCAACCTCGGGTATGGCCCGGGAGCGATTGCACATGGATGATGTATACCCAACCCACGGGCCGGAAATTGTTACCTCGGGTGGTTCAGGATTTGGCGTCATGGCCATATTGGTCGGCATCCATCGCCAGTTCATCACCCGGGAAGAGGGCCTGCAACGGCTGGAGAAGATCGTCGGATTTCTTGAACAAGCCGACCAATTTCATGGCGTATGGCCGCATTGGTGGAACGGTGAAACGGGTAAAGTGCAACCTTTTAGCAAAAAGGACGACGGCGGCGACCTGGTGGAAACGGCCTTTCTGGTGCAGGGGCTGCTGTGTGTGCGCCAGTACTTTCGCGATGGAAGCGAGCGCGAGCAGCAACTTGCCAAAAAGATAGATGCGCTTTGGCGCGGTGTGGAGTGGAACTGGCACACGCAGGGCGGTCAAAATGTGCTGTACTGGCACTGGTCGCCCAACTACGGGTGGGATATGAACTTCGATGTGCGCGGCTACAACGAGTGCCTCATCATGTATGTGCTTGCCGCCTCGTCGCCGACGCATGCCATAGACCCGGCCGTGTACCACGAAGGATGGGCCATGAACGGCAAGATCACCACCGACCGCGAGTACATGGGCTACCATACCGTGCTGGATCACTACGAAACCAACGATGCCCCGGTGGGCCCGCTTTTCTGGGCGCACTACTCTTACCTGGGGCTGGATCCTCGGGGCTTGCGCGACCGCTACGGGGATTATTGGAAACTCAATCAAAACCACGCACTCATTCACCATGCCTACTGTGTGGAAAATCCGAAAGGGTATGCCGGCTATGGCGAAAATTGCTGGGGCCTTACCTCCAGCTACTCCATAAAGGGCTACGTGGGCCACCGGCCCGGCCACGATGTGGGCGTCATTACGCCTACTGCGGCACTATCTTCTTTTCCCTATACCCCTGATGAAAGCATGGCTTTTCTCCAATACCTGTACCACGATGCCGACTCGCTGGTGGGTGAATATGGCCCATATGATGCATTCAGTATAGAGCACAGCTGGTATACGCCCCGCTATTTGGCCATAGACCAGGGGCCAATACCAGTAATGATCGAAAACCACCGCAGTGGCTTGCTTTGGAACTTGTTTATGAACTGCCCCGAAGTAAAGGAGGGTTTGAAGAAGTTGGGTTTTGAAAAAACTGAGCAATGAAAAACGAGGGGGCATTTTGAACAGCAAACCACGAACTGAAAAGGAAGGATGAAAACATATTTTATGATCATGTTAATGATGTGTGTCCACACAATGAAAGCACAGCATACGAATGCTTTTTCCAAGGAGCAGTTCACACAATCTGGTGATACGCTGCTGTACCGCTTGCTTGAGCCGCAGCATTTCGACAGCAACAAAAAATATCCACTTATACTCTTTCTGCATGGGGCAGGGGAGCGCGGCAGCGACAACGAAAAGCAACTGACCCACGGCACAGATTTCTTCCTCGATTCGGCTCACCGCAGCAAGTATCCTGCATTTGTGGTATTTCCTCAATGTCCGGATGACGCCTACTGGGCCAATGTAGAGCGCAAAATCGACAATGATGGAGGTCGCAATTTTGTATTTCCTGTCGGCGAAGAAACCAATCCGCCTTTAGCACTTACCATTGCCCTGATGGAAGAGATGAGAGAAAAGCCATTTATTGATAAGAAGCGAATATATGTCGGCGGCTTGTCGATGGGTGGCATGGGTACTTTTGAAATAGTGGCACGCCGACCCAACATGTTTGCCGCGGCTTTTCCCATCTGTGGCGGCGACAACCCCGAAGCGGCAAGCAAATATGCCGGCCAGGTGCCTTTTTGGGTGTTTCATGGCGCCAAAGATGATGTGGTGTTGCCCAGATATTCCGAGCAAATGGTGGAGGCGATACGCGCTGCCGGAGGAGAAGCCAAATTCACCTTGTATCCCGATGCCAATCACAACAGTTGGAGCAGCGCCTTTGCTGAGCCGGAGTTGATGCCCTGGTTGATGGGAAAGGAGAGGTAATGGGTGCGGTATTGGAGAGACAGGATTGACTACTTGAAAAACAAAAAAGCAGAAGAATGAAATTCGTTCAGATCGTAATGTTTTTAATGTTGAGCGGTAGTGTGCTGGCACAAGACACACAGATGCGCACCTATTGCAACCCCATCAACATCGACTACACATACATGGTGTACAACGCCTACAATGATCTTTCTTACCGCTCGGGTGCCGACCCTGCCGTGGTAGAGTTTCGCAATGAATACTATATGTTCGTCACCCGGTCGATGGGTTATTGGCACTCCGGCGATCTGCTCAATTGGTCGTTCATCACGCCACAACGCTGGTACTTCGAAGGCTCCAATGCCCCCGCAGCACACAATTACAAAGATTCAGTGCTGTATATGATGGGCAACCCCTCCGGATCGATGAGCGTGCTGTACACCGATAATCCGAAGCTGGGCGACTGGAGAGCAGTTCCCGGCATACTCAACCAATTGCAAGATCCGGCACTCTTCATCGATGACGACCGACAAGCCTATGTATACTGGGGTTCTTCCAACAAATTTCCCATACGCGGGCGCCGACTGGATTTCGACAAAAATTTTCGTCCGGCGGAAGAAGAACACGAACTCATACACCTGCAACCCGAGAAGCACGGGTGGGAGCGATTTGGTGAAAACCACAGCGACTCCGTGCTGGACGCCTACATAGAGGGCCCCTGGCTCACCAAGCACCGCGACACCTATTATCTGCAATATGCAGCACCTGGCACTGAGTTCAATGTATATGGCGATGGGGTATATGTATCGGACCATCCGCTGGGCCCTTTCACCTATGCACCCAACAGCCCCGTATCTTACAAGCCGGGTGGGTTTGTCAATGGAGCAGGGCATGGCAGCACTGTGTTGGGCCCACAGGATGTATACTGGCATTTTGCTACCATGGCCGTGTCGGTCAATGTGAATTGGGAGAGGCGTATTGCCATGTTCCCTACATTTTTCGACCGCGACGGGCTTATGCATGTGAACACCTATTTCGGAGATTATCCACACTACGCACCGGCTATAGCAGGCGAAAAAGGGGGTTTCAGAGGATGGATGCTGCTTTCTTACAAGAAAGAAGTGAAGGCCTCTTCAGCGCAAAACGGCCACTTACCCGCGCAGGCAGTCGATGAAGAAATTAAAACCTATTGGCTGGCCAGCGATAATGACGACAATCAATGGCTGCAGATCGATCTGGGCACTTTGGCTACGGTACATGCCATTCAGGTAAACTTTGCCGATCATGAGGCCGGCCTCTACGGCAGGGTGCCGGGGCTGAAGCATCGATACATTATTAAAGGATCTGAAGATGGCAACAACTGGCAGGTCATCGTGAATAGGGCCGACAGCTACAGGGACACCCCCAATGATTATGTAGAACTGAGTGCGCCAACTCGCCTGCGCTACATTCGCTATGAAAATGTGCAGGTGCCTACGCCGCACCTTGCCATATCGGGCCTGCGCGTGTTTGGTATTGGCGAAGGGAAAAAGCCTAAAACACCGGGCAATTTTCGTGTAGAGCGGCAGACCGATCGACGTGATGCACTTATTTCGTGGAGCCCTTCAGAAGGCAGCCAGGGCTACAATGTGCTGTGGGGTATTGCCCCGGACAAGTTGTATAGTTCCTGGTTGGTGTATGGCGATACGCAGCTCGAGTTGAAAAGCCTCAATGTAGATCAAAGCTATTATTTCACAGTAGAGGCATTTGGCGAGAATGGTGTTTCATCAAGAGGCAAAGTGGTAAAAGCAGAATGAGGGCTGAAGCATAGAAAAACCCGATGGATTAGAAGAACGCTTATCAACAAACCAACCACTGCAGAATAGGATTTTGTAAACAGTGAACAGACAAACAAAACATATAGCCGACAGAATGCTGCTAAGAAGTCAATTGACCGTTTTAGCCATGTTGTGTCAAATTGGTGTAGTCTGTGCCCAGTCCAACCCCGTACAAAAAGTCTTCTTCGCCAATAGCCCGATGCCGGGCACTTACTTCTACAGCGAGGCAGTGTACAATGCACCAAGCTGGATAAAGAACAGTGGTGGCAGGCTCACTGTGTGCAACCAAAATTTCACGCCGGGCAATGCACTGGATCTCACCTATACATCGTCTGCCGGCGGGGCATGGCAGGCGGCAGTGTTGTACCGTGCGCTTCGCGGCATTGATCATTTTGAAAAGGCTACGCACTTGTCCTTTTGGCTGTATTCAGAAAGTGGTTTGGCCGGAGATGTGCTGCCCGAAATAGGCCTAGCCGAGGGAGATCAAACATTAGGTCATTTTGTGAGATTGCAGCATTACCTTGAGAGAGAAGATGGTATATGGCAAAATGCCATGATCCCTGTTGCCGATTTCGGAGCCACTGAAGACCAACTGTCGAACGTTGATAAAATCATATTTCGTCAACAATCTGCTGATGGTCATACGCATACATTGCGGTTGGACCAGATTGAGTTCGTGAAAAGTAAGGCGGATAAAGAACTGTCTGCCGCGCCACAACTGAGCGCAGCACAAGGATATCAGAAACATGTAGACATTACCTGGCAACCCGTAGAAGACGAGCGTGTAAAATATATAAAAATATACCGCGCAGAGCAGGGCGGAGAGTTTTTGCCGGTGGGCATACAAATACCACAAATAAGCCGTTATGCCGATTTTACCGGGCATGCTGGCCGAGCTTATGCCTATCAAATATCCCTGCTCGACCATCAATACAAAGAATCGCCGCTGTCCAATAGGGTAACGGCTGAAACGCACCCCATGACCGATGATGAGCTGCTGGACATGGTGCAGGAAGCCAGCTTTCGATACTACTGGGAAGGTGCCGAACCCCATAGTGGAATGGCGTTGGAAAATATACCCGGAAGGAAACATATGGTGGCCACCGGCGCCTCCGGTTTTGGCATCATGGCCATAGTGGCCGGAGCTTCCCGTGGATTTGTCACGCGTGCGGAGGCAGTAGAGCGATTTCTGACAATTACAGCCTTCCTGAAAAAAGCAGATAAATTTCACGGCGCCTTCCCTCACTTTTTGGATGGACGCACCGGGCAGGTCGTGTCCTTTTTTGGCGAACGCGACAATGGAGGCGACCTGGTGGAAACATCATTTCTGCTACAGGGGCTGTTGGCAGCACAGCAGTATTTCGATAAAAATGATGAAAAAGAAGCCACCATCCGCCGGCGTATACAGCAGATTTGGGAAGGTGTAGAATGGAGCTGGTATCGGAAGGCACCGCAGGATGACTACCTCACCTGGCACTGGTCGCCCGACCAGGAGTGGGTGATCGACCATCAGTTGATTGGCTGGAACGAAACCATGATCACCTATCTGCTGGCCATAGCCTCGCCCACACATGCCGTGCCGGCCAGCTTGTACTACACGGGCTGGGCCAGCCCTTCGGAGCATGCACAGCAGTACCGCAGCAACTGGGGCAAAACATCTGCCGGCAAAGATTATATCAACAGAAACACATACTTTGGCATCACACTGCCTGTTGGGGTATCCACAGGCGGCCCCCTGTTTTTTATTCATTATTCTTATCTCGGCGCCGATCCGCGCGCGATTAATGATGCCTACACCAACTACTTCGACAACAACCGCAGCATAGCGCAGATCAACCACCGCTACTGCATAGAAAATCCCAAAGACTACGAAGGATACAGCGATAAAAGCTGGGGACTCACCGCCAGCGACGGACCCTGGCACTACTCAGCCAATGAAGCAGCTGAGCATGCCGATGAAGGTAAGTTAACGCCAACCGGTGCTTTGGCGTCTATCGTTTACACACCAGAGGCTTCCATGCAGGCGCTGCGCCATTTCTACAACGAATACGGACATTTTCTGTGGGGCGCCTATGGCTTTCGCGACGCCTTCAACCTGAGCGACAACTGGTGCTCGGAGATTTACATGGGGCTGAATCAGGCGCCCATCGTGGTAATGATAGAAAACCATCGCAGCGGGCTGCTTTGGAACCTCTTCATGCAGAATGAAAACATTCAGCAAGCGTTACAACAAATTGAAATGAAGGATTGAAGAAATCCTTCACAACCCAAAACCAAAATCGAGTATATCATGAAATACGCACTCTTCACCATCCTTACCGCCATGGCTTTTTATACATGCAAACCCACCCAAAGTGTATCTGGAAGTGATGGGGCAAACTACGCCTCACCGGTCGATTCTATATTGGCGCTGATGACGCTGGAGGAAAAAATTGGCCAGCTCAACCTGCCGGCAGCCGGCGATTTCACTACGGGACAAGCCGCCAGTGCCAATATTGCCGAGAAGATAAAGGCAGGTGAGGTGGGCGGCTTGTTCAACATAAAAACAGCCGCCAAAATACGCGACGTACAGCGCATAGCGGTAGAAGAAAGCCGGCTGGGCATCCCGCTTATTTTTGGTATGGACGTGATTCACGGGTACAAAACAGTGTTTCCCATACCGCTTGGGCTGGCCAGCAGTTGGGATATGACGCTGATAGAAAAAACAGCACGCATAGCAGCCGAAGAAGCCAGTGCAGACGGTATTTGCTGGACGTTCTCCCCCATGGTGGATGTATCGCGCGATCCGCGATGGGGTCGTATGGCCGAGGGAGCTGGTGAAGACCCTTACCTGGGCGCTCAGATCGCCCGTGCCATGGTGCAGGGCTATCAGGGCGATGACCTCACCCGGCAAAATACGGTGATGGCCTGCGTGAAACACTTTGCCCTCTATGGTGCATCGGAAGCCGGCCGCGACTACAATACCGTAGACATGAGCCGGGTGAAAATGTACAACGACTTCTTTCCACCCTACAAAGCGGCCATAGATGCCGGAGTTGGCAGCGTAATGACCAGCTTCAACGAGGTAGACGGCATACCTGCCAGCGCCAACGAGTGGCTCATGACGGAAGTTTTGCGCAACCAGTGGGGCTTCGATGGATTTGTGGTGACGGATTACACGGCCATCAACGAAATGATAGCGCACGGAATAGGCGATCTGCAAACGGTATCGGCGCTGGCGCTGCAGGCAGGCGTAGATATGGACATGGTCGGGGAGGGATTACTGACTACATTAAAAAAATCTCTCAACGAAGGTCTGATCAGTGAAGAAGAGATCAACACCGCCTGCCGTCGCATTCTGGATGCCAAGCATCAGCTTGGTCTTTTTGACGATCCATACAAATATTGCCGCGAGGAGCAGGGGGAAGAGGTGATATTCAGTGATGCGCACCGGCAAAGTGCCCGCGAAATAGCCGCGCAATCCTTTGTGCTGCTCAAGAACGACAACCAGACCCTGCCCATTCGCAAAGGCGGCACCATAGCACTGATAGGGCCACTGGCCGATAATAAAGAGCAAATGCCCGGCACCTGGAGTGTGGCGGCGGATTTGGAGAAAGCCATATCACTGAAAGAGGGCCTGGAACGCGTAGCGGGCAACAATACCAAAATTTTGTATGCCCGGGGCGCCAATTTTGTTGGAGACTCCCTGCTGGAAAAGCGCTTTAGCATATTTGGCAAAGATACCCGGCGCGACGACCGCCCGGCGGAAGAAATGATACAAGAGGCTGTGGAAATGGCCAGTCAGGCCGATGTGGTGGTAGCAGCACTTGGTGAGGCATCGGAAATGAGCGGTGAGAGCAGCAGCCTTACCAACATAGAGCTGCCGGAGACGCAGCGCGAGCTTCTTAAAGCCTTGCTCGCCACCGGCAAGCCGGTAGTCATGGTGCTTTTCACAGGTAGGCCGCTGGCACTGGCGTGGGAAGATGAGCACGTGCCCGCCATACTCAACACCTGGTTTGGCGGCAGCGAGGCCGGCCTTGCCATTGCCGATGTGCTGTTTGGCGATGTGAACCCTTCCGGCAAGCTTACGGCTACTTTTCCTCAAAATGTGGGTCAGATACCCATTTACTACAATCATAAAATGACTGGCAGGCCGCTGCCAGAAGGCGAGTGGTTTCAGAAATTTCGCAGCAACTACCTCGACGTGACCAACGAGCCCCTGTACCCCTTCGGCTATGGGCTTAGCTACACCACATTCGAATATGGCGACGTGCAGCTGAGCAAAAACCAGCTCACTGGCAATGAGACACTCACTGCCAGTATAGAAGTGGCCAATACTGGCGAGGTAGATGGCGCAGAAGTGGTGCAGCTGTACATCCGTGATGTAGTGGGTACCATTACCAGACCGGTAAAAGAGCTCAAAGGGTTCCGGAAGATAGACCTCAAGGCTGGAGAGCGCAAAACGGTGAGTTTCGACATTACACCGGAGGACCTTAAGTTTTACAACTACAATTTAGAGCACACCTGGGAAGCGGGCGAGTTCCAAATTATGATCGGAGGCAGCTCCCAAGATGTGAAAAGCGCGTCTGTGAATTGGAAAAAATAATGAGCAATTAGCTCAAAGCTGAAAGAATTGGTAGACTGGTAGATTCGTGGGATGGTAGATTGGTAGATTCGTGGGATGGTAGACTGGTGGAATGAATATCTGAAAGTTCCAATATCACAAGGTCAGACGATAGTCGGACCGGCAGTGGGAAGGCGGTTTGGTGAATTGGTAGACTGGTAGATTAGTGGGATGTATAGCTGAAAGCTCAAGGCTGAAAGCTCAAAGCTAAAAAAAAGACTAGGTCAGACGATAGTCGGACCGGCAATGGGAAGGCAGTTGGTAGAATGGTAGATTGGTAGATTCGTGGGATGGTAGACTGGTGAAAAAGCTGAAGGCTCAATGCTGAAAGCTCAATGTTTTAAAGATATATAATTGAATATGCGAGCAGGGGTATCCGCTATAAATTTTTGTTGCGCTTGCTGCGTATGTCGTTCACGAGTAGGAGCAGTGTCACAAACATGGCAATGAGCATAAAAAACAGCGAAAGGTATGGAATGCCCCAAATGCCGGGTGCATCGTGGCCTATGCTGTTGCCGTAGATGATGGCAGCCGACAATATTAAGGCCGAAATGATGAGCCCCATCACCAGGCGGTTGGCGGCCAGGTCGAGGTGGCGCAGGGCATTTTCATGACCGTGCAGCTGCATATTGATCAAGATCTTGCCTTTCCTCACCTGCTTTACGATGTCGCGCACTTCCAGCGGCAGGTTGTAAAAAAGGGTGAACAATTGCACCACCGAGTGACTCAGTTCTTTGCGTATGTTCTTGATGGAAAACTGCTCTGCCAGCAGCCGGAAGCCATACGGTTTTATATTTTCAAGTACATCAAATGTAGGGTCGAGCGTGCGGGCGATGCCTTCCAGTATGGCCAGGGCTCTTAGTATGAGGAAGATAATGCCGGGAATCTTCAGCTTGTAGGTGTACACAATCTTCTGCAATCTGCCGGCAAATTCTTTCACCCCCATGTCGAAAGGCTCCAGCAGCACGTAGTCTTGTATCAGATCGTTCAGGTCGTATTCAAAGGCCCGCATGTCGTCTATTTCATGGTCTATGGCCAGGCGCCGCAGGTTGATGGCCATGGCGGTAGCATCCTTATTGGCCAAGGCGATGAACAATCCGGCAAAGGCATACTTCTGCGAAGGAATGAGCTTGCCGACTGTGCCGAAGTCGATGAGCGCTATGGCGCCATTGGGCTTCACCAGCACATTGCCAGGGTGCGGATCGGCATGAAAGAGGCCATAGTCAAATATCTGGGTGAGGTACAGATCCAGGCCGGTACGTGCGATCTCTGCCGGATCGAGCCCCCACGATTTTAGCATAGCCACATCGGTGACTTTGCACCCGCCGATAAACTCAATGGTGAGCACCTTTTTGGTAGAAAATGCGCGGTACACCTTGGGTATCACCAGCTGTTTCATTTTGCCGAATAGTACCTGAAACTGATCGAGGTTTTTTGCTTCCAGCGAATAGTCCAGTTCGTTGATCAGACTTTTGGAAAAAGTATCGACAATTTCCAGTGGATTGAGGATGCCGTTTTTTACGAAGTAGCCTTCGGTGAGCTTTATAAATTCTTTCAATAGCACCAGATCGGAGACCACCTGGCGGCGGGCATTGGGGCGGCGTACTTTTACCACCACATCTTCGCCACTGGCCAGCCTTGCCCTGTGTACCTGCCCGATGGATGCCGAGCCGAGTGGCTTGTCATCGAAATACACAAATGCCTCGTGCAGGGGTTGGTCAATCTCTGCTTCAATGATGCGCTTGGCAACAGCTACATCAAAAGGCGGCACGGTGTCTTGTAGCTTTTCCAACTCCTTTATCAGCGGTTCGGGCAACAGGTCGGGCCGGTTGCTGAGCAATTGGCCGAGCTTGATATACGTGGGCCCCAGCTCTTCCAGTACCAGCCGTGCGCGCTCCCATCGCGACTCAAGAAATCGCTTTTCTTCTTCTATAAGCGCTCCTGCCTTCTTTTTAGGTGATAGAATACTCCGTAGCCGTGTGTTATTCACTACATCTTCAAAGCCATATTTGAGCAGCACTTCTATGAGCTTGCGCAGTCGACTGATGTTGCTGATGGTGTGGTTAAAAAACATGTGCAGATAGAGCGGTTGTAATGATACATTGAGCCGTGCATCGCCTGCCTATGCCAGACGGTGAGGACATATAAAAAGCGCCAAACCCGTGCTTGGCGCATAATATTAAATAAGACCGAGGTCTATTGAAACAAGGCACTTCCGCTACGATCACAATGCATGCACCTGCGGCCGCGCTCCTGTTGTAAAAGCTTAAACCTTTGCCGGGGCTTTTTTTACTGCGGTGGTTGTTTTGGCCGGCTTATCCATGGTGCTGCCTTCTACTTTTGCTTCCAGCGCCTGTATACGCTTTTGAAGCTCCTTGAGGTCGTGGGCAGAGGCAAACTCAAAATTTCGCACCACACGCTCGGTTATGCTCTTAATTTGCGACTCAAACTCCTCTCGTTTGGTCTGCATGTTTTTCACGAAGTCGTCCACTACTTTTTTTCCTTCGTCAGACGACATCTTGTTTTCCTTTACGAGGCCATCGATGGCTTTTTGAAATTTTTCTGCGGTGTAAGCCGCCAGGCCAATGCCGGTGTACATAAATTTTTTGAACAGGTCTTCCATTCCGGTTTTATTTTTCATAGCAGTCATTGATCAGTTAATGAGAAAACAATCTTTTATAAAATATAATTCAGTTGCGGTCAATATTAAAGGGCTTCAGTCCAATATGGCTCTGTGTTTTGCTGGCGAGAGCTGTAGCTTTGGAATGGGCGTTGGCTTTGCAAGGGTATGGCTTCTTAAGAATTGTTGTGTTTTTGTTCTTATTATTTGGCCGATACTTGAATAGAAAGGTCAAGAGCATCCGCCACTGCAGCAAAATTAGATAAACGCATGTCCTCGCCATTTTCGATTCTTGAAATATAAGGACGCTGTTTGCCCAATTTTTTTGCTAGTTGCTCTTGGCTCAATTTCAATTCTTTCCTTCTGTTTTTGATTATCTCTCCAAAATAACAGGAAAATGCTTCTTCTCTGAATTTTTCTCGTTCTTCTGTACCACGTTTGCCATAACGTTTGTCTAATATTTCGATCGCCTTTAAAGTTTTCATACCCTCACTTGTTACCTGTATAGTCTTGTAAAATTCTTTCGGCTCTTTTTACCGCCTTATTATAATCCTTTGTTGACTTCTTCAGGAATCCTGTCAGACAAATAGCTCTGGTGCATTCGTGGAAGTTCTCATGGTCAATAGAGAAAACAATTACACGATATTCGTTGTCTGCTTTTATTCGCAGCTCTTAGAAGTCTGTGGACATTAGTTTTTTTAGGAAGTTAGAATGAATAATCCTCAGTTCACCAATCACCTCAATCAATTGAAAAAACTTTTCACGCACACGTTGATCCTGATCATCGATAAACTCCAAACACTCTGGTGTGATTTCAATGTCTCTCATTTTTTCAAATGTAACGAAAGCGTTACATAAATGGTATGTTACATCAGGATTTTTGCAGGAATAACTTGCTGGTGGCAGATGAAACACAACAATATGATATAAGCACCAGCTCAGGGTACAATGTTTAAAAATACGTCAAACGAACCCCTCTGGGCCTTACAACCGACCGAAACAAAGATAGCGAATTGATGAGCGTAAACCAGACCCTTTTTGGTGAAGGTTTTGACGGGTGTGGCGGTGGTTTCAAAAAAACATTTTTGCTTATTTCAATTACATTTAAGCAATGAATTGGAAAAACCCCAAAATGCAATGACAAGTCACCGGTGGCTGGCCGCGCTATTTTTTCTTATTGGGAGCATCACCCACATTTCGCATGCTCATGCGCAGTTTGGCAAATTTTATCAGTTTGAGCATATACAAACCAAAGACATCATAAAGGCTGTAGCCAAAGATGCTCAGGGCTACGTATGGGTAGCCACCGATGAAGGCGTGTTGCAGTTCGATGGCATCCATACCAACATGGTACAGGGCACGTTGCCCACCGACTATATCAAATACATTTTATGTACGCAGCAAGGCCAGATATTGGTTTTGCACGATGCGGGCATAGCCGAAGTGGTGCAGCAACACGACAGCATTTTTTTCAGGAATGCCCGCTTTGGGCAGTTCGAAATGGCGGAAACGCTCAACTTTCCCAAGACGATCTACGAAGACCGGGCCGGCAACATCTGGATAGGGGAGGTAGATGCTGTCGTGCGCATCAATGAAGCGGGTATAAAACGATTCTTCCTTGGCCCCGCTTTTCAGTCCATCAGCTATCACGAAACTTTCGCTTTTACAGAAGATGCATTTGGCCATTTGTGGGTGGCGCCGTTCAAAGGAGTTTTGCTGAGCTTCGATCAGGAAAAAGACAGGCTGGTGACTGTAGCCGGCGACTATCCGATCAGTGAGGTGAGCGGCATAGAAACAGTGAATGGCGATCGCCTGTACATCACCGCCAAAGAGGGCTTGCTCATACTTAAAATAGACAGTGACAAGAATATTTTGCAGCGGGAGTTGATCACGGAGGTGAATAATCTCACCGCCATAGCCAACCCGGCCGATAGTTGGATATTTCTTGGAACCTCCGACAAAGGCCTGTTTCGGATCAATCCACAAGGAGTAATCCAAAAACTGGAAGAAGTGCCATATCCCGATATTCTCAATTTCTATGTAGACCCTGCAAACAAAGCCCTGTGGATTGCCAGCAGCGAATCTATTGGTATCATTAAACCCACACAGATCAAAACCCTTGAGCATACGGAAAACCACCGCATCGAGTCGCTGAGTATGGACAGCACGGGCACCTATTATTTTTCCAACGGGCAGCAATTATTTGCCCTCAACACGCGGCTTCAGCAAGGCGCCAGGGAGCTGTTGTACCTGCGCAATACTTATTTCGACAGAATACTGGCCGAGGGCCAGCGCGTGTGGATCGGCGATGCTTTCGGTAGCATCTTTTACTATGACCTTCACAACGGCCAGATCACCGCAGTGCTGGACAGCACCAATCATGCGGTGACGCATATCATGCGCGACAGCGCTGGAAATAAATGGTTTGCCGGGCACCCCGATCATTTGATCCGGATCGACCACCGCGACAGTCTTTTTTACTATACCTCAGTGAAAAACTCAGTGGTGATCAGGGAGTCGGATGGGGGCCAGATCATATGCGCTGCCAATGGCGCTGGCAACCGCTTTTATTCCTATTCGCCTGTCGATGATGCCTTCGCTCCCATGGACATAGAAGTAGAGCAGGAGCAGAGTATGGTGATCAACGATATACAATTCAACCACAGGCAGCACCTGTGGATAGGCACCAACAAAGGGTTGTACATCGCAATGAAAACGGATGTTGGATATGCAAATCTCACGCGCCTGTCACTCTCAGGCTTCGACTCAGCAGAGGCAGTAAAAGCCCTTGCCCGCACAGGCGATCATATGTGGATAGCCAACACCTACGGTCTGCTGCGGCACGATGGCGAACAGATTGTGATCTATACCCCCGAAAATGGCCTGCCCAGCAGAATAATTAAAGAGCGGGGTGTAATGCCGGAGGGCAAGTATCATTTGCTTATTTCTACCGCCAAAGGCGTAGGTAGAATAGAGGCCGGCGGAATGTTGCCGGAGGCTGCGAAAACACCCAGGCCCATATTTCGCCAGTTGGTCGTGAATGGTGAAAGGATAGCGCCCGCTCGTGCCGATAACGGCTCCTTTCGGTACAACAGCAAGATGGAAGCAGAATTCTTGTCGCTTACCTACCCCGGCGGTGACGTGCGCTATCAGACGCGCGTGTTGGGCATTGAAGATGAGTGGTCGGTGGCCACGTCAAATCGCATTCTGACGGTACTGGGCTTTTCGGAAGGCACGTATGTATTGGAAGTTCGCGCCCGCGACGGTGCCAGCGTATGGAGCGATCCGCTCCAACTGCACTTCACCATTATTCAGCCCTGGTTTAAGAAATGGTGGGTTATACTGTTGTTTGTAGCCCTGGCCGTAGTGATCATGGCCACGTATGTAAAAGTTCACAACCGCAACCTGATCAGACAAAAGAAGAAGCTGCAGAAGATCATCGAGCAGCGTAGCGAGGAGATTAGCCGCCAGAAAAATGAGATGATAGAGCAGCAAAACAAGATAATACAGCAAAAGGAAGAGCTGATAGAAAAAAATAAGACAGTTTTCGAATCTCAAAGAGCCCTGGCGGAGGCCGATCTTAACTTTTTGAAGCTGAAAGAAAAGCAGTTGGAAGGCGCCATTGAATTTAAAAATAAGCAGCTCACCACCCATACGCTCAATATTTTACAGAAGAATGAAACCCTGAAAGATCTGCGCGATAAGTTGGAGACAATTTCAAAATCGGGTACCAGCCAAAGTCAGGAAGTGAAGCGCTCACTGCGCCTGATCGACGAAAGCTTCAGGCTCGACAAAGACTGGGAAGAATTCAGGTTGTATTTCGAGCAGATCTACACGGGCTTTTATACCAAGCTCAAGCTCAACTATCCAGACCTCACCAATCACGAGCTGCGTCATTGTGCGCTCATCCGGCTCAATTTGTCCATTGCTGAGTGCGCCTCTGTGTTGGGCATTTCGCCAGACAGTGTAAAGGTATCGCGCACCAGGCTGCGCAAAAAATTGAAAATGGCGCCCAATCAAAATCTCACCGAATTTATTTTGAGCATTTGATCCTGCAGGGCCCGTAGTAGCTTCCGATCAGTTGGTGGCAATTCTGATCACAACGCCACCGGTGAAATCGCCCTGTATGATGGTGGAGTACGAATTGATGCCGGTACCACAACTGGCTCCGCCCGCCCCAATGCCGCATCCCAGGCTAATGCCCGAAAACTGCATTGGAAACAACAGACGCGCCTGCAAACGCAGACCGATGGCATCGGAGAAAAAGTATTTGATGCCTCCGCCAAGGCCTGCTGCCAGCCAGGTGGCGCTCTCACGCCGGCCATCCTGGGCGGTGAAGTTTACAGCGCCAATGTTAAGTAATCCATAGGGAACCACATCGCCTTGGGACATCTCGTACTGCCCGCCCAGCAGGTAGTAGTTCATGGCAAAAGGTCGAGCTTCACGCTGCTCACTGTTAAAGTCGTAGTATCGAAGGGTAGACTCGGAGCGGTTGTATTCAAACTCCACCGTTTTGCCGGGCCTTATCTGGTAGCCAACGCGCAAGCCAAAGTTGCCGTTGTCGTCGGCTTTCATATTTTGCCGGTAAGCAGGCACCTGGCCGGTCCAGAGCCATCCGCCAAAAGGCGTGATCTCAATTTGTGCGAAAGAAGCCGTAACGGAACATATGGCCAGCAAGGCAGTGGCGGCAATGGCAAATAAATTTTTTTTCATCGAAGTGTAGTTAATAGTTCAGGATGTGGGCTATGCTATATAGCGTTGTAAGGGTTTCATATTATCGGCGCTCAACAAGATGCCTGTGATTAAAAAAGGCAATATACAGTTTGTAGAGGTTTATGTTTTATGTTGAATACAGCATTTCCATTAAATACTTAGCCGTTTGTACTAAAGACATTTAGCGGAAAGACTTTTACTTGTGCATTTTGATTGCCATATTGAATCATTCTTCAGAATATGCACTAGTTTATATTTACCGCCATGAAGCCAATATTCGTTGTTTTTGTCGCCTTAGCTGCAGTCGTTTCTGTTGATGCTTGCGCGCAAACCGTTTTTAGTAATGCCATCGCCACTGATGAGGAGGCCGCCGGATGGCAAACCAGGAATTTGGAAGCGGCCTATTATCGCAAGGCAATATTTGGCAGTGAAGAAAACATGGGTAAAACGTTGATTACAGTCGCCTCCATTGATGGCCAGTTTGGCCGCACGTACCTGATCAATGAACACGGCGAAACAATAAGCAGCGGCCATAGCACAGCAGTGCCATATACTACAGGCCAAGGTCTTGTGCTCGTTGGCAGCCAAGACTACACCCGGCGCGACAGCTTCAACCCCTACGGCGCTACCGACATGGGTCAGGCATTATTCATCGGGGCGATCAACTCGTTCTTCGGCCGCTTCAAGCGTAAAAACAGGGATTAGAGCCCACTTCCTCAACACCTTCTTCACATAATTTTTCTTCTTTTCTTACAGTCAGGCGAGTCACCCGCTGAAGACAGTGTGTCTGTCATTCGGCAAGTTATTTTTCGAAATACCGCCCTTCCGTTTCCTGTTCGGCAATGCCCCGCAAAAAATACAATTGTAATGTTTTGCTATAAATGCACCCGCCATTCTTTGGGCAGTGCCCTAACATTGTAGCCTGAATTAAATGGGGTAGAACTATGTTTTTGAGTGCAAAGGGGTTTTCAGGCAACAGAGCGGCGGTGATGACGCTCGCATTTTTAGCATTCGGATTTAGTCTTGTACAAGCACAAAATCAGAATAAAGCTGCGCAAAAGGCCGACAAGTTATTTCAATACCAAAACTACGGCGAGGCCATAAAGCTGTACGACGAGGCACTGTCGGAAGGGGCCGCCAGCCCCGATATTTATTATCGCCTGGGCAAGTCGTACTTCGAGTCTGCTGAGATCAACGATAAGGTGAGATCAATAGAATATCTGGAGAAAGCGCTGCAATTATCCATTTCGCCTGTTCCCCGGGATTTCTACTTGAACCTGGGCGACGCCTACCACCTGAACGAACAGCCGGAGCAAGCCCTTACTGCCTACAACAAACACCTTTCGCAGGGAGGGCTCAATGAAAGCGAGAAATTGGCTGCCGCACAGCGTTTAGAAAAAGCAAAAAATGCCCATCGCATGATGCGGGAAGCAAAAGACATACGCATCACGCGCCTCAATACCAACATCAACAGTGCATATACCGAATACAACCCTGTGGTGTCGGCCGATGAAAGCGTGCTGGCCTACACGGCACTGCGCCCCAACGACGGTCGGAGGAATACGATGGATAAGTTTGTAGAAGAAATATTGATTTCAAGGAATGAAACAGGCAACTGGTCTGATCCGGTCGCCGTGCCGGTAGCCACACAGAGCAACTATGGCACAGCAGGCCTTTCTGCCGACGGTCAGGAGATGCTCATCTTCATAGGCGACAGACGCACAGGCAGCCTGTACACCATCAGCCGTGAGCAGGGCGGCTGGACGCGACCGGTGAGCATAGGTGCCATAAACTCCAAAAACCTGGAGAGCACAGCCAGCCTCACACCCGACGGCAAAACGATATACTTTGCCAGCAATCGTCCCGGCGGCTATGGCGGACTCGACATATACAAGGCCACAAAGAAATCGGATGGCACCTGGAGCAACATAAAGAACCTCGGGCCCACTGTAAACACCAAAGCCGACGAAGAAGCGCCTTTTATTCACCCAAACGGCACCATGCTTTTCTTTACCTCCGACGGGCACGATGGCATGGGTGGGTTCGACATATTCAAATGCGTGCAAGAGGGGCAGGATTGGTCGGTGCCCGTCAACATGGGCTACCCGGTGAATACATCGGCCAACGACAGCTATTTCACGCTTATCGCCGATGGCTCGCGCGGATATTTTTCCTCCGACCGCAAAGGAGGCGCCGGCGGCCAAGACATCTACATGATGGATATGCCCGATGACTTCGAAACCATCCCCCTCACCATGATCAAAGGGCGGATTTTGGAATCGGCAACAGAAAGGCCTCTGCCCACCAAGATTTATGTGATTGACAATTCGACCAACCAAAAGCTCGATTTTGTATATCACCCAAACAAGGAAACGGGCGACTACCTCATCATACTGCCGCCAAGCAAAAGCTACGATATGATCATAGAGTCCGACGGCTTTCTTCCCTATACGCTGAATATCGATGTGCCCAATCAAACCTATTTCTATGAGCTGTATCAAAAAATACATCTGAGCACCATCAAGCATTTTGATGTAGTAGTGGGGCAGGAAGTAGAGGTGAAAAATGCCTTTTACAACACCCAGGCTGCCCAGGTGGCCGACCTGCGCAAAGAGCACGAAGCTACCCTGGTGCAGCAAGACAGTATAGATGTGTATGAGCTGATGGGCGACCTGATAGAAGCCGGCGATCAGCATGCCATTGATTATGTGGTGGAGCTGATCATGGCCAAAAATCCCATAGATGCCGTAAACTTCGACGATAACAACAACGAACGCCTGCAGGCGGCCAAGCGCGTCTACTTTTACGACGAGAGCGATGAGAGCAAGTTTGAGAAGAAAAATGTGGGCAATGATGTCATTTTTTCTCTGCCCACTTTCAATGTGACCCAAGCGGCAGAAGAGCAGCGCAATGGCCAAATGGCCACAAGAGGCAGCTATGAAAAGAGCCTGCTCGGCACAACGCTGAAGGTATTTTTTGATGCAGACGCCAGCGAGCTATCCAAAAACTACCAGCCCAAGCTCGACGAGATACTGAAGATTCTGAAAGATAACCCGGCATTGGGTGTGGAAATAAGCGGCTATGCCTCTGCCGAAGGCGACGAGGAATACAATAAAAAGCTGTCGAACCAACGGGCCATCTCCGTGCTCGACTACATCAATCACCGCGGTATAGTACGCAGGCGCATCATCGCCAAAGGTTTTGGCGCTTCCGCTGCTGGTGGGGCCAGTAAAGAAGAAAGCCGGCGTGTAGAAGTGCGCATAGTTGATTTGGAGAAATCTGCCAGCTGATCGCTGAATATTCTCTCAAAGCCCCGGTTTCCTGAAATCGGCGCTTTTCTTTTGCCAGTGACTATTGGCTTCTATATTCGCGCAGCAAATCAGCAATTATTTCTTACAGTGAAAAAGAATTTTGTACTTATCACAGGTGCGAGCCATGGCATAGGTCGCGCCATGGCTTTTGAATTTGCCCGTATGGGCTATCCCATCGTAATGGTAGCGCTGCTCGACGATCTGCTCGAAGCGACGGCCGCCGAAATAAAGCAACAATATCCCGTGCATGTGCTCACCCACGGCACCGACCTCACCAGTGCAGGGGCCATAGAGCAGTTGAAAGTGTGGTACGACGGGCTGGGCATCTCCCTTGCCGGGCTGGTAAACAATGCCGGCTTTGGCACCAGTGGCTTGTTCGAATATGGCTCGCTGCCGCGGTTCAATATGATGATCGATCTGAACAACAAGGCCATGGTCAACATGATCTATCATTTTATGCCTGAGTTGCGCAAGGCTTCT
Source organism: uncultured Roseivirgaceae bacterium (assembly GCA_964596645.1). GTDB lineage: Bacteria > Bacteroidota > Bacteroidia > Cytophagales > Cyclobacteriaceae > CAVQEK01. The sequence continues at coordinate 67,813 of CAZQVB010000011.1, forward strand.
TCGGCATTCATCATGAATATGAGCAGCATGGAGGCTACACTGCCACTGCCATACAAGGCGGTATACACCGGCACCAAGAGTTTTGTCTATGCCTTCAGCCTGGCCCTTCGGGAAGAGCTGCGTGAATTCGGCATCACCGTGAGTGTGCTGTGCCCCGGCCCCACCATCACCAACGAAGAAGGGCTTTTGCGTATTCAGACACAAGGCAAAAGCGCCAAGCTGATGGTAAAGATGCCGGAAGAAGTGGCCCGCGTCGCCATCAAAAATGTGCTCAGGGGCAAGTCGGTCATTATTCCCGGCAAGGTACCATGGACTTTTATGAAACTCGGCAAGCTGGCCCCCACCAATTTCAAGATGAGATTGCTTCAGCGCATGTTTCGCGCCTACCGCGATTTGCCGGGAGTGGTGTCGAAATAGTCGCTGATGCCGGTGAGCCCCAGGCTGATGTCCCATAGTGTGTTGGCGTCCTCCTCATTGTACGAGCGCTTGGAAGAGGGCTTGGCGGCGCTTTTGTCCCAGTACTTGCCGCTCACGCCTTTCACCTCCGGGCTGCTCGCCAGGTAGATGGACGTCTGAGCGCCTTGTGCTGGCGATACGCCGCCCATACGCCTTATCTTCCAGGCCAGTCCGTGCAGTGATATGGTGTGTTTCATGCCAATGTCGGTTTTCACCAGTCCAGGCTGCACAGCATTCACACTTACAGGCAGGTCGCGTTCCTTCAGCCGTCGGTCGAGTGCGTAGGTAAACAGCACGTTGCCCAGCTTCGACTGCGCATAGGCGCGAAGGCCGTGGTACTTTTTGGTCAGATTGAGATCGTCGAAGTTCATTTTGCCTTTGAAATGCGAATCGGACGACACATTGATAATGCGGCCTTCGCCCGATGCCGCAAGGTGACCAAGCAGCTTGTGGGTAAGCAGGAAATATGCGAGGTGGTTTACAGCAAACTGCATTTCAATGCCCTCATGAGTTAATGAAAGCTTGGAAAACCAGGTGCCGGCATTGTTGACTAAAACATCAATCTTTTCCGTTTTTTCCATGATCTGATCAGCCGATTTTCGGATAGACACCTGCGATGACAGGTCGGTGACTACCATGTCCACCTGATTGTTTTGCGTCTGAATTTGTATGTTTTCGCGTGCGCGGCTGAGTTTTTCCGGATCGCGTCCGACTAGAAAAACGCGTGCGCCGGCCTTTGCCAGAGCCAGGGCCGTTTCGAAGCCGATGCCGGCGTTGGCGCCGGTCACCACACAAATTTTATTCTTCATGGTTAGATACATTAATTGTAGATAAATGCCGGTAAAGGCTCCCGGCCAAAATTAATTGTATACACTAATAATCAGTGCCGAATGCGTCATAAAGTTATCTTTTTGCTTTTTATCATCAACGGTCATCTGGCTGCCGCACAAGAGGCCGGAAAAATGCCTGAGGCCTACTATAAATATCCGATTGATACGTGCTTGATTTTCGAAGAGAATGTAAAAACCATTGTGCTGGTGCGCCATGGCAAACCGAAAATAAAATTGAAGGGCTGGCAAAACAGAAAGGAAATGGTGGACTTTGCCATTGCCTACGACACGGTAGAAGTAGAACCCATTGGCAGGCGGGTGATTTGCAATCCCGACAGCATCGACCTGCTGTATACCAGCATGCTCACCCGCTCCCGCAATACCGCCGACCAACTGTTCGATGGCTATGGCATACCGCGCGACTCCACCGATTTGTTCAATGAGTTTGAAAGGAAGGTGGTGGGTTTTCCCAACATCAAAATGCCCATAATTGTGTGGCGCGGCCTGAGCCGTTTTTTTTGGCTGCTCGGCTTCAATGACCGCGGAATAGAGTCTTTTCGTGAGGCAAAAAACCGCGCCCGGCGTGGCGCCTTTTATTTGGAATATATGATACAAGACAAGCAGCAGCTCGTACTGGTGTCGCACGGGTTATTGAACCTTTACCTAAAAAAATATCTGCGCAGGCAGGGGTGGGAAGTAGAGAAGCGCCACGGTGTACGGTATTTGGGTTCGTGGGTGCTCACCAAGCCCCATCTGGAATGGGCACCCGAAGTAGTACCCGTCGTAGAGTGATCGGTGACGCATTGAGCAGAGATTTTCTTCGGTAATAGGAAGTTCAGCGCCGATGGGTGGAGGCAACTGTAATTTCAAGATTTGCGCACTGTATATGGAGAAACTATTTTTTATTTTTGATTATGGCTCTACCATAGCGAAAAGTGAAACGTTACGCTTTTCCCGCTCAACTGTGAAGTCCAAATCGCCCCGAAAGGAGATTACGCTACTTTTATGTTTGCTCATGTTTCCATGAGGAATTTGAAGCAAAATAGAAACGAAGATAATGCAAATTGACAAGCGAAAGATGATGAACCAGCGTATTATTTATTGAAACAGTATTTTGTCTCAAAAAATTATGTTGCTTAATTTAACTATTAACAGTTTTGTGACACACTTGTATGGCTTATTTCAATTTATCCCTTATCAATCCCAAAAGGCATTCTTATATCAGGAAACATTTACTTTGGGATTTTAACCAGGAACATTTTGATTATCAATTAGGAAAATCCATTGTAGTTGAAAGAGTCGTCCAACGTGGGAATATGGATGATTGGTTGACGATATTAAATTTGTATGGTTACGCAGGAGTTAGGGCGGAAATCATGCAAATTCCTTATCTGAATGTTAAGGACATGAATTTCGTACACATAATTTTTAGAATACCTTTAACTGAAATGAAATGCTACAAGAGCAAACAGTCTCCAAGCAGACGTAGGACATCCTGAAAAAATTAATGGCTGATCCAGCCTTGGAAAACTTTGTACTTGTAGGAGGAACCGCACTTTCTCTACGCATCGGTCACAGGATAAGTATTGCATTGGATTTGTATAATAATAAGGATTTTGACCAAGAGAAACTAAACAGACATCTCCAATCTTCTTATCACTTTTTGCCGGATTTTATTGAACAAAATACGCTTAAAGGATCAATTGATGGAATGGCTCTCGACCTTATCGCTCATAAGTATAAGTATGTGGATCACCTATCCAATATAGAGGGTGTTCGATTGGCGAGTTTCAAAGACATTGCGGCTATGAAACTCAATGCTATTATAAATAATGGGACTAAGGCAAAGGATTTTGTTGATATTGCATTTTTAGGAGAAAGCCTTTCTTTTAACCAGATGACACATTCTTTTGAAAGTAAATATGAGACCAATGCGGTAATGGCTACTTAAGCACTCTTATATCATGAGGATATTAGACATTTCCCAGGGATGGAATTATTGCCATTCAAATGCGACTTTGATTTGATTAGATTTTCATTGGAAAAAATTGTCAATGAACTAGATAAAACCCATTCTATTGATGGAACAAAAAAAGGGAATTAAAAATAATGGTGTCGAACTTTTCGTGCATTTTTAAAACGCGGAAAGTTGGATTTCAAGGTTTCAATATTGCGTGCTTACCCTGGCAAATCGAGTTTTCGTAAAGTTTGATTAAACTATTGTATAAAGACACTTCAGTTTTTTTTGATATCGTGGTAGTTTCATAGAAGACTTTAATATTCAAGATGCGATGTTCAGTTTGTGTTCTTTATCTGATGCAAAAGCTAAACATGCATTGATCATTTCTTCGGTGATCTCTTCAAAATCTTTCATAATTTCTTGCTTGCTAATGCCATTTGACACCCAATTGAGCACGTAATCAACCGATATCCGGGTTCCTTTTAAGCAAAGCTTTCAGAATCTCTTATCTGGTCTGATTTCCATATAGTCTGGATAGTTCAACGATCATTAAAGGGTTTCCTGTCTAATTGAAATAATTTAATGCTGAAATATTTGTGACAATTTTAAATGCATATAAATGATTATCATCAATTGAGAATTTAATGAGTAGCCATATTTTGTGAAATTGTACCTTCACAGCTTCTTCCTTTTTCAAAATGATTGTTTCCAATATGGTAAGTCCACAGCACAGCCGGGCGCGCGAATCGCGCACCGCCATCGAGCGCCTCTACATCATTATGCGTCATCTGTTCATACGCGGCAGCTACAAGCCCATGAGCTTCTCCGGCGAGGCGCTGGTGAAGGCTTTGCTCATGCTGAAACCGGAGATATATGGCTCTATGGGCGATGAGGAGCGCGTAGAGCTGGAAGGGCTGCAGTATGTGATTGACAGGTTGCCCAAAGGCATAGAAGAATGCCGGCAGATACACCTGATCACAAGGGAGGGTTTCGAATCATCTGATTTCGAAGTAATCATGCCGCTGAAGCGGCGGCGCAACTGCTACCGGGTAGATCAAGACCAGATGTATGTGGAGCTCACCCGCGGTCGCAGCGATATTTATGATATAATAACCCACCTCACCTTTTTGTATGTAGAGGCTGAAAAAATAAAGAATCATGCCCTCGACCATAAGAAGCGCGTACGGCAAGTCTGGAAAAAACTGGAGCAAATAGTGCTCGAAGAAGACCTTGCCGACCGCGACATTCGCCACAAGGCGCATGCCTACCTCAGCACCATACTCGGCCGCACCTTCGAAGAGACACAATGGGCCAGCGACCGCTTTGGCCCCGGTACTTTCCGCAACAGCCTCTTCCACATCGTGTACTACCTGGGCAAGCTGGCCATAGAAGAAAGCATCGACAAAAAAGACCGTGAAATTCATTTTTCTTCGGCCTTGCGCGAGCGGATCGGGCATCATGTATTTGGCGAACTGTGGGCCCTGCACATCAAAAGTTACTTGTACGAACAAGGCCTCATAGAGCGACCGCTACACATCATATCGGCCAACCTGCACAGTGTGCTCAATACCTTGTATGCCAGTGCTGTAGCCAAAGGCAAAAACAGAGAGACGCTGCAACAGATCGCAGAATTTCTCAGCTCGGCAAAAAATCTGGCCCTTCAGGAAAAAGTACAAGCCTATGCCGCCAAAAAGGGTTTGAAAGATATTCCCGACATAAAGGGCACCAACATCAATGTGCAGATCATAGACACCACACTGATCGACCCGGATTCTGTGGCAGCAGATGTGGCCGTGGATTGGGAGAGGCTGAAAAAGGAAAAGCCGGTGATTCTGGTGATGGACTACGCCTTTGGCGAACAAGCCTACGAGTCGATGGACGAACTGCTCAAACCACTGCAGATGGGCGACAGGCGCATCCCGCTGAATGTGCAGTCCATATCCATCATGGGAAAGGCGGGAATACTGGAAGGCAAAAAAGGCGACATCATGGTGCCCACAGCCCATGTTTTTGAAGGTACCGCCGACAACTATCCCCTCGATAATGAGTTCAGTGCCGGCGACTTTCAGGGCTATGGCCTGGATGTATGCACCGGGCCAATGATCACCGTTTTGGGTACCTCCCTGCAAAACCGCGACGTACTGGAATATTTTCTACACTCTTCCTGGCGCGCCATAGGCCTGGAGATGGAAGGCGTACACTATCAGAAAGCCATACAATCGGCCTCCAAAATACGACGGAGTATCAGTGACCAGGTGAAGGTGCGCTACGCCTACTACGCTTCCGACAACCCCCTGGTCACCGGCAACACGCTTGCCTCCGGCAGCCTTGGCCGGGAAGGCGTAAAGCCCACCTACCTGATCACGCGCTGCATTCTGATGAAAATTTTGAGTTGAACGCAGCAAATGACGCCTGGTAAAAACTTTCGACATCGCTAGTCGGTTACAAAAATATGTTCAATGCTTTGCTCAGGCGCCTCTTTCCGCCCAAGACCCCGTTTACACTTCACGAGCCACTCAAGCGCACCAAGCATCAGGAGATGTCGTATACGCTGTGGGTAGAAGAGAAAGGGTATCAGCTCATCGCTGAAAGCATACGGCAGGCCATAGCGCTGGGCGGCAAAATCAGCCTTGACGACGCCCCGGTAGAGGTGGTGGAGCTGAGGCATAAAACGAGCAACGGGTTGGCCATCTACAATCGTTCTACACTGGCCAATGAAGAATTCGAACACTTTTTCTTCTGGTTGGGCAGCCAGGTACGCGATCTGGGATATGTACAAGCGCATGCCGACCGGTACATCAAAGAGCACGGCGTGATTATGGAAAACAAATCCCGCATATACCTGAAGCCAATACCCACCGGCAATATGCCCATGACGCAGCGCTTTGGCAATATACACCTGGAGCTGTATAGCGAAAACCAGGTGGTAAAAAGCCTGAAAATTCAAGCCAACGTATACTCCGACCGCAGCTATCTGCCGGCTGAGCCCTTCGACGAGCTGCTCGACGCTATTTTTTGAAAAGTCAGTGTAACGGCCTTTTTTTCCATTTTTATATTCCGCTATCTTCGCCCGAAAACCTCGGCATGTCTACTACTACCATCTTGGTGACCGGTGCCGGAGGCCAGCTGGGCTCGGAACTCCGCTTGTTGGCCGCCAGCCACACACCTTACCACTTCATCTTTACCGACGTCAATGAGCTGGACATAACCGACCCCAAGTCGGTCAATGATTTTTTTGCTGCCCATGCGCCACAGTTCTGCATCAACTGCGCCGCCTACACCGCTGTAGATAAGGCAGAAGGTGATCGGGACCGCGCGCACTTGCTCAATGCCACGGCGGTGGAATATTTGGCCAAAGCATGTACGCAACACCAGGCCAACCTGATACAGATTTCTACCGATTTTGTATTCGACGGCAGGCACAGCCGGCCCATTGCAGAAGATGAAAAGCCTGAGCCGATCAGCGTATATGGCGCCACCAAGCTGGCCGGCGAGCTGGCTGCGATGAAGCATTGTGCTTCTGCCATTGTGCTGCGCACCTCCTGGCTGTATTCGTCGTTTGGCAATAATTTCGTGAAAACCATGCTGCGGCTGGGTCGCGAGCGCAGCGAATTGGGCATTATCGGCGATCAGATAGGCAGCCCCACCTACGCCGCCGACCTGGCCGAGGCGCTGATGGCCATATTGGCACACCTGTCGGCAGCAGACGCGAATAGAAAAAAATCACTTTCGGGCATCTATCACTTCAGCAACCAGGGTGTGGCCAGTTGGTACGACTTTGCCATGGCAATATTCGAATATGCCGGAGTAGAGGTGAGCGTAAAAGCCATACCCACCGAGGCATACCCGACTCCGGCCAGGCGGCCACACTACAGCGTGATGGACAAGCGGAAGATCGTGAACACATTCGATCTGCACATCCCACACTGGCGTAGCGCCCTCAAGCGTTGCATTAGCCTTTTGGAGCAAAATTGATCAATTGGCCTTTTCCTCCTTGTTGTATATCACCGGCATCTGACCTTTCCATTGTTTCCACAGAACTTCCTCGTCCAGCAGCCGGGCCATGAAATGAGCCACATTGATGCGGCTGGTCTTGCCTGCATCGAAGATGGGGTTACGTATGGGCGATGGATGTATCGAGTAGTTACTCACTTCATCTTCATCAATTAGGCCATCGGGCCGTACAGCCACCCATTCTATCTGCGGATCGTTCTGCCCGACTTTTACCCTCAGGTAGTCTGCCGCCTGCTCATTGTCGGTATGTGGCGGCAGTATCCATCGCATAAAGCCGGTGACGATGGATTGGCTCAGTGGCACGCGTTCTTGCAGGTCGTGGTTGGTGACACCTGTCGTGTTCATCAGCACAAATTTTATCTTTTTACCGGTATTTCCTACTCTGGCAGCACGGCACAGCCGGCGCGTGGCGTCGGCGACGAGCTTGCGGGGTTCTCCGTACACACCACGCCAGGTGAGGTTGTGCCCAAGGCACGAGGCGACTGCCCCGCAGTTGGCCGCATGTCCGGTCAGTTCATCATCCGTCAGGTTGAGCAGGCTGGCAGTAATGACGGTTAAATGGGGCATATGCCTGAGGTGGTCTGGAAGCCTGTCGGGTGAGCGCACGATGGCTTTCACGCTATGGCCGTGGGCGAGCAACTGCTCTACCAGCAATCGGCCGGTGGCGCCAGACGCGCCAGCTACGAGGATGGTCATGGTGTATTATTTTAGTGAAATGCTCAAATTAAGAAGATTATCTACGGAAGTGCAGTCATCCAACACTATTCTGGCGAGAGGTCGTATGTCATATTTTGTTCGACAATTTTTATTTCGCCATCACTTTTCAGTGTCGTGCCTCTTCCCTGAATTTTTAGATACCTGAAAAAAAATAAAAAAAAATTTGCTGTACGTGATGGATAAATGACAACTGTCGCCTTATGAAGGTACAACACCCAAAGATGAAGCGTACGAAGAACCAAAATTTCGATTTTTTTCACGACGAAGAATTCATTCGTTGGGTGCGCAAGCCTACTGCAGAATCAGACGCTTTTTGGCATGCCTGGATGGAGGCCCATCCCGATTGGAAAGTGGAGTTGCTAAAGGCCCGTGAGCTTCTTCTCATGATTCACTTCCCCCACAAAACGGCGCCACCCGTCTCCCGTCAAAATATTCTTGAAAACATCATTCAGTACAAAAGCGCACCGCGCCGTACAATCGCCCCGACGCCCAAAGCGCATTGGGCGGGCAAAGTTATGCGCATAGCCGCAGGCCTTGCTCTTATCGCTACGCTAGGCCTGCTTATGTACAGGCTAGCCGCTGAGCAGCAGCAAGCCGCACAGCAGGCAATAGTAGAAGAGACCGTGATAAAAGAAAGCGGGCGCGGCATGAAAAAGCTGGTGGTGCTGCCCGATGGCAGCCGCGTGTGGCTCAATGCCGACAGCAGGCTGACCTACACCAATGCCTTTGGTGTTCGTCATCGCCATATCGTACTGGAGGGCGAGGCTTTTTTTGAAGTGAAGAGAAATGAAGCGCTGCGGTTTGTGGTGCAGAGCGGCCATTTGCATACCACAGCATTGGGTACGGCATTCAATGTCCGTGCCTTTGCCAACGAAGAAGTAGTGAGCGTATCATTGCTTTCCGGGCAGGTAGAAGTGACCGATCGGAGGGAGGGCGATGCCGCTGCGTTGCTCAAACCAGGCGAGCGACTTACACAAAGTAATGTTGACAAAACAATGCACATCGGTGCATTCGACTATAAGCGTGTTGTGGCCTGGAAAGACAATGTGCTGTATTTCGAAAAGGCCGGTTTTGCTGAGGTGCGTTCGCGGTTGGAGCAGTGGTATGGCGTATCCGTAGTAGCCAGCGCTGACTTTGGTAAAAACTGGAACTACTCCGGAGAATTTAAAGATCAGAGCTTGCAACGCGTGCTGGAGCGAATGGCCTTCACGCAAGATTTTGATTTCAGTATAGATAAAGACAAAGTGACCATACTTAATAATTAAACCAGACGCATGATGAAAACAGACACGTCATAGAAAGAGAAAAAAATACGGCCCTGTACCGTTTTGGCGATCGGGTACAGAGCCGTTTCCTTGTATTTGTTGTATTAAAACTTACCAAAATTATGCAAAAAAAGTTACTAAGACTCATCAAAATGATGTCTATCTACTCTACAGTGGGTTTGTGCATGCAGGTAGTATTCCTCAATATACTACTGGCTGGAAATCTCAGCGCACAGAAGCCCGAAAGCATTGAGGATGTGAGCATTGCAATCAATCTGAAGAATGCGAGCCTCGAAGAGGCCTTTCGTCAGATTGAATCCAAAACAGATTACCGTTTTGCCTTCGACTACCGCGATTTGGATCCGTCGGTTACACTCAATTTGAAGTACCAGAAGACCTCCCTCAAAAATATCCTCCTGAATATTTCCAAAGAGGCATCACTGCGTTTTCGCCAGGTCAATTTCGACATCGACGTGAAGAAGATGGATGGAGACGCGCGCAATCAGAGGGCCGGCGCGGTAGAAGTGGTGCTGCAAGGCTCCACCGTCACGGGCAAGGTGATATCCGACGAAGACCAAGAAGGCCTGCCGGGCGTGAATGTGATTGTAAAAGGAACCAACCAAGGTACCGTCACCGATTTAAATGGCTTGTACAGTGTAGAAGTGCCATCGGCCACATCGGTGCTGCAGTTTAGCTCGGTCGGTTTTGTGCCAGAAGAAGTGGAAGTGGGCAACCGCTCGGTGATCGACCTGACCATGTCGCCAGACATCACAGCGCTGGAAGAGATCGTGG